>NZ_VLNR01000001.1 GCF_007489275.1 Aquimarina algiphila
ACCCGTTGTGCATTTAGAAAAAGTTGCGCAAACTGCTAAAAGGCAGTAAATTGTAGTTACGACACTATAATTCATATGCACAACTTTCAAGCAAATTACGATAAAATACTCAAGGTTTTAAAAGGATTAGATTCAAAAATGGATTATTTACATCAAATACGTAAACCTAAATTGAGAGATAAAGAACTCATAGCTATTGATTTAACTTCAGAATATATGAGTATTGATAGTGAATGTCAACTTTTTAGAATATTGCCATCTAATTTATCTGCCAAAATCGAGCGAAGTGTTTACAATAGAAGAAAACGAAAATTATTTTGCTTTAGAGAATCACTTCGCAAAGAATTGGTGTTCACATTGAATCAGTTTGAACATTGTTATATTGTTGATAGCATGCCTTTGGAAGTCTGCAAATTATCAAGGAGTTCCAGAAGTAAAATCTGTAAAGAGCAAAATTATAGCTTACCTGAAAAAGGGTATTGTGCTAGCCAATCAAGCCATTATTATGGATACAAACTTCACGCTGTTTGTTCTGCACAAGGTGTTATAGAAAGTATGGACATTAGTCCTGCTTCTGTACACGATATCAATTATTTAAAAGACATAAAACATCAACTCAAGGATTGTTTACTGCTTGGTGATAGAGGGTATTTATCAGCAGAATATCAACTAAATCTATTTGAATCTCATAATATTAGGCTTAAAACTCCGATGCGTAAGAATCAAATTAATTACAAAGAACAACCCTATATTTTCAAGAAATCTAGAAAACGTATTGAAACATTGTTTTCTCAACTCTGTGATCAATTTATGATTCGAAGAAATTATGCGAAATCTTTTGAGGGATTTNCTCAAGGATTGTTTACTGCTTGGTGATAGAGGGTATTTATCAGCAGAATATCAACTAAATCTATTTGAATCTCATAATATTAGGCTTAAAACTCCGATGCGTAAGAATCAAATTAATTACAAAGAACAACCCTATATTTTCAAGAAATCTAGAAAACGTATTGAAACATTGTTTTCTCAACTCTGTGATCAATTTATGATTCGAAGAAATTATGCGAAATCTTTTGAGGGATTTAAAAATAGAATCTTATCAAAGATCACAGCAATGACCATTATTCAATATATCAATAGGTTTGAATTCAACAGAAATATAAACAACCTAAAAATTAATATTAACTAAATGCACAACGGGTTANAATTTATGATTCGAAGAAATTATGCGAAATCTTTTGAGTGATTTAAAAATAGAATCTTATCAAAGATCACAGCAATGACCATTATTCAATATATCAATAGGTTTGAATTCAACAGAAATATAAACAACCTAAAAATTAATATTAACTAAATGCACAACGGGTTAATATAAATATAGTATAGGATACTATTCGTTTTGATTGATTCATCTTGTATAAAATTAATATGATTACTTACTTTTATTGCGAATTCGCATTGATTTGACAAAGTGTTGTTAAAAAAGGTTACAAAATTGTTATTTAACACTTCGATAAATACATTATTTGTATTAATATGTATACCTTAAATATTCTCAACTCTTCAATAATACTAAGGGTTGATATATAAAAGTCATTTGCAAATGTTACTTTTGAAATATTAAAGAATAGCATTATGAAAAAGCCAACTCAATCAGAAATTTTTACAGATGTTAAAGACTTTGTTTCTAAATTCTCAAGGTTTCCTGTTCATAAATTGAAGGACAATTTTATATTAAAAAGTCACCCACTT
This sequence comes from Aquimarina algiphila, assembly GCF_007489275.1. GTDB lineage: Bacteria > Bacteroidota > Bacteroidia > Flavobacteriales > Flavobacteriaceae > Aquimarina > Aquimarina algiphila. Next base: position 1,753 of record NZ_VLNR01000001.1, read on the forward strand.
AAAATGAATAATCCACAACTAATTAGTATGGCATTGGCACTAAGAGGGTATGTTAAAAATTTTGAACCTAATGCTACAATTTTAGCAACAGAAATAAAGAAAAGTAATTTAACCGTTGCTCTACTTTGTAATTTGATCAATAACAAAATAAACCACTAGGTTATGAAAAGTTATTTTATTCCAATTGTAGTAGTATTATGTGTATGTATTATTCCTGCGGACCTCCTTTCTCAAGATGATACTAAAAATTGGTTAGAGCGAAATAATATTAGCATTAGAAAAACTTTTGATGGTTCTGTTAATGAATATAAACCTGCTACGTTTAGTTTCTTTGAGAATCATAAATCAGATAATGATTTTATAAATGTAGATTTAGCTATTAAATTTGGCGAAATCGAGTTACTGGAACATACAAATTCTGTTTTATTGCTATATCCGGTAATAGAATGGCATAAGTCTTCTAATGAGGATAATGAAAATGATAAACTAAGTGCTGGTATTAATGCAGAGTATTATTTTGGTCAAAGTTTTACACTAAAACCTTATCTGTTATCCAATTTTGCATTTAAACGTAATCTTTTGGAAGATCATAATGAGCTAAGGTATGTGGGACAATTGTCATTTATTGGTGACCCAGAATATTCATATTTACCCGGAGTTACATGGCGTTTTAAAAATGATGAAGTAGATTATAAAGGGTTATACTTTCCATATTTTGGTTATGAATACAATGAAGTCCCTGATCTGGTTTCACAAGGAAAAACGGAAACATTCTCTGCCTTATTTGCACGATTATTTGTAGAATACTGGGCTTTACCACAATCTATACAGCTTATTTTTGACGGAACTTATAGAGGAGTTTTGGGCGATAGTTCTACCATAAAAAAAGAGCTTCCTTTAGTAAATCTTTCATTTAATTATTATCCAGGAAAACAGGAACATATCAGTATAGGTGTTACTTATAGAAATGGATATGCTCCTGATTTAAAATATGCCAAAATAGAAACTACCGCCATTAGTCTTAATGTGAAGTTTTAAATATAAAAATGAGTTTTATTTAATTGTAACCCCTTTTGGATTAGAGAATTTACCGGTAACTAACCAACCTCCAAAATCTTCAGATACCGCTAACAGCAGTGTATTTTCTCCTTTTTTTAGATCCAAATATATTGCATCAAACAATCCAACAGTTCCTAAATATCGATAGTCTCTGGATCTCCATCTATTGGTTCCTTTATAAATAGCATTATTATTCAAAATAGCAACCACCCTATCACTATATCCAAATTCAAATAATTTTACCTGGTCCTTATCCGATGTAAAGGTAATTTTTGCAAAAACAGTATTTCTCGGAGTTCCATCTCTTAAAATTACCTCTCTTGCAATATTAGCAGCGGTACCTTCTTCTACCTGAATCATTTTACCCCACTTTCTGGACTTAACAACCTTTGTTAAATTCGTAATATCATCTAACTGCTTTTCTTCAAAAATATCAGAAACTTGCCATTCTGGAACTAACCCTTCTATTGGTTTTCTTTTTATTGGTTTAAAATCTACAATGTCATATTCATTTTTATTAATTGTAAAATTTGCATAGTGCATAGCCGAAGCTCCTCCCCCCCCTATAGCAATTTCTCCTTCACGGGGTTCACGAATCAAATCCCAAGATAGATTCGGTTTTTTTGCATAATCCAAATATATCTGAGCTCTACGACCGTTAACTACTAGTTTTACATGTGTCCAACCGTCATAATTATAGTCATAGGGAAAAGAATATCTCGGTCCAAAATAGAGTTGCCAAGGCGAAACCCCATTAATAACTGGGGTAGCTTGATTTGCATCGGGTTTTCCTGGCAAATGAGCTCGTAGATAAAAAGATTCCATATTAGATCTATCTACTGCCCTAAAGCGAACTCCTGGGAACCCCTGACGTTCTGTGAGATACACATCAAATTCTATAGTCCCATTTAAAAATTTGGTGTCCTTGAGGTATGCTAAACCACGTTGAATATAAATAGCGTCTTTGCCTTTAAAATTCTCTAAGACATAAGACTGAGCATTAATTTCCCAATGTGTTGTATCAATAGGGATAATATTTTGTGATTTTGTAGTGTGAATACAAAGTGTGCTCAATAAAACGAAAGTGAATACCTTGATCATTAGATTTAATTTTTTGATTGAACTCAAAGTTCTAACCTATTACCAAATAAAGCAGAAACAAGTTCATTCAAATCGATTCAATGTTGTTCAAGTCGTATTTTTTGATGATTTTTGTTAGAGATTATGAATACATATCCAGAATATAAATTAGTACAGAAATGTCTCCTCGAAATTGAAGAAAATCTCGAATGGGGAAGTTCTGATGTTTGGCATAATGATGTATTTATTGAATTAAGCGAAACTATCCAACAACATACTCAAGTTCTTTTAAGTCCTACTACATTAAAACGAATTTGGGGTAAAGTGAGCTACAAAAGCGCACCTAGTATTAGTACCTTAAATACCCTTTCACAATTTGCCGGATATCTAAACTGGAGGGATTTTAAACATAAGAATGAAAGTCAAAAATCCTCATGGTTAGAAAAAAAAGTCTTGCAAAATATGGGGATTATTGCAACATCTGCGGCGGTTTTGACAATTGTATTTATTTCTTTTTATTCTATGATTGGATCTAATCAGAATACATCGAAAACAATTGACTTCACAAAAGTTGAATTTAGTAGCCGCCCCATAACTGATGGCTTACCTAACTCTGTAGTTTTTGATTTTAATTTAAATCATATTACATCAGACAGCATCTATATTCAACAGTTTTGGGATGTCACCAAGACTATTAAAATAAATCCAAAACAAGATCAGGCAACAGGAATCTATTACTACCCTGGTTATTTTGGGGCAAAACTTCTAGTTGATGGTAAAATTATAAAAGAACATGATTTATTTATTACCTCTCCTGGTTGGATTGGTACAATAGATTACAAGCCTGTTCCTAAATATATACAAAGTGATAATCTGTTTCATAGTAATTTGTCTTTTCCGAAATCTATTATTAAAGAAATTACAACCAGTACAGAACCTATTGTTTCTTCTTTTCATTTGGTAAAAGATTTTAAAGGTTCTTCTGGAGATAACTTATCTATAAAAACTTCAGTACGAAATGTATATAACGAAAAGTGGGCCATTTGTCAATCTTTAAAAATTGTAATTCTTGGAACGAACGGTGCTCTAGTCATCCCTTTTTCAATACCAGGATGTGTTTCTGATATCAACCTTATGCTTAATGATTTATACTTAAAAGGTAAGGAAAATGATCTTTCTGCGTTTGGCGTCGATTTATCAGAATTTAGAACAATACATATAGATATAAAAGAAAAACACGTAACTGTGTTAATAGACAATAAAAAAATCTATTCTGGACAGTATAATAAATCTATGGGGAATATTGTTGGTCTTCGATATCGGTTTTTGGGAGCTGGAGAAGTAGCTCATTTGAATGTAACAGAAAAACTCAATGAAGAAGTAATTCTTGATGAAAATTTTAAATAGTTAGATTACATTTATTTTTCTTTCCAACCCCAAGGTGCCTCGGGATTTTTGACTGGTTTTGTAATATCCATTACTACTCTAAAAACTCTTGGTGTTCCTAATCTTCTCAAATTATATGTGAATTTTGTATCATCTATAGTTATCCACCAAACATTTGTTGAAGCTTTAGGAATCATTTTTTGCGTGTCTTTATCTGCAGGAAATATCTGTATATCCTTTTGTCCAGGATTCGTTGTTATACCTCCATACTGAGTGATCTTATCTTCGGTACCATCTTGATGTCTATGATCATGTTTCAGCATAATTCGATCATTAATATGAGTTAATACCCAAGTTCTGGATTTATCTTCTCCTACAAAAAACGGTATTTTAATTACATCATTACTACATTGACGCACATGCATTATTAATTTTTTTCCTCCAAACTGGTCATCCTCTGCTGGTAATTCTAGAATGCCTTCAAATGATTTTCCACATAAATTCTGTAAAGAATTCCAAAATTGTTGAGAAGGATTATCATCCTGTGCTGTTAATGACATTAAACAACTTAAAAAAAGAAAAACAGAGAATACTTTAGACATATCAATACTAATTTGCAATAGTTAAGAAAGGTATAAACTTCTTTTTGAATTTAATCTAGAATTGTTAATGATAATTTTAGAAATATAAAAAAGGACCGTAATGTACGATCCTTTTTTATAAGTATAGGTAAGTTCAGGGTATTGATTAAATTTTATTCTCCTGCTAATATCACATAAGAGTTGGTAACGGGAGATATGCTATATTCTTTAACATTTTTAATATCCTTCAAATGTTTGTCAGCTTCTTTAAAAGCTGTTTCTAACGCACTTAATTTAGAATTTTTATTAACAACAATGGTCTTAGATAATACATTACCATTAGTATACTCTATTGTGATTCTCCATTTCTTTAAAGAATGCGCATTTTTATTTTGAGAAGCATCTTCTTTTTTACGCTCAATTTTATCTTTCTTTTTTAATGAGATAGGATCTGTTATCGATGGGGTTGCATTTCCTATAGATACACAAAATACTACAGTTGCCAATAAGAGTTTCATAGTTTGATGATTTTGAATTTGTATTTCACGAATATACAAACATTATTTTAATAATCAAATATTTTTTTAATAAAAATTTATTTGATTAATCAAACATTATATGTATGTTTGTTTTATGGTTAATAGAAAATTAAAAAAGCTCCTTAAAAAAAGTAAAGGAGCTAAAACGGTATATGGTATTTCAAAAGTTCTGGGAGTAAGTCCGCAGGCCGGAGATTATGTCGTTAAGCGAAAAGATCTATTAAAAGACTTTGAACGGTTAAAGAAAATAGCCGATTATATGGGAGTGGAAATAAAAGATATTATAGATTATAAAGAGAAATAAGTAAACTCTCTTACTTTTATAGCTTGATCACTAAAAATAGGCTTGAAGTTTTACTCCAAAAACAAAACCAGATCATTTCTAAGAGTTAATCTTATAGGATATTGGCTCCTTTAAAATTATCTTTTCTTAGAAATGATCTGGTAGATCATCTTTCAAAAGGTATGCTTTAAATAATTAGTATCTAATTATTAATGTGCTACAACTTTTGCTGTAATTTTTTTTAGCATTGCTCGAGCATTATCTCCAACACCTCCATCAGGATCCATTTTTATGGCTTTATTATAATACTCGATTGCTTTTTCCTTATTCTCTAAATTTAAGTAACTTTCTGCAAGACTATCCCAAGCATTTGCAGAATCTGGAAACAGAAGGGTGTTTGATTTAAAAATAACCTGAGCTATTTGTGTTTTCTTACTTTGCATGTATTCGTATCCAAGTTCATTAATACTTCCTTCTCCAAGTATATTGGCTTTTACCAACAACTCAAGTTGTTTATGTACTTTATTTTTATCTGCTTCTTCTCCGTTTTTATCTTTTAAAGCAGTAAGTGCCTTTTCTAATGGTACAAAAAGAGAATTCTTATACTTTGAAGCTTCTTCTATTGCCAATTCCTTTGCTTTTTCCAGAGCATCATCAGCAACCATTTTAATATCTGGTTGTACACCAACTCCCTCCCAATTTGTTTTTGTAACTGTATTAATAGTTCTTGCAAAAGGTATCCCTATTCCAAAACCATGATCCAAAGGAAAATATCGTGTAGGGTGAGCCCCTCCTCCTGTGACTTCCCCAATTATAGTAGCTCTACTTCTACTTTGCATGGTATATGAAAAATCTTCTGCCCCAGAAAATGTGGATGTACTAGTTAGTATATACACCGGTACTTTAGGTCTTTTTGTTCCATTTACATCCACAACCCATAATTCTTCGGTATGATTTTGTGCACGAGAATATATAGAATTAAGTAATACTTTTTCATTAAAAAAGTAACTGGATAGATAGTTAACAGTGGTTGGATGTCCTCCTCCGTTTCTTCTCATGTCAATAATAATAGCATCCGCAATTTGCATCTCTTTCATAACAAGGTCTATCTTTGCCAGATGTTCTTCAGAACCACCAAAAAATGCCAAATCTATATAACCAATATTAGATTTCAAAAGTTGAAATCCTCGTAACATTGGAGATCTATACCTGGCTAGATTTGCTGTAATTGATCTTTCTTTTTTCTTTTTTACTTGATCTTTTCTAGGGGCCGAAAAACGAAGATGTTTATCTTTTGTAATCTTTTGCAATTCTAAGGTAAGTGCTTTTGCTAAATCAGCGGGAGATTTTTCATCAAAGAAACCTTTTTTCATTAATACATCAAGGTGCGCATTTGTTTCTTTTGCTTTATCCAAAAAGATATAATTCTTTTCTAATAATTCTTGTGCCTGTTTTATAATATCATTATTATGATACTGAGAAAAGGAAGGCGTTAAAATGAAAAGAAATGCGATTACTATTATACTTTTCATAAAGACTGCTTGTTTCATGATTATTGAATGACTTAATTAATTATATGAATAATGTAATACACTACTAGTTATGTAAATTAATGAAGAAAAAAGCTTAAAAAATAGGATGAAATTAACCTAGAAGAAATAATCTATTATATTTTTCTAAATTCATAAGGTCTAAAACCTGTGTTGAGCTTAAATATCTTCGAAAAATGGCTCTGATCAGAAAAACCGCATAAAAAAGTAATTTCTGTGAGAGACTTATTACTATGCTTTAAAAATAAAATGGCTTTTTCTATTTTGATTCTGCGCATATACTCTCCAAGCGTACAATTAAAGTATTTGGAAAAATATCTTGAAATCGTAACAGGATGTATATGAAGCTCCTGAGATAATTCTTCGAGTGTTATAAACTCATTCCAACGATCACATAATAACTCTCTAATAACATCTACCCAGGGAGGTTTGCAGTCAGTTGCTTTATTATAACCCGAAAACAAGGTAAGTAATGACGAATGAACAGATACTGAAGAAGAGATATCATTAACTCGTAGTTCTTTATATATCTTTAATAATTCAAACTGAACCTCTGTATTTTTAAGTATTGATGTTTTAAAATCAGAAGTTGAAAGTTCATTTTGCATAAAGAATAGATCATCTATTTCTATATTAAGATTCTCAGAAGGAAATGCGGTATGCCGATTACGATGTATTTCTTCTTTATCATATAATATGATACTTCCTGGCAGTACCTGAATATCTTTTCCTTTTCTAGATTCTAAGTTACCCCCTTGTAAAACTAAGGAAAGATGATACTTTTCATGAGAATGCCAATCTTCTGATACTGGTTGATGATATTTAACCATAGAAATATCATAATTATCAAAAGAAAACTGTTCTGTTGTTTTACCTAAAAACTCTTTAGTTTTTAATGAGATCATGACATGTTATCAAATTAGAAATCCAGCAAATACTCTTAAATATAAAGATAATTTTTGCGCAAATATAATGCCACTAAAAAATGCTCAAAAAATACTCTTAATCATATTAGCAATTCTTTAACTGTAGACATACTACTTTTTCTTTACTTTTAAAAACATCGATCATTCTATAAATCGCACACCATGAAAACATTAGTAACATTCATCATCACTTTGATTCTATTTTTTTTGACCATCACCGGTAACGCAAATTCTTCTTTAAAAGCTAATTTTACTACCGGTAATCCTGAGATTAAATCAATTAATTCTATGACCTTCGGACCCAAAGGCATATTATTTATTGGGGATAGTAAATCTGCACAAATAGTTGCAATTGACGTAAGTTCACATCCAAAAGTTGATAATAGTAAGGTAAAAATAGACCTTTTGGATCAACTTATTGCTGATATGTTAGGTACTACAACAGACCAAATACAAATTACTGATATGGCTGTTAATCCTGAGAATAATAATATTTATTTATCTGTACATCATGGTTCTGGAACTGCTATATTATTTAAGGTAGATAATAATAAATTAAAACCAGTATCTCTAGATAATATTTCTCATAGCAAAACTTCTTTACTTGATCCAATCGCAATGGATGCAAAAGACAAACGAGGTCGAGAACTTCGTAAGTGGGCGGTAGCAGATATGCAATATACTTCTGGAAAAATTATGTTATCTGGTTTAAGTAATAAAGAATTTGGATCCACTTTTCGGTCAATCGATTTTCCGTTTACTAAAGAACAGAATTACAGCTCTCTAGAAATTTATCATGCTGCACATGGTAAATATGAAACACATGCTCCTATAAAAGCATTTGTTCCTACTAAGATAAAAGGGAGTTCTCATATTATTGCTGGATATACATGTACCCCATTGGTCATATTTCCTACAGATCAAATCAAACCAGGTGTTCATAACAAAGGAAGAACTGTCGCAGAACTCGGCAGTGGAAACAGTCCTGTAGATATGATTGAAGTGGAAAATGAAGGGAAACGATATTTACTTATTGCCAATAGTAATAGACCTCTAATGAAAATGGAATTTTCTGATTTAGAAGCTTATGAAGGTTCTCTCACTACTCCTGTTATCAAAAAAGGAGCTGCTGTAGGTGTTGATTATGTAAATTTACCTTTTGTAAATGTCCAACAATTAGATAACTACGGACCATCTGGTTTCTTAATCGTACAACGAGAATCGAATGGAAATTTAGCTTTAAAACAAGGACGTACCTGGTGGATCGAGAAATAATACTAACAAGCCATGCATAACAAGTTTAAAAGCATTGTTAGTGTCATATTTATATCGTTTTATTTTGTTTTGGGGATGTTCTCGCAGACATCTCCAAGGTTTAGCTTTGGCAAAACCCGTCTTACTATAACAGATGAGTTTAACCTTTCTAATAATCTTAAGGTGTATAGAGGCCAAATTTCTGAAGAAGAACTTGATCGTACACATCCCATACTGGGTACAATACAGATAGATGAGCTAGAACTTCATTTTACACCATTGGTGCCTTTTGGATGGAATCAGGAGTATACCTTTATATATAACAATACCATAGAATATTTTACTTTAGAGATACCTGAAGCGTATAATTATCTTGCGGTAGAAGCGATTTATCCTTCTGCAAAATCACTCCCTTCGAACCTGTTAAAGTGGTATGTACAATTTTCTCATCCCGTTAATGAAGTTCATGTGTACGATTATATTCGTTTTATAAATAATCAGGGAGATACATTATCCAGGACTACTTTATCTCTTGAAAATGCTCTTATTAGTGAAGACGGAAAACTGTTAACTGTCTGGATAGAGCCCGGGCGACAAAAACGTGATTTAATTCCTAACAAACAATTAGGGCCAGTATTCGAAAACGATGCTATGTATCAATTAATCGTATTAAAAAACATAAAGGACCGACAAGGTGTTTCCATGCAAAAAGATTTTACTCATTTGTTTAAAATTACTTATGCAGATCGAATACAGCCCAGTATGGGTTCTTTCAAAATTTTACCTCCAGAAAACAATGATGATTTGGTTATTTTTCTTGGTGAATCCATGGACTATGGTAGTACCCTAAATAGCATGAAAATTATTAATGCTGAAAAACAAGAAATCTATGGAGAATGGCAACTAACAAACAATGAATCAACATTAATTTTTACTCCAAAACATCCATGGAAAAAAGGGCAATATCAAGTTTTGATTGATTCTCGCCTAGAAGATCTGGCAGGAAACAACCTAAATAGATTATTTGATAGTGGAGTTAGTATTTTAGATAAAAAGCAACTTTGCGATGAATATAAACTAGAATTTAGTATTAAATAAAAGGTGGGCTTTGATCTCGATTTAAAAATAAATCTTACAAGATTCTGGCAATAATTGTTTTATTTTCTGTTTCTCTTCTTCTGTAAGCTTATTATGAGTTATCTCTAGTCTTTTTAAATTCACTAAATGTTTAATCGTCTCTGGTAAATTTCTTAATTTATTTTTGTTAAGAATTAATACCTCTAAATTTTTTAAATTACCTATTAAATATGGAATGTTACTTAAGTTATTTTTACTTAGATCTAGTTCTTCTAACATCTCCATATCTTTTATAACTTCTGGAAAAACATCTAATTTTGTATCTGATAAATATATCTCCTCAAGTTTCGTTAGGTTTGTTAAAGATTGTGGTAAACTTTTTATACTATTTTCATTAAGCATCAAAAACTCCAAATTTTTTAGCTGACTAACTGCATTAGGAAAACTATCTAATTTTATATCCAATACATATAATTTCTTTAGTTTAGTGAGCTTTGCTAATGATTGTGGTAAAGTTTTTATCTTATTTTGATTGAGAACCAGAGTTTCTAAATTTTCTAACGTACTCACTACTTCTGGAAATTCTTTTAATTTATTTCTTTCTAAACCTATTGATTTTAAATTTGTTAGATTTTCAATAAATTCAGGAACAGTCTTTAGCCCTAACCCTCCAATACTAAGTGATTGCAAGGTTTTTAAATCTCCAATTACGGTAGGCAAAGCATCGAACTTATTATCTATTAAATATAGTCTTTTGAGACTGGTCAGATTTTTAAACGAATCCGGTAAATCGCGAAGCTTATTTTTATAAAGTTCGAGCATTTCCAGATTTTTTAAATTACCAATAGATTCTGGTAATCTTTTTAATTTATTTTTGTTCACCCTTAACATCTCTAATTCTGTAAGTTTCCCTATAGATTCAGGAAGATAAGTCAGTTTATTATTATGAAATTCTAACCAATATAAATGATTCAAACCCCCAATCTCTTTTGGTACATGGGTTATATTGTTATTTGCAAGATCAAGTGTTCTCAATTCTTTTAATCTCATCAAATATGATATTTCTTTTATTTTACCATGTGTAATTCTTAAATCTTTTAATTTGATGAGTTTAGTAAATGACTGCGGTATTTCTTTAAGGTTAGTTTCATAAATAAAGAATATTTCTAAATTGGTTAGCTCCCCTATTGATTCTGGTAATTCGCTAAGTTGGTTTCTAAATATTTTTAGATCTTTTAAATTGCTAAAAACTCCTATAGAATCTGGTATTACTGAGGGTTCCCATTTATCAAAACTTAAAGATTCAATATTTTCTTTATTCTCAAAAGCTCTTATTATATAACTAGGGTAAGTATCTTTTTGAGCATTAATATTAGAATACCCAAATAGTATTATTAAAATAGAAATCAATACCGTTTTTGTTATTTTTAAAAGATGTAATAATAAGATCATATCCCGTCTATTTTATCTAGTACTAGTTTTCTATATGATTTTCCTATAGGTAAAACCTTAGTACTATTAAGTATAAGTTGATTCCCTTCTATCAATTTTAATTCGTTGAAATTAATCACAAAAGATTTATGAATTCTAATAAAATTCTCTTTCGGGAGTTTCTCATAAAAATCAGATAATGTATTAGGGGTTAACACCATAGTATCAGTAAAAATCTTAATATAATTTCCATAAGCTTCTATATATTGAATGTCCTCAAAACGTATTTTTATGAGTCTCTTGTCACTTTTTACAAAAATAGCTTTAGGTAGTTCCTCTTTCTCTGAAATGATTTTTACATCATTTTCTACAGTATTCTTTTTTTGAGTTTTTAGTACTGCCTGTATAAAACGTTCTAATGAGAAAGGTTTTAACAAATAATCAGTTACCGATAATTCAAATCCCTCTAAAGCAAATTCTGGATACGCTGTTGTAATAATGACTTCTGGACGGTCTATCATCGTTTTCAATAAACTCAATCCTGATAATTTTGGCATATTAATATCCAAAAATAAAATATCTACCATTTGTTTCTGCAATAACTCCATTACCTCAAAAGCATCTTTACAAGATGCTATTAATTCCAAATTTGGGACTTGTCCAATATAATTTTCTAAGATCTGACGAGCAATAGGCTCATCATCTGCGATAATACATTTTAATAATTTCATTTAAAGTTGTAATGTTAATTGGACATTATATTCTTCCTCTCCTTCATTTATGTCAAGTATATACCTGTCTTGGTATATTAAATTCAAACGTTTTTTTGCATTTTCCAAACCGATTCCGCTTTTTCCTTGTTCTAAATCAGACTCAAGATTTTCAGATGTATCGATAGTATTTTTACAAATAAACATTAATTCCCTTTCATTAAGTTGCAAGTCAATCATTACTCTATTTTCATCTTTTTTAGAAACTCCCAAATGTTTAAATGCATTCTCTACAAATACTATTAATAGCATTGGGGCTATATATAAAGCTCCCGTATCAGAAGGAACATTTAGAACTATATTTGTTTTGTCTTCTAAACGTATCCGTTCTAAAGATATATAGTTTTGCAGATATTGAATTTCTTTTTGTAAAGGAACTACTTGTTCTTTAGTATCATATAAACTATACCTGAGTAAGTCTGATAATTTGAGCATCAAATCAGGTAATTTATTAGAATTTACTACAGATAATCCATACAAATTATTTAAAGTATTAAACAAAAAATGAGGATTTAATTGTGCCTTAAGTAATTTTAATTCAGCATCTTTTATCTCTTGTCTACGTATAAAACTGTCTTTAGCAATTTTTATAGCAGTGCTAAAAAGCAATGCCAAAATCATAACTGAAAATAGATTGTATAGCATACGCCATTCAAACTTTTCAAAATAATTACTCATAAAATATACAGCAATACTACTAAAAACAAATGCATTTAAACAGAACAACAATATTCCCAATAGTTTATTTTTTCTGTTAAACAAAGGAACTATTTTGAGATTGTTTATATATACTGGGAAAATCAAAAACAGTACAGCAAAAACAGCCGTAAGAAGTCTATTTTCTGCTTGTATAGACATCGCGAGTATTAACATGATAAAAATCCATACGACTATATTTTGTACAAATTTGTTATCTATAAATCGATCTAGTTTAGACATGTTTTTTATTTAATTGCTCCCAAAAATACTAGAAAATGTTTCGAAAACACTTATATTAATGATGAAAGGAAGTCTTTTCCTTGTGAACATATCTAATTTGCTGATTAAGGTCACTATCGAGATTTTACTCCTATTAATCATCAAAATCAATCCATTGGTCACTCTTTATTTTTTATGTATGGTTTTAACATGACTTTTGAAATGTATTAATTCAAAAATCAATCATTATGAAAACCATCCAAAATTTAATATTATATGTTATCCTTGCTTGTTTAGCCATATTCAATGCTATATCCGCTCAAGAACAAACCTTATCATCTATTACAAATAAATATACCACAAAACTTAAACAAGAAAACAAAGGGGTGGGAATTCTGATTAAAAAAAATAACAATACAGAAACGACAAGTCTAGGAAATTTTGATCTAAATGGTAATACCGTTTTTAATGTGGGGAGTGCTACAAAAACGTTTACCGCAATACTAATGCTACAAGAGGAGGAAAAAGGAACATTACAACTTACAGACAGTATTGGTGCTTATCTCTCTCCTATTAAAAATGTTGATGGTTCGCTTACCATTGAATCATTATTGAAACACCAAAGTGGTCTTGGTGAAATTGTTGGTAGAGATACTCGAGTGTATTTTTATGCTACCAAGGACTCTGTTTATCGTAAAAATGTATTAAATAAATTTCCAAAAAGTGATCCGTCAATGGTTGGTCATTATTCATATTGTAACTCTAACTATATTCTCCTTGGAAAAATTATAGAAAAAGTAACAGATAAGGACTACTTTGATTTATTAAGGGAGCGAATTTTTATTCCATTACAAATGGATGATTCTTATCCTTATGTCTCTAAAACAATTAAAAATCTAGCTCGACCATACGATAAAAACAAGGACGTATATGAGCTTTTGGATTATCGTTTTTTTGCTGATTATGCATTCTCTGCCGGAAGTATTGCTTCTACCCTTTTTGACATGGAAAAATTCTATACTGGTCTATTTGAAACTGAAATCCTTCTAAAAAAAGAAACCGTAAATAAAATGCTTCCTTCTGCAGAAGAAAAATATGGACTAGGGCTAATGTCCTATACTCATGATAACACAATACATTATGGTCATGGAGGAAATAACATTGGATACGCTTTTAGAAACACATATGATCCAACAACCAAAAACTTGGTCCTATTATTTAGTAACAATCGTAGTATTCCCTTCAAAGCATCCATACAAAAGGATATGTTAGATTATTCTAATAGTAAAAAAGTAACTACATCATTAAATCAAAATATAGTTGCTGATTTTAAAGATTTTGTGGGAGAATATAATCTGGTTGAAGCCAATGCAAAATTGGAGATCGTTGCAGAAAATAATGAAATGTACATGCTCATTCAAGGCCAAAAAGTCCTTCTGGCCTATGAAGATATTAATACACTATATGATGTCAAAGTCGGTGTGAGATTACAAAGAAAACCAACAGATAAAAGCATCATCACCTTTAGACAAGATAGTTTTAAAGCAGAATTAAAAAGAGTAACCAAATAGTACATCTACACATTAACCTTAAAAATAGCAAAGATGAAATTAGATATACAAAACGTATCCAAAAAATACAGCGGAAAAAAATACGGATTAAAAGATTACAGCCTTAGTATTGAAAAAGGAATTCTAGGACTATTAGGTCCTAATGGAGCAGGAAAATCCACGTTACTAAAAATGATTGCGACCATAAGTAAACCTACTAACGGGGCTATACATTTAAACAAAAACAATATTATTAAAGATCCAAACTATATGCATAAACAATTAGGGTATCTTCCGCAGGATTTTGGAGTATATCCAAACTTGAATGCTTATGAATTTCTTGAGTATATGGCCGCATTAAAAGGTATTGGAGGTACACAATTAAAACAAAGGATTGCTCTTTTATTAGAGGGATTAAATTTAACAGAAGTTGCAAAAAAACCTATAGGAAATTATTCTGGAGGTATGAAACAACGTATCGGAATTGCACAAGCATTGCTCAATCATCCTAAAATAGTATTATTTGATGAGCCTACTGTTGGTTTGGATCCAGAAGAACGTGTACGTTTTAGAAATCTAATCTCAGAATTAGCAAATGACTGTATCGTTATTCTGTCCTCTCATATTGTTTCTGATATTGATACCATTGCAGACGAAGTTGCAATAATGAAAGATGGGCAACTACTTACCAAAGCATCCCAAAATACAATTGTTGATTCGATTAAAGACAAAGTATATGAAACTACTATTACCAAAGAAGCAATATCTGGTTTTAGTGCTAACCATGTAATCTTAAATACAATTCGCAAAAAGGAAAATATTATCGTGCGTTATATTTCCGAGGAAAACCCAAAAGATAGCAAACTATGTCAAGCAACCCTTGAAGATGCGTATCTATACCTAACTAAAAGATAATAAAGACATGAAAAAGTTTATAATCTTACTAAAATCTGACTATCTGCAACGAACGCGTAGTTATCCATTCCTAATTACATTATGTATTAGTTTAGCCATAGCGTATACTTTTATTCCACCTCCTGATGCTACGTATTCTACCATACGTATTGGTGATTATCAAGGTTACTATAACTCAGAATGGATCGGCTATGTAACCGCTATAATGACAAGCATCTTTCTTTCTCTAGTAGGATTTTATTTGGTTAATAGTGGAATTAAAAAAGATATATCCAGTAAAATAGGACAAATTATAGCAACTACTAAGATTTCTAATTTTCAATACCTATTATCTAAAGCCATTGGAAACTTTTTAATCCTGTCTACAATCGCGTTCATTATATTTATAATGAGTATTTTACTTTTTTTTATATACAGTACTGGTTACCCTTTTAAAATACTCCAGTTTATTATTCCTTACGCCGTTATAGTACTACCTTCGTTACTCTTTATTTCTGTACTAGCAGTTTTCTTTGAAGTTTTTTTAGGACGTATTCCCGTACTACAAAATATACTATTTTTCTTTCTTTTTTCACTAATACTGGTTAATGACAATTTCGGAACCAAAGAATTTGGATGGGATATCTTTGGCACCAGAATTATTCTGGACCAAATGGAAGAATCAGTGCGGGAAATTTCAAATATAGAGAATACATCAGGGTTATCTATTGGATATGCTTTGGGAAATATTTCAAAAACCAAATACTTTCCTTTTGAAGGAATTCATTTTCCCGGATCATTTCTTCTAAGCCGATTGGCATGGATGGGATTAGGTCTGTTTTTATTAGGTTTTGCTTCTATATTTTTTCATAGATTCAAAATTAAAGAACGTTTTCAACCCAAAAAGATAGAAAATGTATTAAAAACTGTGATTAAAAGTGATATTAATATTTCGAAACTACCAAAAATTGAAAAGTCTTTCATGGTTTTACCATTAATAAAAACCGAATTTGTATTGCTTGTAAGAAGCGGACATAAATGGTTATGGGTACTTAACATCATAGGAGTGTTATCGCTTTGTTTTGCTCCTCTATCTGTCGCACATCAAATCATATTACCTATACTTTGGTTTCTTCAGGTAAGCAGATGGTCTTCTTTAGTAACCAAAGAAAAAAACTTTAATACACACTTCTTTACTTTTGCTTCGTACCGACCACTTAGAAGACTTCTTCTATCTCAAGTGATATCAGGGATTTTATTAGCGCTTTTATTAGCCACGCCATTGCTGGTAAGGTATTTGATACTGCTTGATTTTGCTCATATTACAACGATTTTATTAGGAGGTGTATTTATTGTTTCTCTTGCAGTTGTATTAGGAATTTTAAGTAATGGAAAAAAATTATTCGAAATCATATTTTTTATGCTTACTTATACCAACATTAATGCTATACCATTTACAGATTACTATGGAGGATTACATCATCACCATGCATATCTTATGGCAATAACCATAGTCTCAGCTTTTCTATTAATCGTGAGTTATACTATTAGAAGTATAGAGCTAAAAAAAATATAAATAGTGATACTAAGAAAATTAAAAAGCTTCCGAAACATATGCTTTCGGAAGCTTTTGATATTATGTATATATATTTAAAATTATTTATGAATGATAAATCTTTTTGCAATAGTCTTTTGACCTGTATTTACTTCTAAGATATACATTCCTTCAGGTAAATTTGTCACATTAATACTGTCTTCTGATAACTTATCCCTCATCACAGTTTGACCAATATAATTTACAATTCTAAACGCTACATCTTTCTGATCTATACCTTTTATAAATAGTACACCTTGCTCTATCGGATTTGGATACAAAAACATATCATTCATTCCTAATTGAGTAAGGTTATTCTCTTTAGAAAGGGTTGACGTACCAATATTTATTGTATAGTCTTCTACTTCTCCATAGGTAAATGTATCACAAGCTCCTGAAGCTGTACTATATTTCATAGATACTCTCATTCTGGTATTACCCGAAGAAGCAGTATTAGGAACATCAAAATTAAAGGATTGATTAGCACTACTATTTGATGAATTCGAGACTATCTGTTCTGTAGTATCAAAAACACCATCTTGATTATAGTCTATCCAAACACTAAAATGTTCTCGATATGCTGTATTAGCAAATCCTGCACTTAATATAATGGTATTGGCTCCATAACCAATTGATCCTACCAAGCTTGTAAAATCTCCATAACCTCCATTGGCCACAGTTGAATTTGCAATACCTCCTATTTCAACATAGTCAATATATTCAAAGCTGACATTAGTTCCTGTAGAAGTACAATACGTAATTGTGGTTTCTACTGTGGTCACGTTAATAATATCACTTGATGAAGAAGTATTTCCTGCAGCGTCTCTGGCTTTAACTGAAAAAGTATATGCAGTGTTTGGTGATAAACCTGATACCACATGACTGGTTCCTGTAACCGTAGTAATGAGTGTTGTTCCTTGATATATTTCATATCCGGAAACTCCAATATTATCTGTAGATGCATTCCAGGAAAGGCTTACAGTAGTTCCTGTAATTGCTCCTGCAGTAAGTGATGTTGGTGTTGAAGGTGACTCAGTATCTGGTGCAGAAGATCGTATCACAAGGTTATCTATAGCCATATCACTTCTGAAACTTGATCCTGTAGTTCCTTTAAATTGTAATTTGATAACCGATCCGGCATAAACAGACAAATCAACTGATGCTTGATTCCAGGTATTTCCCGCATCTCCACTTTTTGTCCAGATTGAAGTATAATTAACACCATCATCTGTACTTGCTAAAACCTCCATGCTTCCCATATTAGATCCATACATATGATATCCAAATTCTAAAGAAACACCCGAAAGTGAAGTCAAATCAATACAAGGACTTGTAAGAAGTGCTATCTTATTATTAGAATTACCAGAAGCCTCTGTATACAGATAAAAAGAACCATCTTGTGCTGCAGAAGGACCTGTTGAAGATGAAGGTGTACCTCCAGAATCACGGGTCCAATCAATACCATCTCCAGTTTCATTGATCCATACTCCTATACCAGTTTCAAAACTCTCATTATAAGGAAAATTACTTATTCCTGTACAAGGTTGTGCGTCTGTAGTTGTAAAATTAATTAATGTTCCGTACGGAGAACTGGCTCCGCCTGCACAGTTACTTCTTACTTGCGCTTCATAAGCAGTAGAAAGTGTTAATCCTGTAATATTAATTGTATTCGTATCAGATGATAAAGTTGTCCAGTTTGTAGTTCCGGTCTCACGATATCTCACATCAAAAGTAGCTCCAGAATTAGCACTCCAACTTAGCGTAGCTGTTGTGGTTTGAATATTTGAAGCAACTAATCCAGTAGGTGCCACTCCCCCAATTGGTGTTAATTGAACATCTTTAATGACTGTAGCATAATCTGCTACGGTAACACCAGTTAATGTAACCGATTCATAGCATTCTGCTTCATATAAAATATCATATGTCCCCGCTTTTATTGGTCTATAATAATCTCCTTCTGGCAGTTCTGTAGGTACCCATGATTCATAACTCTCACGTCCTATTACAGTTACTTTTGCTTCGATAGGCTGGTTAGTAACGGCATCAGTAACCACGCCGTGTATCCCATAATTTACCTGTTTTAAAAATGCAATAAGAGCATCTCGATTATAATTCCAAAAATTTACCAACTGACTAGCAGCCGGGGTTTTATTATCTGATAACTCAACGGTTACTTCTCTTCCTTTATGATTATAAATCTGATAATCTTGTCTTCCTCCTTGTACTTCATACCAGGCAAAACCATTGGTAATTCCGTTATTCAAAGCATCAAAATATCCAGCAGGGCTATTAGCTTGACATAAATCTCTATATTCTTCAGAAACATGAATAAAATAATCCTGATCAGGGTGAGCTCCTGCATACGTATCCCAAGGATAATTAATCAATTCTATTCCCCCATGAAAATTAGCAGATAATACAAAATGTTTGGATGCGGCAAAATTCATGAAAGCAAGTGTTTCTATTTGATGTACATTACCATCCGGATTCACTCCATCATCTGGATCAGGATAATTTCTATTTAGATCCACATTATTTGCATTTCCTCTAGTTGCATTTGCTACAGATGTGTTATTTGGACTATTTCTATAGGTCCCATCTGGATTTGCTAATGGATTAATCCAAACTTCGTTATTATCAAGAAGATCTTTAATTTCTGCATGTTTTGGATGACTTGTATCCTTGTATGCATCAAGTAAATAATCAATTAGATTTAGCATCATTGGATATCCAGCAATTTCATCTCCATGCATAGAGGATGTATACATTACCCTTGGTTCTTGTTCATTAAGATCAACATTATCAGATAATTTTACAAATAATATGGATTTATCTCCTTCTGTTGTGGCTCCAATATTTTCTACTTTACACATAGAAGGATTATCGGTTGCAAACTCATTCATCATAGTTACATAATCAGCATATGTTGGATATGCTGTAAGCGGATAACTAGTTGCTTTCACTGCAAGATCAGAAGTCATTAATCTTTCTCCAACAATATTATCTTCTGTAGTAAGGGTAAAATTTATTTCTTTCTTTAAAAATGAAGAAAACTGATTTTTATTGGCCATTACTTTTACAATATTGTTAGCATCATCATAATGTACAATAGATAGTTCTTTGGTAATTGTGCTTAATTCTGCTTTGTTTTTTACTTCAAAGCTAAAAATTACTTCCCCCTTAATAGTAAGGTATTCGTTGGCGAGTTCTTTGTTACTTTTTTGTGCAACAAGAGAGATGCTCATGGTGCATGACACCAAAAGCACTAATAAGAATGTGTTTTTCATCGGTTTTAAGAGTGATTTAAATTGAGTTAATTATTGATTTAATAAAATGCGTAATAAATTGGTAATCTAAAGATACTATAAATTCAATAACAATTCAATAGAAACACCGATATCAAAGGAGTAATCACTCTTAAAACCAGCATTTTAGGATGTATTTATATTCTTTTTCTTTATTAAAACAACTGGACCTATCTAATATGGCTTCCTGCATTCATATCAATGGTTGCACCTGTGGCATGATCCATTAACCCCGAACACATCAATCCAATCAATGGGGTTAGATCTTTTGGTTTTGTAAGTTCATTAAGTGCAATTTCATTCAGAACCTTTTGTTCACCATGATTTGCAATAAAGTTTTCAGCCATTTGTGTACGTGTAAATCCGGGAGCAATAATAAAGGATTTAATGTTTTGTTTCCCAAAAGATCGAGCAATACTTCTGGCTAAGGAAACCATTCCTCCTTTGGAGGCTGCATATGCTAAGTATTCTTCTGTTTCTCCTCTAAATACTGCTCTACTTGCTATATATATAAATCTTCCTTCTCCATTTTTAATGAAGTGATCTATGCCTAATTTAGTAAGCAGCCCTACAGAGTTTAGATTAACATCCATAGTTTTTTTCCAGACCGAAAACCAATCCTTAGCATTCTTTTGAATAGAATGAGGTAGAAACACTGCCGCATTTAGTATAATAACATCAATTTTTCCAAATTCATGGCAAACATCATCAAAAAGTTTATAGATATCTTCTTCTATAGAAATATCAGCTCCAAAAGTTTTTGATCCTGTATGAGGATATAAGCTAACCAGCGTTTCGGCAGCTTTTTTATTCGTATTGAAATGTACAGCCACTCTTGCTCCCATTTTCATTAAAAACTCAGCTCCTTCTTTTCCTATTCCATTAGAAGCTCCGGTAACTAGAATAGTTTTTCCTTTCAAATCAATGTCTATCATTATCATATATGCTTTAGCTTGAATATAAAAATAAGGTAATTGTATAAAATTATTATAAAAGAGTAGTGTAATAATGTATCAACTAAAGGCAATAAAACACCTGTAAGTTTTACGTTCTGTTACTTAGTAATTCTTTTAAAAATATACAACAAAATATTAACGACAACTCGTTAAGCAGATTAATAAAAATACCGTATATTTAAGGATAGACCTCTTCTTGTCAACAAGTTACACCTTTAGACAAAATACACACATTTTTATTACTTAAAAACCTTAATTCTTAAATTATGAGTATCTCACAAGCATCTCCTAAAAGTAAAATGGAAAAACCCAACTTTAAAAGTCAATATGAAAATTATATTGGCGGAAAATGGGTAGCACCCGTAAAAGGGCAATATTTTGACAACATCTCTCCCGTTGATGGAACTAGTTTTACAAAAATAGCTCGTTCTACCAGTGAAGATATTGAACTGGCAATTGATGCTGCATGGTCTGCAGCTCCAGAATGGAATAACTCTTCAGTAACCTATCGTAGTAATTGTTTATTAAAAATTGCGTCAATATTAGAAGAAAATCTTGAAGTATTAGCTCGTGCAGAAACCTGGGATAATGGAAAAGCAATACGAGAAACATTGGCAGCTGATTTACCTTTGGCAATAGATCATTTTAGGTATTTTGCTGGTGTAATTCGTGCAGAAGAAGGTTCTGTAAGTGAATTAGATTCAAGTACAGTAAGTCTAAATGTTCAGGAACCTCTGGGAGTTGTTGGTCAGATAATACCGTGGAATTTTCCAATATTAATGGCAACATGGAAAGTTGCCCCTGCTTTGGCAGCAGGGAATTGTATTGTTCTTAAACCTGCAGAGCAAACTCCGGTTGGTATTATGCTTTTAATGGAACTAATTGAAGGTGTGTTGCCTGATGGCGTACTTAATGTAGTTAATGGATTTGGAGCTGAAGCTGGTAAACCTTTAGCGTCAAGCCCTCGTATAAATAAAGTAGCATTTACGGGTGAAACCACAACTGGACAACTAATAATGCAGTATGCTTCTAAAAACATTACTCCTGTTACTTTAGAACTTGGAGGAAAATCACCAAATATCTTTTTTGAAAGTATTATGGATGCTGATGATGATTTCTTTGATAAGGCGATTGAAGGTGCGGTTATGTTTGCCCTTAATCAAGGAGAGGTATGCACATGTCCATCCAGAATTCTAATACAGGAAAATATATATGACAAGTTTATAGAACGAGTAATAGAACGTACAGAAGCTATTAAACTAGGACATCCACTAGATCCTCAAACTATGATGGGGGCACAAGCGTCTAATGATCAATTTGAAAAAGTCCTTAATTATATAAATATTGGAAAAGACGAAGGTTGTGAAGTATTGACGGGTGGAGAATCTGCTTATATTGAAGGGCTGGAACATGGATATTATGTAAAACCTACATTACTAAAAGGTAATAATAAAATGCGTGTATTCCAGGAAGAGATTTTTGGTCCTGTAGCATGTGTAACTACGTTCAAAAATGAAGCAGAAGCAATTGAAATTGCAAATGATACACTCTATGGATTAGGTGCTGGAGTTTGGACAAGAGATACACATCAGGCTTATCAAATTTCTAGAGCTGTAAAAGCCGGACGTGTTTGGGTGAATTGCTACCATACATATCCTGCACATGCTCCTTTTGGAGGATATAAGAAATCTGGTATTGGACGAGAAAACCATAAAATGATGCTTAATCATTATCGTCAAACCAAAAATATGTTGATCTCTTATGATAAAAAAGCGATGGGCTTTTTCTAAAATTAGATAATATGATTTTACGTGTTAAGATTACCGATGCAGCAAAAGCTGTAATCGACACCCTTAGTACAGAACATGGAGAGTTAATGTTCCATCAGAGCGGAGGATGCTGTGATGGATCATCTCCTATGTTTTTCCCTAAGGGCGAATTAATGATTAATGAAACCGATGTATTACTTGGAGTAATTCATGGGTGTGATTTTTATATGTCTAGCGATCAATTTGAATACTGGAAACATACGCAACTTACAATAGATGTTATACCTGGCAGAGGAGCTAGCTTTTCTCTTGAAATTCCTATGGGAATAAGATTCGTAACAAAATCCCGAATCTTCACAGAAACTGAAATAAAAAAATTAGAGCCAGTTTTAACAGGATGACTTACCTGTTTCTGAATATAAAACCACATCGAATTCTATATCATCTGATATCATTTGATCAGTGAGGTGAATATGAAACCTTCCTGATGCATGGTTTATATCCCATCTGGTACGATTTATACTAAATTTAGATTTCAATATAGTTTGATTATTCTTATTTTCAATTTCTGCAATAAAATTAACTGGTTGCTTAATACCTTTTATGGTTAAGTTCGCTGTAATGTTAACTTTTGAACTAGTAATATATTCAATACCAATGATTTTTAATTTTGATATTGGATAAACATGTACTTCAAAAAAATCAGAATTTTTTAAGTGATCCACCAACATCTCGTTGTACTTACCATCAGTATTCACAATTGAATTCATATCAATGTAAAATTCTCCTCCAATGATTCTGTTATTTTCTGTGTAAAATTCTCCTTCTTTCAATTTTATTGTACCAAAATGATCTCCTGTTTTCAAAGCATAAAAGCCTCTCCAATTAATTGTACTGGCAACTGTATCAATAAAAACTTTGTTTTCTGCGACAAACTTATTTTTTTGTACGATATCTATTAATTCTACCTCATATACTAATGTTGAATCCGGATGAGGAAAAGTTATATTCCCCATTCTCTTACTGAGTTCTGGTGGAACAATTAATTTTCTAACCTCTCCTACTTTCATCCCCAATACTCCTTCATCAAGCCCCTTAATAACCTGATTACCTCCTACCAAAATTTTAATTGGGTTTGGCAAATTTCTAGAAGAAAAAACCAAAGAACCATTTATATATTTTGTAGTTTCATGAATATGTATTTCCTGTCCTTTTTGTACGACTCCTCCACTACCTTCTTTTAGAATTTTATATTGTAAACCAGAAGATGTTGTAATCATTCTTTTATTATCATCTGTATTATTGCCACATGATGTTACTATGACTAATAAACTTATCATAAGTAGTGCTATAAAATTCTTTATGTATTTTTTATGGGTTACTTTCATTTTTATGTTATTTTGTTTGAAGTTATTAATGAAAGTTAAATATAGAATTGGAGCTACCTTAAGCTTTTAAAAGGATTGTAAAAAAGTGTAACTTAAATGTAAAATTGATACTAATTGAAGTTTTTTAGCTATAATATCAAACAAAATCATAGAAAATTATTTGGGTTATTATTCATAATTTTTGGATCGTTAATTTTATCTGGTTTTTATCAAAAAGAAAACCCTTCTTATTTTTCTGAAAGAGTCAAAATTGCTTTGCGAGATATTGGTAATACATTATTACTTGCTGAGAATGATTCTACTTCTCTTATATTACCTGTAAAAGAGGTTAAGGATTATGAATATATTGTTTCTTTTCAAAACGAATTATATATCGAACCTGATGTTTTAGTTCATTCTATCAAATCCACTTTTAGTGCTTCTAACTTACCAGAAGATTATATAATTGAGGTAATTGATTGTAGTATCAAAGAGGTTGCTTATAGCTATCAAATTATGGGGCCAAAGGAAAATGATATTATTCCATGTTCTGGAAGAACACTACCTTCTAGTTGTTATAAAATACGGGTCCTTTTTTTAATAAAAGAATCCGCATCTGGTTCTAAAATATATCCAATTTCTGCTTTAGTACTTCTTTTGGTATCACTTTCAACAGGATTTATATTTTTTAGAAAAAAGAAGAATAATTCCATAAATGCTACAACCGGCATAGAATTAGGGAAATTTAAATTCTATTATGAACTACAGTTATTAAAAATAGAAAAAAGCCAAATAAACTTAACTTCTAAAGAGTCTGAAATTTTAAAGATCTTTAGCCAAAATCCTAATCAACTTATTAAAAGAGAACGATTGATTAAAGAAGTCTGGGAAGATCATGGGATAGTTGTTGGCCGTAGTCTGGATATGTTTATTTCTAAACTAAGAAAAAAACTAAATACAGATCCGTCTGTAAAAATAATCAATGTTCATGGGGTCGGATATAAAATTGAAATCTCATAATCTTCATTTAACGCACTATCCCGACTAGTATCCACATTTTTTTATTCGATTCATTTTTCCAATTCCCAAAATCTTTAATTTCTTTAGAAATTGAAAAACCAGCCTTTTCTAATTCAGATTTTACAAATCTTAAAGATATTGTATGTTCATCCGTTTGTTCTTCTCTGGATTTATTACGAACATGGCTTTTAAATTTTTCCAAAATCATAATACGTCCATCTGGTTTAAGTGATGTTTTAATATGATCTAGCACCTTCATATAATCATCGATTTCATGATAGGTATCCATAACAATAACTACATCCAATGATTGTTTAGGTAATTTTGGATTATCATAATCACCCAATATTGTTTTTACATTAGTAATTTTTCTTTCCTCCAGATGTTTGTCCAATTGTTCTAATCGATCTTTTCTGACATCTACAGCATAAACTTTACCCGCTTTATTAACTTGTTTAGACAAGTGAATGGTAAGATATCCTTCATGAGAACCAATATCTGCTACGACACTTCCTGTTGTTACTCCTGTTAATTTTAATAATTCTGGTACGTTCATCCACGTATCTCTCTCTTCCCAATCTTTTTGTTTATACTGAGCAGAACATAGGTCCATTCCCAAAACTAAAATTGAAAATATCAAAAATCGCATAGATCGTTTCATAATCATCACTTTTACAGTATTTAAGTATTCAAAATACCTCTAAATAACGTTGAAACTATCTATTTTATGAAAAGTTTGTGTTTTAGAAGAAAAATATGATCAGGAATATTTTACTTAAGGTTATTATGATATGATGTCTCTATTTACTCTATAAAGACCCTGTCTTTTCCCTTGAATTCTGGAGTTTGAATTGAAATAACTTTCAAAGGGGTTTCAGAAATCACCTTAACCGCATGAATTGTCTTTTCTGGTATAGTTATCCAATCTCCAGCCTGCACAACAATTTCTTCCTTATTTAACCAGACATTAGCCTTCCCTTCAAGTATAAAAACTTGTTCGGTATGTTTCAAATGTTGATGTGGTTTTACTTCGTTTTTAATCCATATGACAAAGGTAGAAGTATGAGGATCAGTAAATATTTTTTTAACCAATACATTTTCAAACTCTTTGTCTGGTTTAATATCGTATGCCGAAAATTTACCCTGAGACCAAAGTATGGTGGTTGAAATTAAAAAAAAGAATATCACGCATAACTCTTTCATAAATAGTAAATTGAAAACCAAATTAAGAATTGCTTTTTTTAACTTTTTTCACTGTAGGTGGTCTATATCCCAAAAAGGGGAGTTTTAAGAGTTTTCCTATATTTGAATTAGCGTCTACATCAGGATAAGTATCTACTCCATAAATCAAATCATCTTTTCTTATTTTGGCAAATGTTCCAAAAATTCTATCCCAAATAGAAAAAATATTCCCATAGTTTGTATCTGTATATGGAAGTACGTAATGATGGTGTACTTTATGCATATCAGGAGAAACGATAACCCAGCTTATGATATCATCAACTTTTTTAGGTAACGATATATTGGCATGATTAAATTGAGATAATACAACTGATAGAGATTGATATAACATGATTATCCCTACAGGAGCTCCCACTATAAGTACAGCAAGCGTAGTGAATACAAAACGAATAATACTTTCTCCTGGATGATGTCTATTTGCTGTTGTGGTATCTACATGATGATCTGTATGATGAACCAAATGGAACATCCATAATGGTTTTACCATATGTTCTACATAATGAGCTAACCATGCACCTATAAGATCCAATAAAGCTACACCCAGTAATACAGAAGCCCAAAGAGGTAAACCTAACCATTGAATCACTCCAAATTTATTTGCAACTGTCCAATCACTGGTTTTTAATAGAATAAAAGCTAAAACAAAATTTATAACGATGGTGGTTAACGTAAAGAAAATATTAGGCCAGGCATGCTTAAACTTCTTATACCTAAATTTAAATAATGGCACGGCATATTCAACTAACCAGAAAAATGTAATTCCTCCTACCAATATTAAACTGCGATGTGACGAAGGTATCGTTTCGAAATAATTCATTATACTTTCCATAGCTACAAAATATTCCATTTTTAATAAATTACCAATAGTTTTGAAATAAATATGGAATGAAAACAGACCATTTGCGCAACCAAAAAGTTGCGTATTTAAAAAATATCTTTATATTTGCAACTATATAGTTGCGCATTGATATCATTTTGCTATACATTGTTTAATCAATAAAAATAATTAAGATGAAAGATGTAATTCGTAAAGAACATATACTTAATCATTCTATAGATAATGTTTGGAATGCTATTACCAAACAAGAACAAATTTCTAACTGGTTTATTGAAGCCGATTTTAAAGCAGAACCAGGTTATAAATACACTTTTACAGCTCCCGAGGAGCAAAACTGTTCCCAAATTACCGGAGAAGTAAAGAAAGCTAACCCCTATACTCTTATTTATACCTGGATTGTGGCTGAAACCAATATTGAAACTACTGTAAAATGGGAACTCGAGAAAACCGAAGAAGGTACAAAGTTATTGCTTGAGCATTCTGGAATTTCAAATTACTTGGGAGAAAATGCCGTTACAATGTTTACTAGTTTTAATGGAGGTTGGGATAACTGTATTTCTGGCCTATCAAAATATTTAAAACAAGATGTCCATGCAAGATAAAATCACTAAGATATTAAAAGCTATAGCTGATCCTACCAGACGTGAAATTTTTCATGCTCTGGTAGTAGCTGCTACTGCCCTGCCTATTACTCAAATATCAGGGCAATTCAATATTAGTCGCCAGGGAGTTACCAAGCATTTAAAAACTTTAGAAGATGCTAACTTGATTAGAATAAAAACAAAAGGTAGAGAGCGTTTTTGTTATGCAAATACGAACCCTCTTAAAGAAGTAAATCAATGGTTAAAATTTTACGAGAAATTCTGGGATGGTGCATTAGATAACTTAAGTAGTTATTTAGATAAAAACGCTTAAACAGGTATTTATTTCTCTTGCGTTTCCAGCTCAAGACACTTCTTAACCGAAGCTACTGCCATTTCAAGTGTTTCAAATATCATTATCTTATCATGATAAAATATTCTTTCTATTTTTACGCTAATTTCTTGTGCAGTAGTATATGCAACAACCACAAATACTGCAAGATTTGGAAACACCTCCCTTATTTTCATATAATCCGTAGGTTTTAAAGAGTATGAATTTATTCTATGAGAAATGTAACCAAAAGGACGGTTACCAAAATGTAAATTTGTTAGCAGAGAGAGTTCGGTTGCTTTTTCGTGATTAAAACATATACCTTCTGCGACTTCAATAATTAGATAATTCTCAAAAAAAAAGACCTCACCCATATCAAGGCTATATTTCTGAATAAGCCTTTCTTTCATTAATGGTTTCAACATATTCATTACTAGGTTTAAGAGCAAAATGAGTTCGTTGTTCGAAGGCGCGAATCTAGTTAAAAACTCATTACGATTGTAGATTTTATAATTTTGATAACATTTAATACTAAAACCCATAAACTTCTTGAACCAAATCTCAAAAAATCAATTATGACCAGTGTTTTCTCAAATTTGTAATTCACACAGTTTCTGATTACATTGTTACAAACAAACAACTTAATATCAATGAATTATGAAAACAATAAACAAACCACCCGTATGGTTCTGGATAATTGCTGTTGTGGCTCTTATATGGAATATTATGGGAGTCATGGCCTATATTAGTCAAGCATATATGACACAAGAAGCGTTAAAGGCATTGCCAGAAGCTGACCAGAATTTTTATAATAATACACCCGCTTGGGTAACAGCAGCATTTGCTATTGCCGTATTTGCTGGTGCTCTGGGGTGTATAGCACTATTGATTAAGAAAAAATGGGCTTCTACCCTACTTATTTTATCCCTCATTGGCGTCCTTGCTCAAACGACTTATAATTTCTTTTTACAAGATTTTATACCATTATCCGGGGCACGAATCATTATGCCTATTATCGTTGTAGTTGTTGCACTCTTTTTAGTGTGGTTTTCTAAAAATTCTACATCAAAGGGCTGGATTTCCTAATTAGTTAAGAATATATTAGTGCCATTCACAACCTGAATCATGATCATAGATTCAGGTTTTTTAATTTCAATACCTTCATTTTTTAAGAAACTTTAACAATTTTTTTAACATCATCTTAAACACTAATATGAGTTTTTGACTAGTTAACCTACTTGTAAAACTATTAATTGTCATAAACTCAAAATCAAACTTAATGAAAACAAAGACAGTATTAAATGGATTAAAAATTGGTGTTCTTGCCATTGCCCTATCATTTATTTCTTGCGAAAAAAATGAAGAATTTGATCAGTCAACAGACCCCACTAGTCAAGAAGAACAAACTATAGAAAAGTTTTTCTTAGGAGAACGTGTTCGTGTGAAAAAAGAAAATGATGGCACGTTTAGCCTTCAAGGAACTGATGTTAGATTATTCGAAGATCAATTAAGTGATACAGCTATCCCTGTTTCTAACACAGAAGAACCTACTGATGAAGTAAATGCAAAGCTTGGACTTGGAGGTGGTGTACGTAAATGGACTAATAATACCATTGTTTATGTTATCCAAAATGGATTAAACCAATTTGTTAGAGACGAGCTTCAAAAATCTATGGATGAATGGACTAGTAAAACAAATGTTCGTTTTAAAGAACGTACCAATGAGTCTAATTATGTAACAATCAGCAGTAATGGTAGAGATTGTAATTGTGGGGTTGCTACATTAGGGATGAATGGTTCTAGAGGTTTTATTCGTTTAGGATCGAGAACTAGTGCCGTCGTAACTATCCATGAAATCGGACATACCTTAGGGTATATCCATGAGCAAAATCGTTCTGATAGAGATAATCATATTATTATCAACTTCAATAATATTCAGGATGGTGCAGAAGATCAGTTTTTCAAAAGTAATTCTGCAACTCTAATTACCAGAGATTTTGACATTAATTCTACTATGATGTACGGAAGCTATACATTTAGTAAAAATGGTCAACCTACAATAACAGATCTAAATGGTAACGTTTTACCTAGAAGAAGAGCTGCAATTTCTCCTTTGGATATCCAAGGAACCAATAATGCATATCCAGGTGATGGAGGTGGTGGAGGAAATCCATCTGTAAATCCTTGCGAAGGCATTGCCGCATGGGTAAGAGGTCAGAGCTATTCTGTTGGCGATAAAGTTACCTACAGAGGTTTCTTATACGAAAGAGATTTTACAAGATGGAATAGAATTGCAGAATGTACTGACACACCGGTAAGTGCAGATATTTGTGAAGGTGTTTCAGAATACAATAGAAATAATAATTATTCTGCAGGAGATAAAGTAACTTATAACGGATTCTTATATACTCTTGGATCTAACGGAAGATGGTCTAACAACGGACGTTGCGGAGCGTAAACATCTGTTTGTTTTAATATTTTTAAAATTTAAAAGGGCTGTAAAAACGGCCCTTTTTATTTTACAATAATTTATTCTTTTTCTTCAAGTTCTTTAATTAGTACCTCTGCAGAATTCATACTTCCAGTATAAGACTTATATACCCATTTTGTAAAAACAAAAAAGAATATAATTGCCAGTGGAATGGCTATTACTATTGGCCAAATAGATTTTGTCTCTGTAAACAAATCTTTACCTTTAATAATTTTTGAAGAAACAGGCATAATAACAAACATGAGTACAAATCCTAAATAGTATCCAAGTTTCATACTTTTTTTAAATCGTTGTTTCCCTTTAGTATATTCAATCAATGTTTCTTTATAGCTATTTCCAGAAATATTAATATTTCGCATTTTACTTATCCATTTTAGAGATAAAACAGGTAATACTAAAAGTGTAACTACTGATATTAATCCAGATACTAATGAATACCAATTATCTAGTTTTTCGAGATTAAATAAGATCAATATTGCAACACTATAGCAAATGACTGCTCCTATTATTTCAGGGTATGCTATTTTATTCAATTTCTTTCTGTACTGCTCTTGTGTCATCATAATAATCATTTTATCCGTTAATTTTTTTTGTTTTTCTATCTGATCACTCATTTGGGACCAAACTGCTTGCATTTCTTCTAATTCCATACCCATTATTTTTTTACAATTTGTGTCTTCAATTTTTGTTTGATTCTCGAAATTCTGGTACCAACATTGCTAGGAGACAAACCTGTTATACTTGCTATTTCCTCGTATTTTTTTCCTTCTAAAAGCAATAACATTAATCCTTTTTCCAATTCATTAAGACCATGTATATGTGCATAAAGAATCTTTAATCGTTCCTCAAATTCTGTATCGTATTGATCTGTTTGTTTCATGATCACCTGATCAATTCCAATCTGATTTCCTTTTCTCTTCTCCTTTTTTAATCTGGTAATTGCAGTATTAAGCCCTACACGATACATCCATGTACTAATTTTTGAATCTCCTCTAAAATTGTCAAATGATTTCCACAACTGATAGACAATCTCCTGATAGAGATCTTTCTGATCTTCATGATTATTAGTATAGATGGTGGTTATTTTAAAAATAACACCTTCATGATCTTTAATAATTTGAGTAAACTCATACTCTTTGGCCATATAAGCTTATGTTTTTCTTATTAGTAACTATTACATAGAAAAAATCACAGCATATTTATAAAAAATTATAAAATAACTACACTTAACATAAAAATACATTGAAAAACAAGTTGCTAAAGAAGAGCATGCAACTTTTAAAAAAACCTGATTATTCTTTTACGACAATTAGAGAAGCCTTAACTCCTTTTGTTAAATTCCATTCATTACTGGTAAGTAAATTTCCTTGATCATCATATAAATGAAATTCTGCAGTATTAGGTCCAGATTCACCCTGATTAAGAGCCTGAATATCGATTTTATTGAACCCTTTGATTAGATCGATTGAAATTCCTTGAAATTTTCCTGAAAGATATGCACTTTGTACGATTACATCATCATTAATAAAAATTCTCACTATATCACCATCAACAAATTGATGATCTCTATACAACAATCTGACAAATTTACCATCACTTTTGAAATCACCAAGATACTGATCACTTTTATATTCTTCCTTTATTTCTTTATCTTTTTTAAACCACTTTGGAGTGCCTTTAATTTCTGGTTTAAAAAAGCCATCATTACCAGTCATATCAAATGTTTGTTTGCGACGGCCATATTCACTCAACTCTTTTGGTGCAGTATACAACGGGATATTACTATTGAAATCTGATTTTGGAAGCCCTGTAGACAAACTGTACTTATCAGTTTTTAAATCACTTTTTGCGTCAATACGTAAAGAGGTAGAACTTTCTACCTGAGCCTGTATCACTCCTGCCATACACAACAAAAAAACTATAATTAGTTTAGCTTTCATATCTTTTCGTACCACGCTTGTTTAATGTAAATATAAAGATTATAGAGGGTTAATAATGTTAATTACTTGCAAAAGTACCCATTATATCCTATAACCAATATATAATAGGACGTTATAAATTTATAATAATTACATTAATCTTCTCTGTAGTTGGCCAAATCAATAACAAATCGTCAATTGTACATGAACAACAATTAATTTATTGTTAATTCAAACACATGATTTATAGTTATTTAAATATATTTTATAACTTAAACTTATAATATTTTGTTTATTATTTACAATCGAAAATTACTCTGAAAGCCAATAACTTACAAGAAGCATTTTAATTAAAAACTGTCAAACTTTGTACCATTTTTTATATTGTTCCAAAAGTTAGATTTTTCGTTACGATTTTAGGAATTGCATATTATAAGATAACTTATTATTTTAATTCAAAAGTGTGTAATTAAACTTCCAATTTTAACGTATGTCATATTATACCCATCTTATTGTAAAAGTTAATTAAAAAAACTGTACTTAAATTTGTAAGATAATCCTTATATCTTTTAATTTGTTTTTAAATATAAAGTATGATATATTATATAATTATCGGTATCCTATTCGCTGTAATTCTTTTTTTATGGTTAAAATACCAAGGAGTCAAAAAAAGGCTGGATGAGAAAAGTAATGAATTGCAATCTTTACTCAATACATCTGAAAAACAAGTTCAATTTCAGCAAGATTTTATTTCTATTCTCAGTCAAGAATTGAGAACTCCTTTGTATGGAATAATGGGGTTGACAAATCTTTTAGCAGAAGAACACCCAGAACTTAAAGACGATAAAAAAATAAAATCGCTGAAGTTTTCCGGAAATTACCTACTTACCTTAATTAATAATATTCTTCAAGTAAGTTTTCTTGATAATGAAGAAGTCACTGTACAAAATACTATATTTAATTTAAAAGACGTTACTCAAAATCTTGTTCAGTCTTTTAGTTATGCGACAGAAAACAGTGATAACATTTTGCACTTTGATTTTGATGCTGAAATAAGCCAAACTGTTAAAGGAGATCCTGCAATTTTGTCCCAGATACTTATGAATCTTGTGAGTAATGCTCTACGATTCACAAAGAATGGAAATGTTTATTTCTCAGTAAGTTTGATTAAGAAAAAAGGGGATGTTTCTACAATTTCTTTTAAAATTACTCATGATGGATATGAGGTATCAAAAGAGGATCAAAAATCAATCTATCAAGAGTTTATTAATGTAGAAAATGAAAAAAAATGGTATTTGGGTACAGGTATAAACTCAAGAATAGTAAACCGACTGGCAGAAGCTGTAAATGCAGAAATAATTATTCAGAATAATTCTCATGTCGGATCAGAATATGTATTTGTGATTGATTTTAAAACACAACAAGTCAAGGAAGAACAGGCCCATCAAAATTCTGTTTTTGAGGTCAATTCTGGCACAAAATTCAAAGCTCTAATTGTAGATGACAATAAATTAAACCTATTAGTAGCAGATAAAATGTTATCAAAAGAGCAATTTGATTGTACAACTATTGATAATGGCTTTGATGCTATTAAATTGGCAAAAGAAAATGTGTATGATGTCATTTTAATGGACATTAACATGCCCAAGCTTAATGGTATTGGAACAACAAAAAGAATAAGAGAATTTGATTTAAAAACACCTATTATTGCTCTAACAGCAGTAGACGTAACCCAATTAAATAGACAAATCATTCAAGCAGGACTAAATGATTACATTTTAAAACCTTATAACAAAAATCATTTATTAGAAATGATTCATAAACATATTGAGAATTCAGTACTTAGTTGATAATTATCTGTTGTCCGATTTTTAGTACTGTATTATATTTTATAGAATTAGTTTTACAGATTTCGGAAACAGCTAATCCATGTCTATTGGCAATTCTATGAAGGGTATCCCCTTTTTTTACCGTATAAATCTTTTTTTGTTGCTCTTCGAATACTGTAATATCATCAATGGATTTATGAATTACTATTTTACTCTTCCTTGTTGATCTATGAAATCTTGGTGTTGCCCATTTTCTAGTTACAAAAAGTACATCTGATCTTATTTTAGTATCAGTTGTAAACTCAAATAAATATTCTGGATTAATACTTTTCCCATGATATCTTACTTCTAAATGTAAATGACTACCTCTTGCGTTTCCTGTCACTCCTCCTTTTCCTATAGCATTACCTTTTTTTATTTCGTCATTCTCCTTGACTAATGTTTTTGATAAATGTGCATATACCGATTCTAAGCCATTGTAATGTCTAACTATAACCGTATTTCCATGCCCTCCATGATATCCTACATACCTAACTTTACCATCTAGTATAGATCTTACACTGTCTCCAGTTTGAAGATCAATATCTATACCTTGATGAGGCCTTCCTCTTCTCCACCCATAACGAGAAGTAACCACCATCTTACGGGTAACCGGTGATGAAAAATTAGTATCATGAAAAGTCAATTGAAAAGGAAAAGACAATGATTCATCCCAGTATGGGTTAAATCGTTGATTATCCCATTTAGCATTAAATTCTTCTTTATTTTTTACTCCTAAATCTCTTGAAAGTAATTCATTATTAGAAGAAACTATATTATTGGGATATATAGGTAGGTAGATTATATCTCCTTGAAAAATTAGTTTTTTATGATCTACTGGTACTTTTTCTTTTGTTTCAATAATTTCCTGAGCAGATATCATAGAAAAAGATAATAGAATCAGGAAACCAAATACAAGCCTCTTTTTAATTAAAAACATCAATTACAATACATTTTACAAATTAAAATAGATTTCAGGCTTTAAATTCTTCTACAATATAACTGTAAAAATAATACGTTATTACAACAAATCAATATTTTATTTAATAGAAAATTTGATTTACAATATGATATCATAGATACAAATTTGAAAATCAAACACTTAAAAAATATCTAGATATAGAACTTCCGTAAGAGTGTTACGGGATAATATTGTTTGTCAAAATTATTAACATATTTTAAGAAATTCATATGAAAACATTAATATCTGCAAAAGCAATAAATGCAGTTAGCGGTAGTTAATTAAACACTAATTATTAATTAAATAACCATGAAAAGATCATTCACATTAATTGCGTTATCTGGAGTTTTAGTTATGACATCCTGTGTATCTAAAAAGAAGTATGTTGCTCTTGAACAAGAATTACAAGACACACGTAGTACTTTACAGAAAACTGCAGTAGAAAAGGAAGAATTAGAAGAAAAATTTGCAAAGATTGAGTCCAGAGTGGCTGATTATAATGCTAAAATTAATTCTTTGAAAGAATCAAATGATGAGAAAATGGTGATGGTAGATGGGATTGCGGCTATTTCTAATAAAACAAAGGAAAGTATGAAAGCAACTTTAGCCAATGTTGATCAACAAAAACTACAAGGAGCTACATCTTTAAAAGATTCAATGAATCTAGCAGTTTCTTACAATTTAAAAAGTAATCTATCTGATAACTTGAAAGAAGATGACGATATTTCTATAAACGTAGACAATACTGTTGTTATGATATCTATTTCAGATAAAATGCTTTTTAACAGTGGTAGCTACCGCATAAGCAATAAAGCTGATGAAGTATTACAAAAATTAGCAGATGTTATTAACTCTGAGCCAAGTTTAGAAGTTATGGTTGAAGGACACACTGATCCTAGAACCATAAGTAATGCTGTAATACAAGATAATTGGGATTTAAGTGTAAAAAGAGCTACATCAATTATCAGAAAACTACAAACATCTTATAATGTTGATCCTTCAAAATTAATTGCATCAGGAAGAAGCAGTTATAAACCTTTAGTAGAAAACGATTCTAAAGAAAATATGGCTATCAACAGACGTACTAGGATAGTTTTATTACCAAATATGGATAAGTTTTTTGCAATGCTATCCTCTAACTAACTATTATCGATATTAACCACTCTTATTGAAAGCGGGATGAATTATAATAATTCATCCCGCTTTCATTTTGAAATACTTTTTATTCTTTATGAAATTAAACCTTTTTGTAATTAAAGTGTTTTAATTACAAATCAAAACATTCATAAACTATGAAACATACAGCCACACAAAAAATTCACCATTCTTTATTATTATTATTTATCTTACTGATAACCAGTAGTTTTT
Organism: Aquimarina algiphila; assembly: GCF_007489275.1. Taxonomy (GTDB): domain Bacteria; phylum Bacteroidota; class Bacteroidia; order Flavobacteriales; family Flavobacteriaceae; genus Aquimarina; species Aquimarina algiphila. The sequence goes on from NZ_VLNR01000001.1 coordinate 38,661, forward strand.
CTTCAAATATTGCTAACTGGGAATATTTAGGCTCCAAAATAGTTAATTACAAATTAGATAAAGATATTATAAAAGTAACGGCCAAAGAAGGAGCGTTTAAAAAACTTAAAATAAAAATCACAGGAGGCTCTATTAATATGCACAGAATGGTTGTTCAATATGGTAATGGAGAAAAAGATGTGATCCAATTAAGATATAACTTTTCTCGTAGAAGTGCAACAAGAGTCATCGATTTAAAAGGAAACAAAAGAATTATAAGAGATATTACATTTTTCTATGACACCAAAAATTCATCAAGAAAAAAAGCAAAAATCCATGTGTTCGGAAGGCATTAAAAATAATCAAAGTAGTACCTTCCCTTCTACATTGTTAGGAGAGAAAGGTTACCATTGTAGTTAATGTACTCTATAATATCCACATTTAAGATATGCACCTTCTGCAAAAATTATAGGATGATCAATATCATGAGTTGTTTTTTCTAAAACTTCAAAAGTTCTGCCAGTACTTAAAATGTTATCCTCAGAGATTTTAAAAAAATCTTCTTTTATAACTCTCGAAGAACAAGAAGCTAATACTAACAATCCATTTTTAACTACTAATTGAGCTCCTAACCTAGCAAGTCGAGCATAGCTAGTTTTTGCTTTATCAATTTCATTTTCTCGTTTTGCAAACGAAGGTGGATCAATGACCACAATGTCAAACTTTTTATTTGTATTTATCAGATTTTGTAGTCCTTCAAAAGCATCGGCTACAATAATATTATGTTTTCCACTACATGTATTAAGGTTGACATTTTCTTTGGCCATATTTAAGGCATGCTTGCTAATATCAAGACTCACAACTTCATTAGCTCCACCGGCTAATGCATGCACAGAAAAGCCACCTGCATAAGAAAACACATCTAACACTGTTTTTTCTTTGGCTAACTCCCCTACTCTTTTTCGATTATGGCGATGATCCAGAAAATATCCAGTTTTGTGTCCTTTAATTACATTTGCTGAGAACAACACTCCATGTTCTCTAAAAACAACAACATCCTCTTCTAAAACCCCATAGATTACCCGACCATCTTTTAGATCATATAATTCGCCTTTAGATTGTAACAATCTGCTTAAACGTAGCACAACAGTAATACAACAGCTTATTGCAACCAAATGTTCCACAATGTAATTCAAATACGGAAACCAAATTTGTGAATATAACTTAATTACCAATACCCCATCATACACATCTGCAATACATCCCGGAAGATGATCATTTTCTCCAAATAACAGTCTATAACTATTTGTATCGGTTTCAAGTAAAGGTTTTCTTAATTCATATGCTTTTAAAATAATTGCTTCAAACCATTCTTTATTAATTTTGACTGGTTTCCCATAGTGTAAAAGCTTAACTCGTATTGGAGAATATGGATCGTACAACCCACAAGCCAAAAAAGTATTCTTTTTATTATCATAAACAACCACCAAATCTCCTGGATTACCCTCTTTATTTTGTTTAATAATACTATCTTCAAAAATCCAAGGATGCCTTCTTTTGACCATTTTCTCTGCAGAAGGCCTTAGTTTTATAGCAATTGTTTTTACGGGTATATTTGGAATAATATTCATCTTTTGCAAGATTAGTAATTATTTTTCTCTAATGATGTAATCTACCTCTTTATTTAATCAAAAAGTGGTTTAAGACCTGTGTGTATGCTTTATCAAATACAGTATGTCGATAGCAACAAAAAATCATTCATGTCTACAGATATCTCCTTGGGTAAAATATCTTAAAGAAACACAATTAGTATGGAGCTCTGTATACACAACCAACTTACTATTATTCTTAGTAATAATTTATGGCTAACAAATCATCAAATAAAAAAAGAGACTGTTAATTAACAGTCTCTTTTTCAAATCTTTTTTTGAGCAATGGTTAATACCACAGACAACCACCTGACCCTCCAATACCTATACACCTACCTGCATCGCAAATAGCCGCACCTGGTGCAAGTTCACAACAAAATATACCCCTCTGTTCACAAGCATAACGTGCTGCTCCAGAAATCTTACTTTGTTCTTCTTTACTTAGAGTTTTGATACCGTCTAAATTCAAAAGAATTTTCATTTGTGTAAATATATATGGTTAATTAAGGTCTATCGAATATTGATAATAGAAACTAGACAAATCTGTAAGTTTAATTTTAACATTAAAATATACTTACTTTCTTCTGTTACAAAGTCATTAAAATTATCAATTTATATTTATGATAAAAATAAGACAATTACTAGATATTCAAATACAGGAAAAACTCAAAATATATACTGTTTTAATACTAAAAACCGTAAAAACAAAAAGCACTCATCCCAAGAAATATCAGGATAAGCGCTCTCATCTATGTCGTTCGAACTTTTATTTTGTGTCAATAAAGAACAATGTATTTTTTTGAAACCTAGTAATTTTTTTTTGAAAAGCACCTATCCCAAGAAGTATTAAGATAAGCGCCTAACAGCTATTGTTAAAACTAATTTACTTTTATTCAATAAATTACAATTTCTTTATTACTTATATTTACTAGACGAGCATTATGAAATTTTGTTACAGATAAAATTATTTTTTTTTATAAAACACTAAAAAATAGAATTTTAAAATACATAAAAGTACCCTGTAATAGCAGCGATAATTGTTTCCAATCACTTAACATATTTATAAAATTAAATATGTATATTTGTAAAATGAATAATCAAATGATTCTTGAGATAAATAAAGCCTTAGCAAATTCGACTCGGTTGGATATACTTAAATGGTTGAAAGATCCTGAAGCAAATTTTCCACCCCATATAGAACTAGGACATTTTAACGATGGTGTCTGTGGACAAAATATTAAAGATAAGTCGGGATTATCACAACCAACAATATCTCACTACCTTACAGGGATGAGAAAGGCCGGATTACTTATAGCAACAAGGCATGGAAAATGGACGTACTTTAAAAGGAACGAAAAAGTAATAAAAGAGTTCTTAGAAATTATGAATAAAGAATTGTAAAAATTTAGTATAACATATTTACAAAATTAAATATATAATTATAAAAATATATAAATTAAAAATCAAATATGAAAGTTTTAGTAATCGGTTCAAGTGGCACTATAGGTTCAGCTATATATAAAAGACTGGTAAGTCAGAGTCATGAAGTATATGGAGCCAATAGAGGTAGTACTGACTACCCTATCGATATTACAGATGTGAATTCTATTAAACATCTATTCAAAAAACTCCCAAAATTAGATGCTGTAATTAATGCCGCAGGGACGGCATCATGGAAACATTTTTCTGATCTTAAAGAAGAAGATTATTATGTAGGAATAAAAAGTAAACTAATGGGACAGGTAAATTTAGTACACATAGCAAAAAACTATTTAAAAGATAATGCTTCCATTACATTAACAACTGGTATCCTTGCAGAACATTATGAGCCTAATGCCGTAGGACTTTCTCTTGTAAATGGTGCAATACATAGTTTTGTAAATGCAGCCTCTAATGAACTTGATCGAGGTATCAGGCTCAATGTCGCAGCTCCTGGTGCAATTGCAGGTGATTTTCCTGAAAACAAAAAATTTGCTGGGTATTTCCCGGTAAATATTGAAGATGTAGTTAATGTATATACAGAAATATTAACTAGTGATACTACTGGCATGATTTATAAAAAATATTAACTCATTTAAAATAAAACAATGAAAATACCCATATATCAGGTAGATGCTTTTACCAAAACTTTATTTGGAGGTAACCCAGCTGCTATCTGTCATTTGCCATATTGGCTTGATGATAAAACGTTATTAAATATTGCAATAGAAAACAACTTGGCAGAAACAGGATATTTTGTAAAAAAAGATGATATTTATGAAATAAGATGGTTTATGCCATATGAAGAAATTGATTTATGTGGACATGCCACATTAGCATCTGCTTATATCATTTTTAATTATCTGGATACATCTATAGATGAAGTTACATTTTCTTCAAAAAGTGGAATACTTAAGGCAAAAAAAGAAGATAATGGGTCAATCACTTTAGATTTTCCTTCTAGGATGCCTGCACCAATTGAAATTCCAAAAGAAGTATATGATGCATTTAAAGTAAAACCTATTGCGACTTATGCAGCAAGAGATTTAATTATTACACTTTCTTCTGAGAAAGAAATATTAAACGCTTCGCCAAACCTAGAAGCACTTAAAGGACTTCCATATTTATGCACTATAATTACTGCTAAAGGTAAAAATGTTGATTTTGTATCTCGCGTTTTTGATGCCAATCCAGAAGCACATCCTGAAGATCCTGTAACAGGCTCAGCCCATGCTTCTCTTGTTCCTTTTTGGGCAGAAAAATTAAATAAAAAACATCTCTTTGCAGAACAATTATCAGCAAGAAGAGGGCAATTAGAATGTAGAATTGAAGGAGATCGTGTTTTTCTAAGCGGGTATTCTGTACTTTATTTGGTTGGGGAGATAGAAATATAAACACATTATCTAACCTAAGATTAATCAATTGTTTAATCCATAAATAATTGATTAATTTTGGATCTCAGTTTTCGTTTATAATCCTCTTCCAACCAATCCCGATAGTTTTTGGTACTTTTACTAATACAATAAGAATATCGACGTACCCTATATTCTATATCCTGATCCAAAAGTTTGCTCAAAATTCGAGCATCAAAAACATCTTCACTATTCTGAACACACATTTTTGCATGTTGCTCTATGGATTTTTCAAGAACGGTAAGACTTCTCAATCCAAAACGTTTTGTTTTTGCGTATTCTTCTTCAATATCAAAATCAATATCTTCAGAATTTGAAAATTCTTTTCTTAAATCTTCAGGAAGTACATATTTAAAATTACGTTCAATCTCTTCATCCCCCACTAGATTATCATAATAAAAATCAGGAGACCTAAATATAGATTGCCAATCCACATCAGAATTCCATAAACCAAATCTCGCCGTGTTATTGCCCAAATCCAGTATAGAAAATTCTTGTTTGGTTGGCAGAATCCTGGATCCTCTACCAATCATTTGGAAATACAATGTAAGTGATTTTGTTGCCCGATTAAGTATAATACATTCTACTGTAGGCTCATCAAAACCCGTAGTAAGAATACTAACCGAAGTAAGTATAGCATCTTTAGTATTTTTAAACCATGCTAAAATATCTTCTCTTTCTTGTTTACTATTCGTATTATCCAAATGGCGAATAGCATATCCTGCTTTTTTAAAGGTCTCATACACATAAATGGATGTATTGATCCCATTATTAAAAATCAGTGTCTTTTTACCTTTTGCTCTTTCTTCATATGAATACAACAATTTATCTTGCATTAACATATTTGTATACAACTCTTCTGATGATTTTACAGTATAATCACCGTTCATTCCTATCTTAAGAGACCCTAAACCTACATCGTAGGTATATATAACAGGAGTTGCTAAAAATCCGCTATTTATCAATGAACTAATTGTATCTCCAACAATCAATTCATTATAATTATCTTTCATGGGAAGCTTCATATTAGAACTAAGCGGTGTAGCAGTTACTCCCAGGATAAAACAATTTTTAAAAAAACGAAAGAGCTTTCTAAATGAGTTATAATGTGCCTCATCAATAATAACCATTCCAATATTATCGAGTTCTAAATGATCTTCATTTAATCTATTATTCAGTGTCTCGACCATAGCAACAAAGCACATATACTCGTTTTGATCATCGAGTTGCTTTACCGAGCTATTTATAATTTTATTTTTAACTCCAAATTCGGTAAGCATTTTAGAGGTTTGACCACAAAGCTCTATACGGTGTGTAAGAACAACTACTTTTTTTCTGGAAGACTCAATATACCTTCTTACTATTTCAGAAAATATAACAGTTTTTCCCCCTCCTGTTGGAAGTTGATATAATAGATTATATTTTTCTGGAAACTCTTGTAAGCGACTAAATATCTTGTCTATATCCCGTTTCTGGTAATCATATAGTACTTTTTGTTCTTTTTTACCTATCCCTGTGGGTTGTAATCCCATGTAGCCCTCTATTAAAAAATAAGCTACAAAATTAAATACTTTAAAAGGTTATATAAAGGAATTAGAGAAATATATTTGTTCACTCATTTTTTTTAGAATGTTAATTAATCATAATTGTTTAACTGAAAGAGGTTTCTTGTTTTAATTTTAACATTTATAAAAGCGAAATAGTTATAATGAATAAAGAGGATAAAGATTTAATTCCCGTTCAAACCCTTCTAATTCCCAAATCTATTTTATATACAGGGAAAATTCTAAATTGGATCTCCCCCCTTTTAGCCTCGAGATTTGCAGCTAGAATATTTTTGACACCATTTGGCTATAAAATCCCTGAAAGGGAAAAGAAAATGTATGCTACAAGCAAAAAAGAGCAAATCTTTATTAAAAAAATTAATAGAGAGGTTATGGTATATACTTATGGTGATTCAAAAAAGAAAATTCTTCTTGTACATGGTTGGTCAGGAAGTGGTACACAACTTTCGAAAATAGCTGATGCCTTAATAGCAAAAGGATATAGCACCATAAGCTTTGATGCTCCGGCTCATGGAGATTCTCCTGGAAAAAGAACAATGTTACCCCATTTTATAGAAACGATTTATCAGTTAGAAGAAATGTACGGTCCTTTTGAAGCAGCAATTGGGCATTCTTTAGGAGGAATGTCACTCCTAAGAGCTACAAAATATGGTTTACAAATTAAAAAATTGGTAATTATAGGTACTGCAAATAGTATTACTGCTATCACCAAAAACTTTGCTAAAAATCTACAATTAAATAGTAAAGTAGCTCGTTTACTTAAGGCATATTTTGATAAAAGATATGGGGAGGATCTTGACAATTATTCTGGTGCAGTTTCTGCTTTAGGCGTTAAAATCCCCACATTAGTAATACATGATAAAAATGATGTAGATATTCATTATAGTGCAGCTTATGAAATCAATGATAACCTGACAAATGGTAAGCTACTGATAACTGAACAATTAGGTCATAGAAAAATTTTAGGTACTCTAGAAGTTATCTCCAAAATCGAAAATTTTATTTTGGAATAGTTGTTGATACGTTATTCATAGAGTATTTGTACGACTATTAATTAAAACTTTATTTAACTTTATTCAAAAAAAACATGAAACGTTTAATTTTAATATGTTTAGGAGTTCTAACAATTAGCTGTACAAGTAATGCTCAACAAAAAACAGTTAAGGAAAAAAAGACATATTCAGTTAGTAAGACTAATGCCGAATGGAAAAAAATCTTAACCTCTGACCAATATTATATTCTCAGACAAGCAGGAACAGAAAGACCTTTCTCTAGTCCACTAAATAAGTTGTATGCAAAAGGTACATTTCATTGCGCGGCTTGCAACACTCCATTATACGAGAGTGAACATAAATTTGATAGTGGTACTGGTTGGCCAAGTTTTGATCGTGCTGTAGAAGGTAGTGTCGATAAAGATGTTGATCATAAATTAGGATATGCAAGATCAGAACTGTTATGTGGAACTTGTGGAGGACACTTAGGCCATGTATTTAATGATGGCCCAAGAGAAACTACAGGAATGAGACATTGTATAAATGGAGATGCTTTAATTTTTACACCAAAAGAATCGAAGAAATGAGTAAATATCCTATACAGAAATCTGAAGCTGAATGGAAGACAGAACTTACAGAAGAACAATATAGAGTATTAAGACAAAAAGGAACAGAAAGACCATTTACAGGAGAGTTCAATATGCATTTTGATAAAGGTACATATGAATGTATGGCATGTCATGTTGCTTTATTTGATAGCACTACAAAATTTGATTCTGGATGTGGATGGCCCAGTTTTGATGAAGCCATAGAAGGGAGTATCGAATATGTTAGAGATACCTCGCATGGTATGATAAGAACAGAAATATTGTGCGCAAACTGCGGTAGTCATCTCGGTCATGTGTTTGACGACGGCCCTACAGCAAGTGGTCAGCGATATTGCGTAAACTCGGTAAGTATAGACTTTGATAAAAAATAAATTTACAACAAATAAATATTTAGAATTCATGAAGAAAATTTTCACATTACTTTGTATAACTACGTTTATGTTAACATCTTGTTCTAATGACGATGATACAGATTTTGATACTATTGGGCAATCATTTGAAGTTGACAATGTAGATTTTATAGGACCAGAATTTGCTGTTAATATCCCATTTCCTGCTGGTGTCGAAGTATTTGATGCAGATGTAGTATTAGTATATCGTCTAGAAGAAGTTGTTAATGGTAATGATGTTTGGGAGCCTTTACCTACTCCACTAATTATCTTGGATAGTGGAGGTGAATTGACCTATAGGTTTAATTTCACACTAAATGATGTGGATATTTTATTAGATACTCCAGACATTGGCCTTGTTGGCACAAATTTTACAGATAATCAAGTATTTAGAATTGTAATAGTTCCATCTAGATTTGCTCAAGATTCAAAAATAGATTTTTCAGACATTAACGCTGTGCAATCTGCACTTAAACTTGATTTTTAAAGAGAGTTTCAATTATAATTAATACTATTATTATAGAAAGTATTAAAAATTAACACTATCCTTTGGGTAGTGTTTTTTTTATACTCCTTAATGATATAATTCATATTCTTATGGAATGCTTAAATCCTTTTTTGGTTAGCCGAATTATCCTTAAATTCGTGACTTCAAAAAATCGACATTTATGAGCACATATGATATCATCGTTTTAGGGAGTGGTCCCGGCGGGTATGTAACCGCAATTCGAGCTTCACAATTGGGTCTTAAAACCGCAATAATAGAAAAAGAAAGTTTAGGAGGAGTTTGCTTAAACTGGGGATGTATCCCTACAAAGGCATTACTAAAAAGTGCACAGGTATTCGAATACCTTAAGCACGCTTCAGATTATGGACTTACTGTAGATAAGTTTGATAAAGATTTTGATGCTGTTGTAAAGCGTAGCCGTGGAGTTGCTGATGGAATGAGCAAAGGTGTTCAGTTTCTGATGAAAAAGAATAAAATCGATGTTATTAATGGTTTCGGAAAACTAAAAGCTAGCAATAAAATTGAAGTTACTGATACTGATGGTAAAACTTCAGAATATGAAGCAAAACATATTGTTATTGCTACCGGTGCCAGATCAAGAGAACTACCAAATTTACCACAAGATGGTAAAAAAGTAATTGGTTATAGAGAAGCAATGACTCTAGAATCTCAGCCAAAGAAAATGATCGTTGTTGGATCTGGTGCTATCGGAGTAGAGTTTGCACATTTTTATAACGCTATGGGAACTGAAGTTACTATTGTAGAATTCCTTCCTACTCTTGTCCCTCTAGAAGATGAAGAAGTATCTAAGCAGTTTGAACGAAACTTCAAAAAAGCTGGTATTAAGGTAATGACAAATTCTTCTGTAGAAAGTGTAGATACTAGTGGTGATGGTGTAAAAGCTACAGTAAAAACTAAAAAAGGAGAAGAAGTTCTTGAAGCAGATATTGTATTATCTGCTGTAGGAATCAAAACCAATATAGAAAATATAGGATTAGAAGAATTAGGTATTGCAACTGATAGAGATAAAATAGTTGTAAACGATTGGTATCAAACCAATATCCCGGGAGTTTACGCAATTGGAGATGTTGTACATGGACCAGCATTGGCTCACGTAGCATCTGCCGAAGGGATTACATGTGTAGAAAAAATTGCAGGAATGCATGTTGAAGCAATTGATTATGGAAATATCCCTGGATGTACATATGCCTCGCCAGAAATTGCGAGTGTGGGAATGACAGAAAAACAAGCTAAAGAAGCTGGTTATGAATTAAAAATAGGTAAATTTCCTTTCTCTGCATCTGGAAAAGCAAGTGCTGCCGGAACTAAAGACGGTTTTGTCAAAGTAATATTTGATGCTAAATATGGTGAGTGGCTAGGATGCCACATGATTGGAGCAGGTGTTACTGATATGATCGCTGAAGCCGTTTTAGGTAGAAAATTAGAAACGACAGGACATGAAGTACTAAAAGCAATCCACCCTCACCCAACAATGAGTGAAGCTGTAATGGAAGCTGTGGCTGATGCTTATGGTGAAGTAATCCATCTATAAAAAGGAAAAATAAACATAAAAAAAACACCTTACGATCAGTAAGGTGTTTTTTTATTCTGTATACAATCTTGTTAATTAAAAACTTTGTAGAGCTAACTCATAGCTTTGCAAGCCAAAACCTAAAATAACGCCTTTTGCATTTGGAGAAATATAGGACTGATGTCTAAATTCTTCTCTTCCAAATGTATTAGAAATATGAACTTCTACCACAGGAGTTGATATTGCTTTTATAGCATCTCCAATCCCTATAGAAGTATGGGTATAAGCTCCTGCATTAAGAACAACACCATCAAATAGGTCATCTGCTTCCTGTATTTTAGTGATTAATTCTCCTTCGATATTAGATTGAAAATAAGTTAATTCTATTGAAGAAAACTGCTCTTGTAATTGAACAAAAAATTGATCAAACGTTTGACTACCATATATTCCCGGTTCTCTCTTCCCTAGAAGATTTAAATTAGGGCCATTTAATATTAAAATCTTCATATTACTGATCGTTCTGTCTTCTGTTATTTTTAGTTTTAAATAAATACCCTACCGATATTTGACCTACAGCATTCTTATTATCAATATCTACCCCTTCTATATCAACAATATTTGTTAATCCCAGGTTATAACGTACTTGAAAAAACAAACCGCTCTCTAGTTTATAACCTGCTCCAAATCCCCAACTAAAATCAAAATTAGAAAAGGAATCAAAGAATTCATCAGGAGTATCTTCTGCAGATTCACTAGCATTGGCTAATGTGGCCAATTGAGGACCTGTTTCCAAGCTAAATTTATCTGTAAAATAGACCTTGGCAACAACAGGTAGTGCTAAATAATTTAAACTAATTTTATTCTCCTCCCCTGCTTCATCAAATGTATACCCTTGTGCAGAGTACAAAACTTCTGCCTGTATAAAAAATCGACGAGTAATAGGAAACTCTATCACTGCTCCCAAATGAACGCGTATTCTAGCATCAGTATCTTCTGCATCTCCCGTAATGTTTGCATAATTTCCTCCAAACTTAAATCCGGCACGTGTATACAATGCCTCACCTTCATCCTGGCTATATAATGAAGAGGTAATAACCATTAAGATGGTTGTGATTAAAAAAAAATTATTTCTCATTCGTCTTATTTAAATTGTAATATAATAAAATAGGCTTATCTATTCTATATCTAAATACTATTAACTATTCAAAAGTAGTTTTATTTTTTAGAATCCAGAAACTACAAACAAAAAAGCATCCTAAAATATCAGGATGCTTTTATTTATTTTTAATTATACTATATTAGAACTTATACCCTACAGAAAGTTGGATTACCGAGTTTTTTTGTTTTACATCATCAGAACTTTCAGTATCATTAATATTAGATAAACCCAAATTATAACGACCATCAAAAAATAATCCCATATCCAATTGATATCCTAGACCAAAATTTAGTCCAAAATCAATTCCTTTAATTGCATCATCAATATCATTGTCTTCATCGACTCCAGGCCCTTCAACTTTGGCCTTGGCAGAAGTTAGAAATCCAATTTGAGGCCCTGCCTGAAGGCTAAATCCTTGAGCCACATAATACTTTGCCATTAATGGAATATTAATGTAATTTATTTTTGTAGTAGTTTCTAAATTACCAACATCTAATTTAGCCCCTTGAGAAGAATATAATAATTCAGGTTGAAAGGCAAATTTCTCTGAAATTGGAATTTCAACTAATGCTCCAATATGGAAACCAGTTCTCCCATCAACACCATCTGTTCCATCTCCAGAAATATTAGCAAAGTTAACACCTGCTTTTGCTCCAAATCTAATTGATTCCTCCTGTGCAGTAGCCACCAAACTAAGAGAAGCTAAAACTGCAAATAACATAAGTTTTTTCATAATGTAATTGATTTTGTAAATTCAACGGTAAAACTAACCCTTTTACCGATTTAACAATACAACAAATGGTTTTTAAATTATGTCGTAATAACACTCCTCTTTCCAAGTTATTCAAAATAAAACTATGACATTACAAAAAAACGATAATGGTGATTTTTAAATTTACAAACACAAAAAATACTGATGCATATCTTATTATAAAATAATGATATAGAAGGTAACTTTCAATTTAACATTGAATATGCTTTATTTTTATAATAAAATCATCAATTTTTTATACTATTAAACTGTTTCAGGTATTTTGGGATGGTTTTCTTTTTTATATTAGAGGCAATGAAATGGAATCATGCCATAAAAGATTACGAACACTACTTAAAAATAGAAAGAGGACTTTCTGAAAACTCTATTATTAATTATACTCTAGATATACAAAGACTTTTAAAATATCTTGAAGAGCAAAATATAGAATCTACTCCCCTTTCTATAGAAAAAGAAATACTACAACAATTTGTCTTTGAGACAGCAAAATTGGTAAATGCTCGTTCACAATCAAGGATTATTTCGGGATTAAAAAGCTTTTTTAATTACTTAGTATTTGAAGATTATAGGGATTCCAATCCTATGGAACTTATAGAGTCTCCAAAAATAGGCAGAAAGCTACCTGATACATTATCTTTAGAAGAAATAGATCTTATCATTAATCAAATAGATCTAAGCACGCCAGAAGGAGAACGTAACAGGGCTATTATAGAAACTTTATATGGATGTGGATTAAGAGTAAGTGAACTTACAGAATTAAAATTGTCTAGTTTGTTTTTTGATGAAGGATATATAAGTGTTACCGGTAAAGGTAATAAACAAAGGTTTGTACCTATAGGTGAAGTAACTCAAAAATATATTAATCTATACACCACACAAATAAGAAATCATATCGATATCAAAAAAGGATTTGAAGATACATTATTTTTAAATCGAAGAGGTAGACAACTTACTCGAGCTATGATTTTTACCATTACAAAACGTCTAGTTGAAAAAGCAGGAATACATAAACAAGTTAGTCCACATACATTTAGACATTCATTTGCTACTCACTTGTTGGAGAATGGTGCAGATTTAAGAGCAATACAAATGATGTTAGGTCACGAAAGTATTACAACTACAGAAATATATATGCATATAGACAGAAGTCATTTAAGCGAAGTAATACATTCATTTCACCCAAGGAGATAATGAATACATATATAGCAAGGATATTGATTTTTCTATGTATATTCTTAAACTGTTCGCTCTTATTTTCACAAAGAATAGATGCAGATGGAGGTATTCTTTTGAAAGCCGAAATTACCCTGGGAAATCAGAATCAATGGTTGAAAGTGGGTGTTTTTGGATTTGGAACTTTGAATTATGGAGATCTTTCTCTGGAAAGTGGAATATCATTTGCGTCTTATCAATTTAGGAAACGACATACTATAAAATTGAATGGTCTAGCTTATTCATATGAATTCTTTGCCTTAGGAGGAATTGGCAAAAACAGTAATTTATTGGGCTCTTCAATATCAAACATGAATAACGCTATTATATTTAACCCTCTTGGGAAAGGAGGTTTTAATGGGCTAGGGTTTGGGTTTGGTAAAGATCACTTACCAAAAAAATTAAAAACATATGGACTAAAACGTGGAGCATTATTTATGAGGTTTAGTAATGCTAACCATAACATACATCTTACTTTTTTGAATGATTTTAGAATTGGTTGGTTTAGTGGAGCTGGAACAGATTATGGAGTTACTGGTTCTCTCGATATTGGTTTTACTAAGATTGAGGATAACAAAACTATTTACCAACTTGGTTTTGGAGTTGATCTATTTACATCAAGACCAAATTACAGCAAATCTCCCAGAAACCCTATAAATTCAGATGATGGACGTAAAAACGTATGGTTTACCTTAGGTCCTTATGAAGATTTATTTTATGGAAATCTATATGGTTATGGTACTTATCAGAACGATACATATAGTATTCATACAAGATTAGGTATGAATAGTCAAAAAGCAGGGGCTTATATTCAAAATATACTACATGATGGTATTGGTTTAAATCCTCGTTTTCCATGGAAAGTAGAAACAGCAGATAAGCTATATCTCGAAGTTACAGGAAATACATTTTATAAATCCACTACAGATGACTAATAAATGGAACATTATATCAGTACTCCTTATAATATTACTATACAGTAGTTGTAATACTTATACTACTTACTACAGTAAAACTTATACTTCGACTCCAAACCGTAATAAATCAAAAGTTCATAGACTTGATTTTAGTAATAAAAACGTCGAATCTTTAGCAGAATATATTGTAAAAAACAAGAATCTTAAAATGCTAAATCTTAGTAATACTAAGATTTCAAATTTAGATAATATATTTATACAATTAGGAAAACACACTCAAATAGAAATACTAATACTAGATAGTTTAGATATATCAAGACTGCCAAAATCGATCAAAACATTATCCCACTTAAAACAATTATCCTTATCCTATAATCCAAAACTAAACCTTGAAGATACGTTTTCTAAAATTTCGGATCTACCTATTGAGTTTCTAAATCTTAAAGGAAATAATATCGCCAAACTTCCTGATAATACAACTTCATTACATCATATAAAAGATCTTAATTTATCATACAATATATTATCAGAAAAGCATAATTATACACTTTTGGGTGAATTACCTAATCTTTATTCATTATGGATTGATCATAACAATCTCGATCAATTACCAGAAACGATTGGTGCATTAGATCAAGTTCGTTTCTTATATATTGATCACAACAATCTAAATGTATTACCTAATAGTATCTCTGCAATGAAAAAAACATGGGTAATACACGCAGGATATAATCAATTCACCGAACTACCTTCTGCCTTTACAAAAATGAAATCTCTATTTATGGTTCATATCAACAATAATAATATAAAAAGTATCTCAGAAGCTTATGAAAAAGAAAAATACCCATTAGCTGGTTTGATTCTGGATAATAACCCACTTCTTGATTCTGAAAAGGAAAAAGGAAAAAAACTCTTTAAAGGATTCTTTTTACTCTCTTTTGAACAAAACCAATAAAGATTTAAAAAAAATTTATACAATAAAAAACTCTTACTATATAAGTAAGAGTTTTTATCATTTTTATAACTATATAATGTCTTAATTTGGTCTAGTCACTCTTCCTGAAGGGACTGCTGTATTTGAAGTCATCGTTACAGGATTTGCAGGACCTGTTGTAATCCCTGCTGTTGCACTAAGAGGTTCTATAAAAAAAGGATTAGAATCATTATCCTGAAAAGGCTCAACAGTAATAAATACTCTTTTACCAGTAACTGCCGCAGGAAATGTAATTCCTGATAATGAAACCTGACTTGGAATAACTAGAAAATCTTCACCAGGAAAACTAGGAACATCACCTCCAGAACCTTTAAATAAATTTCCATCATCTGTAGCGTTAACATCAGAAAAAGTTCCTGTAGATACAATTTTATTTCCAAAATCAACCCAACCTTCATATTTCCATCCACTTGCTAAAGTAGGAAGCGAAAGACCAGCTGCATTTGCACCATTCATAAACCAAACCCCAAACTCATCATTACCATTATCTACGCCTCCAGCATTATCTGTAGGAGTCGCTAAAAAAAACTGCCCAGAAGCAGCAGACAGATCAGCCACAACAGTCTGAAAAGTAAGTGGTGCCGCAGTACCACTAAAATTACCAGTTAATATTTTAGCATCTGAAGGTCCATTATCAATATCTCCGGCAGGTTCTATAGTAATTACAAATTGATTAGCGGCCGCAGCATCTTCTGCAAATACATCCAGATTAACTATGCCAGAAGGGTCTGTAAATTTTGCTGTGGGTATCGTCTGCCCATTTACAATAAGCCAACCTTGATAAGAACTTCCTCCTGTAAGAGGTTGTAATCCAATAGTTTCTAATTGCAAAGTAGTTACTGGAGGTCCGTCATCATCACTAGAACACGAAGTGAATAATACCCCTAAAATAAGAGTCGCTAAAACTAAAATTTTTCTTGTCATCATTTTGCTTTTATATTATTATTCAAATGTAAATACATTACAATAAAATTAACTCTAAAACACTCACAAAATTGTATAAAAAACTATATTATTTCAATGTAAAATAATAAACCTTTATACTCCAAATTATTCTACTTGACCTTCTGCTTCTGGTCTTTTAAACAACTCAAGAAACGCAGCACCAATGTAAGAGGTAATATCACTTGCCAATAAACCTTCGAAACTAGTCTGTTGAATCGCTATATCCGCAGAGCTTCCATGTAAATATGTTCCAAAAACAGCTGCATGAAGAGGTTCGTATCCTTGGGATAATAAACCCGTAATTATTCCTGTAAGTACATCTCCGCTTCCAGCAGTTGCCATTCCTGGGTTTCCCGTAGTATTTACATATAGTTGGTTGTCATAAATGGTTATAGAATTAGCACCTTTAATAACAACAATACAATCGTATTCCTTTGAGAATGCTTTTGTTTTTTCAATCTTATCAAAATCATCTTTCCATTCTCCAATTAATCGTTGTAATTCTTTTGGATGTGGTGTTAAAATGGTTTTCTCTGGTAGGTTTTCAAAAAATTGAAGATGTTTTGACAAAATATTAATACCATCAGCATCCATCACTAGCCTGGATTGGTTATGTTTTAAGAATTTTTCAAACGCTTTTACGGTCTTCTCATTTGTCCCCATCCCAATACCAATACCAATAGCTGTTGGCTTAAAGTCAAGATGAATCTCTGCCAATTCATCATCATCATCTGTAATGACCATCGCTTCTGGAACTGAAGATTGCATAACTTCATATCCGCACTCTGGTAGATATGCAGAGACCAAACCAGCACCAATTCTTAATGCAGATCTTGTAGCTAATACTACGCTCCCAATTTTTCCATAACTCCCTCCAATAATTACACAATGTCCAAAGGTTCCTTTATGGCTAAATTTATGCCTTGGTCGATATAATGGAAGTACTTCATTTTTGCTAATTAATATGCCAACACCAGGGCTTTGAGTTAAAAAATTACGATCCAGACCTATATCTATTACTTCCAAATCTTGTGTATACATACCTGTTTGAGGTAAAAAGAAAACTAGTTTTGGTAATTGAAAAGTAACCGTAGTATTTGCATAAATGACCGCCTCAGAATCATCCGGAGCTTTATCAACATATAATCCTGATGGAATATCAATAGAAAGTGTAAAACACCTAAAAGTATTGAGATGCTTAATTAATTGAGCTACCCAAGAAACTAAAGGTCTGTTAAGACCAATACCAAAAATAGCATCAATAATCATATCCTCTCTACTAACTGTAGGAAAATCTTCTTTAGATTTAAGTTGTATAGGCCACGAAGATGTAATCTCTTTTAATCGATCATAATTAACCAAAAAATCTTTGGATCTGTTCTCACTGAAATTAACAATATAGGTTTTAATATTATAACCATGTTCTAATAATAATCGTGAAACAACCAACCCATCGCCTCCATTATTTCCAATACCGCAAAAAACATGAATTAAAACTGGAGCCCCTTGTAATCGATTATGAATTAAATTAAAAACTTGCTGAGCCGCTTGTTCCATTAATTCTAATGATGTAATGTTTTTGGATTGCATAGTAGCTTCATCCGCCATGCGCATTTGTTGCGCAGAAAATATCTTCATAAAGTTAAATTTTTACAATTGTTTCTATTGTTTACAAATATGATCTTAATTAGATCTATTTCATTTATTTTTTTGGGAATTTTATAATGAAACAAGTCATTAATTATTGAAATAACAAAAGTTTAAGAATACTGTTAATTTAATTTTCTCTAAAAGTAAAAAATTATACATTTGAACTCACAAAGCAAAGCAAATTAATGTTTAGTACCATTATCATATCGGCTTTATTAATAACCTTAGGAACAACACTAGTATCTAAGGCTTCTTCTATTACACGTACTACTACAATTACTATTACCCTTAGGGGTTAATTCATTTATATAGTATCGCCAGAACATGTACATAATTCATAAGAATGAATTATCAGACATAAGCTTTTATTATTAATTCAACTAAAAAATATATTATGAACGTTCTAAAATTTGGAGGTTCTTCTGTTGCAAATGCAACTACAATAGAAAGCGTAATAGATATTGTAAGGCAACAGTCAGAAAAGCAATCTTTATATGTTGTTGTTTCTGCAATGGGCGGAGTTACTGATTTATTGTTACAAGCCGGCGAAGAGGCTTCTAACAATAATGAAGATTACAAAAAGACATTAGTAGAAATCGAGAAAAAGCATCTTGAAGCTGTAAAAAGCCTCATTCCTGTAATCTCGCAAAGTGCCATAATTAGTAAAGTCAAATCACAGCTTAACACTTTGGAGTCTTTATGTGAAGGAGTGTATTTATTAAGTGAATTATCTCCAAAAACCGCTGCTGTAATTGCCAGTTTTGGAGAAATACTTTCTTCTTACATCATAGTAGAAGCTGCAAAAGTAAAAGGCTTAGATATCATCCTAAAAGATTCACGAGAATTAATTGTTAAAACCATTAATTCAAAAGTTACTATTGACTATAAAGAAACTAATGATAATATTAAAGAGTTTGCAGATCATAATACACATAAAGTAAGTCTTTTTCCGGGTTTTGTCGCTAGAACAAAGGATGGGGAACCTACCACACTAGGTAGAGGAGGTTCTGATTTTACCGCAGCTATTCTCGCAGCTGCTACTAATGCAGATGAGTTACAAATATGGACAGATGTGAGTGGTATGTATACCGCTAATCCCAAATTGGTAAAACAAGCCAAACCTGTGCATCATATCTCATATCAGGAAGCAATGGAGCTTTCACATTTTGGTGCTAAAGTAATCTATCCTCCCACTATACACCCTGTATTAGAAAAAGATATTCCGATACTGATAAAAAATACATTTAAACCCGAAGATCAAGGAACGCTCGTTACTAGAAAAGTAAATGATCGCAAAAGACCTGTTACAGGGATTAGTCATATTGATAGCATATCCATTATTTCATTAGAAGGAAGTGGTATGGTAGGAATACCAGGGTTTTCAAAACGTTTATTCGAAACTCTTTTTCTTGAAAATATAAATGTTATTTTGATAACTCAAGCTTCATCCGAGCATTCTATATGTCTTGCAATAGAAGCTACTGATGCAAGAAAAGCAAAAGAAGTACTCGATACCACATTCGAATTTGAAATCTCCAAACATAAATTAGATCCAGTGAAGATTGAGGATGATGTAGCGATTATAGCTCTGGTAGGTGACAATATGTATCATCATCAAGGACTAAGCGGAAAAATGTTTAGTACTTTAGGAAAAAACAATGTTAATATTAGAGCCATTGCTCAAGGTGCTTCAGAAAAAAACATCTCTGTGGTTATAGAGAAAAAAGATATTAAGAAGGCATTAAACACATTACATGAACGATTCTTCGAAGTAAAAACCAAACAATTAAACCTCTTTATTACCGGTGTCGGAAATGTTGGGAGTAAATTAATAGAACAACTTGAACAACAAAAAAGCTATCTAAAAGACAAATTAAGGTTAAAGATAAGAGTAGTTGCTATTTCGAATTCCCGGAAAATGATCTTTGATGAACATGGAATTGGTTTAGATTCATGGGTTCAAAAATTGGAAAAAGGAGAAAAAGCAGATGCAAGAGAATTTTTTGCCAAAGCCAAAGAGATGAATTTAAGAAACTCTATTTTTGTTGATAATACTGCTAATCCAGATATTGCCAAAATATATAAACATTATCTCGCAGAGAGTATGGCTGTAGTTACCTGTAATAAAATTGCATGTGCAGATGAATATACTAACTATGAGGAATTACAAAATTTATCAAGAAAATTTAACGCTTCTTTTTTATACGAAACCAATGTTGGTGCTGGTTTACCAATAATTGGCACACTAAATAATTTAATTGCATCTGGAGATAATATTCATAAAATTCAGGCAGTATTATCTGGTAGTCTTAATTTTGTCTTTAATAATTATAAAGAAGGTGTTACTTTTCATGACATTGTAAAACAAGCACAACAGCAAGGATACACAGAACCTGATCCTAAAATAGATTTAAGCGGAATCGATGTTGCCCGTAAAATTCTCATTCTTGCTCGCGAAAGTGGAAAGGTAATGGAATTAGAAAATATCGAAAATGAAGCATTTCTTCCAAAGGAAAGTTTAGAGACTATGAGTGTAGACGCCTTTCTGCAATCTGTAGAACAAAATGAAAAGCATTTTAAAGAAATTTTGGACAGTGCAAACAAAAAGGGATGTCGTCTAAAATATGTTGCACAATATGAAGAAGGCGAAGCCAAGGTAGGATTACAATTTATACCATCTGATCATCCTTTTTATAATCTTGAAGGAAGTGATAACATCGTACTCTTTTACACAGATCGATACCCTAAACAACCATTAATAGTAAAGGGTGCTGGTGCTGGAGCCGAAGTAACTGCCTCAGGTATATTTGCAGATATTATTAGAATTGGTAAAAAATAATAATATGAAAAGTATTAGAATATTTACTCCTGCCACCGTCGCAAATCTTTCTTGTGGATTCGATGTATTAGGATGTTGTTTAGACACGGTTGGTGATGAAATGTTAATCTCACTTACTTCTGAGCCTGGAATAAGAATTACCAAAATTGAAGGTGCAGATCTTCCTATGGAAACAGATAAAAATGTAGCCGGTGTAGCCGTTCAGGCATTACTTCTTGATTACAAAAAAGATTTAGGGGTAACGATAGAAATATATAAAAAAATTAAAGCCGGAAGTGGAATTGGTAGTAGTGCTGCAAGTAGTGCTGGTGCAGTTTGGGCAGTAAATCATCTATTAGGAAACCCTTATACACCTCAGGAATTAGTAAAATTTGCCATGGAAGGAGAAAAACTGGCCAGTGGTAATGCCCATGCTGATAATGTAGCTCCTGCTCTACTTGGAGGGTTCACCTTGGTACGTAGTTATAATCCACTTGATGTAATAAAGTTACATTCTCCTAAAGATCTTGTGATGACCGTAATTCATCCACAAATAGAAGTAAAAACATCAGATTCAAGATCAGTGATTAAGCATAATGTATCTTTGCAACAAGCGATTCATCAATGGGGAAACGTTGGTGGATTGGTAGCTGGTTTATTTACCGAAGATTATAATCTGATAGGTAGAAGTTTAGAAGATGTAATTATAGAACCTCTGAGATCAATTCTAATCCCTGAATTTAAAAATGTAAAGAATGCAGCAATTGAAAAAGGAGCTCTAGGATGTGGAATTTCTGGATCCGGCCCTTCTATTTTTGCATTAAGTAAAGGACTAAAGATTGCAACAGATGTAGCTGAAGCAATAAGAGTAGTTTATGCAAAAACGGGACTTGAATTTGATATTCATATATCACAAATAAATAGTAACGGAGTCAAAATAATCGAAGAAATCCAATGAAAGAAATCAAAAAAATATCAACAGGAGCACCTTGGGAGGACATTGTAGGGTACTCTAGAGCCATAAAAATTGGAGATGTAATCGAAATTTCTGGTACTACCGCAAAAGGTGCAAATGAATACGAACAAACTCTTGCTATTATCAAAATTGCAGAAAAAGCATTAAAAGAGTTTGGTGCAGATTTAAGTAATGTAATAAGAACAAGAATGTACTGTACAGATATCTCCCAATGGGAAGAGATTGGTAAAGCACATGGAGAGTTTTTTAGCAAAACAAGACCCGTGACCACAATGGTAGAAGTTTCAAAGTTAATTTCTCCAGATATCTTAGTAGAAATAGAATTCTCTGCAATTCTCTAACTTCAGTAAAGAATATAAAATAATGCAATACTATAGTTTACATAAAGACTCACCAAAAGTACCATTCTCAGAAGCGGTAATAAAAGGATTAGCTCCTGATCGTGGTTTATATTTTCCAGAATCCATTCAATCTTTATCTACATCTTTTTTTGAAAATATTGAAGAACTAGATAATGTAGAAATTGCTTTTCAAGCCATCCAACAATTCATTGGTGAAGAAATACCAGAGGTAGAATTAAGAGATATTCTTACAGATGTTTTAAGTTTTGATTTCCCTGTAGTTGAAATTGAAGATAATCTAGGAACACTAGAATTGTTTCATGGTCCAACAATGGCTTTTAAAGATGTAGGAGCCCGCTTTATGGCAAGATGTATGGGATATTTTAATCGAGCTAATGAAAATCATGTAACTGTTTTAGTAGCTACATCGGGAGATACAGGTGGTGCTGTAGCCAATGGTTTTCTAGGGGTAAAAGGTGTAGATGTGGTAATTTTATATCCAAAAGGAAAAGTAAGTGAAATACAAGAAAAGCAATTAACAACTCTGGGGCAAAATATAACAGCTTTAGAAATCGACGGTGTTTTTGATGATTGTCAGGATATGGTAAAAACCGCGTTCTTAGACACTGACATTACTTCTTATAAACAACTGACTTCTGCTAATTCTATTAATGTTGCCAGATGGCTTCCTCAATTATTTTATTTCTTATTTGCATACAAACAGGTAAAAAGTAAAGGAAAAGATATTGTATTCTCTGTTCCTAGTGGGAACTTTGGAAATATCTGTGCAGGAATTGTTGCTCAAAAACTTGGATTACCTGTAAAACACTTTATAGCATCTACTAATGTTAATGATACAGTAGTTCGTTATCTAGAAACTTCAGAATATGATCCAAAACCTTCTAAAGCTACAATTTCTAATGCCATGGATGTTGGAAACCCAAGTAATTTTATAAGAATACAACAACTTTTTGATAACGATTTCTCTATTCTAAAAAACAATTTTTCTGCATATAGCTTTGATGATCAACAGACCAAAAAAGCAATGGGAAAAATCTATAAAAAATCAAATTATGTAGCCGACCCTCATGGCGCTGTTGGTTATTTAGGGCTACAAAAACAAGGATTAAAATCTACCGAGTATGGTATATTTCTGGAAACTGCACATCCCGTCAAGTTTCTTGACGTAGTCGAGGACACTCTAAACATTAAGGTAGAAATACCTTCGCAAATTCAAAAAGTAATGAATAAGGAAAAGCATAGTATTCCGATAAAGAGCTATGAAGCATTAAAGGAGTTCTTATTACAATAAGAACTCCTTTAATTATATTATTAATACAATCCAGATATATTCTATTCCTCTGCTAAAGATTTCATCACCTTATACACAATGTTTGTTGTAGATGCTAGGTATTTAAAGTTTACCGTTGTGTATTTATCTTCACTTTGGCGAACAAAAGGTGAGTTATCAGCATTTCTTAATTCTGCTGTAAGTGTAACCGTTTCATATCCAAAATTTGCAAAAAATCTACTCTCTGGAGTAGCTACAGTTCTTTTATAAATAGGAACGGGAGATTCTAATCTATATCTAGATTCTAAACTCAAACTTGAAGCCAATAGTTCTATAGCTCTATCCTCATCATTATCCCATCCCATATAATCAGACCTATGCATAGAGTGAATATTATACCCTTCTTCTTTAAGCTTTTTTGTAAACATTCTGGTTCCAACCATATTACTTTTCCAATGGTCAAAAAACACAACCATAAAATTTTTGTTACGTTCTTTTAATTCTCCCAATTTTTTTGCGACATAAAAAGCAATAGCTGCACCCGTAGCATTATGAACAGCTCCAGGGCTATTTTCTACAGTATCAAAGTGAGCTGCTATTACAACAAATTCATTACTGCCATTGGTAGCCGGAATTTCTGCATATATATTTACTCCATTAAAAAGATTTCCTTTTTTATCTTTAACATTATAAGGGTGCTTTTGAGGCTTAAGTCCAATATCTTTTAAAGAATTGAATAAAAAATCAGCAGAAGCTTTCCTTTCAGAAGTACTAAATCTACTTTTTAATTTCTTTTTTCCTTTAATAGGTTCATGTCCCGTAAGTTTTGCAACTATCGTTCTTTCGACATTAATAATCTCGGCTTCGATTCGGTCTTGTTCAGTTTGAGCTGGGGCTATCTGAATTGCGAAAACGAATACTAGTAAAAATATTCTATATAAATTCATTTTGTAGGGTTTGTATTCTATTCCAATTAACACAAATTTAAGAAAAATTTGTCATTAAACAATTTCGTACTTTTAGTGCTTAAATTAATACTTTAATATGTCTTTTGCAAAAACCATACCTTTTATTATAATAACGTCACTTTTTATACAATGTGGCAATGATACTTCAAAAAAGACTCCTTTACTCTTTCCAGAGCATTGGAGAAGCGAAGTTATTGAATTTCCTTTAGAATTTGCACCTTCTTTACAATATTCGGGTACAGAGTATATCTGTTTTTCTCCAGGATGGGGAAAACAAGGAGCTCCAGATTATTTTTCATGTGCATTTTTGTGGGTTATAGATCAAGATCCCAAATTGTCTCCCAAAAAACTTGAAACTGCAATGGAGACATATTTTGATGGATTAATGAGTACCGTTTCCAAATCAGATCAAAATTCTACTCAGAAAAATATCACGTCTAAAGCTTTTTTTGAAAATGTCAACGAAGGTGTATATGTTGGAAAAATATTAACCTATGATGCCTTTACTACCAAAAAAGAAGTATCTCTTAATATAATTGTAAATAATAGTTTCTGTAATGCACAAAACAAACATCTCATACTATTTACTATTTCTCCTCAAGCTCCAGACCATCAAATTTGGAAGAAGATGAAAAAGTTAAGTATTGATATGGAATGTGAATAAACAATTGTATTTCAGGAGCCAAATTTTATTTTAAGTTTTTTATAGATTTTCACATAAAAAACGTAAATTTTGCTTTTCAAAAATCATCAGTAATGAATGTTTGTTTCTTAATGTACCCTTGGGAAGAAATCGATCCTGAAAAGGATACTTCTCTTACTCTAATTCATGAATGTGTAAAAAGAGGGCATGGAGTAGCTATAGCCACTCCATCTAACCTTACCATTCGTGATAGTGTTACTTTTTCTTTTTGCAAAGTAATTAATAGGCCAGAAAAAGTATCTTCATCTATGAAATCTTTTTATACAAAAACATCTTTTAGAGATGAAATGCTCCCACTAGCTGGGTTTGATGTCCTCATATTACGTAGTAATCCTCCTTTGGACATGATTATGCTTAACTTTTTGGACTCTGTAAAAGATGACGTATTTATTATGAATGATATTGATGGGATACGCAGGTCGAATAATAAATTATATACTGCTGCCTTCGATGATATTGAAACACATTTTATACCGAACACTCATGTAACCAAAAATAAAGATTACCTGATTAAAATGATCAAAGAATCCGAATGTGATAAGATGATCTTAAAGCCTTTAAATGGTTTTGGTGGTTCTGGTGTAATCTTAATAGAGAAAAGGGCAATGACCAGTATACGGTCCTTATTGGATTTTTATATTGATAACAAGGATGGGTCTACTAATTATGTTATTCTACAGGATTATATAGAAGGCGCTGATCAAGGAGATGTTCGTATTTTAATTCTTAATGGAAAACCAATAGGCGCCATGCGCAGAATCCCAGGTATAGATGATCATAGATCAAATGTCACCGCTGGAGGGTCTGTAGTAAAGCATTCACTTACCAAACAAGAAAAAGAATTATGTCGTAAAATTGGTCCCAAACTAGTAAAAGATGGACTTTATTTTGTTGGAATCGATGTTATAAATGGAATGTTGGTCGAAGTCAATGTAATGAGTCCTGGAGGAATTACATATATTAATAAAAAATATAAAGTAAAATTACAGGAAAAAGTAATTGATTTTATAGAAGACAAGGTTATACAACGTGTCAACCGATTTGATAGAAAAGCAAAACTTAGAAAAACAGTAGACGATGCTTAAGCTTTCTGTAAGAGAAATAATTGCTAAGATCGAAACCGAAGAACCCTTTCATGCTGTAGCCGAAGATTATTCTTTTACTCTAAAAATAGATTCCTATACATATTATATCTGTGGTGCCATACATGATGGCCATCAGTTTCGTAAAGCACTATGGAAAAAGTGTTTACATAGCGAATATGACAGATGGTATGAAGAAGATCCTGCAACCAAACAGATGATACAAGATCATCCAATAGTCATTGCCGGATGTGATTCGCGATTTGAATATGATCTTAATAGAGCCCCAGATCATGCCATATACGAAGATGCATGGGGCAAAAAACTCTGGAAAACACCTTTATCGTCAGAAGAAAAAAACCATTCATTAGAAAAACATCATAATTTTTATAAAGTAGTCCATGCTTTAATTTCAAAAGTTGAATCAAAATATGGTGCTGCAATTGTATATGACTTACATTCTTATAATTGGAGGCGTTGGGATCGAGAAGTCCCTGTAGTTAATTTAGGCACTACAAATATCAATAATGATCTATATTCTTCCTTTATAGAATCATGGTGCACTACTTTGTCTACCATCGTATTACCTAATTTTATAAAAACCAGTGCCGCTATTAATGA
The DNA here is from genome assembly GCF_007489275.1 of Aquimarina algiphila. Taxonomy (GTDB): domain Bacteria; phylum Bacteroidota; class Bacteroidia; order Flavobacteriales; family Flavobacteriaceae; genus Aquimarina; species Aquimarina algiphila. The sequence continues at coordinate 65,222 of NZ_VLNR01000001.1, forward strand.
TACATTTCAAGGTAACGGATATTTTTTAAAATACATTACAGAACATTTTAAAAACACACTTGTATTAGCTACAGAATTTTCCAAAATTTATTGTCATGAATTAGAATACATAATGTATCCAGAGGTTATTCATGCAATTCAAGAAGGTTTAAAAAAACGACTTCCAGAACATGCTAAAACATTTTACAATCAATTTATTGGTTAATCTCCCTTTTTTGCAGTTAGTTTGTGCTTTCTATTATAAAATGATAAGAATATGATCGAAGATGCAGTAGAAACATATAGCGACCTTTTTGATATTGATCAAAATCTAGATCGACTTGTAAAAAATATAGAACTTCTTAATTACTTGAATCCTCTTAATATAGAGCAAGAAAAAAAGAATTTTTTTGCTTGTAAATACAGGTTCAATCCCAAATTCAACTACCGGAAAATAAAATTTAATCCCTACAAAATGCAGCGATTATTTTTTAGTCAAAGGCTTGAACGTATAGAAGATGAAGAAATAAGAAAATTATATCAAAACATAATTTATGAATATTCTGGATTGATACAATGTATAGAAACGATCGGTAAAGGGAAGAACTTTTATTATAATTCTCTAAAAGTTTTTGGAACTCCTAAAGAACGTGATGTTGAAAATGCCCGTTTTATTCTTCATTTTGAGGATGAAAACAATACAAATACAACAATAAATAAACATACAGCATCAGATGCCGAAGCATATTTCATAGCATTCGGGAAACGATATAATTTTGATTTCAACATCAAGAAATCTACAAATATCTCGGCAGCTGCTATGGTACTTAATGCTTCGGAAACATTACTATTAAAGAAAAATCACATGTTTAGTGACAATGACTTAATGGTATTAGCTAATCATGAAATAGGAGTACATATGGTTACTACTTTTAATGGTAAAAGTCAACCATTAAAAATATTTTCTAATGGTTATGTTAACAATACAGAAACTCAAGAAGGTTTGGCCGTTTTTAGTGAATACATGTCTGGTTGTCTGACCTTAAAACGAATGAAAGAATTGGCATATAGAGTTATTGCTGCGGATAGCCTAATTAAAGGATATGATTTTAAAGATACTTTTGATCTTTTATATAGTCAATACAAATTAGATCGGGAAGCTGCCTGGCAAATTACCTTGAGAGTGCATCGAGGAGGAGGATTTACAAAGGATTATCTATATCTAACCGGGTTAAAGAAAATATACGACTATTATTATGCTAATAAGGACATGAATATTTTATTAACTGGTAAAGTTACTTTAGAAGACACGGAATCTATTATCAAACTTCAACAATTAGGTTTAGCCCATAAAAGTAAACACATTACTGATTCTTTTAGCGAAAATTTAAATACAAATACTAAATTAGATTTTATCCTAAGAAACTTAAAATAATAGCTCTAAAATTTTTCTGTTTTATGTATCATAAACCATTGCAAAGCAATGATAGATTTTGCATCATTGATAATTTTAGATTCTAATAATGTTTTTATTTCTGAAATTGAGATTTTACAGAGTTGAATATCTTCATCTTCTTCTTCAACACCTCCTCCTTTACTTATTTGATCCCTTTCAAAAACTTCTCCATAATATAAATACATTCGTTCTGAAGAAACTCCCGGAGTAGCATAAAATGTAGAAATATGTTCTAGTTTATGAACTTTATAGCCTGTCTCCTCTTCTACTTCTCTTATTGCACAATCTTTTGCATCTTCATTTTCTTCTATTCCCCCTGCTGGAATCTCTAACAACCACCCATTATCGTTTTTTATTGTAGGATATCTAAACTGATTAATAAACAACACTTTATCAGTATCTTTTTCATATAATAATACTGCCACACAATCCCCTTTATCCATCATTTCGCGCACATAATTGATAGGTGTGTTCTGGTTAAAACGATCGTGAATAACAGAGGCTTTTCTAATTTTTAAAAAACCGTCATAAACGAGGTCTTCACTTAGTATCTTATATTCCATACAAATAAAAATAGGGATTATTTTGAGTGATTTTTCAAAATAACCCCTAAAATTTTGTAAACATCAATATTGATTTCAGAACCTACAATAATGCTGGGTAACGATCGTAGTAATCTGGAGTAATACTATACTATACTACATTTCAATTTACAATACCAGCTTCTGCTATAGTAATCAACATCGCAAGCTTTATATTTCTGGTTGCTTCAGGTGTATTTGTCCATTTTTCATCTAATGCATGCGCTCTACTTCCTTTCCCTCCTCGACTTAAAGTTACTGCTGGAATATTTTTTGCTATCGGAATATTGCTATTAGTTGATCCTGTTCTTAATTTAGGAACAATACCCAGGAATAAAGCTGATGCCAATGATTTTTGTGTCAAAGGTGTATTTATATCTAATATCCCCGATGGACGATCACCAATAGATTTCATTTCCAAGGTTACTTTATCTTTGATCTCCGTACTGTTATAAGCTGTTTCTGCTTTTTTCATACATTTTTTAAAAATACTATCTATTTCTAATAATCTTTTTGGGCTTAATGAACGCATATCTATTTCTGCCCAAGATTCAAAAGGTATAGAATTTACAGATGTCCCCCCTCCTATTCTACCAACATTAAATGAAGTTTTAGGGCCTTTAATTGCGGTATACTTTGTAGCTTCTTCTACAAACATTGTAATTGCTTTCCCTAAGGCGTGATGAGGATTTGCTAATCCAAAAGCTCCCCACGAATGTCCTCCTTTTCCTCTGAAAATTGCTTTATATCTTTTAGAACCTAATCCCCCATTAATAATACGCCCCGAGCTTCCCCCATCAATAGAAATCCATGAATCAATCTTAATGTCTGATGCATCACTAAATAAATGTTTTACTCCCCTTAGGTCTCCTAAACCTTCTTCCCCTACCGTACCAACAAAAACAACATCAGCATCAGTAACAATTGAAGCCGTATTCATCCCTTTTAAAACTGCCAATAACATAGCCATGCCTCTTGTGTTATCACCAATTCCCGGTGCAGTATATGTCTGCCCATCTATTTTTACAGTTACATCCGTTTCTTCAGGAAAAACTGTATCTATGTGAGCATCGAGTACAACAGTTTTATTTCTTTTTTTCCCTTTTCGTAATGCCAATACATTACCTTCTGTATCAATCCAAACGCTATCAATACCGATATCAACAAACATCTCCATAAACTTTTTTGCCCTTTTAGTTTCTTTAAATGGAGGAGCGGGAATCTCTGTTAGTGTTATCATGTTTTTGATCGTTTCGGCATCAGAATCATCAATAGTTTTCATAGCTAATTGAACTCCTTTATTAGCGGCCAATTTCTTGATTTCTTTGGTGTATTTTTTATTGGAAACAGTTGCTTTTTGTGCTTGGGTTACATTTCCTAAAAGAATAATAGTCCCCAGAACAACTTTAAATAATCTTGTATACATTGTATTTATAATTAATATTTATAACTGATTAAAACAGGTCATTTTCTTAATAAATCTTAAACCTTATTTTTTGTATTTATTTCCTAAAAGCATAAAAACGTCCCAATTCTGATTGAAACATTTCTCTAGAATTATGTCCTGCCCCTGGTACAATTTTCATCGTTTGCGTATTTTCTATACTATCACCATAAAAATCCTTTAGATAATCATAGTAAATCATTCCTCTTTCTAATCGATGATTTCCTTGTAATAAAGCTCCGCAAGAAGTATCCAAACTCGAACTACTTGTATTATTATCTTGAGCTCCCAATAAATAAACCACTTTTCGTTTATAAAACTGTTCTTTAATTTTGTTAGCGCCGATAGCACTTAAATAATTAGGTAAATCATCTAATCCATATTTATAATCATTATATGCGCTGCATGTTATAGTGGGAACTTTGTATGATGGTGATCCATCAACTTTACGTTTTTTATTGAGATATACATATGAACTAGGGTTATTAACAATAAATCGAACATTTATACGCTCATCGTTTAAACTTTGATAAATTGGTGTAGCAGCTGCATATCTATTTAAAAATTGACCTCCTGCAGAGTGACCAGAAAGAATAATATTTCTAAGATTAGGATAATTATGCTTTAGTTTAACTATTAATGAATCCATTATTGAAAATGAAGAAATACGATCTGATCTAGGGTTTTGTTCTTCATCTTTAGATAAAAAACCTATTTTCCAACCACCAGAACTCCAATATAAATGTTCGCTATCTAATCCATGCAAGTTAATATCTGACTCTGCTAGAAATTGAGGAGATATAATTAGAAGTGTATCCAATTGTGAGCTTTCCATTTGAGCAGCGGCTAACATTCGTTTATAATAGGTATCAGCATTTCGATCTTGACCATGTAATGCTACTACTGCACGAGTTATCATTGGGTTTTCATCATCAATCGAAGCTACATTTGCATAGTAAGGAATTTTAAAAGTATTTTTATTTTTAAGCACAGTAAGCTTTTTATTTCCAATCTTATCATCTGGGTCTTTATCATCTGCTCTTATAGCCTCACATTCTTTCCTTTCGGCAGTCACATATTGCTCAGTAAAATAAAGAAGTTTAGTTTCATGAATGGTTTCTCTTATGTTTTCTGAATCCCTGCTACAACCATAAAAACAACTTATAATTATTCCTAAGAATATATACGTCAAACAGTTTATTTTCATTGTAATTTTGTATTCATTGTTATCCCTTATTATCTACTCATATAAATCTTCAAAGTTCAGTTTTCCTTGAACTTATAGATATACATATCTGATCTATATTTCATGAATATTGAAGAAGAAATTATTCTATATTAAGTAACAATATCATCGTTTTGGATCACATAAAATGAATCCGATAATTTGATGACCTTATCGGATTCATTTATGGCTAGCTAACTCAAGTAAATTGATTTTAAGTGTATCAAAGAAATCTATTGACTCCTTCTAAATTCATGTTATTGTTTGAAAAATTGAGTAATTCATCATACATGTTTTATGGTTAATTGCTGGTTCTGGAATAGAAAACTAACCGAAAACAAAATTTCTTTATAACATCAATTCGATTTTCTTTGTTTAATTTCTAAACGTATTCTTTCTACCTCTTTCTGATTTGTACATCCCTTCGCTACTATGTCCAACTCCAATTACAACTCCCATTTTTTGAGTATCCATAATAGAAGGTCCATAATAATCTAATAAATGGTCAAAATAATTATGAGCTCTGTCAAAGCGGTTTTTACCCTGAAGTTGTGCTTCACAGATATTAGAAGTATCTATATCTGTATCTACATCATTTTGACCTACTAAATATGTGACTTTCCTTTGAGGTAATCTATTTCGAATGACGTTTTCTCCAATTGCATCTAAGTATGTGGGTAAGTCATCTAAGCCAAACCTATATTCATTATACTCAGGACATTGTCCGATAATGACACCAGAAGGAACTTCAAATGTATTTTCTGTACCCGGGACTTTACGTTTATTATCCATATAAACATATGTTTTAGGATTGTTTACAATAAAGCTAACATCAACTCCTCTGGCATTTAATTCGTCTGGTATCGGTGATCCAGCAGCATATCTATTTATATATTGTCCTCCCGCAGAATGCCCTGTTAATACAATAGTTTTAAGATTTGGATATTCTGATAATTTTATCATTAATGAATCCATAAATGTAAAAGAAGAAACACGCTCCGTTCGCGGATTAGTGGTTTCATCAAGAGAAGTATTCCCTATACGCCAATTACCGCTCCAATAAGAATGTTCTGAATCCAAAGTATATTGATCAATTTCTTCTTCTCCAATAAATTGTGGTGATACTACAAGTAATGTGTCCAAATTATTAGACTCCATTTCTGCTGTCTCCATCATTCTTGTATAATGCTTACCAGCAGTATGCTCTGATCCATGAAGTACGATTATTGCCCTTCTAATTGCATCATTATTAACATCCCTTATATCTTCTCTATTCGAAAAATATGGGATTTTAACTTTTGATGTTCCAGAAACTATGGAGAATTTTTTTTCTCCAATAAAAGGTGCCTCTGATACTATCGAAGAATTATCAGTTCCCAAAGTAATATTAATTGAACTACCAAAATTCGAAGAGTTTCCAATGGTAATACCTTCTTTTGGTTGCAATTCGATACTTAAAGATCTAGGTTGGATTGCATCTTCATTATCATTAACTCTTTGAAGTAAAACAACATTAGAAATTGCTTTACCTTTTCTGATTATAAATGAACCTGTCTTTGGCAGAATAAAATCTGCTCCTTCGACTGCATTATTTTCACTTGGGTAATTAACAGTATATAGAACTTCTATATCTTTATCTGTTTCAGGACCTTCATATCTCAATTCAACACTTACTGGTTCTGACTTTGATCGATCAACACTTATATCCTCAATGTTAAAATAAACGAAAGCTTCACCTGATCCTGTGGAATTTGTATCATCATCATTTTCACAACCAGATAAAAAGATTGTCAAAAAAAAGATTAAAGTATATTTTATTATATTTTTCATAGTTTATTTAATAAACATTCAAATTTTTAATTCTGCATAAATCAATTATAAATGATTTAGCAATATGAAATATGATATTTTAAATTATGTGATATTAATTAAGATAAACTATATTTAATACACATACACCGTCACCACTCTCAAACGTTTCTGCCTCGCGGCCAACATTATTTGCTGTGGCACCGGCTGAAACTCCCGTAGCCTGTAAGATAAAATTCATACTATTACCATCGGCCCAATCTCCTCTATTCACAATTTCCTGAACAATGCTAGAAATATCAACAGTCTTCTGGTTTGGACCTGTTTCAGAACCTGTCCATTCTGGAATATTCCATACCTCACTAGCACTAGTCAAAACTCGACCTGAAACACTATTAGCTGGAGTTATATCGTCATAAGCAGCAGCATTACCCACATTTTCTCCGAAAATCGTCATTTCTGTAGGATCTGCCCCTGGTGTACTATCGGCTACAAATTGAATACTTGCTGAAGCTATTGTAACTCCCGCAGGAATAGTAATACTGTTAAATCTTAATCCTATTTTTTGTAACCCTAAATCTGGTGTACCAGAAGTATCAAACTCTCCTAATTCGAGATCAGAACTATCTAATGTCATTCTTCCATCTGCTGCTTCTTCAACATCATCATTACCATCATTAATAGGAATAATTAGTGAAACAGAATCAATAGTAAAGTCAGTATCTGTAATCGCTAATAAACCTTCAACTTCTACAGCAATCGGACCGGTAGTCGCTGCAGCAGGTACTATTACTTTAAGTTCTGTAGTCGTTGCCGAATTTACAGTAGCTAATGAGCCATTAAAACTTACTCTATTTTTATCCACTTCGGGACTAAAATTAGTTCCTATAATCGTAACTACTGCTCCTGGAATACCGACAGTAGGATCAAATGAAATTATTGTAGGTGTGATAGTAAAAGTAACGCTACCCACTTGTCCAAATACTTCTACAGTAAGTGGCCCTGTAGTAGCTCCATCTGGAATAATAACAGTTATTTCTGTTGAAGAAGCGGTAGTAACTTCTGCCGTAACACCATTAAATTGTACAATATTATCTGTAACGGTTGCTCCAAAATTATTACCCCTAATAGTGATTGTTTCTCCGACTGCAGCACCGGTAGTACTTAAATCTGTAATTGCAGGTGCTCCAACAACATTAAAAACAGGGCCTTCAACATTAATTTGTCCTTTTTTCACAGAAATAGGACCTGTTGTAGCCCCTTCGGGTACAGTTACCGTTAATGTTGTATCTGTAGCAACTGATACTATCGCAAGGATTCCTCCGTTAAAACTAACTTTATTATTCGCAGGAACACGACTAAAATTAGTTCCATTAATTACTACTGTTGTACCAATATCGGATAACATAGGTTCAATCGCCGTGATAGTTTGGGCAGGTTCTGGTTCTGGTATAACCCTAAAATCTTCATCTTCGCATGAGATAATACCTATTAGTATCGTTACCATTATGGTTACAACAATCGATACTTTTGGAAATCTATATTGTTTTTTCATTTTTATATTTTTAAGTGTTTCGATAGAAACAATTCTATTAAAATCTTATCCTGGTATGTATACTAACATTTGGTCAAAATAAGTGTCTTCTGAACCACCGTCAACGGCTATTTCTACAGTTAAAGTATAAGCCACAACATCTGTTAAAAAACCTGAATCAATAAGGTTCCATCTATCTAGTCCATCATTTACTACCAATCCATTTATATCCAAAAGCACTAAGGTTTCCATTGAACCATCCGCTCTTTCGACAATAGCTGTAGCTCTAATAAAATCATCACTTTCACGATTATTACCTCCTATTGGAAAATATTGTATCTGGATACCTGTCGTTGGATGTTGTGTAGCATCTACAGTAACTCTATCAAACTCTATTCTAATAGTACCATCGATATCTTCTACCTGGTAGGCTTGATCTCCATCCAAGAATGAACCTCCAGTTGGACCAGGATCATTACTAATACCTATTTGCTCAGAAGTAAATCCTGGACTGCTAACTGTAGTGTTTGGATCTTCAAAAAATGATCTAAAACCAATTTCATCATCTATCCCTGTACCTACTGCTGTATGTTGTACATGACGTTCACCGGGATTATTCAATAACTCTCCTACAGCAACAGCATCAGTTCTTGTATATCGATCATCTGTACCAAAAGGTTCTTCAAAAGAAGTTCCTCTTAGTTTTAATGGTGGCGGTACAAACAAGGATAGTCCAAAATTTATAGCTTGATTAAACGCTGGGTTATCAAACAACTCAGTACCCGAATCACCACCATCATTACTATTCGTTTCACTATCAAAATCTATTCTAGCTCCATCAAAAACTCCATTTGTTGTAGTAATAACAGCAACAAAATTCAAAGGAATTGCAATATCAAGATCGTCTTTGGTTAAATTCAATGCCGTAAGAATCTCTTGGCCAGAAAAAGTAAGTGTATTTGGGAAAGAAGTAAGTGTAATAAATTTATCTACCGTAATATCACCATAAGTCATCCTTAAATCATAAGAAATAATATTATTATTGGGATCTTCAACACCATTAGAAAACACAAGGTCTTCAAATTCTAAAACATTAAGTCTAAAAGAATCAGGTACCTGATCCCATACAACCAAACCACCTCTTGTGAAATTGTCTTCCAGAATATCACTGGAGTCGTTACAAGATATTCCTAATATCAGTAACGCTAATAATACATTTATTTTTTTCATTACTTGAAGTCTTTTTATTATCTAATAAAGCCAACAGGATTCTTATCCCAGAATACCTGAGTGGTAATTGGGCGCTGACTTAATTGGTTATTATTATTTATAGCATCTTCTGGTATAGAAAATGATCTTGGGAACGGTGTATTAGGATCAAAAATTGGTGCGGTAAATACTGATGGTAAGCCTGTTCTTCTGTAACCGTTATACGACTCTGTTGAGTTTCCATAAGAGGCTAAGTAATATTCTTTTAATATAATATCCAACTTCCCTTGATTGTCTGCAGCTGCAAAAGCAGTCATTACCTCTAAAACATAAGCATCTACATCTGCTGATGTTGCGGCAAATGTAGAACCTGAAGCTGCATTGGCAAAATTAAGTACTTTGTCCATTGATTTTCTAATCCCTGATTCTAACAATGCTGCAGAGTCATCACTTGTTGTTAATGTCAAAGCCGCTTCTGCTCTTAAGAAATCGACAAAAGAAGATAATAATATCGGTAATATACCTGCTCCTAATTGATTTTGTGCTGCTATTGCAAATTCTGGAGCGCTTGGGTTATCTTCGTCAAATGCTCCACCAACGGGATACAAACCATATGTAGCTCTCAAATTACGATCAGCTCCAGTAGATCTTGTATCTCCATGGTCTCTTCCGTAATATGCATTGCCCAGGTAACAAAAATTAAAAATACTAGACCCTACACAACCTAATAATGTATCAGAAGGATCGGTATTACTTTGACGGTATACATAATAACGCAGACGTGGGTCAGAAATACTTTTATCGTTTAAAAGTAAATTTAAAAATGAGTTCCCCAAAAATGTACTAAATCCTTCTGGACGATAGGAAATATTATAATCTGGATGACGACTATTTGGATCTGAAGCTGAAGTACCATATTGAAATTGAAAATCATCGTCTGATGTAATAAAATCATCTTCGGCTAATAATACATTAATCCTATCTCTATCACCTATATTTAGCAACATTTTGAGTTTTAAGGATTTTGCTAGTCTGATCCACTTTTCTGCATCTCCATCATAATATAAATCATTAGTGGGAGCTAAAGTAGAATTTGCTAAATCATCAATAGCTATATCCAAACGGTCTAATAATGTTGCATAAATCATTGCATCATCATCTGGCTTTGGATTTAAAATTTGTTCATCTCCACGATTAGCTTCTGAGAATGGAATATCTCCTAAATAATCTACCATAGTTACTGTGGCATAAGCTGTTAATATAGTAGCCATCCCTCTATGGTATAACAAACTCTCATCGTTTTCTGCTAAATCAAATATTATATTTGCATCTTCGAGAAATGCATAATAATTAGTGTATTCGCTATTTAAGGAAGCTTGATTTGATACATCAGAATAGGTTTCGTTTAAAACCGTATATCGCATAACTTCATCGGTAGTACGGTTTAAATCTTGTAAAAGATCAGCTACTTCTTTCTGCACATTGTTCAACAAGAAATTTGGATCTGCTTGGTCTGGTGTAAGAAGATTAGGATTCTCTTGTAAATCATCCCCAAAGTCTCCCAATTCACAAGACGCAAATAGTATTATACTTAATAAGTATATTAATATTTTTATTTTTTTCATCTTAATTGAATTTATAATTAGAAATTAACTGATATCGAAAAAGAATATCTTTTTGTCGTTGGTGTAGATAGACCTGTAGTCTCTGGATCAAAATTTATCCCTTCTGGAAATCCTGGAGCACTAAAGAAAAGATTTCTTCCACTTAACGTAATATCCATACTTTCAAAAGGTAGTTTATTAAACGTGCCTTTATTAAAGTTATAAGACAATGAAACTTCTCGTATTCTAAATACAGAATCATCAAAAGTTAGATTTTCATCAGCTTCATAAAAATTGTTAAACACTGCATTATTTCCAGTAAGCTGAGTGCTATTAGGTATTGTGTTTCCATTAGCATCTAATAATGGTAACCCTGTAGAAAGATCGCCATAAACACCTGGGATTAAGAAGCTACCTTCTCTATTTTCTGTATCAGTAGTAACCCCTCTTTCTAATAAGTTTTCAAATACCGCAGAACTACGATCTCCGCCATGTGTATACTCTAACTGTGTTGACAGTGTGAAATTTTTATAATTAAATGTATTGATTGATGTTGCTCTAAAATCTGGTACAGAATTTCCGATAATCTCATCTTGTAACCCTACATCATCACTGGTAATTAATCGTCCGGTCGTAGGATCAATTAAAGCATTTCCTTCAGCATCGCGAACGACATAAGATCCTAAAAAAACACCTAATTCTTCACCTTCAATAAGGTTATCTCTACGAGTTATATCACCAGGAAGATCTACAACAACAGATTTAAAAGTGGTAAATGTATTTCTAAGCGTCCAATTAAAATCAGAGTTTTTAAATAATCGAACACCTAAATCTATTTCTAATCCTTCTGTATCTACCCTACCCGCATTAATAACTGTTTCTTCAAAACCTGTTGCTGGTGCAATATTAGTTTCAAAAATTTGATTATCTGAAATACGAGAATATACAGAAGCCTGTAAAGTAACTACATTATTAAAAAAGTTACCTTCTAACCCTAATTCAAATTCTCTATGCAATTCTGGCTTTAAATTTGGATTTGCCAATTCACCAAATAATGAATTGGTGACAATAAGCGCATTATTAATATCACTAAACTCTCTTGGGTCTGATGATAGACTTGGTCTTGTATTGTATAAACCAGGATAACCAGAAGAAGTAGCATATGCTCCTCTAATTTTCAAATAATCCACAAAACTTTCTCCAAACTCAAAAGCCGATGTTGGTATAAAGGATATTGAAACTCCTGGATAAAATAAATTTTGATTTTCACGTTCAACAGTGGATCCTTTATCTAATCTTCCTGATAAATTAAGGTATAAAAAACCATTATAATCAAATTCAAACTGACCAAAAACTCCGAGAAGGTTACGTTTGGTAATATCAAAATCTCCTTCACCTGGCACTCTAAAATTATTTGGCCTTAACACACCAAATACTATTTGATCGGTATATTCAGAATCCTGAGATCTAAACGTTTCATATCTAGAATTAATCCCTAACTGTGATTCGAAGCCTATTGCGTCTGAAATTCTATAATTAGATTCAAAAATAATAGTATTATCAACATCAAATTCTGTATTAGATGTAAGATCCAAAGTTCCCAAAGTTGCGGTTGCACCGATCCCCCCTCTATTTCTAAAGTCTAAAACATCTGAAGTTTCTATTTGAAGACCTCCTCTATATTTTAAACTGTGATGTGCATTGAATTTATATGCTAGGTTTAAGGTACCATTTATTCTACGTACATTTCTCTCTCTTCCTGTATTTGCTATAGTCCATAGTGGATTCTCACGATCTGCCCTATAATATACATTTCCTCCTGTCACAGGGTCTTGAAATGGTAAATTCTGTATATCCAAACTTCTTGGAATTACATATAAATTCTCTAATATATCCTCACCATCTGCATCATCACTATCTACAGAACTATAGGAATTTCTATTTCGCGAACTATAAGATAAAGAAGAAGATAACTTCAGTTTATCCGTTAATTGAGAAGTTCCACCTACGCTAATATTAAATCTTTTGAAGTCATTATTCCCAAGAATACCACCCTCTGTGGTATATCCCATAGAGAAGTTTAGGGACGTTCTTTCGCCTGTTGCTTCTAAGTTGACAGATGTTATTTGTCCTATTCCTGTACTAAAAAAGTCATTTACATTATTTCGTGCAGCTTCAAAAGGTACTACAGCATCTGCAAATTGTGGAAAATTTGGATTTCCTGCTAGTGGATGTGGCACCACATCAATATCTGTAAAGCGTGCTCCGTTACTACCAACATTACCAATAGTACCATTGTCTGTTACAAGGTTATTACCTACACCAAAGGTATTTTGAAAATCTGGTAATGAAGCAACATTATTCGTATAAGTTGTCTGAGAAATTTTTGCTGTAAAACCTTTTTCTCCTATTTTGGCGGCACCTGTAGTGGTTTCAACCAGAATCACACCGTTTCTACCCTGACTACCATATAATACAGCTGCATTTAAGCCCTTAAGAACTGTAATGTTTTTAATATTATTTGGGTCGATATCCAGAAGATTTCCAGAAAACGGAACGTTATCTACAACAATTAAGGCACCATTACCTTCTGTTAAAGATAATGAACCTCTAATGACAATACCTGCTGCTGCACCACTACTTCCATCATTTGGAGATATTAAAACTCCAGATATTTTACCTTGTAAGGTTCTTGCTATATCCGCTTCAGGACGGTTTTCGGTTTCTTCTGTCTCTACCTTAGAAATAGCATATCCCAGTGCTTTTCTTGATTTTGAAATACCTTGAGCAACCACAATTACTTCCTCTAATGTACTTACGTCCTCTTGTAAGATAACATTTAACGCATTATTTGTTATGACAATTTCTTTAGATTGAAAGCCAACATAAGAAAATGTTAAAACGTCTCCCTGCTCTGCTGCGATTTCATAATTACCATCAAAGTCTGTTAATGTACCTGTATTTGTTCCTTTTATTAATACGTTCACTCCGGGTAAAGGAATACCGTCAGCAGCATTCACAGTTCCTCTTACCATATTTTGTACTACTTCATTCTTTTTATCGATCTTCGTTTTGCCCTTACTTTTTGTAGTATTAGATTTTTCTTCCATAAAATCTAAGAGATTCTTTATGGATTCTTCTGAAGTTTTAACATATCTAGGAAATAAGACAATTTGATTTTTATATACTCTAAAATTAATATTGGTCCTATTAAATAGTCCATTTAATACTTTTTTTACTTTCTCATTATTTGCTTTTAAAGAAACTTTTTTTGAAATATCGATAAGATTATTATTATAAAAGAAGCGATATTCACTTTTTTCTTCTATTTCTTCAATAGCCATTTGTAATGTTGCTTCTTCTAAAGAAATAGATATATTCTGAGAATATGTATTAAATGAAAATAGCTTCGAAATAGTAATACAGATAAGTAACGAATATATTTTCATAATTCTTATTAGATGTTTTCTTGATAAGAAAACATCTGAAAGGTTTTTTTTCATAGTTTTGTATGATTTTAATTATTCTAATTCGTGAGTCTAATTAAATGATTATAAGAAGAGAGTGTTCCAGCACTCTCTTCTGTACTTTTATTCTGAGTTAAGCATAATTTTATTATTTAAGTATTTATAATTTATAGGTGATGAAATTTTGAGAAGATCTAAAACCTCTTCTAATTCAAGGTTATCGAACTCTCCTGTATATTTATATTGTAAAAGAGAATCAGATGTAATTACAAATTCTACATTATATTTTCTGTTTAAGTCTAATACTACTTGTTTTAAAGGAGTTTTATCAAAAATTAATTTTCCTTCTTGCCAGGCCACTATATTTTTAGAATCAACTTTATCGACTTTGATATCACTTTTTTTCTTATCAAAAGTTGCTCTTTCTGATGGCTCTAAAACAATGGGGGTTATTTGTTCTTTCTGTAGAACTTCTACTTTACCTGTTACTAATGTAGTTTCTATCTTCTCATCTTTTGGATAAGACTTAACATTAAATGATGTTCCTAAAACTCTTACTTTCAGGTGTTCTGTTTGTACAATAAAGGGTTTACTCTCGTCTCTTTGAATATCAAAAAAAGCTTCACCTATCAAGGTTACTTTTCTCACATCATCATCAAACTCTTCAGGATATTTTAAGCTACTATCAGCGTTTAATGTAATAGATGATCCATCTGGTAATATCACCGTTTTATGATCTCCATGACCTGTAGTTACAGTTTTAGTATCAAATCTTAAAAACTCTGTAGTATCAACGATCAAATCATTATCAGGAAATGATGTCAAAGTATACCATACCATAAGTGGTATTATTATAGACGCAATTGCAGAAATATAATAACGTCTTCTTTTCTTTTTGGTTTGTTTAGAAGAAAAACGATGATATACTGTATCGATATCAACATTCTCTGATTCATCAAGAGTAGAAGCAATGTATTCTGCCTTTATTATATTAAAGCGCTTTTGATGATTTACATCTTCTCGAATCCAATTGATAATAATTCTTTTTTCTTTTGGATCAGATTCTCCCTTTATATACTTTATGAGATCTTTTTCTTGCATTAAATTATAGTCTTATACTTATAAAGACGTATAAAATTACTTTACCCCCCAAAAAGTTTTTTATTTTTTTAAGAAAAGTATTAAAAAAAAGATAGGAATTCTCTTAAATGCAGCCTCATATGCTTGATTGCTCTAGAGATGTGGTTTTCTACAGTTTTTACAGAAATATCTAATTCATTTGATATTTCTTTATTTTTTAAACCTTCAATTCGGCTTTTAATAAAAACTTTTTTACATTTCTCTGGAAGCAATTCTATACTAAGTTGTATTTTTCGTGCTAATTCTTTTTCTATAATAGAAGAGGCATTTTTATCTGCCAATGCATTATGATTTATAAATGCTTCAAGCTGTACTATATTATTGGAAGAGCTAAGTTTATGTTTCTTTGATCTCAAATAATCAAGGCAAGAATTTTTTGTAATTTTAAATAGGTATCCATTAATATTAGTAGAAATATTTTTTCTTTTTTTCCAGGTTTTTAAAAAAACATCTTGTACAATTTCTTCTGCATCTTCGGTACTGGAAATATAATTCTTAGCCACATATAGTAATTTACTATAATATAGCTCAAAAAGAATTTTGAAGGCTTCTTCATTTCCTTCATTTATATTCTTAATTAAAAAACTATCAGTTATTTGTGATTCCCTATTCACCTCTACCTTAATTCCACTATAAAGGTAAATATTTTTTTAACGTGATCACAACAAATGATTAACATTAAAAATTTCGTTTTAAAAAAATGATGTTTATCTATTGTTAAAGTATTAAAAATTATATATCGTTATTAAAATTACTTTTATCATGAAAAGAATTGATTCTTAAGGAGATTTTAGTACTATTCTTATATATAAAACAAATAGTATAATATTTAATAATAAATATATCATCAAACTGATAATTTATCAGGATTATAACAAAAAAGCATTGTATACCTACACAAAGTTTTTTACTTTCGGCGTCAATTTGATAACACTAAATCATTGCATTATGCAAAATACTGCTTTAACAGAAACTCACATTGCTTTAGGGGCTAAAATTGTTCCTTTTGCAGGTTTTAATATGCCTGTATCTTATGAAGGGGTCAACATAGAACACGAAACAGTTCGTAAAGATGTTGGCGTTTTTGATGTATCTCATATGGGAGAGTTCTTAATCACCGGTGCGAACGCCCTAGATTTGATTCAGAAAGTAACTTCTAATGACGCTTCTAAACTAGTTGATGGAAAAGCTCAATATAGTTGTTTCCCAAATGATAAAGGAGGAATTGTAGATGATTTGATTGTGTACAAAATTGCAGATGAAAAATATCTTTTGGTCGTTAATGCTTCTAATATTAAAAAAGACTGGGATTGGATTAGTAGCCATAATACTATGAATGCAGACATGCGTGATTTATCTGATGACTATTCTTTATTGGCAATACAAGGTCCAAAAGCTGCTGCTGCAATGCAACCATTAACTTCTGTTGATCTGGAAACAATGAAATTTTACACTTTTGAAGTAGCTGATTTTGCAGGAATTGAAAATGTTATTATTTCGGCAACAGGGTATACTGGTAGTGGAGGTTTTGAAATTTATTGCAAAAACTCTGAAGTTCAGCAGATATGGGATAAGGTGCTTGAAACAGGGGCTGACTTTGGTATTAAACCTATCGGATTAGCTGCAAGAGATACATTAAGATTAGAAATGGGATATTGCCTTTATGGAAATGATATAAATGACTCAACTTCTCCTATAGAAGCCGGACTTGGTTGGATTACTAAATTTTCAAAAGATTTTATTAATGCAGAATCTATTGCTAAAGAAAAAGAACGTGGAGCAGAACGAAAATTAGTAGGTTTTGAATTAAATGAACGTGGTATTCCTCGTCATGACTATGACATCGTAGATGATAATGGTAATAAAATAGGTATTGTGACCTCTGGTACTATGTCTCCTTCTTTAGGAAAAGGAATTGGACTAGGATATGTGTCCGCTATTTTTGCAACGCCTGGAAGTAAAATTAATATCCAGGTTCGCAAAAAAGCTATTCCCGCAACCGTAGTAAAATTACCTTTTTATAAAGGGTAATATAACAATAAACAATAGTATAATTAAGTTTCAAGGTTACACAGTAGTAATATTTGAAACTTAATTTTTTTATAATAGGATTTTGAAAAGAATTTTGATCGTAGGTGCCAGTGGTTTTATAGGAAATGCTCTTTATAAAGAGCTAAATTCCTATTTTGATACCTATGGTACATATCGTACTGACAACGCATTCTTTGAAAAGAACAATAAGTTCTTTCAATATGATATGGAACTTGAAGATATTTCCATTCTATTAGATAACTTAAAGCCAACTTATATTATCACTACACTTAGAGGTAATTTTAACTCACAATTAGATGCACATCAACGTATAATTGGATGGATACAAAAACATAAATGCAAGCTTATTTTTATGTCTAGTGCCAATGTATTTGATTCCTTTAGTAACTACCCATCTTATGAATATGATAAAACATTAAGCGATAGTGTTTTTGGAAGATTTAAAATTAAAATTGAAAATGCTTTAATGCGATTACCAACAAATAAGTATGTAATTGCAAGGGTTCCCATGGTTTTTGGGTCTGGTACTCCTAGGGTTCAGGAATTAAAAACATTGCATGATTTAGCCGCACCGATAGAAGTTTTTCCAAACGTAATTATTAATGTGACCTCTATATCAAAACTGACGCAACAAATACATTACATTATTAATCGTAGTAAGAAAGGTATTTTTCATTTGGGCAGTAATGACCTGATCTACCATCTTGATCTCATCAAAGAAATCTGCGATATACTACAACTTGATGATCCTGCTTATAAACAAGTTTATGATTCTAATAACGATCGTTATCTAGCTGTACTACCTAAAGACAACAAGCTTCCCAAAAATCTTCAGATAACAACACAACAAGTTATCAATTCTGTTATCGCCAAGTGATTCTTAATGAATTCATAATACCATATTTCTTATCCATAATTCGTATTATCTTTGTCATATGATTAAAGAAGATAAAAAAATCATATTATTTGATGGCGTATGTAACCTCTGCAATAGTGCTATAAACTTTATTATTAAGCGCGATAAAAAAGATATATTCAGGTATGCATCTCTACAGAGCGAAATTGGTAAAAAACTAATTCTGGAAAGAAACATAGACACTTCTTCATTAGATTCTATTTTATTGATTGAACCAAAAGTCGCCTATTATCATAAATCAACAGCCGCTTTACATATTGCAAAGCAGCTGTCTGGTCTTTATCCCTTACTTTCTGTTTTCCTTATTTTACCTAAATTCTTTAGAGACTGGATTTACAATATTATTGCCAAAAACAGATATAAATGGTTTGGCAAAAAAGAAAGTTGTATGATTCCAACCCCAAAACTTAAAGCTCTTTTTATTGATCAATAACAATTGAATCGTTTTCTGCTCTTCATTTAGTCTTTGGTACAACCACCCTTGAAGAGTTATCTACTTGATTACCTGAGTCAAACTCAGTCTGATGTTTTTTACGCAATTCGTTGGATTGAGCGTCTAACTTATTAACATTGTCTATATGCACAATACTAAGGCATATAACAGCAAAAGTAATAAGCACTATGGGTAG
Organism: Aquimarina algiphila; assembly: GCF_007489275.1. GTDB lineage: Bacteria > Bacteroidota > Bacteroidia > Flavobacteriales > Flavobacteriaceae > Aquimarina > Aquimarina algiphila. The sequence goes on from NZ_VLNR01000001.1 coordinate 84,267, forward strand.
TAAAAGCCGTTTCATATTGTAAGTGTTTTTAGTGTGAAAAATTGATATACCAAAAGTATAGATAAGAATAATACCTTGTAAGGGGACTTTAACTAAAAGTGATCAGGGGAAAATCCCCCTATTTAAATATTAGAATTGGTTTTATAATTCTAAAATATAGATTTCACTAACTCAAAATATCGGTTCACTCAATTAAGGTTTTACAAAAAACACTAACAATCTATATTCGTTTTTATAACTAAAAACTATAAAATTATGAGAACCTATACGCTATTATTCTTATTGTTTTCATTCCTTGTATCTGCTAATAATGAAAAGAAGACAGTATCTACAATTGAAGAAGTAACAGTATACCTTACGGGCGCACAAATAAAAAGAACTACCTCTGTAAATATAAAACCGGGAATCAATGATATCATATTGCATGATCTATCTCCTTCAATTGACGAAAATAGCATTCAAATATCAGGGTTAAAAAACAATTCTATAGTATCAATAAATTTCAACATTAATTATCTCGAAAGGAAACAACAATCTGAAGAACTAAAATCTTTGAAAAATAAACTTCAAAAATTACTATTAGAGAGAAGTAACAATGATAATATCATTTCTGGGCTACAAAAAGAACAAAAAGTACTAGACAATAATCAACAGATCAGTGGTAACAACACAACCCTTTCTTTAGAAACGGTAAAACAAATTTCTACGTATTATAGAGAAAGATCTGTTATTATAAAGAATGATATATATACCATTACACAAAAATTAAATGACTTACATAAAAATATTGATGCCATCAGAAATGAAATAAATACACTTGATGATCATACCAAAGAAGAACGTGGTGAAATTAAACTAAAACTTGATGCTACCACTGCGTCTAATCTAATACTAGAAATACGATATAATGTTAATAATGCAGGCTGGTTTCCATTATATGATATCAAATCAAAAAATGTTGAATCTCCACTTAACATAGCATATAAAGCAAATGTATATCAACAAACCGGAACAGATTGGAAAAATGCAAATATCATCTTGTCTACTGGTGATCCTAATACCAATAATCTTAAACCTGATCTAACTACAAAGTATTTAAACTTTACTTATGGCAATTATAGAAGAAACAATACTGTTAATAGGCATGGCTATAAATATAACCCAACAATAAGGCGAGTAACCGGAATTATTAGTGATTCTAATGGCCAACCACTTCCTGGGGTAAATATTATAGAAAAAGGAACCACAAATGGTGTTCAAACGGATTTTGATGGTCGGTACTCTATAAATATCCAAGGAGGAAGAGAACTTTCTTTTTCTTACATAGGATTTAATAGCGCAACTATTCCTATTTATTCCTCATCAATAAATCAAAAATTAGAAGAAGATGTATCAGCATTAGAAGAAGTTGTTGTTACTTCATATGGATCATCTTCTCTCGCAGGAAGAGTATCTGGTGTTAAAGCAAAAAGGATGCAAGAAAAAAAAGAATATAACCGAGTGGTTGAAACTAAAGAAGAAGGGATTACAAATACTAAATTCAAAATTAAAAATAAATACACGATCAACTCTAATGCAGAGGTTACCGTAATTGAGATTGATAATTTTGATATGAAAGCAGATTACAAGTATTATGTAGCACCAGAACTTGATGAAAATGCATTTCTGACTGCAAAACTAGGAAACTGGGAACAATTTAACTTATTAGCGGGAGAAGCCAATATTTACTTTGAAGGTAGCTTTGCAGGAAAAACAAATATCGATCCTCTAGCAACAACAGACAGTCTCACAATATCCTTAGGTGTTGATCCAAATATCATTGTGAAAAGAGAACAACTTAATAATTTTAAAAGTAAATCCTTTACAGGAAGTAATAGAATTATAAATCGTGGGTATAAAATCAGTATTAAAAATAACAAGAAAAATAAAATCCATATTACGTTACAGGATCGTATTCCTATTTCTCAGAACAAAGAAATCAAAATAGACGATATTAACACTAGTGCTTTAGGATATGATACTAAAACCGGTATCATAACTTGGGAACTAAATATCCCTTCAAATCAAAAAGAAGAAAAACAGTTTTCTTATCAAGTAAAGTACCCAAAAAACAAACGAATTAATCTTTAACGCTGAAATGTATATCGAAAACCATCTCTAAATTGTTCATCAATGGTAAATTCATTATTGGTAAGTTCAAAATTGCCTAAGTTTCTATCATTGATGATCAATTCTTCGTTTCCGTTAATTGTAACCATAGAAAAATTATAAGTACCTGTTGGCAATATATCATTAATCGCATCATTCATATTATTATTTGTGATTACGACATTTTTATTAGTCTCATTAAAATTCCAAATGATTATACCTTTATCAAGATTTTCATTAATTCCGATAAAACCTCCCGAGACATTGATCAAATTCCATTCACCTCCCAAACCTGAAGAATTAAGATCTGGATTAGTAACTACATCATCATCTCCACTGCATCCAATTATCAGTATAGAAGTAAAGAAATAAATAAAATATTTCATGACCTATAGATTTGGTTAAATCTTATATATCTAATAGATGAATAGCTTTTATATTTGGTTGCGTAAAGAAAATGTTAAAAATCATAATATCTTTCGCTATCCTTATAGAGTGAATTACTTTAGTTTTTTAAAAAAAATAAAATCTTTCACAATGAAACAATTTTCTTTATTTGTCATTTCTCTCCTATTCTTTTCAATAACATTACATGCTCAGGATACAACCACTACAAACCTTCCTTATGCAGAAATACCGGATTATCCAGAAACCTATACTGCTGGTTCTGTTGCTGCGAGATTAATTGATGGGTTAGGTTTTAGATATTATTGGGCTACTGAAGGATTACGTGACGAAGATTTACAATACAAACCAAGTGAGAAAGGAAGAAGATGTGAAGAGACCATTGATCATATTTATGATTTATCTAGAGTAATTGTTAATGCGACTACAAAAACAATAAACGACCCTACCATAGAACAACCAGAAATGAATTATGCTGAGAAACGTAAAAAAACTCTTGAAAATTTCAAAAAAGCGCGTAATATATTACTAAAAAGCAATGATTTAACGGATTTTAAGGTTGTTTTCAAAGGGAAAGAAAAAAATACAGAATTCCCATTCTGGAATAACATCAATGGCCCTATTGCTGATGCAATATGGCATACGGGACAAGTAGTTTTACTAAGAAGAGCGTCTGGAAATCCTTTTAATTCTAAGGTAAGTGTATTAACCGGAAAAGTAAGATCATAACCAGAATTTCTATAGTAACTACGCTATAGTTGCTGCGATAGTTTCTATTTCATCCAAAAGAGAGATTAAGTCCTTTTCTTTTGTTAGTGGATTCATGATCGTCGTTCTAAGATATAATTCTTCTTTTATTCTAGTTTGCACAATATAAAACTTTCCTGAAGCGATTAAACGTTTTCGGATATCTGCATTAAGAGAATTAATATCCCTACCCATCATTACTTTGGTATATCTAAAATTAATGATATTCGCCTCTGGTATTAGCGCCAATTCAAAATCAAGGCGATCGTTAATCGTTTTTGAAAAAACCGAAGCAAGATGGTACAAAGTATCAACATTTTTTTCAAATATTTCTTCTCCATGTGCTTTTAGTATGGCATAAACTTTTATGGACATCATAAATTTTGTACACTCAAAAGTTCTCTTTCCAGAATTATACCATTCTCTGGTATCTTGTGAATCCCATAAATATTGAGCTTTTTGTGCAAAAGTTTGATAAGCATCTTCTGCTTTCTTAAAAATTAATCCGGTATTTAAAGCAAGAGTCATTAGCATTTTATGAAAATCAATAACAACAGAATCTGCACGTTCAATTCCGTTTACCAAATATTTATATTGCTTTGAAAACACCACTCCGCCTCCATGAGCACCATCCACATGAAACCATAAATTCTGTTTTTCTGCAAAATCTGCAAGATAATTTAAATTATCGTATGACCCGGTAGCTGTGGAGCATGCACAACCAATAAGGGCAATAACATAAAAACCATCTGCTTTGGCTTTACTATAATATTCATCAAGTATATTTGTGTCTATTTTGAAATCAGAATCAACGGGTACTTTTATAATCCCATCATTTCCTAAACCTAAAATTCTAGCAGCTCTATCAATACAATAATGTGCTTCTTCAGAAACTAATACTGCTAGTTTTTCTTGATGTCCATGTTCCCAAACAGCAGTTGGTGCTTTAGCTTTACGTGCAGCCAATAAAGCAGTAAGGTTGGCTAAAGTACCACCAGAAGTAAGAAACCCAGAAGCATCAGAACTATACCCAATTCTTTTAGCCACTAAATCTGTAACAATTTTTTCGATTGCATTACCTGCCATTCCCATTTCATATACTCCAGTACCATTATTTAACACATCAGACATCAGTCCAGCCAAACCAGAAATTAATGCAGGAACAGCAACCTGATGACCAATATATTTTGGATGATGCACACTTATAGAATGTTCAAGAATATTACTGAATACATCAATCATTCCAGTATCCGAAGAAAAATCTTGTTTCCAGAATAATAATTCATCCTCTGGCTCTCTATACGTGAGAACAGGTTGGTCCTCGTCTGTCTGAACTTTTTCTATATGGTCAGCAATTAAATCGATCATCTCATGTCCTATCTTTCTAAAATCAGAAGGATCATAAGCTTTTTCCAATGTGTCTAGGTTTGGTATCGTGTTTTGCATTCTATCACTAATATTATACTATGAATTATCCAAATGTTGAAACACATCAAAATTAATCATCTATATTTATAATAAAAAATACTTAATTTTGATTAACTAATAACAAAAATGCATTAATGAATATCCAGCAACTAGAAAATGTACTGTTGTTATCCGAAAAATTGAACTTTACCAGAGCTGCAGAGGAATTGAATATTGTACAGCCTGCATTGAGCAGACAAATAAAGCAATTAGAAGATCAAATCGGTGCAGTATTGTTTAAAAGAAATAAACGTAATGTAGAGCTCACTGCTGCTGGATATTATTTTATAGCAGAAGCCAAAAAACTACTTATTCAATTAGAAAGGGTTAAAAAACAAACAGTCCAAATTCACAATGGTCAGGCAGGAGAAATTAAAATAGGTTTTACTCATTCAATAATGCAAACCATCTTACCAGAAATCCTAAAAACTGTTCATCAAAGAATACCTGGAATAAAAGCGGTATTAAGAGAAATGAACAATCGGGATCAATATCTGGCTCTACAGCAAAATGAATTAGACATTGGTTTCGCAACAAATCCAATGGTCCCCTTCAATTTGAAAAGCAAAGTATTACATATCGATAATTTCGTAATATTATTACCAGAAAATCATCCTATAAATCAGGATAATTATAGTGATTTTTCTGTCTTTTCCAATGAAGAATTCATTTTTCCATCTGTTGCAGATGGCCCAAATTATGTACACATATTAGAATCCATATGTATTGATGCAGGGTTTGTTCCAAAAATTATTCATGAAACAGATTCTGCCAGTACAAGTTTTAGACTTGTAGAAGCCGGTTTAGGAATTTCTCTAGAGCCTATTTCTTCATTGTATGGTCATGAGTTTCCAATACAAAATATTGAATTGAAAAATATAAAACAAAAAGCAAAACTCACTATGATGTGGAATCCCGAACGAGAAAAAGATTATCCATTACTATTTGAGCTTCTTAGGAATTGGAAAGTAGAATAATTACTTTACATCATCATAATGATCATCCCATTCTTTTACCTTTGGTTCTCCTAATTTCCCAACAGATTTAGCTACAATCATAGATACAGTTGCATCACCTGTAACATTGATAGTTGTTCTCAACATGTCTAACGGTCTATCTACAGCAAATATCAGTGCTAATCCAATTGGCAATTTATCAGAAGGAAAGCCTATGGCTTCCAAAACAATTACTAACATTACCATTCCTGCACCAGGAACAGCGGCAGATCCTATTGATGCTAATAAAGCAGTTAATACAATTGTAATTTGATTACTAAATGTTAATCCTTCTGGCCAAAGAACTTGCATAATGAATACAGATGCAACGGCTTGATACAAACTAGTTCCGTCCATATTAATAGTCGCTCCTACAGGAAGTACAAAACTAGATACTTCTTTATCCACTCCTATATGTTCTTCTACTCTTTCCATGGTTACAGGAAGTGTCGCTGCACTAGAACTAGTAGAAAATGCTAGTAATTGTGCAGGGCTAATTTGTTTAAGAAACCATAACGGAGATTTCTTAGTTATAACTGCCACCAGAATACAGTAAAATAGGATCATCAAGGCCAGACCAAATACTACAACACCTGCATACCTTAATAACGCAAATAAAATATCAGGATCATCAGAGGTAACAACTACATTAGCTAACAAAGCAAAAACAGCAAATGGTGCGGAAAGCATAATTAAATCGACCATTTTTAACACCACATCATTCAAACTATCAAAAAACTTTTTAAGAGGCTCTGATTGAGATGGTTTTATAAGTAACATACTAATACCCAAGAAAATTGCAAAAAATATAACCTGTAACATCATTTTGTTATCACTCATGGCTTTAACCGCATTTTGCGGAACCATATCCACAACAAACTGTAAAGGACCACTTTCTTTTTGTTTGCTTGCTTCAGCGATACGCTCAGAAATCTTAGCATTACCAGCATATTCTGCAGTTAATTTTTCTATGGTTTCAGGAGTAATTCCATTTCCTGGTTTAAATACGTTTACCATTAATAAACCAATGGTTATTGCAATAACAGTTGTTAAAATATAAATAACAATTGTTCTTCCTCCTATTAATTTAAATTTAGAAATGTCTTTTAGGTCTGAAATTCCTTTAATTAAAGAAGCCAAAATTAACGGAACCGCGATTAGCTTTAATAGATTTACAAAAATAGTTCCTAAAGGTGCAATCCAATCTCCTGTAAATCCTTTCCCCCATGAGAAGGTAGTCATTAAAAATCCGAATAATATCCCTAATATCATTCCGATCATGATTTGCCAGTGCAATGCGATTTTTTTCATGTGAGTATTTTAATATATAAGCAAAATAGCGTCGAAGATATAAATTAAAAACAAAAAAACGGCAACCAAAATAAGATTACCGTAAATTATTAACTTATCTTTTATTATTTCCTATTTCTTGATTGTACGGTTCATTAGCCAATAATCTACAAGTACCAAAGCTGCCATTGCTTCTACTATAGGAACTGCTCTGGGCACAACACAGGGATCATGTCTTCCTTTACCTTGCATGTTTACCATATTTCCATCTTTATCAATGGTTTCCTGATCTTGCATTATTGTAGCTACAGGTTTAAAAGCTACATTAAAGTAGATATCCATTCCGTTAGAAATCCCACCCTGTATTCCTCCTGATAGATTGGTCTTAGTTGTTCCGTCTGTATTAAAAAGATCATTATGCTGGCTTCCTTTTAATTCTGCTCCGGCAAAACCGCTTCCATACTCAAAACCTTTTACTGCATTAATAGAAAGCATAGCTTTTCCTAATTCTGCATGTAATTTATCAAAAACAGGTTCTCCAAGTCCAATAGGAACACCAGAAATTGCGCAACTCACAATTCCCCCAACGGTATCTCCTTCTTTTCTAATCTGTTTGATATAGTTTTCCATTTCGTTTGCCATTTTAGGATCCGGACAACGAACAATATTACTTTCGGTTAATGAAAAATCTAATTCGGTATGACTCTTTTCTAGTTTTATAGCACCAACTCCACTTACATAAGCATTAATCTTAATTTCAGACAATACCTGTTTAGCTATAGCCCCTACCACTACTCTACTGGCAGTCTCACGAGCCGAAGAACGTCCTCCTCCTCTATAATCTCTGATACCATATTTTTGATCATAGGTATAGTCTGCATGAGAAGGTCGATATGAGTCTTTTATATGCGAATAGTCTTTGGACTTCTGATTTGCGTTTTTAATAGCAAAACCTATAGGGGTTCCGGTAGTTATCCCTTCAAAAATACCAGAAAAAAACTCTACAGTATCAGGCTCTTTACGCTGTGTAACGATAGCTGATTGTCCTGGTTTACGGCGATCTAATTCTGCCTGAATTGCTTCTAAATCTAATGCAACACCAGCAGGACATCCATCAATGATTCCTCCTATTGCCACTCCGTGTGATTCTCCAAATGTAGTTACCTTAAAAAGGTTTCCAAATGTATTTCCAGCCATTACAATAATTTTGCACAAAAGTAATTTTTAATCTTTAAAAAAGCAGTAGTAATATGATATAAAAAAGAGGGTTTCGGTTATGAAAATTCAATGAAAATCAATTTTATAACAAAAAGTTAAAAAATACGTCTAGATATACTTTCACTGAAAACAGGGGGTTTCAATGCAAAAAAGCTTTATAAATTGGTTACTAAGAATATAAAACAATAATTTTTAAACCATTAAATCATTTTATTATGCTAGAAAATTTGTTAAAACTAGAAAACATCCAAGTTTTAGAAAAAAGAGAACAATTATTTACTATTAAAGGCGGAGGTGATGGTGCCAGATTATGCCATGGTATTGTAGGTACTTCAACATGTCATGACGACAAATAATTGAAATATACATTGAATACCAAAGAACATAAAACAATAATTCTTAAACCATTAAATCATTTTATTATGCTAGAAAATTTGTTAAAATTAGAAAACATACAAGTTTTAGAAAGAAGAGAACAATTATTTACTATTAAAGGGGGAGCACTTTGCACGGATGAAATAGATCAAGGCATTGTTAACTGTCACTCTGATGTATAAATAATTAATTGCTTGGTTAACTGATTTAAGACCATGGCAGAAATTCTGCTGTGGTCTTATTTATTAGAATAAGATTTTAAGAACTAAAATACATACCACAATAACAACGACATGACCAATCCCGTACATGCGATTAATGTAGTCATTACCGTCCAGGAACGAAATGTCTGTTTTTCGGTTAAACCAAGATATTGGCCAACTAACCAAAATCCACTATCATTTACATGAGACAATATAGTCGCCCCAGAAGCTATTGAAATCACAAAAAGTGCAATTTGAGCAGCACTAAATTCACCGGCCAGAATTATAGGCGATGCTATTCCTGCGGCTGCAATCATAGCTGTGGTTGCAGATCCTTGAAGTACACGTATCAAAGCTGCTACTATAAAAGCAAATAACAAAGGATGTATAAATGAACCTTGCAGCGAAGAAGCTAACATCTCCCCTGCTTTTGTGTCTACTAAAATTTGCTTAAAAGCTCCTCCTGCTCCGGTAAGTAATATAATTGCCCCTGCAGGTTGAAAAGATTTCATAGATAGTTTTAACAATTCATCTCTTCCTGTTCCCCTTCTAATACCTAAAATATACCAGGCAAGAAGATTAGCAATAATTAAAGCTGTAAAAGGGTGTCCTAATAAAGCAATGGTATAAGTTATAGATTCTGGTAAAAAATTCTCACCCATCCAATCTCCAAGAAAAACAGTCTTTAAAACAATTAATAGAATGGGCAATGCTATAATTGCAATAATGGTGATCGGATTAGGGTATTTTTTATCTTCCAGAATATCTATTCCTTGTTCTGGTATCGAAATACTAATTTTCTTAGCTATATATTTTGCAAAAATAGGTCCACTAACAATTGCTGCAGGAATCCCTGTAATAAAACCTAAAATAATTACCCATCCCAAATTCGCTCCCAGAATATCTGCGACCGCAACTGGTCCTGGAGTTGGTGGAATAAAGCTATGTGTAATAGCCAAGCCTGCAAGTAAAGGTATTGCGTATAACAAAACTGATTTTTTTGTATTTCTGGCAATAGCAAAAACTACAGGAACTAAAATAATAAATGCAACATCAAAAAATACTGGAATAGCAATAATAAAACCAGTAATCATCATCGCCCAGGATGCATTTTTTTCTCCTGCAAGCTTCAATATGTATTTTGCTAAACCTTGAGCTCCTCCAGAATGTTCTAGTAGCCCCCCAAATAAAGCTCCCAGACCAACTACTGTAGCCACAAACCCTAACGTTCCTCCCATTCCATTTTTTATACTATCGAGAATCATTTCTGGTGATAAACCAGCAACAATACCCACAAGTATACACACAATCAAAAGCGCAATAAACGCTTGTGTTTTTAATTTCAGAATCATAAAAAGCAGAGCAGAAATACCTACACCTACGGCGATCAACAATTGATATTCCATATCTATTAATTTTTCCAGTTTGTGTGAAAATATTGAGTTAATGGAGCATCAACCCTCTGGTATGTATGCGCTCCAAAATAATCACGTTGTGCTTGTATCATATTTGCAGAGGATTGTTTGGATGTATATGTCAAAAAATAGTTTGTGGCTGCAGACATCACAGGTAGAGAATATCCTGACCTCATCGCTATAGAAACTATATCTGTTAATGTAGTAATATCTGTTTTAAGAATTTCAACAATTTCTGGAAATAAAAGCAATGAAATAGAATCACTATCTTTAAATAAGACTGATATCTGTTCCATTAAATCACTACGAATAATACATCCATTAGTCCATATTCTTGCAATTTCTGATAAATTAAGATTCCATTGATACTCTTGAGATGCTTGTGAGATAAGATCAAATCCTATAGCATGATTAATTATACTTGTAGCATAAAATGCTTTTTCTAAAGTATTTAGAAACTCTTCGTCATCAATACCTGTAGATGGTTTGAGATTATAAATTTCTGAAGCAATTTCACGTTCTGATTTCATTCCAGAAAGGTTTCTTGCCATAACCGCTTCAGAAATGGTTGATATTGGCATTCCTATCTCCAAAGCTGATACGGTTGACCATCCACCTGTTCCTTTTTGTCCGGCTTTATCTAGAATTTTATCTATTAAAAATTCTTTCCCTTCTTTTTTACGCAGAATATCTGCTGTAATTTCTAAAAGGAAACTATCTTTTTTATTCGTTCTCCAGGATTCGAAAATACCACTAATCTGTTCTGGACTCTTATTTCCATAAAACCTTAAAAAATGATAGATTTCTGATAACAACTGCATTTCTGCATATTCAATTCCGTTATGAATCATTTTCACATAATGTCCAGCCCCTTCTGGACCTACATAAGTACAACATGAATTATTATTTTTATCTCTGGCTGCAATAGCTTCTAAAAATTTTCCAGAACGTATATATGCTTCCTTCGATCCCCCAGGCATAATAGATGGACCTTTAAGTGCTCCTTCTTCTCCTCCGGAAACGCCAGTACCAAGAAAATGTATTCCAGACCTGGATACTAGTTGTTCTCTTTCCAAAGTTTTTTTATAATGAGAATTCCCTCCATCAATTAGGCAATCGCCTTTTGACAATAATGGTAGTATCGATTCTATAACCATGTCTATTGGTTTTCCTGCATTAACCATAATCATGATTGTACGAGGTTTTTCCAATGAATTTACAAAAGATGATAAATCATCAAATCCAAGAACATTTACATCCTTTGATTGTTCATCTACAAAGTGTTTGGCAATATCGACTTCTTTATTTTCTACCTGACGATTATAAACAGATAAACTAAAGCCTCGGGATAGTATATTTTTAGCAAGACTTTTCCCCATGACTCCGAGTCCAATAAGTCCAAGCTCTGATTGTGATATATTCAATTCTAATTTTATTTGAGTAATACTATTTTCTATACTTTGTTCTACATTGATACAAATTCCTTGTTTTGGCTTTTCTAAAGTATCAAATTGTGACACCAACAATTCTTGTTTAAAAAAATGCCCTTGTCTAGCTTCCAAACGCCTTAAAATAACATCATACGAAGCTTCTAAAAAAATCCACTTTATGTATTTATGATCAACAGATTGTAGCGTATTTCTATATTCTCTTTTTAATGCAGAACATGCTAGCACTGCTCCTTTTCCTTTATTCCAATCTATTATCTGATCTGCTAAAATTTGCAACCATGGAGCTCTATCATTATCATCTAGAGGAATGCCATCAGACATCTTTTTAATATTTTCATCAGGATGAAAATTATCTGCGTCATAAAAAGGGATGTTTAATATTGTTGCTAGCTCTTTCCCCAAAGTTGTTTTTCCACACCCAGAGACTCCAAAAACGATATATACTTCTTTCAAATCGACTTTCACAAATAGTTATTCTATAATAAATTCTAACTCATGTGTATTATCTAGAGCATGTTGTGCAACCCATAATTTGAATTTACCAGGTTCTGTAATCCATTTTTTGTCTAATCCATAAAATGAAATATCATCTTTTGTAAATACAAAATCAATAATTTTGGAGGTCCCAGGCTCAAGTTCTACTTTCTTAAAACGCATGAGTTCTTTTACAGGTCTTGTAATACTCCCTACCATATCTCTAAAATACAACTGTACCACTTCTGTTGCTTTTACATTTCCGGTATTTGTAATTTTTGCATTTACTATGATGGGACCATTTTCTTTGGTTTCATTGGATAAAATTTTAACATCTGAGTATTTAAAATTACTGTAGGTAAGACCATATCCAAATGGGTATTGGGGTAAATATCCTACATCCAGATAATGTGATGTATTCCCTAATGAACTTTGCCATGCTCCAATAGGTATAGAATCCATTTGAACAAACTCTTCAGGAATCGTAGGGCGTCCTGTATTTTTATGATTATAATGAATTGGTATTTGACCTACTTCTTTAGGCCAGGTTATCGGTAATCGTCCTGACGGTGAGGTTTTTCCTGTAAGTATATCTAGTATTGCAGGACCTCCCATTGTTCCTGGATGCCAAGCAAATAATATCGCATCTACTTTATCAATAATATTACCTAATGTAATGGGTCTACCCGCCATCAATACCAATACTATTGGTTTTCCGGTTTTATGAAGTTCATAAATTAATTGTTCTTGTTCTCCCGGGAGATTTAAGTTTGCTCTACTATGAGCTTCTCCAGACAATATAGCTTCTTCACCTCCAAAAAACACTATAACATCAGAGTTTTGAGCAATTTTGACAGCATCATTAAACCCTTTATTAGATTTATCTCTACTATATGATAACCCTTCACTATATAAAATTGGGTTCTTATGATTTTCTTTAAAAGATGTCAATGGGGTAACCGTATGTGTTTTCTCTCCATCAAAAGTCCATGTCCCCAATTGATCATGTGGGGCATCTGCCAAAGGGCCAATAATAGCAAGGCTTTTTTTAGTATCCAAAGGTAAAATTTGATTCTCATTTTTTAGTAACACCATACTTTTTTCTGCCGCTTCTTTGGCTGCGTCCAGATGATCTTTGGCATACAACACATCAGATTCAGGTTTGAAGTATGGATTATCAAATAGTCCTAATCTAAATTTAATTCTTAGAATATTTCGAACCATTTCGTCCAATTTATCTTCAGAGAACTTTCCTACTTCTATTAAATCCTTCATATTATCCTGATATGAAGTACTTGTCATTTCCATATCCAACATTGCATTTGCTGCTTTTTCTGCTGCCCCTGCCTCATCTTCTGCGAATCCGTGAGGAATCATTTCGATAATAGAATTCCAATCGCTTACTACAAACCCATCAAAATTCCATTGATCACGCAATACTTCTTTCAAAAGGTATTCATTTCCAGAAGCTGGAATCCCATTAACCTCATTAAAACCCGTCATTAAAGTTGCTACGTTGGTTTTAACAGCCTTTTTAAATGGTTTTAAGTATGAGTTATGTAAGGAAAATTCATTAATATTTGCTGTGTTATAGTCACGTCCTCCTTCGGCGGCTCCATACCCTACAAAATGTTTTGCACAAGCAGCCAGACTCGTCGATGATGAAAGATCATCTCCTTGAAAACCTTTAATATAAGCTTCTCCCATAATACTTGTTAAATATGGATCTTCTCCTGCCGATTCTGCAATACGTCCCCATCTAGGATCTCTGGATATATCTAACATCGGTGCAAATGTCCAACGTATCCCATATGTAGAAGCTTCAATAGCAGATATTCTAGCTCCTTTTTGTACTAAGTTTGGATCGAATGAAGCTGCTTGACCTAATGGAATCGGAAATATGGTTTTAAAACCATGAATAACATCTCTTGCAAATATTAAAGGGATTTTATTCGGACTCTCCTCCATAGCTATTCGCTGTAATTCTTTGGCATCATCTTTATTCATGATATTTAGAAAGGAACCTATCTCTCCTCTTTTTACCGCATCTTTAAGTTCTACAGGCAACTCTTTTACTCTACTTGATTTTCCACGTTGAGCGGTTTGACCTATCTTCTCTTCTAATGTCATTTTTAAAAGAATACTATCAATCTTAGACTCTATAGTATCTACTTCGGATATAAAAGTGTTTTTAGGAGATGGTTCATTAGTACAACTTGATAATAAGTAGCAAAAGATACATGCTAAAGCGAGGTAATTTTTCATATATATTTAATTCTATCCAATAATTTCACATTAAATAATTCGGTTAAATGTAATAATTTTTTTTCGTATACCGTATACGAAGTAATAAATCGCATGATCTTAACGACTAAATCACAAGATAATAGAGAAGAATAAACTCGCTACATAGACAGATTATACAAGAAATTTTAAAATTTTATTGACAGTTATATTACTACATGTAGTAGTACAAATAATTAACCCCGGAAATATATCCCGGGGTTTTCAAATGTTATTAACTTGGTATACTAATAAATGATCTAAATCAGTTCATTTACTATTTCTTTGAGAACCTCAACACTTTCTTATTCTGGTTTTCTTTTATGATCACAAAATACATCCCAGATTTAAGATCAGATACATTTAACTCTCTTGCGTTTTTCTCTGACTTCATTTTAACTCTAACCAGTTTACCTGAAATATCTGAAATAGTTACTGTAGCATTTTTGGAAACTCCTGAAAGTTGTATAATATCTTTAGCTGGATTGGGAAATAACAATGCTTTTTGGCCAAATGAATTTACATCATTTATTCCTGATTTGCTTGATTGATATGTAACAACCAATTGTGGAGCAGTTGATCCTGAGTTTTCTTTAGCTGCAAATGCAAAATCATTCCCTGAGGTTGCGCTAAGTACTAGAGATAAAGAATTTCCTGAAATCGAACTCGTCTGCAAATCAACTGTTTCTGTTTGACCTATTGTATATGTTTTATTTATAGATCCCAATAAAGTTCCTGAGGCGGGTTTATTATTATTAGACAAATTGATTTCGTTCCAGTTATTAGAATTCCCTAAATTAACATTAAGATTTCCATTACCCGCATCTCCTGTAACAGTAAACCTTAATTTAGCATCTGTTATGGTACCATTAATTCCTGAAAGGTCATACATTAAATATCCAACTCTTTTTCCTTTTTCAATTCTAACAATAGTATTATTATAGTTACTGCCTCCTTGAAGATATGTATCATTTATAGGTGCTAAAGTTATTGTTTCTGGCGTAGTAGAATTTCCTCCCGAAGTCGTTCCGGTTGACGTCACTAATGCAGTTGTTCCTGGAGTTCCCCCACTACACAATGCTCGGAATACAAAGTCATATGAAGTATCTGCCTGTAAATTACTCATCGTAACTGTTGTACTACCTGCAGCGGCAGCAGCAAAACCAACACCTCCTGTATTGATATCTCCATTAAATCCGCCTTGTGGGAATGCTCTTAATTCAAATGTTCTTGTATCATTGGTAGTATTATCAAATGAAAAAGTCACAGAATTATTTGTAACACTTGATACAGCTAACCCAGAAGGAGCTACACTACAATCAGCAGAACCTACAGGAGTATTTAGACTCAATACTGCTCTATCAAAATTAAACAAGAAACCTGTAGAACCGGTATAAGTAAAACGGATTTTTTGAACACCTGATGCCAAATTAAGGTTTCCAGAAACAGGAGTGTTATAGTTATGCCACTCATTATTTACAGGGACAGTTAATGTTGCCAAATTATTCCCTCCAACAGAGGCTACAATATTTCCTCCAACACCATTTGAAGACACAAAGGCTTCTAATTTGTAAGAACCAGCAGTAGCTACATTAATATCATATTCTGTATAATTATTATTTTTAATAAACCCTAAATTTTGACCACCTCCTGGTGTATTTTCAGTTTTTACTTCTCCATTTTTAATTATAAATTTTTCAGCTTGAATAGTTCCCGGGATTGCTATTGATGTTGGATTAGGGGGTGTTACAGATCCATCAGTTTTTGCTATTACTTGTGCATTAGAACCTCCTACCGGACGAATATCGGCTACTACAGTATAATTACCCGCAGGAAGAGAGCTATTTACGGTAGCTACATATTGGTTTTTGCCAAATCCTTCTAGAGCACTTATCTTTTTTGAAAATACTTCATTCTGATTAGCATCGTATACATGAATTACTAAATCACGATCCAGATTCGCTTTATACACATAAGATACAGTTACTTTTTTATTTGCTATATCTACTACCGGAGTATTACTCCACTTGATCTCTTCTTCAAATATTGCTGGTTTTGTAGGTCTATTAGCTGTATTTTGAAACTCTGGATCAAAAATAGGAATCAACCTATACGAACGAATCCAGTCATAGTATGAAGTATTAATAGCATTATTGGCTAATTGAGCATTACTAGGATATGGTTTTGCCCAATTATATGTTTCTGTTACCATATTAATTCCCATTGGTTTAGAAAATGGTGAATCTACTACATCTCTTCTTACATTAACCGTACCCGCAAAATTATCGTCTACATAAAAATCAACCACTTTATCATTTCTCCAATAGCAACCATAGGTATGAAAATCTTCCCAGGATTCACTTCCAACCAGATCAGCATTAGCTTGTTGTCCGTTTCCTTCTACTGCATTATTACCAGCAGAATAAAACTTTTCTGGAGCGCCATTACAATCGACATAACGATAATGTGTATTAAAGTTCATTTGTGTTCTAAATTTAGAGCCTCCATTAAAACTTCCTCCAATGCTTTCACAAATATCAAGTTCCTGGCTCCATTTATCTTTTGCACAATCACCACTTAGTTTAGTCGGTCCTATAATGTTTCTTTTGGGGTTTGACATCCAAAATGTAGTCGACATTGCAATTCTTGAAGCTTTAAACTTACACTCATAATAACCAAAGTATGCCGTTTTTTCTAGAGATTGAACAGCACCTCCTCCTATAGTATACGGTCCATCCGGAGTGGCAAGTTTTTTATTTCGTATTTGCATGTTCCCTCCTTGTACGGATATCGTTGAGGGGTCAAATTTTGCAGGAGCACGTCCTTTCCAGCCTTGAAAAGAATCTCTCCATTTAGAACGATCTAGTTCTGTACCATTAAATTCATCAGAATATTGATCCCAAAGCACCCATCGATACCCATTTTTGGGTTCTGGGGGTTGCGCATACGATAACGTGATGCTGAATAAAAATAAAATTAAAAATACATTTTTCATGATTTAAGTTTTAAGAGTTTATGTTTTGTATTCATGAAATTAACGTATCTATTACATTTATTATTTTCTCAATGCCATTTAAAAACATATTTATAAATTAAGTTCAACATTAGACACGTAACACTTACTTAAAACAATTCTATAAATCTGTTAAAAATCTTTGTGGAATAGTTAAATTTTAATGTTTTAATAACAAATCAACAAAATGATTAAATTCAGATAACAATAACCTCATCATTAGATAATTATATTATAAAACAGGTACACTTAATTTGTGAAACTATATCATTTCTATGAAAAAGCGTACTGTAGAACTTGTTGTAATTTCGGACATTCATCTTGGCACTTACGGTTGTCACGCCAAAGAACTTCTTAATTATCTAAATAGTATAAAACCTAAGACACTTATTTTAAATGGTGATATTATAGATATCTGGCAATTCAGGAAACGTTACTTCCCAAAACCTCACCTTAAGGTCATTAAAAAGATCATCTCATTTGCTTCAAAAGGCACCGAAGTAATATATATCACTGGTAATCATGATGAAATGCTACGTAAGTTTAGTGATACAGAAATGGGTAATTTTAAATTAGTGGATAAACTCGTTTTAGAGTTAAATGGCAAAAAAGCCTGGTTTTTTCATGGTGATGTATTTGACGCTTCTATCCAGAATGCTAAGTGGTTAGCAAAACTGGGAGGTTGGGGATATGATATACTTATTGTTTTCAATCAATTGATTAATTGGTTTTTAATACGCTTTGGAAAAGAAAAATTCTCTCTATCAAAAAAAATTAAAAACAGCGTAAAAAAAGCCGTTAAATATATTAATGATTTTGAGGATGTTGCTGCCGAACTCGCTGTTAAAAACGAATATCAATATGTAGTTTGTGGACATATTCATCAACCACAAATGAGAGAATATTCAAATAAAAACGGATCTTGTTTTTATCTAAATTCTGGAGATTGGATAGAGAACCTCACTTCATTAGAGTATCATGAAAAGGAATGGAAATTGATTCATTATGAAAATGAAAAAATGGAAGGTTTTGCAGAAGTTATTGAAGAAACTGAAAACCTAAAAATAGATCCAGAAGAACTACAAGCTTCTTTTATGATACAAAATTTTATTACTAAAAAATCCTAGACTATTTTTTTATATCCATATCTACCCAAGTATTCATTATTACATTTAATCATTAATTCGATATTCTATTACAATAAAAGAAGATCAGTAATCTGTACCTTTGTTATGATTTATAATCATCAAAAAAACATATATGCTCGGTTTAAAATTAGCAACAGATCCACGTTGGGCTGCTCTGGTAGAATCAAATATCGAAGAAATCCTTACTGATCATGCTTGGTGTGAACAAAAAGCTGCTACCAATGCTATCACTATAATTACACTAAATTCTGAACATGAAGATTTAGTTACAGATTTATTAATCCTTGCTCAGGAAGAATTAGAGCACTTTCAAATGGTTCATGAACTTATAAAGAAACGTGGTTATAAACTTGGTCGTGAACGTAAAGATAGTTATGTGAATGAACTATTTAAACACAAGGTAAAGCAAGGAGGAAGTCGTCAACAGGGGTTAGTAAGTAGGTTACTCTTTTCTGCAATGATTGAGGCACGTAGTTGTGAGCGATTCAAACTTCTTTCTGAAAAAATAAAAGACCCCGAATTGTCTAAGTTTTACCATGACCTTATGGTAAGCGAAGCAGGACATTATACTACATTTATTGGTTTTGCTCGTAAATACGGTGAGGGTATTGATGTAGATAAACAGTGGCAAGATTTGTTAGAGTTCGAAGGAAAGCTTATTCAAAATTACGGTAAAAAAGAAACTATACATGGATAACTATATGACTACTTATCCATCATGTATAGTTTCTTTATAGTATTAATTCGCTTTTATTCTATTTTCTTAGCGGGCATTTGTCTTCCTCCCTGGTTTAATGTTAAGCTATCTACTTTTCCTTCCTCATTTTTACTAAAAACAATTTCTGCAGGGACAACTTTTAAGAAAAATCGCAGTTCTGTTTCAGCAAAAATTTCAAATTTAGGTTGCCCTGTGGCTTGAGCAAAAATTGAATCCCCTTCTACAGTTACATTTATAATAAATGATGGTTGTAATTCATATTTCCCTATGTATTTTTTCAGAATATCAGATGATACTTTTATAGTTTTTTTCTCTGCCGGAGGGGCTTTATCAATTCCTTTTCCTGTAAAGCTTTCTTCTCCAGATTTAAATATAGTTTGTCGTCTCCCATCTTTTGTCATAGAAAAAGTATACGATATGGTACCTTCATCAAATATAAATGAACCGTCCTTCATAGGATATATTTTAAACTCTCTAGAGTCTTCGCCCTCTCTTAAACTATAAAGCTGACCATCTCTTAAAGTAACATGTCTAATTACATTTTCTTCGAATTGATATGCTCCTACCCATTTTTTTAATTTATCCTCTGATAAAGTAATTGCATCTTTTTTATTAGGGATAGGCTTTCCAATAACAACAGCTGCTACCCTTCTAGTAATATCAGATACTCTTTTACAATTGCAATTGGTTAACCCTACAACATATACATTTTCATCCTCAAGAAAAATACCATTTGTAGTGTATCCAAAAATACCTCCACTATGCGCATATCCTTTTGATCCCTGTATAGTCATTTTTCCCCATCCGTAACCATAATTAATCTCCTCTCCATTGTTAAGCGTAGAGCCATTAATAGCTTTTTCTAAACTTGTTCTTTTAATAAAAGTATTGGCGCTAATAGCATTCTGCCATTTTAATAAATCGTCTACAGTAGACATTAGCGAACCCGCTACATAAGGTAACGTCAAGCTAAGATAATCTGCATTCACATACCCTTCATCTTTCTGTTGATACCCATATGCTCTATTTTTAATAAGCTCTTTCATACTTCCATAATAAGAAGAATTCATGCTTATTTTTTTAAAAATATTCTTTTCTATAAAATTCTCATACGTATCTCCTGTAATCACCTCTATTATATATCCTAATAATATATATCCAGAATTATTATAGAGGAATTTTTCTCCCGGATCAAAATCCATAGGTTCGTTTTTAAAAACATTGATAAGTTCTTTTGGAGTCATGTCATTTCTAGCTAACTTCATAAAACTTTCCATTCCTGTGTAACTTTTTATACCAGAAGTATGGTTTAATAAGTGATGAATCGTAATGATTTTATCATTTGTAGGGTAATCCGGAATATACTTTGTGATTTTATCTTCTATCTTTAACTTTCCTTGTTCTTCTAGCATTAAGATAGCTACTGCTGTAAATTGTTTAGTTATAGATCCTATCTCGAATACATTTTCGGGTTTTAAATCGACATCTAGCTCCAGATTTGCTTTCCCATAAGCTTTTCGAAATATTGGTTTCCCGTCTTTTGCTACTAATATTGAAATTCCGGGTTCATCTACAGTATACATAGAAGAAACAATATCATCTATTTCTTTTTCCAGGTCTTGGGCTTCTATCATTAAACAGGCAAAAAGAAAAAAAGGTATTAACAGAAAAATTCTAAATTTTTGAGATGATTTCATGTTGGTATGGTTTTGATTGAGAACTCATTTTCTTATATGACTATCAAACAGCAAATTGGTTACCAAAATTCTATATAATTCTTAAGCTATATACTTAATTGTATAGAAACAACACTAAATCAAAGCTTCTCTTAAAATAGTTACAGGATGAAAAGCCGTACGACTTGTCCCATCTTTTATCTGATGTCTGCAACTTGTCCCAACCGCAGCAATAATAGTATCTTCTTTAGCTTTGCGTACTGCAGGAAATAAAGTTTGTTCTCCTACTTGCATACTGATATCGTAGTGCTCTTTTTCATATCCAAAAGATCCTGCCATTCCGCAACAACCAGAAGGAATAATGGTCACCTTAAAATTTTCAGGCAGATTAAGATATGCAAACGTTGTTTGAATAGTGGATAATGCTTTTTGATGACAATGTCCGTGTAATTTGATTGTTTTACTCTCTGAAGTAAATTGTACTGAAGTTATATTTCCTTTTTGAATTTCTGAATTCAAAAATTCATCAATTAGAAATGTATTTTTTGAAAGAGATGTTGCTTTCTTTTTATCATCTGCTATTCTTGGGTATTCATCTCTAAAAGTAAGAATTGCAGAAGGCTCTAATCCTATTAAAGCGGTATCATTGGTGATCAAATTATCAAATACCCTTGTATTGTGGTTTGCTAAATCCTTTGCATATTTTAATAATCCCTTTGAAATAAAGGTTCGTCCACTTTCTTTATGATCAATTACCTTAACACCATAATTCAACTTTACTAATAACTCTATCGCATCTATTCCGATAAGTGTGTCTAGATGATTCGTGAATTCATCTATAAAAAAGTATACTGTTTTTATAGGTTGTATGGGTTGTATCTTATTTATATTGTTATTACACCAATTACGAAGTGATTGTTTGCTTAATAAAGGTAAATCTCTATTTTTAGCAATACCCAATGAAGATTTTAAAATTCTGGAAGTAAATTTATTTTTAAAAAAGAAATTTGTCATTCCGGGAGCAATTCTTCCCAAATCATTTAAGCGATTATTATTCGCAAAAAGTTTCGTTCGCAATGATACTCCATTTTTCTTTTGATATTGATATTCAAACTCGGCTTTTAATGTTGCAACATCTACATTAGATGGGCATTCACTAGAACAACCTTTACAACTTAAACACAAATCAAAGACTTCTTTTAATTCTTTGTGATTAAATTTATTTACTTCTGAACTATTGGTCAGAAATTCCCGAAGTGTATTCGCTCTGCCTCTAGTGGTATCTTTTTCGTTTTTTGTTGCTCTATAGCTCGGGCACATTGTACCTCCTGATTCTACTGATTTACGACAATCCCCACTACCGTTACATTTTTCGGCGGCACGCAAAATCCCCATAGAGTCACTAAAATCAAATATGGTATTAATTTCTGGTTCCTCCCTATCAATTTCATATCTCAGTTTTTGATCCATGGGATATGCATTCACTATTTTACCAGGATTAAAAATATAGCTTGGATCAAAAGCTTCTTTAATGCGTTCTATAATTTTATAATTTTTCTCACCAATCATAAATGGTATGTACTCTGCTCTTACTATACCATCTCCATGCTCACCGCTCATAGAACCATTATACTTTTTAACCAAAGTAGCTACATCATCTGTGATTTTCTTAAACAACGTTACATCCTCTCGTTTTTTAAGATCCAGAATTGGTCTAAGATGAATTTCTCCTGCTCCGGCATGCGCGTAATACACTGCCTCTTGATTATATGACGTCATCAAAGTTGTAAATTCAGAAATATAATTTGCTAAATCAGGAATAGCAACCGCAGTATCCTCTATGCATGCTACTGCCTTCTTATCACCAACTATATTTCCTAATAAGCCTAATCCAGCTTTACGAAGCTCTAATGCCTGATCTATCTCAGTACCATGTAAAACCGGATTTACATAACTTAATCCTGATTTTGTAAGAGTCTCTAATAATTGTACTTTCTGTTTTTCTAGATCTTCTTTATCAATTGCTCTAAGTTCTAACATCAAAATAGCCTCAGGATCATCTACTATAAAAAATCGATTCTTGAGTTGTTCTATATTGTTTTTTGTACAATCCAGAATGGTCTTATCCATCATTTCACAGGTATATAGAGAATGCTCCATTACCGGTACTACAGCATTCATACAATCATTGATTGTTTTAAAATGTGCAGCAATCATTAATGATTCATCAGGAGGCAATTCATCGAGTTGTAAAGTGATTTGTGTAGTAAATGCCAACGTTCCTTCACTTCCTGAAAGTAATTTACACAAATTAATAGGTGTTGTATCTCTAGAAAACACTTCAGAATTAATCAATTCATCTATTGCATATCCTGTATTACGTCTATGTATTTCAGGTTTAGGGAAATTAGCTATAATCTCTTCTTGAGCAGCTTTGGGTGAGAGTTCTTTATAAATACTTTGATATATTTTTCCTTCTAAAGTGTCAATATTTCTTTTTGTATTAAATTCTTCTATAGAAATTTCAGAAAATACAGCCTCACTTCCATCAGATAAAACCGTATGTAATTCTAATACCTTGTCTCTGGTAACCCCATATTGTATAGAAGTAGTACCACTACTATTATTCCCAACCATTCCTCCTATCATACATCTATTAGATGTAGATGTATTAGGCCCAAAGAATAACCCATATGGTTTCAAAAATCGATTTAGGTCATCACGAATGACACCAGGCTGAACGGTTACCGTCTTTTTTAATCTGTCAATAGAAATTATTTCTGTAAAATGTTTAGATACATCAACCACAATACCATCTCCTACGCATTGGCCTGCAAGAGAAGTTCCTGCTGTTCTGGGAATAAGACCAATCTTATGTTCTAAAGCAAAAGCGATAATATTCTTTATATCACTAATCGATTTGGGAAAGGTAACCCCCAAAGGAACTCTTCTGTATACAGAGGCATCTGTTGCATACAAAGACCTGGTAAGTTTATCGTATTGCATTTCGCCATCTAATCTTTTTTGCAAAGATGCTAGTATGTTATGATCAATCATAAGTTTTATTCTTTCCTAAAGAATTTAAAGAAACCGGCCTTCTAAAATTAGTATCAAAACAAATAAAACTATCTGTTCCTGCAACTCCATCAATCTGATGCACTTGCTCATATAAAATTTTTCGTAAATGATGATTATCTATAGCAAAAATAAGAATGAAAATTGCATAATGGCCAGAAACGTAGTTACATTCTAATATTTCTGGAATCTTTTTTAATCCTTCAACAACTTGTTCTGCATATCGTGCCTCTCGTAAGCGAATACCAACATAAGATTTAGTATTAAATCCTATATGCTTTTCATCCACAACAAACTCCGCTTTTCTTATAACTCCTTTTTTTGTTAATTTTTTAATTCGTTGATGAACTAAAGAATTTGAGATTTTCAGATTTTCAGCAATCTGTGAAAATGGTTTTCGAGCATCTTCACGTATTTGTAATAGTATTTGTTGGTCTATATAATCAAAATGGTTCATAATGACTTAAAAATTAAAAGATCTAAAGTAAAACACATAATAAGAGCAATCTCCATTAACAATATTGACACAAAACATCATTAATAAAAACTAAAATTAATTTATTTACACCTAATTATAGTCAAAACTAATAATTTTGCATTAAATAAAAACATAATCAAGATGAATTCAACTATTTTTTTTGAAGAACTCTGGAAACAGTACATTGCAAAGACTCCCTCTGCACAAAAAGTTAAATCCTTATTTGAAAACGAGGGTAATACTGTTTTTAACGATCACATTGCCATACGAACTTTTAATGACCCTAGAGTCAATATAGATGTTCTGGCCAAGCCTTTTATCGAAATGGGATATGAACCAAAAGGTGAATATCACTTTGAAGCTAAAAAATTATATGCGAAACATTTTGAGCATAAGGATAATTCTGACGCACCAAAAATTTTTATTAGTGAATTACTTTTGGAAGAATTCTCTATAGAATTAATTGATATTGTACAAAACATACTAAACCAAGTAGATCATCAAATATTTAAACAAAAAGACCTGATCCTAAAAGGTAGAGTTTGGCAAACTCCTTCTTTTGAAACTTACCAAAAACTTCTTTCAGCATCCGAATATGCTGCATGGATGTATGTCAATGGATTCTGTTCTAATCACTTTACTGTAGATGTTAATAAATTAAATACTTTTGACAACTTAGAATCTGTGAATGAATTTCTCAAGAAAAATGGTTTTGAAATGAATACTTCTGGAGGTGAAATAAAAGGATCCGCTACCCAGTTTTTGGAACAATCAAGTATTCTTGCCGATACTGTAGAGGTTCGTTTTGAAGAAGATGTTAAGAAAATTACAACATGCTATTATGAGTTTTCTTATCGATATAAAAAAGAAGATAACACTATATTTACTGGCTTTGTAGCAAATTCTGCTGATAAAATTTTTGAAAGCACAGATATGCAGCTACAAGAAAATTAGATTAATATTAACAAAAATTTAAGTTTTCTACTTACAGAATAGAGGAATTGTGACGTTATATTCGGGGACTAAATATAAAACCCAATTTTACTATGACAAAACGAATTTTAATTTTCGCAGCATTTTTATTAGGTACTATATGTACTATGCAATCACAAGAAATTTCTAAAAATGCTCTTGGTGTAAGACTTGGAGATAATGATGGATTTGGAGCTGAAGTTTCTTACCAAAGAGCACTAAACAATGGTAACCGATTAGAATTTGATCTAGGATGGAGAGATTTTGATGCAGGTAATGCCATTAAACTAGCAGCACTATACCAATGGGTTTTTAATCTAGATAAAGGATTTAATTGGTATGTTGGTCCAGGTGGAGGAATTGGTATTATTGATTTTGATAACGATTTCCCTGGAGATAACGATAGTGATAGTTATTTCTTTCTCGCAGGAGATATAGGTATAGAATATAATTTTGATATTCCTATACTTATCTCTTTAGATTTACGACCAGAAATTGGTTTTGGAGATTATAATGATGATTTAGATTTTGATATTGGACTTGGTATCCGTTATCAGTTTTAATCTACTCACTCATTGAAAAAATAATATTTGATCGTTCCTAAGGTATTGCCAATGCACCTTCGTATAAAGCAATATATTTAGGAACGATTGTATTTACATCAAACTTTTCTGCTTCTTTATATGCATTCTGTTTAAAGATTTCTAATGTAATATCATCTTTCAGAATACGAATTGCATTTTCTGACATTTCTTTTACATCCCCTACTTTACTAAGATATCCAGATACTCCTTGACTATTTACTTCTGGAATTCCTCCAGCATTACTTGATATTACAGGTACTTTATTCATCATAGCCTCTAACGCCGCTAATCCAAAACTTTCTCGTTCTGAAGGTAATAGAAACAAATCCGAAAAACATAATATCTTATCTATTTCATTACTATTTCCTAAGAAAATTACTTTATCCTTTATGCCGAGTTCTTTACATTTTTTCTCGGCTGGTTTACGTTCTGGTCCTTCTCCTACCATTAGTAATTTAGCGGGTATTTCTTTTTGAATATTATAAAAGATATCGACAATATCTGAAATACGCTTTACAGCTCTAAAATTACTTATATGAGTTACAATACGCTCTTCTGGACTTGCCATTAGTTCTCGTTGACAATCTGTAAAACTGGTTTTCTTTTGACTCAAATCAATAAAATTAGGGACTACTTCAATATTTTTTGTAATATCAAATAAACGTAAAGTATCTTCTTTTAAATTTTGAGAAACCGAAGTCACAATGTCACTATTATTGATACTAAAAGTTACTGCAGGTTTATAAAAAGGATGATTTCCTACCAGAGTAATATCAGTACCATGTAGTGTCGTAACCATAGGAATGTGTATTCCTTCCTCTTCTAACATTTTCTTTGCCATATACCCTGCATAAGCATGAGGAATAGCATAATGTACATGCAATACATCTATTTCATATTTCTTAATGGTATCTACCAATTTACTTGATAGTGCCAATTCATAAGGTTGATAGTGAAAAAGAGGATATGTTGGTACATTTACCTCATGAAAATGAATATTTGGATTTAAAAGATTTAAACGAACAGGCTGTTTGTAAGTAATAAAATGGACTTCGTGATCTAGTTTTGCCAAGGCAATTCCCAATTCTGTAGCAACTACTCCACTACCTCCAAAGGTAGGATAACAAACAATAGCAATTTTCATTTAAATAATTTTTCTTGTGGCACAAGGTACAAGAAAATTAGTATTGCCAATTGTTAAAGTAGTTTTAAAAAAACTATTCGATATTTGTCAAAATTATTTTACCTGTACCGATTTTAGTCACCAAAAATGATGTGTTTTCTAAAACGTGAGATTCAGATATTCTGAGAATGCCCTTTTGTGAATTATGTTAGTATTTCTTAGTAGCACAAAAAATTAAAGTGAATTTTATGTATAAAATCACTATCATACTACTACAATAATATTAATAAAAAAGCAGATCATAAGCCGGATTCTGTTTCCTCGCCGAAACGAATATCCTTATCATTTATCTAGACTAACAATTACTTATTAGCTCAAACCGCCTACCCTCTAACATTGGGCGCACAACCCTCAAAAGCTAGTTTACATGGCGTTGCACCGTATAGAGTTTACCTGGTTTCACTACAGCATTACCTGTACATACTTTCTGTTGCACTTGTCCTCTTCTGATTACTCAGAATGACGGGAGTTACCCGCTATACTGTGCTATGGTGTCCGGACTTTCCTCTCTCCGTCAAAAACGGACAGCGATAAGGTGATCTGCTTTGTGCAAAAGTATTATAATTCTCTATTTAGAATTCAGATTTCGGGATTATTTTTTGGCTGTTAATAACTAAATATAAAAAGCGAAAACTAAAATTTATTATTTGTATTCAATTTTTAACTTTGTATCGATGGAGCATTTTATAGTATCAGCACGCAAATACAGACCCCAAACATTTAAAGATGTTGTTGGGCAGCAAGCTATTACTAATACTTTACTTAATGCGATTAACAATAACCACCTTGCTCAGGCTTTGTTGTTTACCGGCCCTCGAGGTGTAGGAAAAACATCTTGTGCCAGAATTCTTGCAAAAACTATTAATCAAGATGGTAATGAACACCCTGATGAGGATTTTGCTTTTAATATTTTTGAACTTGATGCGGCTTCAAACAATTCTGTGGATGATATTCGAAGTCTTATAGATCAGGTTCGAATCCCACCACAAGTAGGAAAATACAAAGTATATATAATAGATGAGGTTCATATGCTTTCTCAAGCAGCTTTTAATGCTTTTCTAAAAACATTAGAGGAGCCTCCAAAACATGCAATATTTATTCTTGCGACCACAGAAAAACATAAAATAATACCTACAATATTATCTCGCTGTCAGATATTTGATTTTAAACGTATTACCGTTACTGATGCTAAAAATCATCTAATGCAAGTAGCAAGCCAAGAGGGGATTACCGCTGATGAAGATGCTTTACAGATTATCGCCCAAAAAGCAGACGGTGCTATGCGAGACGCTTTATCTATTTTTGATAGAGTAGTCAGTTTTAGTGGTAAAAATTTAACCAGACAAGCGGTTACAGAAAATCTTAATGTTTTAGACTATGAAACATACTTTAAAACAACAGATTTAATACTTCAGAATGATATCCCACAATTATTAGTGGAGTTTAATGAAATTCTGGCTCAAGGTTTTGATGGGCATCATTTTATTGCAGGTCTTGCTTCACATTTTAGAGATATATTGGTTTGTAAAAACCCTGCCACAATCCCATTGCTGGAAGTCGGAAATCAAACCAAAGCAAAATATCAGGAACAATCACAAAAGGCTCCTCACGATTTTCTTATTAAAGGTATTGAACTTGCCAATGATTGCGATTTAAAATATAAAACCAGTCGTAATCAAAGACTACTGGTTGAATTATGTTTAATGCAGCTTGCCTCTATCCTTCTTCAGGATGGAGAAAAAAAAAATGACCAACCCTACATAATTCCACCCTCATACTTTAAAGAAAAAGGAATAACTCCTGTTAAGATTTCTTCTGAAGCAAAAGAAAAAGCTATTGAAAATGTTGAAGCACAAAAAACAGAAGATAAATTAGAAACTACCACCAACAAAATCAATGATACTACAAAAAGTGAGGAATCTTCTATCCATGAGGAAAACAGTTTTGAAAACACTTCTGTAATAGAAACTTCAAAAGTTATAGAAAAGAAACCTCCAACTATTAATAGAGAACGAAGAACTTCTGGATTATCTCTAAGCAGCATACGAAAGAAAAAAGAACACGAAGAAAGTAAAGAAGAAAAAGTTGTTGATCCAAAGAATCTCCCTTCTTCTCCTTTTACAGAAGCACAAATGCAAGATGGATGGATCGAATATGGTAAAATGCAAGACAAAAAAGGAGAACGGATTATTGGTTCTATGTTTGCCATGAACATCCCTACTCTAGAGGATAATAAAATTAAGTTAGAACTCCCTAATCAATCCATGAAAGTTGACCTTGAAGCTGCTCAATCCGGATTGTTACAATACTTATATAGAAAACTTGATAATTACAGTATTGAACTTAATATTACGGTCAATGAAGAAGCTTCAAAAAAGTACGCTTTTACTCCTCAGGATAAGTACGAGAAACTAAGAGAAAAGAATCCACTAATTGATAAATTACGCTCTTCTTTTGATTTGGATATTTAATATTTTCATTTCTATAACAATTTTCTTTCTTCATATAAATAATAACTCCATTATATCTTTCCTTTAAGAAATAGTAATCCCCTGAATATAGGGGTAATTTTCACTGAAAACAGTGTATAGCTAAACCGTTATACATTCTATATTTACATTACACAGTATCATAAACTAAGGGATTAAATTATGATTTTGTTTAATCAATAAATGCTTTTGGAATACTTAACCATGAATATGACAATAGAGGTCTGTAAAAGACCATATAATATTCTTGCAAGAGTAGACACAAATAGTGAGTGTCTTTAAACGTTCACTGCAAATCTAATTTTCAAAATTACAATTATGTTAAAAAGCATTTTAAATCTTAATAATGTAAAAACATTATCAAAGCAACAACAAGAAGAAGTTAAAGGAGCTGCTTTCGTAAGACCAACATGCAGTCAAAATGGTAGTCAATGCACACAATCAGATCAATATGGTATATATACTGATTACGGGCGTTGTCAACGCAGTGGGATTTGTTTTTGGTCTTAGTTTAAAATAAAAACGCATAAAAGAGGCTGCTTATAAGTATTTAGGCAGCCTCACTTGTATAAACATTCATATTAGATTTCTTTTGGTTAATTTTGCAATACTTTACCATATAACAAAATACTATGCTTGGTTTAAAACTCCCCACAGATCCTAGATGGGTTAATATCGTTGAAAAAAACATTGAAGAAATTCTTACAGATCATGCCTACTGTGAGCAAAAAGCAACATCTACTGCAATATCACTTATTGTAAGTTTTCCAGAGTACACAGAATTGGTTCAGGAAATGACCAAATTGGTAAAAGAAGAGATCAGTCATTTTAAAATGGTTCATGACAAAATTATTGAACGAGGATGGATTTTAGGAAGGGATCGAAAAGATGATTATGTCTTGCAATTGGTTACTTTTTTTCCAAAAGGAGGAAGTAGAACCACACAATTAGTACATAGATTACTTTATGCAGCACTTATTGAGGCCAGAAGTTGCGAACGTTTCAAACTTCTCTCTGAAGAATTAGAAGATCCAGAATTAGCAAAATTTTATAAAGACCTCATGGTTAGTGAAGCCAATCATTACACTATGTTTTTAAGTTTCGCTCGTCAGTATGGAGAACGTAATGAGGTTGATAAAAAATGGGAAGAATTGCTTGTTTATGAAGCAGAAATCATGAAATCCCTTGGCAATAAAGAAACTATCCATGGATAAAATATTTCAAAAGCTGTTGTTTTTTTAAAACAACAGCTTTTGATTGGTTTATTAATATTATAAAGGTATAAATGCCGAAACCTTGTAAAATTCGTCTGATGTTCCTGCATCAGTATTTAACGTTGAACCTGCAGAAATTCTAAATGCAATTCCCTTATCAAATTTTAATTTTATCGAACCTCCTAACCATTGATATATAAGCAAAGGGTCTCCCTCTTCTTGTCTTGTAATTCCGAAGGATTCATAAAAAGCACCAAGTACAACTCTAGAACTAATATTTATACCTGGTGCCATCCAATTGAGTAAGTAATCTTTTGTAATAATATCATCATCTTCTCTTAGTGATTTATAATATGCCAAATAGCCTTCAAAATCAAATATTCTGTCATGGTAGTTTACATAAATATTAGGAACCAGCCCTTCTCCTATTTTTGTTTCTTTACTGTTAGATGAGAACTTCCCATGGGAAATCCCTAAGGAAGGGTTTAAGTAAAGCTTATTCTCAAATAACTTAAATCCAAGCCCTACTCCTGTTTCTAATAATAGATCACTTCCTGTTTCTAAATTCCCAAAAGAAGTATTTGTCCAGAAAATACTATAGATAGTAATGTCATAATTTTTATTGGTTTCGAAATTACCAAAGAAAATAGGGTAAAATCCAGCCACGCTATTATGTATTATTTTTGTTGCAAAAGTTGCTTTCTTTTTCTCTTCAGTCTCTTGAGCACTTAGATTGCATAGTGATAATGTGAGTACTAAAATTATTATTTTTTTCATGATTAAAATTCTGTTTGTAAAAATTGATTTATTAATGCTGAAATTTTATGGTGCATTTCTTCTAAATGCAAATGATGACCTCCTTCTATCCAATGCAGCTCGGCATGCTTAAATTTATCTAGCCTTGCATTAAACATTCCATCAGAAAAAAGTCCTTGTTTCCCTAAAATGATAAGGGTTTTGCAAGAAATAGAACTAATAAAAAATTGTGCTTGTGACTCTGTCATTCTATAGCATTCTGGTAATACTATCCTAGGATCATAACTCCAGCGATACCCCGCAGGCACCTCTTGTAAAGACCGTTCTATCAAGCAAGCTGATGCATCATAAGAAATTACTCCCATACTAGAATCCATTCTTTCTTTTATAGCTTCATCTTTTGTAGTAAATAGCACTGTATCTGGTAAAGAAAACCCATACAATTTTGTTCTCTTTGCCATTTTTAATTGCTTTACTGATTGTTGAAAATTTGAGACTATGTCATCGTCATTGATTACAAAAGGAGCTCCCAAACCATCAATGAATATTAGTTTATCGATAAGTTTAGGCATAGCTCCCGCAAGTATTGAAGCAATACCGGTCCCCATAGAATGCGCAAGAATACTAAGCTTTTTTATTGCTAGTACATCAATGACTTTTAGAATGTCGATTGCATAATCCCATAAATAATAAGAGTTATTGGCATCTCGATGATCAGAAAAACCATGTCCTGCCAGGTCAATTGCTATGAGATAAATATCTGGAGAAAGTAATGACGCAATTTTGTCAAAAGTATTTGCATTATCCAACCAACCATGAATTGCCAGCACAGGCGCACCCTCTTTATTTCCCCTAGTTTTTGCTGATAATTTTAGCCCTTCGATATCAACTACTAATTCCATAACTAAGCAGATAATATTTTGGTATTGGATGTAGCTTCTTTTATTGCTATATCTTTCAAAGCAATAACATTAAACTTACCATTCGGAGTTTTTGGTATTGTCTTGAGAATACGAACATATTCTGGTACTTTATAAGGTTCTAAATCTTGTATACAAGAAATGATAATTTCTTTTTCTGCGATGGACTTACCTTCCTTAAGAACTACAAAAGCAAATAATGCTTCTCCATAATCTTCATGAGGAACTCCGGTCACAACGACTGCGTTGATTTCTGGAATATTGCCTATATAATCCTCTACCTCTTTTGGACTTACTTTGATTCCTCTAGAATTGATCATATGATCCATTCTACCTTTAAAATAAAGGTACCCGTCTTCATCCAAAGAACAAAAATCACCTGTATAGAGTACTTTTTCTCCAGTATACATTCCTGATTTAAGTTTTTCTGCAGTTTTTTCAGGCTTATTCCAATATCCATTCATTACGGTAGCTCCTCTAATAACCAATTGCCCTATCTGGTTGGGTTCTGTTATTTTATTATCATCATCATCTACTAACCATAATTCTGTATTAGGAATTGCAATACCTACACTATTAGGCTTTTTATCGATATCTGAAGGAGGTAAATATGTACACCTCTTACATTCTGTGAGACCATACATAGAAAATAGTTCTACATTAGGAAACAACTCATGTACCATTTGGATATTACTTTGTGTAAGTGCAGCTCCGGTATTAGTTAAAGATCTTATGCTAGAAAGATCAAATTGATATTTTTTATTCTGTTCGAATAACAGCATTACCATTGTAGGAACAGCTGGTAGTATCGTTATTTTTTCTTTTACTATTTTCTTCAATAAAAATATAGGCCATGTAAATTCTTTTTCCAGTACTAGCATCGCTCCTTTAGAAATACACATAATCATTTGGTACAAACCATAATCAAAAGATAATGGTAAGGCACATAACACTTTATCTTCTCTATTATAGCCTAAATAAGTATTTAATGAATTTGTTGCTGCAATCATATTTTGATGAGTAAGCATAACTCCTTTTGGTTCTCCAGTTGAACCCGAAGTATATAATATAGCGGCTAAATCAATACTAATTAAATTTGAGGACTTTAACTCCTGATTTTTCTGAGATAAAATAGTGTTGTAATCTTCAAATAAAGATTCTATAAAATGATCAGGTTTATTAAGGACAATCGCTTTTTTAAGAACTGACGATGTTAAAACAATTTTATTTTGAGTTGCTATTTCTTCGTTTGTTATCAGTACAGAAGCTTCTGAATCATTAAGTATATACTCTATTTTGTTTGATTTCAGTTCGGTTCCAACCGGGATTACAATTGCTCCTGTTTTTAAAATCGCCCAAAAGGAAATAATAGTTTCTATAGTATTACCTAAAAGCACTACTACTCTATCTCCCCTTTCTATTTGTTGACTTTGTAAATAAGCTGCAAGAGTATTTGATTGTTCATGAATATCAGAAAAAGTATATGTACTTCCAGAAATTGCAACAGCTTTTTTTTTAGGATAGAGATACGCAGTCTCTTCCAAGAAATTTTGCATTTTTGGTATCATTTTATTTATATTAAAATTCTAATAGTTATTAATCTGTATTAACAGTATAACTCCCAAAAAAACAGGAAGCTATACTCTGTCAATACTATGTAGAATGTGTTTACGAATATTTTATATCCCTTATGCTACAGAAACACTTATATTCATCTCTGATAATACATAATCAAAAATTGTTTGTAACGTATTAAAATGTCTTGCTTCAATAGTATCGGCATTTACTTCAAATTCATTTATATTATCTTCTAAATAGGTTAGAAAAAACATTGAAGAAAGCGAATCAATACCTAAATCATTTTTAAGATGAGAATCCATTTTAATTTGTTCTTTGGTGATATTAGGAATACTATCTAATAATCCTTCTTTAATAATGTCTAAAATTTTATGAGTATCCATTGCTTTATTAATTTAAGATTAATTCGTTTTGTTTAAAATCAACTACTATTTGTTTATCCATTATATCTTCAGCGGTATCTTTTGCTCGTATAAGATGTGCTTCCCCTTGATATAATAAAATTTCTGAAGGATAACCATGGCTATGAAAAAGCACTGGAGAAGATGTAGGTCCATACGCTCCTGATAATTTAACCAACAGAATATCTTCTACTTTTATTTCTTTAAGTTCTATATTACGTCCTATAATATCATCAGGACTACATAAAGGACCGGACACTTGATATTTATATTCTAATGCGTTCTCTGAAGCTGATATATTTTCTATAGGAAAATTTCTTTTTACTACGCGACCAGAACCTGCTGCTGCAGAGTGACAGTTGGTTCCACCATCAGTAACGGCAAATGTTTTTCCATGATTTACTTTTATATTATTCACTTCTACGGCCATGCATCCTGAAGTCCCTATAATAAACCTACCAGACTCCATAATAATTCTGGTTTTAGGATATTTTTTGTTAAAATCTGTAAACAAAGGAACCATGAGGTTCTTGAATTCCAGAATATCAAGTTCTTCTTGATTTTGGAAATAAGGAATTCCCATACCTCCTCCAACATCAATCATCGTAAATTCATGATTGTATTTTTGAGCTATGGTTTCATACAATTCTAAAATATACTTGGTGTTTTCAAATACTGATTTTGCCTCGAGAATATTCGTTCCGTTATACACATGAATCCCTCTTATATGTATATCTGGAGTATCCAAATACTTTCCAAAATTCTGAATTGCTTGCTTTTCTTCAATACCGAAATGTGTTGGCCTTCCTCCCATTTTCCATGGAGACCCCTCTGCAGAAAAATCTGGATTAATACGAATAGCAACATTTGCTACAATTCCCATTTCTTTTGCAAAAGCAGATACTCTTTTTAATTCAATTTCTGATTCTATTACTATTGCAAAAATATTTAATGATATCGCTCTTTTAAGTTCATAGTCCTTTTTGCAAGGTCCTAAGTACACAATATCTTGTGGGGTTGACCCTGCTTTAAGCGCTATTTCCATTTCTGTAATAGAACATACTTCTGTACAAGCTCCATTAGACCTAAGCAATTTCACCAATGATACATTCGGGTTTACTTTTAACGCATAAAATACATCTACACAATCGGGTAAAGCATTTTTTAGATTTTTATAATTTTTGATCAATTGTTCTCCATCATAGATATAGGAAGGAGTTCCAAATTGTCTTACGGCAGATAAAATCGCTGATTTATTCTTTTTCATTTTTATAACAATTATTCGCATACTATGTCTTAATTATATACACAGATACGTTTAGGTATCTCGTATCACATAATACGAGATATACCCATGGGGTTAATTACAGGTTTTAATTAATGTTTGTGATTGATTTTGGTCGGAAGTATTTATTCTATTTGTCAGAATTAAACATATCATACTCGATAAGCCATTTGCCATTCTCTTTTTTCCAAAGAATTACATAAGAACCTTCAAAAATGGGTGTTTGTTTAGAATTTATGTAACCTAACATATGACACCTTTGAAACGCAACGTCTAAATCCCCAAGGAACTGTAATTCATCTTGAAAAAACTCTACTCTATCAACCGTTTTAACGCTTAAAGAAAATTCTTTTTCAATCTCGGCTCTGCCAAGTCTAGGTTTTGTACCTGGTTTCATAAATACAGCTCCCGTTGTAGTATACTCTTCTGAGATACCTTTTGGGTCTTTTTTTTGCCATTTTTCTTCAAAACGACGATCAGCAATATCAATTAGTTTTGCCTCTTTAAGAAGATCTTCATCCATTACTTTTTTGTTTCCGTAATAACTTACAACAGAATTTTTGTAGTTGATTTCTGGGTTTTTTGGTTTTGGATTTTCTATAAATGAAAGTAATAAAGTTACTGCCGCTAAGGTAATAACAAGGCACGAAGCCGCTTTTAGACTAATTGTCTTCATTGTTTGTGTGAATTAAGTGGTTAATACTATTTGTGAAGATCGAAATTATAGTAGCATAGGAGTTTTTGATATAAACATTCTAACATAAAATCTATTTTATTTTAATTATGACATGCTAAAAACGACATAATAACCATAAAAAAAATATGCTTAAGTAATAATTAAAAGTAGAATTTTATGTTAACATCATATCGTTTTAACATTTATTATGAAATATTCTAAATAACTCAAAATTTAAGGTCATCAATTGGTATGTGTTTTGAATTATTTGATATTCTGATAAAAGCGGAGCAATATAAACGTTGTTTTTACTGTCAAAAAGAAATCATCAAGACCCCAGAATATTTAGATAAAAAAATCTATCTTATAAAAAACGGAATTGTCAAAATCAGTAGTATTACAGAGCATGGCGAAGAAATAATTCTGGTGATACTTACCACAGGTGAAATTTTTGGTGCTAGTCTGATTTTTGAAAACCCTCATCTTAACTATATATGTGAATCTATTAATGAAGAAACGATACTTTATGAATTTGATATAGCATGTATCCAAAAAATAATTAAAAAGAATTGCAATATCAATCAAGACTTTCTACACATAATTGGCACACAATATTTTGAATTAGAAAGAAGAATAAAAATACTTACCGATAGCTCAGCAGAACAAAGATTGATAAATGTATTGATAGAATTTAAAAATAAATTTGAACATTTATCAGATAATGAAGAAAACATTATTATTCATTTACCTATTAATCAGGATGAATTATCAAATTACATAAGGACTACGCGGGTAACTACTAATAAAATAATTAATAAATTAAAGAATAACTTTTTAATAGAATATCATCAAAAAACTATTACACTAAAAAAAGATTTTTTTAAGCATTACAAATAATCAAAAAACTATTAAAGAGTATTATAATTTATACCCTATAGATAGTTGGATATTTCTAGTGCTCCCATCAGCACCTCCTGGAATATCTTCGTCGTCAATGATATTTGATAAACCAAACCCATAGCGTAAATCGGCAAAAACATTATCAGTAATATTTGCTCCTACTCCAATAACTCCTGCAAAGTTAAATGTATTAAAATTAGTTTCAATACCTGTATTATCTTCCCATTCCCATATTTTAAGTCCTATCTGAGGTCCAATATGAACATTGAACAAGTCAGAAAAATTATATTTTAATAACACTGGTAACTGAAGATAATCTACACGTAATGTTTTGTCATCATTCCCTAACGATGAAAACTGAAGCTCTGGTTGTATACTCCATTTTTGGGTAACTGGATACTCCACTAAAAACCCTACTACAATACCAAACCGACTATCTTCA
The DNA here is from genome assembly GCF_007489275.1 of Aquimarina algiphila. Lineage (GTDB taxonomy): Bacteria > Bacteroidota > Bacteroidia > Flavobacteriales > Flavobacteriaceae > Aquimarina > Aquimarina algiphila. The sequence goes on from NZ_VLNR01000001.1 coordinate 122,246, forward strand.
AGGTTTTCCGGAATATCATCAGAGCTTATAGAACTTAGGTTAGCACCAATTCTCATGCCGTAAGAAGCGTCTTGAGCTTTAGAAATCAAAATTCCAAATACTAAAAATAATGTTACAAATAGTAGGTTTTTTTTCATGGTATATAGGTTAGTTATAAATTCAATTTAAAACAAATTAATGGTTTTAGGAAAAAAACTAAAGTTTATAATAGTATTTAATTACAAAAAATCGATTAACGGTGCTTTTTTTCTTTTATGAGTTTATCGATTATTTAGTTTATCATTATACAGTGATTTAATAATGCCATCAGATAATCCTATTTTGGGAACAAAAATTTTCCTTGCTCCACCCCATTTCATTGCTGAAAGATATATACGAACTGCTGGAAGAATAACATCTGCTCTATCTTGATTTAGATTAAGTTGCCAAATTCTTTCTTCATAGGTCAAAGAATTAAGTAATTCATAATACGAGCTCAAATACAAAAATGTCAAGGGTTTCCCCATACTTTTTCCGCTATTCTTAAAAATATTATTAATATTTCCTCCCGACCCTATTAGGGCAATTCTGCTATAACCTTTTGTCTGGTTTTTGATCCAACGTTCTACATCGTTCCATATCTCATCAGAAACTAAATCATTAAGAAGCCTAACGGTTCCCAGCTTGAAAGATTTTGATGCAATAACATTTCCATTGTGATATAATGTAAACTCTGTACTACCTCCACCAACATCTACATATAGATAAGTAGCATCTGTATTAATCAATTCATGTAAATCTGTCATTGCAATAATGGCTGCTTCAGATTTACCATCAATAATATCAATCTGTATTCCTGTTTTTTCTTTTATAAGTTGCACTACTTCTTCTCCATTTTCGGCCTCACGCATTGCCGATGTAGCACAAGCTTTATAACGAGAAACTTTATGAGTTTTCATTAGAAGTTGATACGCCTTCATTGCATCAATCATCCTAGTAATATTTTCTTCAGAAACACGCTTAGTTTTAAAAACATCTGCTCCTAAACGAATTGGGACTCGTACAAGGCTCGTTTTTTTAAATCTCGTAGTTTTTCCTTCTTCTTCGTGAATACTACTTATTAATAGCCTTACTGCATTGGAACCAATATCTATAGCTCCATATTTTTCTATAGTTAACAAAATAATTAATTTCCTAGTTTTTTTAAATAATAGTTATATGTTGCTATTTGTGATCTCACTTTATCTTTATCATTTCTAATGTAAGCATTATCCTGCTCTTTAGAAAGCATTCGACCTTTCACATTATCACTCCAACAGATATCAAAAGTATCAATTAATTCTAATTTAATATCTTCATCATAAATAGGACAAGAGATTTCTACCCTTCTATCCAAATTACGAGTCATCCAATCAGCAGAAGAAATATAAACTTTTGGATCTCCACCATTATTAAAAATATATAATCTTGGATGTTCGAGAAATTTATCAATCACGCTTATTGCTCTAATATTTTCACTCATTCCAGGTATCCCAGGAATCAGGCAACAAATTCCTCGTATGATTAAATCAATTTTTACTCCAGCTCTACTGGCTTCATATAGCTTATCAATCATATCATAATCACTTAAACTATTTAATTTCAACCTAATACTTGCCTGAATACCTTTTTTACTATTCTTAATTTCTTCATCTATTAACTTCACCAAAGAAGACCTGGTATAGTGTGGAGAAACTAATAAATGTTTATAGCGATTTATCTTATAATTTATTTCAAAAAATTTAAAAACTCTATTCGTCTCTTTTAAAATAGATTCATTTGTAGTAAATAACGTATAATCGGTATATATTTTGGCCGTAGATTCATTAAAGTTACCTGTACTTATAAATCCATATCTTTTTAGCTTACCTTTTTCTTCTCGCTCTATCACGCAGGCTTTACAATGTACTTTTAATCCGGTTACTCCAAAAATTAGATTGACACCTTCTCTCTGCATTTGTTCTGCATATCGAATATTTGCTGCTTCATCAAAACGGGCTTGCAATTCGATCTCTACAATAACTTTTTTACCGTTTTTAGCAGCATTTATAAGAGAACTTGCAATATGAGAAATACTAGCTAATCTATAAATAGTAATCTTAATACTTTTTACTTTAGGATCAATCGCAGATTCTCTCAAAAACTTTACCGTATAGGCAAAAGTATGGTAGGGTGTATATTGTAAAAAGTCTTTTTTGGCTATTCTATCTAATAAACTCCCCTGTAGAGCAAGTCCAGGAATATCTAATGGTTTTATTTGCTGATACACCAAATCTGAATTCCCTAAATCAGGAAAATTCATATAATCTCTTCGGTTATGATATCTACCTCCCGGAATAATACTATCAGTATTATCAACTCCCATTTTTTCCATTAAAAATGCAAGGGTGTCTTTTTCTATAGTTTTATCATATACAAAACGAACAGGTTCTCCATCTCTACGAGATCTTACGCTGCTTGATATTTTCTGAATAAAACTCTTACTCAGGTCATTATCAAAATCCAACTGTGCATCCCTAGTAATTTTAATCATATGTGCAGATGCACTCACATAATCAAAAATACTGAAGTTGATATGCATGCAATATCTAATAAGGTCATCAAGAATTATGATAAACTGTTTTCCATCCTTTTCTGGTAATACAACAAATCGATCAGTGTTTTTCGGAATTTCTATTAATGCATATATCCTTTCTTTTATCGTTTGCTGTAATATTTTAGAAATCCTTCCTTCTTTAGGTATTTTCTCTCTTAAAACCAGTTTAACTGCCAAATATGCAACACTATCCTTTAAATGAGGGAATTTATCAAGATCGTTAAGTATATAAGTTACTAAAGCTGGACTAACCTTGTTAATAAAATAGCTACGTATGAAAGCATCCTGGTCTTCGGTAACCTGATTCTCATCAATAATAAAAATATTATGGTCTTCAAGCTTACTTTTAATGGTATTAATCGTCTCAAGACTTTCTGATTGTTGTTTAATTACAATATTGGTAATTTTATCTAACAATTCACTTGCTGTATTCCCTTTTAGTACATTCTTACCGTCTTTTCCTGCTAAATCAATTCTCTTAATTGTAGCATATCTTACTTTAAAAAATTCATCAAGATTATTAGAAAATATTCCTATAAAACGTAATCTTTCTAGTAGAGGAACCGTATCATCAGAAGCCTCTTGCAACACTCTTGCATTAAATTGCAGCCAACTTAATTCTCTATTAATATACTGATTATTAGTATTTTCCCGCATTATCTCAAGGATTTAGGGTAAATTGTTAATAGGGTTTTTCCTACAGGTAAATCTTTCCATTTATCGGTATCAAACTCTATAACCACAACTCCTGCAGTAGGTAGATTATCTATTTGCTTACTTCCTAAAAAATTAGCTATTGAAGTAAACGCATGATTATGCCCAAATATCATCAAAGTTTTAATCTCATCATCACAGCTATTGATAACGTCCATTACCATAGTACCATCAAAATCATAAAGATTTGGTTCTAAACTAAATACATCTTTAGATATATCCAAATGACTAAGTATAATTTTTGCTGTACTATACGCCCTCTCTGCCGGACTACACAATATCTTATCTACAGTTTTTACTATGGTTTTCAGCTCTTTACCAACTAAATCAGCATCACTCAAGCCTCTTTGATTAAGTGGTCTTTTGTCATCAGTAACATCAAACTCCCATGAAGATTTTGCATGTCTTATTATATATAAAGTTTTCATGAACCAGATACTATTTTTGAAGAAACAAAGTTATTTTATACAAGTTTAAGCATAAGCTTTTACAAATCTTAGTATAAGAACACAAAAAATATTTTTTATACGAATATTAATAGGTAAGATTCTTTGTTTCAGAAATTATAAGAAAGAGTTATAAAAGAATTCTTTTATTCTGACATAATCGCTAAATTAATGAAAATGAACGTAATATCTAACTGATTTTAATCGGTAAAAATAGTGTTTACATCGAAAACATGATTTTTTTCTTATAAATTCAAATGTTAAAATATAAATTTACATACGGTTTTCCCTTAAATCAGAGTGTTTCCCTCCAAACATTATGTATACAGATTTATCATAATATGAATAGGGCTATTAAAAATGAAAAAGGTGGAAAAAGTGATTATTAAAAATAGAAACTATAATAAGTTTCAAAACGTATTCCTACTTATCGTCATATATTGTTTTAGTACTTCAATTATATATGGCCAGGTAGAGGTGCCTCTTAAAAAGCGTACTGAATTAACGCTTAAAGGGGATTTCAAATTTGTATCCAATACAATTTTAGGTAAAGTAAGTAATGATGACGGATCTGGTGTTTTTGATCCCAATAAAAGCTATAATAATGGTGGATTAAACAATCAATTCAAAATGGGATTTATCGATATCGATAATGATACATCTACTTTTAACTCTAGCAGTGCTGATCTTAATATCGAATCTGAATGTAATGCTATAAAACATGTAGGCTTGTATTGGACAGCGTCATATGCTGATGCCAATCGTGAACATGATATCACATCAATCAAAATAAAATATCCAGGAGAAGAAACATACTCCACTATAACAAACGGAAAAATTATCCATGACTATTATAAGGATAAAGAATCTTTATTTCAACAATATTCTTGTTATAAAGATATTACTTCGGATGTTTTAAATCTAAAAAACCCTCAAGGAACCTATACGGTTGCTAATATTCCAGCAACTACGACTGAAGTAAATGATGATCCAATCTTGGGCAATGGATTAGCTGGTGGATGGACGATGGTTGTTATTTATGAGGATAATGCTAAACCAAGAAAAAGATTCTATGTTTATGATGGATTTGTAAATATTGACTCCAAAGCTAAACCCGTAGCCTTTTCTTTTAACAATTTTCAGACTATCCCAAATGGTGCTGTAAACGGAAAAATAGGTATTATTTCTTATGAAGGAGATAAAGGAATTATTGGAGATCGTTTTCAGGCTATGTCTAATGAAACAGGCAAATACAAAAGTCTTGCAGATGGAACTAATCCAATGAATAACTTTTTCAACGCAAATATCACTGAAAATGGAAAGAATGTAAAATCAAGAGTTCCTGCAAGTCAAAACACCTTAGGATACGATGCTGATTTATTTAATATAAAGAATGTACGAAATAGTATCATTGGCAACAATCAAACTGAAGCAAAATTTAGATTATTAACCGATAACGATGGATATTCTGTTACCGCTGTAGCATTTAGTATAGAAATATATGAACCCGCTATACATATTGTTAAAAGGTCTAAGTATACTGCAAATGATACTTATATTCACCCAGAAGATGTTTTAGCTCCAAAACAAGAAATAACATACCATCTTACAATACACAACGATGGTAATGATGATGCAAAAAACACAATCATTAAAGACATTCTGCCTAAGAATGTAATATTTTCTGAAAAGTCATTGGTATTACCTTCTAAAAAGATCAAGACAAAATTTGATGATGCAACTAGAACATTGAGTTTTAGTGTACCAAATAAAATGGTTAAAACTGATAGTGAACCGTTTAAAATAAGTTATAATGTTATTGTAGACACTGGGTGCGAATCTATCAATACTATAGATGACATCTTAGTTGTTGATCAGCCTATAACTGCTGAATTTAATGGAACATTAAATGAAACAGTAAAGTACTCAAAGGGATATAACCATATCAACTCATGTAACTTACCAGACTTTTATCAGTTTAAGCTTGCTATAGATATTAGTGAATTAAACTGTCCTAATGCAAATCGTCTTGCTTCTATTCCTAAAAAGAAAATGAATAACCATTTTGCAGCGGTAATACCTGGCGAATCTGATAAAGTTGATAAATCTAACAATACTCAAAGTGGTGGTATAGCACCCGGTGATGTAGTGCCTTCAAAGACTACTCCGAAATCTCCATTAAAATCAGAAATAAAATTAACCAAGACGATAAATGACCTTATTGATCTAAATGAAATCTATTTTGATTTTGATAAGTGGAACATAACTCCACAGGCTGAAAAGGAGTTAGATAGAGTTGTTCAAATTATGAATGAGGACTACCCAGATATGGTTATTAAAATAGAAACACATTCTGATAGCCGAGGAGGTGAAAATTATAATCTAACTCTTTCTCAAAAAAGAGCAGAATCAATTTACAATTATCTTCTAGGTAAAAACATTTCTAAAAACAGAATACTTTCCTATATAGGTTTTGGAGAAAGTCAACCTGTGAATGATTGTAAAGATGGTCAGGATTGTTCAGAAGATCAATATCAAAAGAACAGAAGATCTAGTTTTGTTATTATGTAACTAGTTAACTAGTATTATCAAGGAGACAGTCTTACTGTTTCCCAATCCTCATTTTTGATAAAAAATCTAATTCTATCATGTAATCGATTAGGTCTTCCTTGCCAAAACTCAAATTCTATAGGTTGTATGCGATATCCACCCCAAGATTCTGGCATAGGTATTTCTTTATTGTGATATTCGTCTTCTAAAGATTTAAGTTTTTTTTCTAGTTCAGTTCTTGATTCAATAATTTCGCTTTGATTAGAGGTCAAAGCTCCTATCTGGCTACCTCTGGGGCGAGAACGAAAATATTTTAAGCTAGCTTGTTTATCTATTTTTTCTACTACCCCCTTAACAATCACTTGTCGCTCCAGGTTGGGCCAAAAAAAAGAAATACACACTTTGTTATTATATGCTATAGCCTTTCCCTTTTCAGAATTATAATTGGTATAAAACACAAACCCTTTATCGTCAAAATGTTTTAACAAGACAATTCTTGCTTTTGGAAAACCATCAGAACCTGTAGTTGTAATTGTCATAGCATTCGTCTCTTCCACTCCACCCTTTTCTTCAACTTCTTTGAACCACTGAGAAAAGAGTAAAATAGGAGTTTCCGGAAGATCACTTTCTTCTAAAAAACTCTTCTCATAAGATTTTCTATATGCTGTCAGATCTCTATTCATAATCAAAAATATAGTGCAATTTACTTATTTTAAAAAATAGAAAGTAATAAACGAACTAACAATTTTTGCCTAAAGTTGATAACTGTAAAATCAAAATTCAAAGACTTTACCATCATCTGCTATTTTAACATCTTGAAACACAGTTTTTGCCTCATCTCTAAACAACTCAATATTATCATATCTTGTAGAATAGTGTCCTAATATTAGAGTTCCAACATTTGCCTTCTTAGCAATACTTGCTGCTTCTATTGCAGAACTATGCCCTGTCTTGGCACATAAATGTTTATGGCTTTCTAAAAATGTAGATTCATGATACAGCACAGAAACATCTTTAATTAAGGGGATTTTTGCTTCATCATATTTTGTATCACTACAAAACGCATAACTTTTTGCTGGTTTTGGATCTTTAGTGAGTTCATTATTTGAAATTACTGTTCCGTCATCCAAAACTACATCTTTTCCTTTTTTTATAGATCTATAATATGCTTTATCAATATCATAGTTTAACACCTTATCAATCAATAATGTTCTATCACCTGATTTTTCACGAAACAAAAAGCCATTACAATATACTCTATGTTGCAAGGGTATGGTCGTTACGACTACCTTTTCATCTTCAAAAACTATTTCTGACTCTGTATTAGTCAATTCATGAAAATGCAACGGATAATCTGTCCAGGAATTTGAAAGTTTCAATTGAAGCGTAATTGCTTCTTTAATCCCTTTAGGACCGTGAATATGCAACGGTATATCTCTATTTAGTAGTCTAAATGTAGACACCAAACCAATCAAACCAAAGAAATGGTCACCATGAAGATGCGAAATAAAAATATGTTTAATTCTTGAAAATTTGATTTTATTTCGTCTTAATTCTACTTGGGTGCCTTCTCCACAATCAATTAAAAAAATATGATTATTTATTTCTAAAACTTGTGATGTTGGATTCGTAAAAGTTCTTGGAGTCGCTGAATAGCATCCTAAAATCGTAATTTTCAAAATTATCTTTCCTCTTTATTAAATAGGCTGTGAATATAATTCAATCTTAATTATAAATCAATCTAATGCCCAAAAGAATCGAATGAAGTTAATAAAGATATATAACCTTGTACATCCAAATCACTTCTATATCCTGTAGCACCAAGAACAACTCCTTCTTTATTAAGGATTAAAATCGCTGGAAACTGCTTCTTTTTATTATAGCGCTTTGCTAATTCTTTATTTTTATTTTTTTGCTCTTGTGAGATTTTGTTCTTTTTTCGCCTTGGAAAATCAGCTCTTAACCAAACATACTTTTGATGAGTGAAAGCTGCAAATTCTTCACTAGATAATAGGTTTCTTTCTAGCTTGATACAGGGAGGACACCAATCAGATCCAGTAAAAAACAATACAATTTTTTGGTCTTTTTCTTTGGCTAAAGCTAGCGCTTCATCCAAATCATATTTCCAATCCTGAGCTTTAAGATTCTGAGAAAAAAGCATAACAAATGCTACTAATAAAATTGGGGCTAATCTTTTCATAATGTATGAGACGAAAATTAATATAAGAAATTACAAAAAAATATTAGTTTTCTCAAAAACCAAGATCTCTTTCTATTTCTTCCATTTCTACCAAATCATACGCTTCCTGTAAAGTAGGTACAATTGTTATTTCAGCAGGGGCTTCATCATATGAAACCTTATTTGTAACAATCACAAAAGAGTGATTAGCTGATTTGTGAGTATTAGAAATTCTTAAAAACTCATTTAAATCACTTACTGAAATTTTTGCTAATGAAAATAAATTAACGATAATATTATCGTTTTTAAGCGTATCATACTTGCTCTCCATTCCATTAACAAATTCAACGATTGTGGTTTTTTCTTGTGTTATTATAGTCGTAGAACCTTCCTTATTAAAAATCATAAATTACCGTTTAATTTTTGAAGCTAAAAGATATATTACTGCCATCCTCACTGCTACCCCATTTTGTACCTGATCTAATATAATGGCTTGATTAGAATCAGCAACATCACTCGTGATTTCTACTCCACGGTTGATAGGTCCTGGGTGCATTATTACAATGTCCTTATTAAGACTATCCAATACTTTTTTATTGACCCCAAATTGTTGAGTATATTCTCTTGTTGAAGGGAAGTAACTAATTTCCATTCGTTCATTTTGCACGCGTAGCATATTAGCCACATCGCACCATTCTAACGCTTTCTTGAGATTAGTTTCTACCCCCACACCTAATCTATCTATATATTTAGGAATTAAAGTTTTAGGTCCGCAGACTTTTACTTCTGCCCCTTGTAATTTTAATGCAAAAATATTAGATAACGCTACTCTTGAGTGTAAAATATCTCCTACAATTACTATCTTTTTACCGCCTACACCCCCTAATCGTTCGCGTATTGAATATGAATCCAGCAAAGCTTGTGTTGGGTGTTCATGTGCTCCATCTCCAGCATTTACGATACTAGCTCCAACATGTTTTGATAAAAAAACTCCTGCCCCCGGATTTGGGTGACGCATGACCACCATATCTACTTTCATAGACAGGATATTATTTACCGTATCAATAAGCGTTTCTCCTTTTTTAACAGAAGAAGAAGCCGCAGAAAAATTAATTACATCTGCAGAAAGCCGTTTTTCTGCTAGTTCAAAAGATAATCTTGTTCGTGTGCTATTCTCAAAAAAAAGATTAGCTATTGTGATATCTCTAAGCGAAGGAACTTTTTTAATTGGTCGATTAATCACTTCTTTGAAATGATCGGCTGTCTCAAAGATAAGCTTAATATCATCTTTGTTTAGATATTTGATTCCTAGTAAGTGATTTACACTTAATTCGCTCATTTTCTATTTTAATTTATAATTTTAGTCTATTGACAAAAAGAACCTATTAACCAACAAGATACACAGCATCTTCTCCTTCATTTTCCACCCAATGTACTTTTACTTTCTCCTGATTAATTGCATCAACTTGCCTACCTCTATAATTTGGTTGTATTGGTAAATGTCTACTAAAGCGTCTATCAATCAGTGTTAATAATTCAATCTCCTGTGGTCTTCCAAAAGATTGCATCGCTGTTAAAGCTGCTCTAATACTTCGTCCTGTATACAGTACATCATCTATAAATACAACACGTTTGTCCTCAACCACAAAATCAATATTAGTCTTATTAGCTTCCAAAGGTTTTTCTCCTCTTCTAAAATCGTCTCTATAAAATGTAATATCAAGGTATCCTAGCTTTACACTAGTTAACTTATAATCTTCTTCTAAAATCCTTTTAATTCTATCTGCTAAAAATATTCCTCTAGGCTGAACACCAATCAAAACCGTATGCTCAAAATGTGTATGATTTTCGATTAATTGACAAGCCAAACGGTGCAGAATTATATCGATCTCTTTTGCACTAAGTAGTAATTTTTGACTCATAATCTCCAAATGGATATTTGGAATACAAAAGTAGTGAAATTTTAGAATAATACAATCCAATTTCTAAATAACATACCCCAAACAATCACAATCAAAAGGCATGTTTATACCAATTAGAAACTAAAAATTATAAATAAATAATCAGAAGATTTTAATGAAGACATAAAAAAGGGTATTTTATTGAATATAAAATACCCTTTTTTATAGATTGTACTATCCCAATATTATTTTTCTAATAATAGAACAAATGAATTATCAGATATTGGAGAAACGCTATATTCTTTTACATTATTAAAGGCCTCAAGATACTTTTCTGCTTCTGCAAATGCAGTTTCCAGAGGACTCAATTCAGTAGCTTCCTTAACTACAATAGTCTTAGATATAAACCCTCCATCAGTATATTCTATAGTTATTTTCCATTTCTTAACAGAATGAAAACTTGTAACTTTAGAAATCTTTTCTATTTTTTTAGTTTTTGGCTCATTACGAGACTTCTTTTCTTCTACACGTTCTATCTCTTTGTCATTTGTTAAAACAGACAAGATATTAGTTTCTTTAGCATTCGCCTGAATGGTTATTAAAAAACTCAAGATTACTACTATTTTTCTTTTAATACTTTTCATTTTAAAAAACAATTAAGATTCTTTTGCAATGCAAATATCAAGAGGTTTTTCTTCCAAAATCAGGCTAATACTAGTGAAAATCACCCCCCCTTTTTCAGTGGGTATTTACCATCTATCAAAAGTCAATTAAAAATAAAGGAGGACTTAAGAAGTTTAACCAAAAAACAATAACATAAATTAAAAACTTATGGGTTATAGCAATTACAGTATGTACGGAGGAAAGAGTGAAAGGAAAAGATTCAAATTTTAAACATGTTCACCCTTAACAAAAGCCACTGTAAACGGGTAGGTTTAAAAAAAATTGCACTGATTTTTAGTACCAATGACTTATTATTATTTTATAAAATATTCATTCCCACTTCTATCAATATATCCCCGCTTTCCGTTTTGTAATTCAAAATAAGCCAAATTATATTCAAAAATATCTAAACGAGAATACTTGATTACAGTAACGCCATGATAACCATAAAAGCCATCTTTTTTCACTCTAATCTTAGAGCTTCTATCTATAAAAACAGTATCATAAAAACGTATTGGTCGTGCCGTAAGATTATATAGATCTTGGATTATAAATTTTTTATTTTTTTCTATGATAAACACTGGCGAAACATATGCACCTGAAGGGCAATCATACGTAGTTAATGATCTCCTAGAGTTCAAGAAATATACGTCATCTGCCTTTTCTTTTGAAATAACGGTTACTACAACAGGCTGAGGGTCATCCTTATACTTTGCATTTCCGTCATCAATGTACTTTGCAAATACACGAAACTCTCCTTCTTCCTCTTCAATATAATATTGATTCGAAGATGTTGGCATACAAGGAATAGCCGAACACACTACATTGGATATGTCTATTTCTTTTAATTCTGAATCTAAAAAAGAAACATTTCCTTTGCTATCTAATATTTGTACAAAATCATTACACACTATAGAAACATAAACTAGTGAGTCATATAGTTTCTTTTTCTTATGTTCACTTATAATATAAAAAACACTATCAACCACACGTCTATACACCTTAAAATTATGTTGAGATATCACCAAAATATCTTGTTCTTGGCCGCATAAACCATTAATCCCTATAGTAAATACCATTAAGAGTATGAACACTTTTTTTTTCATAATTGAATTGCTTTGATGCTAAATTCTATATTATGAATCACAATTATTTCACTGTTTTCTGTGAAAAATTAAAACCTCATAAGATTATTCAATTGTTATAATCATATAAGTTTAAATCTTTAAAGAATTCTATCTTTTTAGTATAATAATAAAAAAGACCGCTCAAAAGAGCGGTCTTAATTTATATATTGAAAAATAAGAAAACTAGTTTCCTCCTTTTTCCATTTTAGCTTTAAGATCTGCTAATGCATCGATATCACCAAGAGTAGTTTTCTCTGATGAACTAGCCGCTTTCTTAGCAGCTTGTTTTACGATCTTAGCTTCTTCTTCTTTGAATAAAGCTGTATGAGAAGCCACCACTCTTTTGAATTCTTTATTGAATTCAATGATTTGGAATTCTGCCTCATCACCTTTTTTCAATTTACTTCCATCTTCTTTTTCAAGATGACGAGAAGGAACAAATGCAACGATATCTTCATTGAAGTCAATAGTAGCACCTTTGTCCACTATCTCTCCAATTGCAGCTGTATGCTTAGTTCCTAAAGCAAATTCAGTTTCATATTTATCCCAAGGATTTTCCTCAGTTTGCTTATGACCAAGGCTTAACTTACGTCCTTCTACATCAAGTTCAAGAACTACTACATCAAGAGTATCACCAACATTCGTAAAGTCAGATGGATGCTTAATTTTCTTAGTCCAAGAAAGATCAGAGATATAGATAAGACCATCAATACCTTCTTCAAGTTCTACAAACACACCAAAGTTAGTAAAGTTACGAACGATACCGTTATGCTTAGAACCTACAGGATATTTAGTAGTAATATCTGTCCAAGGATCTGGAGTTAATTGTTTGATACCAAGAGACATTTTACGCTCTTCTCTATCAAGTGTAAGGATAACTGCTTCTACAGGGTCACCAACTTTTACGAAATCTTGCGCAGAACGTAAGTGTGTAGACCAAGACATTTCAGAAACATGAATCAATCCTTCAACACCTTCTTCTACTTCAATAAATGCACCGTAATCCGCAATTACAACTACTTTACCTTTAACTTTATCACCTACTTTAAGTTCTTTATCAAGAGCTTCCCATGGGTGTGGTTTTAATTGTTTAAGACCTAATTGGATACGTGTTTTAGCCTCATCAAAGTCTAAGATTACCACGTTTAATTTCTGATCAAGTTCAACAATCTCATTTGGATGATTAATTCTTGACCAAGAAAGGTCTGTAATATGTACTAATCCATCAACTCCTCCAAGATCAACGAATACACCATAAGAAGTAACATTCTTAACAGTACCTTCTAATACTTGACCTTTTTCTAATTGACCAATAATTTCTTTTTTCTGCTCCTCGATATCTGCTTCGATAAGCGCTTTATGTGATACAACAACGTTTTTGAATTCGTGATTTATTTTTACCACTTTAAATTCCATTGTTTTACCAACATATGCATCATAATCACGGATTGGCTTCACATCAATTTGAGAACCTGGCAAGAAAGCTTCAATACCAAATACATCAACGATCATACCTCCTTTGGTTCTACACTTTACAAAACCGTTTACGATTTCACCCGTATCATGTGCACCATTTACTCTATCCCATGCTTTGATTACACGAGCTTTACGGTGAGATAAAATTAATTGACCTGTAGCGTCTTCACGCACATCTATTAAAACTTCTACCTTATCACCTACTTTAAGATCTGGGTTATAACGAAATTCATTTAACGAAATAACACCTTCACTTTTTGCATTAATGTCGATGATAGCATCACGATCAGTAATATTAATTACGGTTCCGTCTACTACTTCATCATTTAGAGTATCTACAAAATTTTCTGCTACTAACTTTTCAAACTCTTCAAGTTTTGAATCAGCGATAGGATCTATCCCTTCTTCATAGTTGTGCCAGTTAAAATCTTTTAGAAATTGCTCAGGGTTTGCTTGTTGCGGAGTTTCAGCTACTGCTGGCTTCTCTACTTCCTGAACGTCTGTGTTTTTTGTTTCTTCAGACATTGAAGATAAAATTTGTATCCTGTATATTACTGAGAATCAATGCGAAAATTATACAGAAGCGTTAAAATTATTTATATACAACCCTTTTTATACTCTCTTACTCGCTAAAAAGGAGTGCAAAAGTACAATTTAATTTATTAGAAAACAAAACATTATAGATGTATACTAAAACTTAACGATCTCGAATTCGCTTCTTCGGTTTGTTTGATGATCATCCTCTGTACATGCTTTATTATCGCAGTCTATAAGTGGTTGAGATTCTCCAAATCCGATAAACTTCATTCTCCTAGCATTCACATATCCCACAAGTGCAAGATAATTACGTGTTGACTCTGCACGTTTTGTTGATAAAACCTGATTGTAGGAATCTGTTCCTCTACTATCTGTATGAGAACTTATTTTAATATACACCGTTTTATAACGTTCTAATTTAAGTGCTAGTTTGTCTAATACTTTTTTGGAGTCTGCACGTATATTCCATTTATCATAATCAAAATAAATAGGAGGCATTTTAAAATAAAGTTTACCATTCTTTTCTATAACCGGTGGTCCATCTTTATCAGCCAGAAGAGTTTCTCTTAGTTTTGTCTTTGTGATCTCTTCCTTTTTACGTTCTGTGGAACTTTCATCGATCTTTGTACGCTCGGTATTATTTGAACTACTGGTATTTCTAGAGTTATTGCTATTATTATCTTCTGTGGTAGTGATCTCATCCTTCTTACCTACTCTATCCAAATAGATCACATACACCTCCTCTTCCTTTTCTTTTGCGACCAAAGGTTTTGTTCTAGTTTTGTACCCTTCGGCAGAAGCTTTAAAATTATATCTTCCTGGAAATAATTTAAGGTCAAAAGCAGCTATAGAATCCAACTGGCTTTCATAAATTTTTTCATTATCATTATTGTACAAAATGGCATCTGCATTTGCTATATAATTATCAGATGCATAATCTCTAACTTCAAAACGAGCTCTATATTCTTTTGGAAAAATATCTCCGATCTGAGAAAAGGTATAAATATCGTCTCCAACCTTATTTCTGTTTGAAGCAAAAAAACCATCGGTATCATTATAATACGTCATAGAAAAATCATCGTAACTAGAATTGATAGGGGCTCCTAAATTAATTGGAGTTATAAGCCCTCCCAATTCTGAAACAAAAATATCCATCATGCCCAAACCTAAATGTCCATTTGAAGAAAAAAACAAATTACCTTCTCTTGAAATGAAAGGAAATTGCTCTCTATTTTCTGTATTTATTGATGGACCAAGATTTGTTGGTGATCCATAAGTACCATCCAAATTAACATCAACTACATAAATATCAAAATCTCCATACCCGCCAGGCATATTTGAACTAAAATATAACTTACTATCATCAGCACTTAATGATGGATGCACAACAGAATAATTGACATCATTAAAATCTAATTTTTCAGGGGTAGTCCACTTTCCGTCTATTTTGATAGCTTTATAAAGATGTACTGAATTATTTTTTATACTATCGAATTTCTTTTTTCCTTTCTCTGAATTACTTTTAGATATATACATTGTATTTCCATCTGCGGTAAAACAAAAATTTCCTTCATGAAGTTTTGAATTTATTTCTTTTGAAATTTTTTCTATTTCTGAAACAGGATTATTATCCTGATCAACTTTTACTGTATAAATATCCAAAAAAGGTCGATGTGTCCATTTATACTTTTTATCTAATGGACTATAAGCTTGTCTATCACTAGCAAAATATACTGTATCACCTTGTTTAATTGCTCCAAATTCTGAAGATTCAGAATTAAAAGACGCACTAGTTATAGTATAATCATCATCTTTTAGTTTAAAATCCTCTATAGTAGAAATTGCATCTGATGTACTAAAATCACGTACAGCATTATTTGTTTTATATAACGAAAGATATTCTATGGATTTTTCATATTCACCCAAGGCAGAAAGCACTTGATACATCATAAAATTATAACCATTATCATAGGCTTTATCTTTACCATAAAATTTACCTGAGGTCAAAACTTTAAGATATCTATATGCTTGTTTAAACTGAAATGTATTGTAATATGATGTTGCAATATTTTCAAGAATACTCTTAGTATATCCTTCTTGATTTAATTCTTCTTCATAGTGCTCCGCTGCATTTATATAATCTCCTTTTTCAAAAAAACGATCAGCTCTGCTTTTCTTTTGTGAAAAGGTAAACTGAGTGATCAGTATTGTTATTATCAGTACTATTTTAGTCTTTATCATTATTTAGAAAAATCTTGGAGAGGAATATTTATTACTGAACTTCAGCAAATCAAAATTAAATAGCATTACTATCTCGTGACTTCCATCATTATAACCACTTAAATCACTTACACTAAAGTCATAAGAGTATCCAATTTTAAGGTTTTGAGTGATATTAAATCCTGCTAATGCTATGAATGAATCTGTATATCGATAAGAAACTCCTAATTCAAATTTATCATATATTAATGAGTTTAACGACAGATCAAAAGTTAAAGGAGAATCCAAAACTTGTTTAATCACCATAGAAGGTTTTAATTTAACTTCGTCAACAAAGTCAAACACATAACCAGCAATACCATAAATATGTGTTTTTGTTTGCGCAACTCCAATACCATCAATATCAATATCACTGGGAAGCAAATTCGGAGAAGAAATACCAGCATAAAAATTACTAGTAAACAAATACAAGCCCGCTCCAATATTTAATTGTGTTGTTGACGTATTATCAGCAAATGCAGGATCTGATGCTACATTAGAACCCGATGGGTCAATTTTGAAATTATTAACCCCTGCTTTTAATCCATAAGATAATCTTGCTTGATCCGAAATCTTAGTGATATATGCAAAATCTATGTTTATATAATCATTATTCACAGGAATAGCATCGCCAATCCTATCATTTACATAATTAACACTTAATTCTATTTTTTCACTCATAGGAATATTACCAAATACATTAGCCGTTTGTGGTGCACCTTCAATACCTGTCCACTGTCTTCTATACAAAAGCCCTGTAGAAATCAGGCCACTTTGAGCTGTAGCATATGCTGGATTCACCGTACTCATATTATACATGTATTGAGAATACTGTGGTTCCTGTTGCGCATGTATTACCAAACAGAAAACTATGGTTATAACAAAAAATAATTTTAACTTCATTTGTTTATCTGCTTAAGTAAAAACTTCCTTGTATCGGAATATTATTTTCAAAATTCGGAGAAAAAATATAGAAATACGTGCCAGAGGGAAGATCATCTCCTAATCGTACAGACACATTACTTTCTCCTCTAAACTCTTCTGTATTATTATTTCCTTCATATACAAGGCTACCATATCGGTTAAATATTTTTATATCAAAATCGGGAAATGCTTCTGGAATATTATACACCTCTTCTATCAGTAAATCAAAAGTATCATTTTGACCATCTCCATTAGGAGAAACTCCATCCTGAAAATCCAATGTACATAGCTCTCCTGTTGATGACCTTTCTCCAGTATTTAATATTGTGATCATCACATCAAGGCGTTCAGACTCACAGTTATCAACATCTACGGTTGCTATATAATACACTTGGTTATCCAAGAGAATTGGATTATCTATAATAGGTGTTTCACTTTCTTGCGTAGCATACCAATTATAATTTAATACATCAACCTCTATATCCTCTAATCGAACTGCATCAAGGATACAAAATTCTTGGGCAGGTACATTTGGAATTGGTAAATCTATAATTTGAACAGAAACATTTAGAGATGATTCATCACATGGTGCGGCATTTCTTACCACATATCTAAAATTATAAATAGCATTAGTAAGTGTTGCGAATTCTAATACCCCGTCTGCGCTTAAAGCTCCTGTACTATCTGTATCTTCAAAAACACCAGTACGTGCTGTATCTCGATCTAAAAGAGAAAATAAATTTACTCTGCCATCAATTTTACAAAATGATTCATTTACATCATCACCTATCTCTATGGGGTCGACAATCGTTATTTCTACTGAAGCTGAATCTGAAGAAGAACAACCTGCATTTGCAGGTGCAGTATATGTATATATTCCTGCACCAAGAATTGGTAACATATCATCGCTAGTATCAAAAACACCTAAATGATCCGTAGATACATATCCAAAAGGGCCAGTCCAGGTACCTGTTGTATCTGGAGTACCCCCTAAGAGATCAAAAAGAGTTACTGTCAAACTATCAGAGCAAACTGTTGTACTTCCATCTTCTCCAGCATTAGGTAATTTATTAATGGTCAGTGCTAAATCTGCAGTCTCTGTACATCCTCCGGTACTAACTGTTGTATAGGTAAAATTAAATGTTTGCGCTACATCACTTGTTGGAAAAACAAAAGTATTATTGATAACATCTCCTGCTGAATTAGTCCAAACACCAGTAGTAACAATTGAAGTTCCATTTGTTCTTAACAAACTTCTTAAATCAACTTGACCTAAAGTTTCACAAATATTGGTATTAGTATCTTCTCCAGGATAATCGGGTGCGAAAATTTGAATTTCTACACGAGCAGTAATAACGTCACAAGGATGTTCACAATAAAAAACATCTCCAATGGTAGCATATGGGTCACAAACTTCATTATTTACCTTGCAATTTATTTTTGGGCTTACTGCATACTCATAAATATATGTTCCTGGTTCTGCTCCGAAGGTATTTATTTTTCCTAAATAGAATTCATAAGGAGGTAAAACGGAAACTTCTGGTTTTTCGGGTAGACCTAAATTTCCTGAAGAACCTGATGGTCCAGAAATAAACCTCCAATTCACATAATTATCATTTGCATAAATAAAATCAAAACTTCCTTCTGTAGTAAATTCTAATAAGTCAAATAAATTTAGATCGCCAGAAAGTACATTATTACAAATAGCAGGAGGAGGATCTGACTGACTAAATGGTCTGAGTTGTTCATGAAAAATAAAACTAACTGCTGCTTCTCTATCGATACATACTGCAGATCGTTGTTCTGTTGCATAGACAAAATCATACCTCATGCATCCATATCGTAAATTATTACCTCCATCAATTAGATTATCATAAATAGTTCTCAAGTTAATTACAGAATCTAACTCATCATCTATTTCTCCTGTAGGTTCCGATAACCATATTCCTTCGATATCTTCTCCATCTAGATATTCATCATCTCGTAAATTTATATCGGCATCATAGACTCCGGCCAACATATCATCTTCACAAATTGCTATTGATTCGCCAATTCCCGGATCGACCTGTCGTACCATGGCTATTCGTACTGTAGTACTTTGCGAAGTTGAACATCCTAAAATACCACCAACTGTATAGGTTACTTCAAAAACCTCTTGATCCACTAAGGGAATCCCTGGTTGATAAGGAATATCAACAAAAAGTTTTGAATCAACAATTTGTAAAAAACTTGAACTTGTTCCATTATATGTCCATTCTCCATTAGAATGAGGTGATGGAGTGATATCATCTAATGCAAAAGCACTAAATAAATTAAATCCTTCAGAATCACATCCCTGTGCATTTATATTTAGCGGTCCTGAAGGAGGTAAAGCAATACCAGAATATGGCCCTAAAATCAATCTGGCTGTTCTAAATGGAACATCACCACAAGTTGCATTTCTTAACTCAAAAAAGTAATCATTTTGTGTAATAAGAGTGGTTGCCTTTTTTAACTCCCACATTGATAAATTACCAGTAGTAGCATCAAATGCAGCATTAAATTCGGGATCTATACTCCAAACACCATCCATAGGAGTAGTACCTGTTTCTGTATACAAATTAATAATCCCATCTGGACCATTAATCCCATCAAAATCTACATTCTCCATGTCACATTCTTCTATTGTGATCAACCCAAGATCACATTGTCCAAATGTTATCTGAAAAATAAAAAAAAAGGGAAATGTAAAAAGTAGTAGTTTATCTATAGGTTTCAAAATTGATTAGTTTAGCTTACGAAATTAAAAAAAAATATTACATACCAGTAAAAGCATAATGGCTTTAACGTATAACAATTTTCAATAAAACAAACTACGACCTTGTTTTTAAAACATTTACAATATCATTCAAAGTGTACCCCTTGGCCTGAAGAAGTATTAAATAATGAAATAATAAATCTGCACTTTCGTTTAAAAACAATTCTTCATTATCATCCTTTGCCTCAATAACAACCTCTACCGCTTCTTCACCAACCTTTTGCGCTATTTTATTGATTCCTTTTCTAAATAAAGAAGCTACATAAGAATTTTCATCATTTTGATTTTCTTTCCTATCTCGTATAACTCTCTCTAATTCAGACAAAAAACCAAAAGATTGATTATTATCTTCATTCCAGCATGTATCTGATCCTGTATGACAAGTTGGTCCTTCTGGAGTAACCAAAATCAACAACGTATCATTATCGCAGTCACTGTTAATGTCTTCAAGATGTAAAATGTTACCACTCTCTTCGCCTTTTGTCCATAATCTTTGTTTTGAGCGGCTAAAAAAAGTGACTTTCTTAGTCTGTATAGTCTTTGTATATGCCTCTTCATTCATATACCCCAGCATTAATACATTTTTAGTCAAGGCATCCTGAATAATAGCAGGTACGAGACCATCGTCATTTTTATTAAAATCTATTTTCATCGTTCTATCTTCTCTTTGTAGGTTTGGATTTTTTTTAATTAAATTTATGTTTTGAATTTCAGCCTTTAGTTTATCCTGAGTTATGTCGAAGGACCGGAATTACAAATTTGTTATAATCGTACAGGAATATCATTATTCCTTAATTCTTTTTTCAACGTTTCAATTTCAATTTCTTTAAAATGAAAGACACTGGCAGCTAATGCTGCATCAGATTTGCCTTCTTTAAAAGTATCAACAAAATGTTGAATAGTACCGGCACCCCCAGATGCTATTATCGGAATATTTAATGTTGATGACAACTTAGACAATGCTTCATTAGCAAATCCATCTTTGGTACCATCATTATCCATAGAAGTAAAAAGAATCTCTCCTGCTCCTCGTTTTTCAACTTCTTTGGCCCAATCAAACAAATCCAGTTCTGTAGGCACTTTACCTCCTACAAGATGTACTTTCCAGGTACCATCTATCTGTTTTGCATCTATAGCCACCGTAATACATTGAGATCCAAATTTACCAGCTAAATCATTGATTAATTGTGGATTTTTTACTGCCGAAGAATTTATCGATACTTTATCTGCTCCATTTTGCAGTAAAATATCCACATCTTCTATCGAAGATATACCTCCTCCTACAGTAAAAGGAATATTTACTCTTTCTGCGACTCTTAGTACCAAATTAGCTAATGTCTTACGCCTTTCTTCTGTTGCAGAAATATCAAGAAAGACTAATTCATCTGCTCCAGCATTAGAATATATTTCTGCAAGTTCTACAGGGTCACCAGCATCTCGTAGATCAACAAAATTGACTCCTTTTACAGTTCTTCCGTTTTTGATATCAAGACACGGAACGATTCGTTTTGTTAGCATTATTATTCGTTTTTTATATTGAGATCGATTCCATCATAGAACCCTAAACTCTTTTTATCTTTTAATTGCTTTGTCCAGAAAGCTATTTGCCCAGTATGATAAGAATAGTGCTCTGCTACATGAATTAAGATTCCTATTCCCGAAAATACAAACCCTTGCACTTCTCGTTCTCTAAGTAACTCAGATACAGAAACATTTTGAATAGTGTTTTTTGCTTCATCAACTGTATCCATTAGTTTTTCTAAAAGCTCTTTTTTTGAATATCCTTCCTCCGCTTCAAACTCAGCATTTCTTTGTCTTTTATCCTGTTTATTTCCTAAAGAAGCTATAGCATACTGCGTAATGTTTCCGCAAAGATGTAAAATCAAATTACCTATGCTGTTGGAATTGGCATTTGGTCTTTTCCAAACATCTTCTTCTATAAGTTGCTCAAAACTTAAGGTGATCATCCTCGTACTTTCGTTCATTCGATAGATGATTTGCTTCGAAAATTCTTTTGCTACTTCCTGATTCATTGTTATGCTTTTGAAAGAATAAAATCTTCTAATTGTTTTAAACTAATTCTATTTTCATAAATAGCTTTTCCTATTATGGTTCCTTCACAACCAAGTGTTGCAAGTTTTGGTAATTCATCAAATGTAGAAATCCCACCAGAAGCAATTAATTTAAGATCATTCGTTTCTTTTAATATCCTTTCATACAAATCAAACGAAGGTCCCTGAAGCATTCCATCTTTACTAATATCAGTACAAATTACATAACTCACATTTTCTTTTTGATATGCAGTAATAAAAGGAATCAATTCTTTATCACTTTCTTCCAACCACCCACTAACGGCTATTTTTTCGTTATTAGCATCTGCTCCTAAAATTATTTTATCGGCGCCAAACTTAACTATCCAAGAAATAAATGTTTCTGGATCCTTAACAGCAATACTACCTCCTGTAATTTGGTTAGCACCACTATCAAAAGCAATTCTAAGGTCATTATCTGTTTTTAACCCTCCTCCAAAATCAATCTTTAAGTTTGTTTTGGATGCGATTTGTTCTAAAACCTTATGATTTACAATATGTTTTGACTTTGCTCCATCCAGATCTACCAAATGTAAATATTCAATCCCATGCGCTTCAAACTCTTTGGCTACTTCTAACGGGTTTTCATTATATATTTTCTTAGTGTTATAATCTCCTTTTGAAAGACGAACACATTTTCCGTCAATAATATCTATTGCTGGTATTATTCTCATTGGTTATTTTATGGTTATAAGTGCATAGTACAAAGTATTAAGTTTTTTCAATACTCCTTTGAAGTGAATAATTCATCTTCTTAATTTCTGCACATAAGTTTAACAATTTTTCTACTTTATCTTTTGATGTAAATTTTAGTCTTATAACTAAAATTAATTGAGTTTCTAGTTCTGTAGTAGAACCATTTGCTATACTTAAAAAACGAATAAACTCTTTATTAGAATTCCTACCAGCTCCTTCTGCAATATTTGATGGTATAGAAACACTACATCTTTTTATTTGAGATATTAATCCAAATTTCTCCTCATCTGGTATTTTTTTGTTAAAGCATATACTTCTTCCACCAATTCCATTGCTTTATTCCATATTTTTAATTCTTGATATTTATTCATTTAAATCTAATAACACCAAAATAAAACTTATAATTACTTTATACTATTTACTTGATACTAAGAAAATTCAAAAGAATTTTCTCTCCTACAACACTACTCTTTTCAGGATGAAACTGAGTTCCATAAAAATTATTCTTATGTAAAGCTGTACTATACTTTATTCCGTACTGAGTTTCTGCAATCGTATCTTTTGTTATAGGCGCATAATAACTATGTACAAGATAAATATGTTCATTTTCTTTAACACCTTCAAATAAAGGTGAGTCCAGGTTTTCAATTTGATTCCATCCTATTTGTGGTACTTTGACTTCATTATTAAAACGAACTACATCTGTATCAAAAATACTTAATCCTTGTGTATTACCTTCTTCTGTATATCTGCACATAAGCTGCATTCCTAAACAAATCCCTAATACAGGCTGTTTGAGTTCTGGCACTAAATTATCCAACCCTGAAGCTCTAAGCTTCTGCATTGCGCTACTCGCTTCTCCTACTCCAGGAAAGATCACTTTATCTGCTGATTTGATCTCTTGTGGATCATCACTTAACAGAGCTTCGTATCCTAATCGTTGAATTGCAAATTTTATAGATTGAATATTTCCTGCCCCGTAGTTTATAATTACTATTTTCATTAGATCTGTCATTCCGGCGTAGGCCGGAATCTTTTTAATTAAAACTTTTACTTTTTTTATAGATTCCGGCCTACGCCAGAATGACAAAAGGGTTTATTATAGCATTCCTTTTGTACTGGGTAAAATCATTTTCTCTGGATCACGTTTCACAGCAACTTTAATCGCTTTAGCAAAAGCCTTAAAAATTGCTTCAATCTTATGATGTTCATTTGTTCCTTCAGCTTTTACATTCAAATTAGCTTTAGCACCATCTGTAAAGGATTTAAAAAAATGAAAAAACATTTCTGTTGGCATTTTACCAATCATTTCACGATTAAAATCTGCTTCCCAAACTAACCAGTTGCGACCTCCAAAATCAATAGCTACCTGTGCAAGACAATCATCCATCGGCAAACAAAAACCATAACGTTCTATACCCAGCTTACCTCCTAAAGCATCACTAAACACTTCGCCTAGTGCTATTGCTGTATCTTCTATGGTATGATGTTCATCTACTTCAAGGTCTCCATTCACTTTTACATCCAGGTCCATTTGACCATGTCTTGCAATTTGATCCAACATATGATCAAAAAATTCCAATCCAGTAGATATATCACTTTTACCTGTTCCATCCAAGTTCAACTTAATAAAAATGTCTGTTTCATTAGTTTTTCTGGAGATTTCTGCGGTACGATCTTTTAATTTTAAAAATTCATATATCTTTTCCCAATCGTTATTTTCTAAAGCAATAAAATCATTGAGTTCATCTCGTTTGATTGTAATTTCGTCTGTACCCAGATTTGTATTATCATTTATGAAAATACCCTTTGCTCCTAGGTTTTTAGCTAGTTCCATATCTGTAAGACGATCCCCTATTACAAAAGAATTAGCAAGATCATAATCTTCTGAAAAATACGCTGTCAATAAACCTGTTCCTGGTTTTCTAGTATTTGCATTTTCATGAGGAAATGTTCTATCCAAAAACACTTTATCAAATACAACCCCTTCATTTTCGAAGGATGACATTATAAAGTTGTGAACAGGCCAAAAGGTATCTTCTGGAAATGAATCGGTACCTAAACCATCTTGATTCGTAATCATAACCAATTCATAATCTAATTCTTGAGCTATTTTTCCTAAATAGGTAAATGCTTTGGGGTAGAACATCATTTTTTCAAACGCGTCTATTTGTTCATCCACAGTCTCTTTGATAATCGTTCCATCACGATCTATAAATAATACTTTCTTTTTCATTATTATGTCATTCCAACTTAGTTGGAATCTTTTTTAATTAAACTTTTAGTTATTATAATGGATTCCGGATCGAATCCGGAATGACAATCACAACTGTTTTAATATTTCAACTAATTTCTCATTTTCTTCTTTTGTTCCTACTGTAAATCGTAATGTACTTTCACATAGTGGTTGAGTACTTCGATTGCGTACCACGATCCGTTCTTTAATTAGCTGATCATATCTTTTATTAGCGTCGTCTACTCTTATCAAAATAAAGTTAGCATCACTACGAAACACTTTTTCTACAAAACTTACTTGTGATAAAGCTTTTTCTAATTCTTTACGCCCTTCTATAATGGTATTTACTTCGGTTTTGATCTGATCTTTATCACGTACTCTCTCCAATGCACGTTGTTGAGTTAATTCATTTACATTATAAGGAGGTTTGATTTTATTAAGTATATCGATGATCTCTACAGAAGCAAAGCAAACTCCTAAGCGTATACCTGCTAACCCATAGGCTTTAGACAGTGTTTGAGTAACAATAAGGTTGGGATATGTATTTAGATCTTCCACCCAACTCTTTTTATCTGTAAAATCAATATATGCTTCATCAATAACTACTATTCCTTCAAAACGTTCTAAAATTTGAAGTATACGTCCTCGATCTATTAAGTTTCCAGAAGGATTATTCGGAGAACATATAAATAGTAATTTTGAATTCCCATTAACGGTATTGAATATCTCTTCTACATTAGGTTGAAAATCTTCATTTAACAATACTTTCTTTTCTTCTACATTATTTATGTTAGCCAATACAGTATACATACCATATGTAGGAGGTAATGTAATAATGTTATCTACTTCTGGTTCGCAGAATGCTCTATATATCAAATCTAAAACTTCATCACTACCATTACCCAAAAGTATGTTCTGGTCAGACACCTTTTTTTGATCTGATAAAATTGATTTTAGATTTCTTTGTTGTGGGTCGGGATATCGATTTACTCCATTCTCATATGGGTTCTCATTAGCATCAAGAAAAATCATATCTTGATCAAAATCTGTAAATTCATCTCTTGCAGAACTATATGGCTTCAACCCTGCTATATTCTTACGAACTAATTGTGTTATATCAAATTGTTTCTTATTCATTATCTCATGTCATCCAGAAAACATTCTAAGATGATAGGTTTTATTTTAAACTTTCTAATCGCAACGTAACTGCATTTTTATGAGCCTGTAAACCTTCAGCTTCTGCCATAAGTTCAATCGCATTTCCTATGGTTTGGATACCTTTTTCAGATATTTTCTGAAAGGTCATTGACTTCATAAAACTATCTAAATTCACACCACTATATTGCTTCGCATATCCATTTGTAGGTAACGTATGGTTTGTTCCAGAAGCATAATCTCCCGCACTTTCTGGTGTATAATTACCAATAAAAACAGAACCCGCATTTACTATTTTATCAATATAAAAGTCTTCATCTTCTACACATACTATAAAATGCTCGGGGCCATATTCATTAATAAGTTCAATAGCCTCCATGTTACTTTCTACATAAATTAATTTTGAATTAGCAATTGCTCCTTCTGCTATTTCTTTTCTTGGCAATACATTGACTTGTTTTATAATCTCTTCTTCTACTTGATCTATCATTGTTTTTGATGTAGAAACAAGGATCACCTGACTATCTTTACCATGTTCTGCCTGACTCAGTAAATCAGATGCGACAAAGGATGCATTTGCAGTATCATCTGCTACTACAAGTAATTCACTAGGTCCAGCTGGCATATCTATAGCCACGCCAAACTTAGTCGCTAATTGTTTTGCTACAGTTACAAATTGATTTCCCGGTCCAAATATTTTATATACTTGTGGAATGGTTTCTGTGCCAAAAGTCATCCCTGCAATCGCCTGAATCCCTCCTACTTTACATATTTTGGTTACACCACAAAGATCAGCAGTATACAAAATAGCAGGATGTATTTTTCCTTCTCTATTAGGAGGTGAACATAATACAATCTCTTCACAACCAGCAAGGTTTGCCGGAATGGTTAACATTAAAATTGTAGAAAATAATGGTGCCGTTCCTCCTGGAATATATAACCCTACCTTTTGAATCGGTCGCTTTTCTTGCCAACACTCAATACCGACATTTGTATCTACAGAAATTTTATTTGTCTTTTGTGCAGCATGAAATACGGTAATATTAGATTTAGCTAATTGTATAGCATCCTTTAATTCCTGGCTAACAAGTTCTTTTGCTTGTTCTATTTCTTCTGAAGAAACCAAAATATTATCAAGTGACACTTGATCAAACTTTTGAGTATATCGATCAACTGCCTGATCTCCTTCTTTTTTTATTTCATCAAAAACTTGTAAAACAATATCTTCTATATCAGCAACAGTTTGCGTTGGCCTCTTTAAGATTTCTGACCAGGAATTTCTATTTGGATTGTATATCTTTTTCATTGCCCTTGTTATTTATCTAATTACAATACCATTTTTTCAATTGGACAAACCAAAATTCCTTCTGCTCCTTCTGCTTTTAACTCATCTAAAATATCCCAAAACTTATTTTTTTCTACAACAGTATGGATAGAACTCCATCCTTTCTCTGCCAAAGGCAACACTGTTGGACTCCTCATTCCAGGTAATATTTTCACAATATTTTCTATTTTATTATTAGGAGCATTAAGTAATACATATTTAGAATTTCTTGCTTTTAAAACGGCCTTAATTCTAAATTGTAATTTCTCCAATAACATTCTGTTTTCTTCAGATATCTTAGGCGAGACTGCCAATACTGCTTCAGAAGTAAGCATCACTTCTACTTCTTTTAAGTTATTCTTAAATAAAGTACTCCCACTAGAAACAATATCGCAAATTGCATCAGCCAAACCAATATTTGGAGCGATCTCGACTGAACCAGAAATTTGGTGTAATTCAGCAGAAATTCCTTTTTTATCCAAATAGTCATTAACCGTATTTGGGTATGAAGTAGCAATTCTTTTTCCTTCAAGATCCTGAATAGAATTGTATTCAAAATCTTTTGGTACTGCAAGAGAAACTTTACACTTAGAAAAATTAAGGCGTTCTGCAATAGAAATATCTGTCCCTTTTTCTATAAGAACATTTTCTCCTATAATAGCGATATCAACAACTCCGTCTCTAAGGTATTGCGGTATATCTCCATTACGTAAAAACATAACTTCCATAGGAAAATTACGTGTTTGAGCTTTTAATTGATCTTTTCCATTATCAATGGAAATACCACAGTCTTTTAATATTTTGACAGAATCTTCATTAAGACGTCCACTTTTCTGAATAGCAATTTTAATTTTTGACATTTTGTTTTTGTTGTTGTGTCTAATCAGTTCGAAAAAAGTTTTATGAAAACAAAAAACCCGTTTGAACTGCTCAAACGGGTTTTTATTATATGATTACTTATACACATATCAACTTACCACGCTTGTGCGAGAATGTAAGAATGATGATGATGTAAAAGAATGTTTTTCATTTTTCTATTTAAATACTTTGCGAATTTATAAAAAATTATTTTTTCTGAAATGCATTTCAACTTATTTTTTTGAGGTTCATCTTTTTTCAGTCTATAAATCACTAGATTTTAAGATTTTAAATAGGATCATAATAAACATTTTTATAAATTTAAGTAACTAACTAATCAACAATTTATGAAAGGCTTATTTTCATTCCTCTTTTTTTTACTATTCGCATGGCTAGGAATATGGTGGTATTATTCTTGTGATTGGTGTGCTAAAAATCTAGATAAAGATACTGTTATTGTTAAAGACGAAATAGATTCTGAAGCAGATGCGCTTGCCAAAAAAGCCTATGAAGACAGTATTGCCAATCTTAACAATTCCCAAGTTGGTTTATTTGCAAAAGACAATAAAAATCAAGAAGTATTTAGATATTATGAAAACTTCAGAATTAATAATGGTAATGGTAATGTTCATATCCCAAGTACTCTTGAAGGTTTTGACAGTCAAGTAGCAAATTATCTAGGCAAACATCAGGATCAAGAGCTTGTAATAACCGGTTTAGAAAACTCTATTGATATTGAAGACACTAGTAAACTTGGAATCTCCAGAGCAAATTTCATCAAAGATATTCTTGTCAGCGCTGGAGTTAATGCTAATCGTATTGTAATTAAAACCGAATTAAAGGAATATACATATAATGATGATGGCACATACAACGGAGGTATTCTTTTAAATTTTGGAGACCTGGATACATCCAGACTTGAAGAAGTAGAAAAAAGTATCGCTAACAGAACATTATACTCCAGTTTTGCTCAAAAAACATTTCAACCTGATGCTACGTTATCTAATTATGCTTTGGAACTTAAGAGCTATTTAGAAAAATACCCTAACAAAACAGTTTCTATTATTGGACACACAGATAATGTCGGAGAAAAAGAGGCTAATTTATGGTTTGGTCAACAGCGAGCTAATAATGTAAGAGATTATCTCATTTCTCAAGGTATTTCAAAAGAAAAAATCAAAGCTTCTTCTCAAGGGGAATCCAACCCTATTGCTGTAAATGACAGTGAGGAAAACAAAGCAAAAAACAGACGAATAGAAATAACCGTAAACTAAATACACAACAACTATGTTAGATTTTATACATGAGGCAAACTGGTGGTGCTTATTACTTTTATTGTTTTTAGCATTTTTACTTGGGTGGCTTTTATCAAAATGGTCTCTTAAAAATAAATATAAAAAAGCATTAGACGAATGTGAAAGAAAAAATACACTACTTAAAAACTCTAATCATGAAAAAGCAAATTCTACTTTTTCTAATTCAGGCGACACCGATAACGGAATCAAAGCAGTTAAAACTAGGGATCATGGTGGTGTAGCTGTAACAAATGGAGGAGCTCCTCCAAAATTAAATTTTGATAGTTTTGGTACCGCAGATGCATCAGAAAAGGATGATTTAAAACTCATCAGTGGTGTTGGTCCATTTATTGAAGAAAAATTAAACAGCATTGGTATCTATACTTTCGATCAAATTAGTAAATTTACCAAAGAGGATATTGACACAGTAACGGCACTTATTCAATTTTTTCCTGGAAGAATTGAAAGAGACAATTGGTCAAAACAAGCTAAAAAATTAAAAGAAAAATAGTAACCACTAACCATTTTACTATTTAAATAAGGCCTTCATAATCATATTTTATGAAGGCCTTTCATATAGTATTATTCTTCTACATCGTCACTCCAGGCAACTGAAGACATTTTCCATTCATCATTCATTTTTATGAATTGAATTGTTTTCATCCCGCGTCCAACAAAATCAACTCCATTCAATACCCCTGATTTTTGATAGAAACTAAATCTTTGTGCTACATTTCCATATATCTCAGTTGTAGACGAGATTTCATATTCTTCAAAATCAATGAGGGTACCATCATTCAACATTTTTTCTCTCGGAGTAATGAATTCATTTAATTTGAAAATTTCAGGTTTCCCATGGGTATTACTTATCAATATTCCTTCTGGAATAAATATTCTCTCAATATCTTTTACTCTAGGAGTTCTCCTATTCGTATTTGTAAATACCTCAAAAAAAGTAGTTGTTAATTTGTTAATCTCCTTTTCATCATTTTTATAATTAGATTCAGAAAAAAAGAGAACACTATCGTCATCTGACAGTTTCATCGTTTTCTCAAAACAGAGTCCAATTTTGTTCAACAATTTAATTGAAGCGATATTACCTGGATCTGTTATAGCCACAATTCTATCAAGGTTTAATACCAGTTTTGAATATTGCATTGTTGCACTTGCTATTTCAAACCCATAACCTAATCCAGAATATTCTGGTAACATTGCAAAACCTATATCTATATCTTCTAAGGTCTCTCTATTTACCAATCCACACATGCCTATCGGGATGTTTGTATTCTTCAATAGAACTTTCCATAAACCAAATCCATATTGCTCATAACTATGTATGGGACCATTTTTTAGATATTCTATGGCATCTTCATCAGTTTTTACATTTCTATCTCCAATATATTTTAACCAATTTGGAGAATTAACCAATTCTATGATAAAATTAGCATCCTCTAAACCAAACTCATAAAGACAAAGTCTTTGAGTTTCTAGTATTTTTTTTGTTTGCATGCTACTCTATAATTAAGCTGAACTATATTTTAATATAATTCAGAATCCTTCTATCTATTATAACTTTAAATAAAAATTGGCGCCCAAGGACGCCAATAGAGATATATTTTGATAATACATCAGTTTTTTTACTGATTCCCCAAGATCAGAGGTAAACCATCTTTTCCTGAACCTACAACCACTACTTTAGCATTTGGAGATTTTGCTAGTTCTAAAGTAGCTTCAATTCCTTTTTCTTTAAGAATTTTATCAGTTAAGGAAGCACTTAAGATTTGATTAGCAATTGCTTTCCCTTCCGCATCAATCTTTTGTCTTTCTGCTTCTTTTTGAGCTTTGGTCAATTTAAATTCATATTCTAATGATTCTTGCTCTTGCTTTAATTTACGTTCTATTGCCTCTTTAATGGTAGGCGGTAAAGTTACATCACGAACTAATACTTCATTAAGTTGAATAAACTGATCCTCTACAATCTTCTTAGTCTCTTCATAAATCTCTTTTTGTATAACATCTCTTTTACTAGAATACAATTGCTCTGGGGTGTATCTACCTACTACACTACGTGCAGCAGATCGTATTGTTGGTAATAATATTCTAGCTACATAATTTTCTCCTTTTTGTTGATGCAACAAACCCAATTTAGCATAGTCAGGTTGAAACCAAGCTGAAGCATCTAATTTAATTTCTAATCCATTAGAAGAAAGTACTTGCATCTTTTCAAAAACTTCTTGTTGTCTTACTTCATAAACAATCACTTTATTCCAAGGAGCTACCAAATGAAATCCTTCTCCTAATGGAGGTTCATCTGTAACTACTCCTCCTCCAAATGTTTTGTAAAGTACTCCTGCTTCTCCAGAACCAATAGTAATCGTAGATTTTGAAATAAAGACAATAGTTAAGACAATAATAATTAAAATAGGTAACCCTATCTTTGGTAATTTTTCCATAATAATTCTGAATTTTTAATTTTAAATAAGTCCGTTATATTTTCGTGCAAACCATTCTATCGAAAGCAATAAAATAACTATTACTAATAGATATTTCCAATCTATTAAAGATACCACATTTTCCTTGCTTTTCTGTATTGTTTGATATCTTTGATCTTCTGTTAGCTCTTTTATCAAAGCTTCATTTTGATTTAAATGAAATGACTTTCCATTAGTATTAGTAGCAACTTGCTTAAGTTTTGTTACATCTGCATTAAGAAATTGTTGCTCTACATCATATTCAAGAATTGCAAAACTTCCAGAACGTGAAATATTTTCTCCTAGAACGGTTACTGTATATTCATAATTTCCTGCTGAAAGACTACTCAAGTCAACCTCATATGAATTATTTTTCAACAACATTGGTATAGTTTGCGTTGCCTCAGTTTCTTTATTTTTTACAGAAATCCTTAAATTCCCTCTTCGATCAAATTCATAATTTTTGGTAAAATATTCTGCTTTGATACTAATATTTGCATTACCATAATAAAAGGATTCTGAAATAGTATTCAACCTACTTTTTCTTTTGTTTGAAGCAAGATACTGTATTAACTTCCCGAAAAAATCATCAAAGTCTTCAAATCCTTGACTATCCAAATAATTTTGTGCTCTCCATCTCCATATTCCTTCTCCAAACAGCACTGCTTCTCTCACTCCATTTTCCTCTATTGCGGTTATTAATACTTCATCAGTCTCTATATTACTAATTGTTCGATACAATAGCGGATCGTGATTGGTGTTTATGCTAATATCACCAAAAGTCCCTATTAAAGGAGGGTAATTCTCGAAACCAATATCTTCTAAAAGAAATGTACTATAATTGGTATTAAATCTAGGAATATAATATTCAGTTTGTCTTGTTATTTCTTGTGTATATTTATTTTGTATTTTATTTAAAAATACCCAATCTGTTTTAGTACCTGCTATAGTGAAATAATTCTTTTTTAGCGTATTTAAATCTTCATATACTTTTCTAAACCGTGTATTAGGTTGATATAAAATAACTAATTGATAATCATCTAAATCTTTTACTTCTTGAGGTTTACTGATTGATATACTGCGACGTTCATTACTTTCAACACTTTTCTTGATAGCTCCGAGATCAGGATGTACTATATCAGAAATCAAAAGTACATTTGTTTTTTGATCTATAACTTCTACTGCAAAATTTTTGTCGTTGTTTACTGTGTTTTTCTCATTCGTTAATGGAACTAATCTAGCAATATATTTAATAACACCTGCACGACTAGCGGGTAAAGTAAAACTAACAACAGCAGAATTACTTTGTTGAGAAAAAGTTATTGGTTGAGAATACACTACACCATTTCCTGATGTAACCTGAAATGTAGTTGTTACATTTTCCTGACCAGAATATGTAAGGATAGCCTCTACTGGAAATTTATTTTTTAAATACGCGTAACGATTAACATTAAGCTGTTGAATTTTGGTATCTGTTACAGCAGTTGTATCACCAGATACCACTGGATATACCGCCTGTTTATATCCTAAACTACTAAACTGATAATCTTTACCATAAGTCTGATTACCATCAGTAATCATTATCGTAGGTGCAATCGTGTTTTTATAAATCTGATCTAATTCTTCTAAAGCTTTAGATATATTGGTTTGTTTTTGATCGAAAGAAAGATCTAACGAATCTTTTAATTTACCGGCAAATGAGTAATACACAAGATCAAACCTATCATTTAATTCTTCGTTTTCTTTTATTTGATTTATGAATTTAATGACTGACTGATCTTGTCGGAGATTTTTTATTGATGAAGAATTATCTACAGCAACAATTAAATCTGGTTTCTCTACATAATACGTTTTTTGCTTAAATGTTGGATTAATTAATAACAACAAGAGTGAGAAAACACTAAGAAAACGTAAAAAAGCAAAGAATAGGCTATTTTTTTTCCTATTCTTTGCCTTATATATATACTGAAACAATGCTATAACCAATGCGATTACAAAAGCAGCTATGATCAATAAAATTGTTTCTATTTGCATGTTTCTAAAGTTAGAGGTAAAGGCAGAAAGTTAGAAGTTGAACAGTATAATTATCTAACAACTCTTACTTTCTAACTCCTTTCTTTATGTTAACATTCCTCCGTCAACATTAAGCACTTGTCCTGTGATGTAAGCACTTAAATCACTTGCCAAAAACAGACATGTATTTGCAATATCTTCTGGAGTACCTCCTCTTTTTAATGGAATAGCATTACGCCATCCATCGACCACTTTTTCATCTAACTTCTCAGTCATTTCGGTTTCTATAAAACCAGGAGCAACTACATTACTACGAATATTTCTTGATCCCAATTCTAAGGCTACCGATTTAGAAAACCCAATAATTCCAGATTTTGAAGCAGCATAATTCGCTTGACCTGCATTACCTTTTACTCCAACAACAGAACTCATATTAATAATACTTCCTTTACGTTGTTTGAGCATAGTTCGTTGTACCGCTTTAGTCATATTAAATACGCTCTTGAGGTTTACTTCTATTACTTTATCAAAATCTTCCTCACTCATACGCATCAAAAGATTATCCTTTGTAATCCCTGCATTATTTACCAAAATATCTACACCCCCAAAAGTTTCTAAAACAGACGCTACCAATTCTTGAGCATCATCATAATTGGCTGCATTACTTTGATATCCTTTAGCTTTAATTCCTAATACATTTAATTCTTTTTCTAAAGCATTTGCCGCTTCTACTGAAGAACTATATGTAAAAGCAACATTAGCCCCTTGTTGCGCAAAAATTTCTGCTATTCCTTTGCCGATACCACGAGTAGCTCCTGTGATAATAGCCGTTTTACCTTGTAAAAGATTCATTCGTTATGTTTCTATTTTTTTTGTACTTCTGTACAATTTATAATTTGCAATGTAAATTCAAATATAAGAATTACAAATAGGTCATCAGCAATAAACCCTGCGATTTCTCACAGGGTTTATAAACAAATTATAGTTTATCAAATTTTATAATTTTATGTCTTCATTTTTCTTTTCATAATTGAAAAGATAATCAATGTCCATTTCCTTAACCTCTCCTAATTTAGATAAAGCT
Organism: Aquimarina algiphila; assembly: GCF_007489275.1. Taxonomy (GTDB): domain Bacteria; phylum Bacteroidota; class Bacteroidia; order Flavobacteriales; family Flavobacteriaceae; genus Aquimarina; species Aquimarina algiphila. The sequence continues at coordinate 157,655 of NZ_VLNR01000001.1, forward strand.
TTCATATCTGCATCTTTCTTATTCCCGATCACAAGAACATTATAAGTTTCACCTTTGATATTTTCATTAAAGAAAGATTTAAGGTCAGCTAATGTCATATTTTTAATCGTTTCATACATCTCTTCTCTATTATCATAATCAATTCCTCTTTTCTTCAGGTTTTCATAAGACCAAAATATATTTGACTTTGTAATTCGTTTAGCTGCAATTTTCTTTAAAGTGGCTTCTTTTGCTTGATTAAATTGCTCTTCTGCTTCTGGCATATTTGTCATAAGATCCATCATTGCATCAACAGCTTGAGGCATTTTGTTCGCCTGTGTGCCTATATATGCATACACATAATCTGAATCTCCTTTTTCACTAGCCATACTATATTGTGAAAATGCAGAATATGCTAAAGATTTTGATTCACGAATTTCCTGAAATACAATTGAAGATAATCCACTACCAAAATAGGTATTAAACAAACTTGAAGCTGCCATTTTTTTAGGGTCAAACTCTGCTCCTTTTGCTAGGAAAATCATTTCACTCTGGACCATATCATAATCTACAAAATATACATTTCCTCCTGTTTCTTTTTCTATATAGGTAGCCTTTTCAGGGTATTCTTTCAAATCACCAGAAATAGTATGATTTTTATCCAAAGAAGCAAGTGCCGCTTCTACATCCTTACCATAATAGAACACACGTTGTTTATAGGTATATAATTCTTTTATTTTGTTAACCAAATCCTGAGGATTGATTTCCTTTAGTTCATTGATTGTATATATATTACGTAATCTAGAGTTTTCTCCAAATTTGCCATAATTCAATAATCCATTCCAAAGAATATTCTGTTTTTGCGTCTTCCCATCCTGACGGCCTTTTGCTATTTGATCAACAAATTTATCATATGCTTCCTGATCTGCAACTGCATTTTTCCATAGATCTTCTAATAAAATTAATCCTTTATCAAGGTTTTCTTTCAACCCTGAAATACTAACATTTGTTCTATCTTTGGAAGAGTTTATACTATAATTAATTCCTAATTTATAGAATTCTTTTTTAAGTTCTTCTGCTGAATATTTGTCTGTCCCCAGGTAATCGAAATAGCCAGAAGCTACTGACAATGTCTTATCATTATCTATTCCTAAATCAAAAATAATAGTAAGGTTAAAGAGATCATTATTTTCATTTTCTATATAGGATACAGAAACACCGCTATTCGTTTTGGTCGACTTAATCGCTGTTTTGTAATCAATAAATTTAGGCTGTAATGCAGGAGATTCTATTTTTTTAAATTCTTGAATAAACACTGACTCTTTATCCCTATTTAACTCAACAGGAGTAATTCCTGGATTTTCTACCTTAACAATATTCTTATCTTCTCCTTTGATTTTATGTACTTCAACATAGTTATTCCCATAATGCTTATTAGCAAAATCGATCACTTCTTGCTTTGTAATTTTTTTCATATCATCCAACATAGTCAAACGATCTTTCCAATCTGTGAAATGAATAAAGGCATCAAGATATTGGTATGCAGTAGCGCTGGCATTTTCAAATTGTCGTACTCTTGTTAATTTTAAATCATTAACTACAGCATCAATTAGCCAGTCATCAAATTCTCCTTTTTTAATTTTTTCTATCTCACCTAACAGTAGCTCTTTAACTTCATCTAAGGTTTGTCCTTCTTTCGGCATTCCATATAATAAATGAAACCCGTAATCGTTATCAAAATTTGTAAAAGAAGATGCATTTTGCACCATTTGTTTTTGATTAAGATCTAAATCAATCAACCCTGCTTGTGAATTCGCTAAAATATAGTCAACCAGCACCACCATAGTCTCCTCTTTTGTCCCAAAACCATCTGTTCTAAATGCTACATATACAGATTCTGCAGTTGGACCGTATACCTCTTTTTTGATTGGTGAAGTTAGTGCTGGTTCTTTTGGGAAATTAGGATGGGTGACTTCTTTAGACTCATATCCTCCAAATGCTTCGTTTACTTTCTTAATTGTACTATCAAAGTCTAAATCTCCAACTAAAATCACAGCCATATTATTTGGCACATAATACTTATCAAAATATGCATTAATAGCTTCCATAGATGGATTCTTTAAATGCTCTGATTTACCAATTGTAGACTGAGTTCCGTACGGATGATTAGGATACAGCCCTTCTAAAACAGCAAAATATTGCTTACGACCATCACTATCCTGACCTCTATTAAATTCTTCATATACTGCCTCGAGCTCTGTATGAAACAAACGCAATACTACCTGACTAAATCGTTCACTTTCAACTTTAAGCCATTTATCTAACTCATTAGATGGAATTTTATTAACATAAACAGTTTGTTCATTTGATGTAAAAGCATTTGTTCCTTCTGCACCTAATGAGTTCACCAATTTATCATACTCATTAGCAATAGAAATTTTTGAAGCTTCGAGAGATACTTCATCTATTTTTTTGTAGATTTCTTGCTTTTTCTCTGGATCTGTTTCTGCTTTATGCTGTTCATACAAATCAGAAATTTCTTTTAAGAATACTTTTTCTTTTTCAAAATCCTGAGTACCAATTTCATCGGTTCCCTTAAACACCATATGCTCCAGATAGTGCGCTAAACCAGTATTATCGGCAGGATCGTAAGTCGAACCAGCTTTAACAGCAATTAAAGTCTGAATTTTTGGTTCCTCTTCATTCTTACCCAAATATACTTTTAAACCATTATCTAATGTATACAATCGTAAACCTGTAGGATCATTAGTTACAGTTTCATAATTAAATCCCGAAACATCTGTATGTTGCTCTACCTTTACTTCTTGGGACTCTTTGTTAGTTTCTGATGATGAATTTTTACAATTACTTAGGCAAACGGCCAATAGTAATAGTAAAAATGTTTTAATTAATTTCATATCCTATTTTAATTGTTTTATGGTGATGTTACACCTGAGTTGATTATATGAGTTAGTTTATAATTAATGTACTATAATACGTGTTGTTCTTTTCAATGTTACGTTTTTTAAGCTTTTTTTAACAAACAATATGTTCCTTGAAACAAAAAACCTCTTGAAAATATATTCAAGAGGTTTTTTTATATTAAAGTATACTATAATATCTATCCTAATACTTCTGCAACTTTCTTTCCTATTTCTGCAGGAGAATCTACCACGTGTATTCCACATTCTCTCATTATTGCTTTTTTGGCAGCTGCGGTATCTTCACTACCTCCAACAATTGCTCCTGCATGTCCCATAGTACGTCCAGCAGGTGCAGTCTCACCAGCAATAAAACCAACAACAGGCTTAGAAGTTCCGCTTTCTTTTATCCATTTTGCAGCATCAGCTTCTAACTGGCCACCAATTTCACCTATCATTACCACGCATTCGGTTTCTGGGTCATTAATCAATAATTCTACAGCTTCTTTTGTGGTAGTACCAATTATTGGATCCCCGCCAATTCCTATTGCAGTAGTAATTCCTAATCCTTGTTTCACTACTTGATCAGCAGCTTCATACGTCAAAGTTCCTGATTTTGATACTATCCCTACGTTTCCTTTTTTAAATACAAAACCTGGCATAATCCCAACTTTTGCTTCTCCCGGAGTAATTACTCCAGGACAATTTGGTCCAATAAGAGTACATTCTTTATTGCTAATATAATTCGATGCAGTAATCATATCCGCCACTGGAATACCTTCTGTAATAGTAATAATAACTTTAATCCCAGCATCAGCAGCTTCCATAATCGCATCAGCAGCAAAAGCTGGTGGTACAAAAATAATTGTAGTATCAGCACCTACTTCTTTTACCGCGTCTTCGACAGTATTAAAAACAGGTTTATCGAGATGTGTTTGTCCCCCTTTACCAGGAGTCACTCCTCCAACAACGTTTGTACCATATTCTATCATTTGACCTGCATGAAAAGTACCTTCACTACCGGTAAAACCTTGTACAATAATTTTTGAATCTTTATTAACTAAAACACTCATTGCGTTATGATTTTTTATTTTTTTTAAAGAGCTTCAAAAGTAAGCTTTTGAACATTATGTTTAAAATGAAAAAGTAATTATTTTGAAATAAAAGACATCATACTTTCTGGAGTATTATCTCCTTGTTGACTTATTTGATATCCTTTATATAATTTATCATCTTTAAGTTCCCAAATTGTAATAAAATGCGCTATTGCATCTTCTTTTTCTGGATTTTCGATTGTCTTTGCAAAGTAAGTATATCTAATAGTTACAGAGCTGCCTTCTGCAATAAGATGACTAATTTCACATCTAAAAGTTTCAAAAGATAAAGCCATCTCACTAAACATGGTTTTTATATCATTGAAATCCTTCTTATTAAATCCGAAACTACTATTCCAGTATAATATAATTTCAGGATGCAAATATTTAGAAAATGCTTCAACATCATGAATAAGATCAGTTTCATAAAAAGATCTTACTATTTCCTTTGCACTATTCATTCTTTTTTAATTTTTCTATTAATTCTGGTACCTGTCTAATGGCAGCAATCTCTTTATATTTCTTTCTAAAATCATCAGCAGGAGTACCAAAATAACTTTTATTAGCTCCTAAAGATTTGCTTACTCCCGATTGAGCTGAAATAATTGCTTTTGTTCCAATTCTAACATCACTTGTTATACCTACCTGTCCCCAAATAGTTACTTCATCTTCTATAACAACACAACCTGCTATACCTACTTGAGATGCAATTAAACACTTCTCTCCTATTACAGTATCATGACCAATATGAACCTGATTATCTATTTTAGTTCCTTTTTTGATCGTCGTATCACCAGTAACTCCTTTGTCAATTGTACATGAAGCACCTATATCAACATTATCCTCAAGCACTACTCTTCCTCCAGAAATCAATTTATCAAAACCTTCGGGTCTTTTTTTATAATAAAAAGCATCTCCTCCTAAAACACTTCCAGAATGAATTGTTACATTATCTCCTATAATTGTATTGTCATAAATACTCACATTAGCATGAATACAACAATTATTACCGATAGTTACGTTATTACCTACAAAACTCCCTGGTTGTATGATCGTATTTTCTCCTATTTTAGCCGTATCTGAAAGTAAAGAATTTGCTTTTTCAAAAGGTTTAAAATATTTGGTAAGTGTGTTAAAATCTCTAAATGGATCATCAGAAATTAGAAGCGCCTTACCTTTGGGACAATCTACATTTTTATTAATCAAAATAATTGTAGCCGCACTTTGCAAAGCTTTATCATAGTATTTTGGATGATCAACAAAAACAATATCCCCTGGAGAGACAACATGTATTTCATTCATTCCCAAAACTGGAAAATTGGGATCTCCTATATACTCACTAGAAATAATAGTGGCAATTTGTTCTAAGGTGTGTTTCTGAGGAAATTTCATTTTTTAAATCAAGAAATTCAGCATTCTGAATTATTCTTTAATACGTTCTTTATATGTACCTTTTTCTGTTTCTACTTTAATCTTATCACCTTCATTAATAAAAAGAGGTACCATTACTTCTGCTCCTGTTTCTACAGTTGCAGGTTTTGTTGCATTTGTTGCTGTATTTCCTTTTACTCCTGGTTCTGTAGCGGTAACTTCAAGAATTACACTTGCTGGCATTTCTACAGAGAGAGGCATTTGATCTTCAGAGTTAATAATTACAGTCACTACTTCTCCTTCTTTTAGTAAGCCTGGGGCATCTAAAACAGATTTTTCTAAAGTGATTTGATTGTAATCTTCTGTATTCATAAAATGAAAAGTGTCACCTTCAGCGTATAAATATTGAAATTTATGCGTCTCAACACGTACATCTTCGATTTTATGTCCCGCAGAGAATGTATTATCAATTACTTTTCCTGTGGTAACACTCTTTAGTTTAGTACGCACAAAAGCAGGACCTTTACCTGGTTTCACATGTAAAAATTCAATAATTTTATAGATGTCATGATTATATTTAATACATAATCCATTTCTGATATCACTAGTACTTGCCATTATTTAGTATTCTTTATTTCTTATTAATCAAATATAAAAGATATCTCCAATTTTCTAATTAGAGAAATACCCTTTCATAATACCTCTTTGCGAATTTTTAATAAATTCTAACACTTCATCTCGTTCTGGAGTAGCCTCCATTTCAGCTTCTATAATAGCAACTGCTTGCGAGTTATTATAATTTTGCTGATATAAAATTCTATAGATATTTTGTACTTCTCTTATTTTTTCTGTCGTAAATCCTCTTCTACGTAAACCGATAGAATTTATTCCAACATAAGACAAAGGCTCTCTTGCTGCTTTAACATATGGTGGTACATCTTTACGCACTAATGATCCTCCTGTAACAAAAGCATGATTTCCAATACTACAAAACTGTTGTACTGCTGCCATACCTGCCAAAACCACATAATCTCCTACATTAATATGTCCTGCTAATGTACTATTATTAGAAAATATACAGTTATCACCTACAATACAATCATGAGCAATATGACAATAAGCCATAATCCAACAGTTCTTACCTATTTTGGTTTTCATTCTATCCGCAGTACCTCGATTTATAGTAACACATTCGCGAATAGTTGTATTATCTCCGATTTCTGTGATCGTATCCTCATCATTAAACTTTTTATCCTGAGGGGTTGCCGAAATAACCGCTCCGGGGAAAATGCTACAGTTTTTTCCAATACGTGCACCTTCCATAATAGTAACATTGGAACCTATCCAGGTTCCTTCTCCAATTACTACATTATTATGTATAGTTGTAAAAGGTTCTATTACAACATTTTTTGCAATTTTTGCTCCTGGATGAACATATGCTAAAGGTTGATTCATCTACTATTATTTATTGTTATTTTGATTTTACTATTTGTGCCATAAGCTCTGCTTCAGTCACTAATTTACCATTAGCATAAGCAAATGCTTGCATATGACATATACCTCTACGAATTGGAGTAATTAGCTCCAACTTAAATATTAACGTATCCCCGGGCAATACCTGTTGTTTAAACTTTACTTTATCTATTTTCATAAAATAGGTAAGATAATTTTCAGGATCCGGAACTGTACTTAGTGCTAAAATACCTCCGGTCTGAGCCATTGCTTCAACCTGAAGTACTCCTGGCATTACTGGTGCTCCAGGAAAATGCCCTTCAAAAAATGGTTCATTCATTGTCACATTCTTAAGTCCTACAACATGGCTGTCTGACATCTCAAGAATCCTGTCTATCAATAAAAAAGGAGATCGATGCGGAAGCATTTCCATAATCTTATTGATATCCATTAATGGTGGCTTATTAAGATCAAATTGAGGAACTTTATTACGTTTCTCTATCTTAATAATCTTAGAAAGTTTTTTTGCAAACTGTGTGTTCACAAAGTGACCGGGCTTATTAGCTATGATCTTACCTCTTATTCTGGTTCCTATTAATGCTAAATCTCCTATTACATCCAATAATTTATGTCGAGCAGCTTCATTTGGATAATGTAAAGTTAAGTTATCCAAAATACCGTTAGGTTTTATAGCGATAGATTCTTTCCCAAAGGCAACTTTAAGTTTCTCCATGGTACTAGGACTAAGCTCCTTATCAACATAAACAATAGCATTATTTAAATCACCACCTTTTATTAGACCGTGTTCTAACAACATTTCTAACTCATGTAAAAAACTAAATGTTCTCGCATCAGCTATTTCCTTTTTAAAATCAGAAAGATGTTTTAGAGATGCATTTTGAGTTCCTAGAACTTTAGTACCAAAATCCACCATAGTAGTAACCTGGTATTCATCAGAAGGCATTACTATAATTTCACTACCTGATTCTTCATCAACATATGAAATTACATCTTTTACGATATATTCTTCTCTTTCTGCTTCTTGCTCTACAATACCTGCAGATTCTAAAGCTTCTATAAAAAACTTACTCGAACCATCCATTATTGGTGGTTCTGAAGCATTTAACTCTATCAAAAGGTTATCAATCTCTAATCCTACACAAGCGGCAAGTACATGTTCTGAAGTCTGGATACTAACTCCATTTTTCTCTAAATTTGTACCTCGTTGTGTATTTACAACATAATTAGCATCTGCCTCGATGATAGGATTTCCTTCCAAATCAATTCTACAAAATGCATAACCGTGATTTTCGGGAGCGGGTTTAAAGGTTAATGTTACCTCTTTTCCTGTATGTAAACCTACTCCAGTAAGTATTACCTCCTTTTCAATGGTTCTTTGTTTGCTCATGACAACGTCACTCATTATTATTTATCTTTTTCTCTAGTTTGTATACTCTATCTACTATTTTGGGAAGGTTTTTAAAATGCACATAGGATTTATTAAAATCAGAATATCCCAAAGCTGGAGATCCCTGAATAGCTTCTCCATCTTTAATATTTCTTCCAATACCGGTTTGAGCCTGTATTCTCACATTGTTACCTATAGTTAAATGCCCTGCAATACCAACTTGTCCTCCTATTAAACAATGTTTTCCTATTTTGGTTGACCCGGCAATACCGGTTTGCGCTGCAATTGCAGTATGTTCTCCAATTTCTACGTTATGAGCAATCTGTATTTGGTTATCTAATTTTACTCCATTATGTATAACTGTAGACCCAAGTGTGGCTCTATCAATTGAGGTACCTGCTCCCACATCTACATTATCTCCAATAACAACATTACCTGTTTGAGGCACTTTACTATATTCTCCTTTTTCATTTGGTGTAAATCCAAAACCATCGGCTCCTACTATTGCTCCACTATGGATAACACAACCATTTCCAATTATAGTCTCAGAATAAACCTTTGCTCCTGCAAAAACAACAGCATTATCTCCAATGGTTACATTATCTCCTATATAAACGTTAGGGAAAATTTTTGCATTCTTTCCTATTTTAACGTTTTCACCCATATAAGAAAATGCACCAAAATAAATTGCTTCTCCATAAACGGCTGTCTTAGAAATAAAACTGGGTTGTTCTATCCCAACTTTATTCATTTTTACCATATTGTAATATTCCAACAATTGAGAAAAAGCTTTATAGGCGTCATCTACTCTTATAAGAGTTGTTTTTATATTTGATTCTGCTTCAAAGGTTTTATCTACAATAGTAATAGATGCATCAGTAGAATATATGTATTGAGTATATTTAGGGTTTGACAAAAAGGTTAGTGAGCCTTTTGTTCCTTCCTCTATTTTAGCTAGTTTAGATACTTCAACAGTTTCATCTCCCTCGATTTCTCCGTTTAAAATACCCGCAATTTGTGTGGCTGTAAAAATCATTCTAGCAAAAGTATAAAAAATGTGTTAATGTTTATGCTTCGGATAGCACATAAAATATTTGGTAACTGGTTTTGATAAAGCTTCTAAGTTAAACTGATCAGTAGCTTTTACAATATCAACAATTTTTCTAGATTTGTATAAAACATTGATATTCTGCTTATTTAGATGATATGCTTGGTTTGAAATAGCTCCTTCAAATATAAAATAACGTGCTTCTTCATTCGAAATTTTATATTTTTCCTTAAATTTCTTTATATGCTCTTCTTTCTTTTTTTCCTGAAAAGGCTTCTTTTTAATTTTAATTTTCAAAAGATCACGATCTATAATCATTAAAGATAATGTGCTCAAAACAAAATCATCTGAAGTAGACCATTCTTTCATTGCAGAAACAATATCATAATCATCTAACCTCGAAAATGTATGTAACACTTCAGAAGTAAAGTTCTCTGATGTGATTTTATTTTTTAAGAAAAAAGTTAAAGGTTCACTCGCTCTTAGGTCTACTCCTTTATCAACAAGCTCCTTTGCTCTTTTTAAAACTCTAATTAATAAACTCTCTGCAACAAGACTCGTTTTATGAAGATATACTTGCCAATACATCAAACGTCTTGCAAGTAAAAACTTCTCAACAGAATAAATTCCTTTTTCTTCTACTACTAAAGCATCATCTACTACAGTTAACATAGTGATTAAACGCTCACTATTAATATTGCCCTCTGCTACACCAGTATAAAAGCTATCTCTTTTTAAATAATCCAAACGATCCATATCCAATTGTCCAGAAATCAATTGATGTAAAAAATCCCGATGATACTCTCCTTTGAAAATTTTTATCGCAAGCGTTAAACTACCGTTAAATTCTTCGTTAATTTCCTCCATAAACATCAAGGAAATTGACTCATGATTTACCTCATTTACGATACTATGCTCCATCGCATGAGAAAAAGGACCATGACCAATATCATGTAATAAAATTGCTGCATATAACGCTACTTCTTCATCTTCAGAAATGCTAATCCCTTTAAAACGAAGAACTCTCACCGCTTTTTGCATAAGATGCATACAACCTAATGCATGATGAAATCGAGTATGATGAGCACCAGGATATACTAGATACGATAACCCCATCTGCGATATACGACGTAACCTTTGAAAATACCTATGCTCTATTAGATCAAAAATTAGTTCATTCGGTATCGTAATAAAACCGTAAATTGGGTCGTTTAATATTTTGAGCTTATTTCTTTTTTTCAAGTTCATTTTGCCTTTACGGAAGCAAATATACATATATGACAATCATATACGTATATTTCTAAATGAATTTAAGAGAATCAAGTTTACTATTTGGGGGCAAATAAGCATTCTCACAAGTCAACACATAATTAAAATTAAAACTAAATGAGTAAAATAAAGATACTTTGGGTAGATGATGAAATTGATTTACTTAAACCACATATATTGTTTTTGGAAAAGAAAAACTATGAAGTAACAAAATGTCAAAGTGGTACAGAAGCCATTGATATATTGGATGAAGATAACTTTGATATCATTTTTTTAGATGAAAACATGCCTGGACTTTCTGGAATAGAAACACTGTCTGAAATCAAAGAAAAAGAAGATGGTATCCCTGTAGTCATGATCACTAAAAGTGAAGAAGAATATATTATGGAGGAAGCTATTGGTAGTAAAATTGCTGATTACCTTATTAAGCCCGTAAATCCCAATCAAATTCTTTTAAGTCTGAAGAAAAACTTAGACAATTCGCGTTTAGTATCAGAAAAAACCACTGCCAATTATCAACAAGAATTTAGAAAAATAGCGATGGATATGGCGATGGTAAATTCTTTTGAAGAGTGGTCAGAATTATATCAAAGATTAATCTATTGGGAATTACAACTTGAAAACATAGAAGATACTGGGATGTTTGAGATCCTTGAATCTCAAAAAGTAGAAGCTAATTCACAGTTTTGCAAATTTATAGATAAGAATTACCCAGATTGGTTTAGCGGAAGTAATGATGCCCCCGTAATGTCGCATACATTATTTAAGGAAAAAGTGGTCCCTGAAATAAGTAAAGATCAACCGACCTTATTGGTTGTCATTGATAATTTACGTTATGATCAATGGAAAGCTTTTGAACCAACGATAAACAACTATTACAAAAAAGAACAAGAAGATTCTTATTTTAGTATTTTGCCTACGGCAACTCAATATGCCAGAAACTCTATCTTTTCTGGGCTTATGCCTTCTGAAATGAAAAAGAAACATCCAGATTTATGGCTTGACGACACTGACGAAGGAGGAAAAAACATGAATGAAAATGAGTTTTTAACAGCCCAGCTACAACGATTGGGACTTAATATCAAACATGAGTATTATAAAATCACAAATGAAAGATCTGGTAAAACTTTAGCTGCAAATTTTAAAGGGTTAAAGGATAATGATCTAACGGTAGTTGTTTACAACTTTGTAGATATGCTCTCTCATAGTAAAACCGAAATGGAGGTTATTAAAGAATTAGCATCAAATGATAAATCCTATAGATCACTTACGCAAAGTTGGTTCAAAAATTCGCCTTTACTAGAAATGATTCAACAAGCACAGCAATTAGGTTTTAAACTTCTTATAACTACAGATCATGGTACTATAAATGTAAAAAATCCATCTAGAGTTATTGGCGATAAAAATACGAGTCTTAATTTAAGGTACAAGACAGGAAAAAGTCTTACTTATGAAAAAAAGGAAGTTCTGGAAGCTATAAACCCAAAAGATATTCATCTACCTTCTATTAACATGAGTAGTTCGTTTATTTTTGCAAAAGGAGACTATTTTTTTGCATACCCAAACAATTATAACCACTATGTAAGTTATTATAGGAACACTTATCAACATGGAGGAGTTTCTCTAGAAGAAATGATTATTCCTTTTATTGTTTTAAATCCAAGATAAATACAGAATTTAAGTAAATTTCATTTAGCTAAAGTATATTTGTAGTTATTATTTCTAAAGTTAAATTTATCAACATAATAATGACGTTAGTATACACTCTAGAAGATTTACCCGATGTAGCCAAGAAACTAATTTCGAATATCAAACATAAAATTATCTTGTTTGATGCTTCTATGGGGACCGGAAAAACTACTTTAATCAAAGAGATTTGTAAACAATTAGGCGTACAAGATGTTATTTCTAGTCCGACCTACTCTTTGGTAAACGAATATAAAAGTAACAATGGACTGATATATCATTTTGATTTTTACAGAATAGAAAATGAAGAAGAAGCTTATCATATTGGGTTTGAAGAATATTTAGATTCTGATGCATGGGTATTTATAGAGTGGCCCGATAAAATTGCTAATTTACTTCCAGAAAATGTATCAAAAGTTAAGATTGATTTACTTGAAAATCAAAAAAGGAGTTTGTCTTATAATTGAATACATTTTTGCTTGTTAAATTTTAAATATTTGCTCCAACTTGCTTTCTTGAGTTTTTTATTCGTAATTTGAGTTAAAGAATTTCACGCAAATGAGTACACCTAAATCTCCTTTTACAAAAGAGCAATTGCTACCACAGGAGGAAATGATCGAAGTAGCACGCAAAAAAGGAAAACTATTTATAGGTATCCCAAAAGAAACTCACTATCAAGAGAAACGTGTTTGTCTTACTCCTGATGCTGTTGCTGCATTGACAGCTCATGGTCATAGAGTTTTATTAGAAACTAATGCTGGAATTGGTGCTAGCTTTTCTGATAGAGATTATAGCGAAGCTGGAGCTGAAATCACTAATGACAGAACAAAAGTGTTTGGTTGCCCTATTATTCTTAAGGTAGAACCACCATCTTTGGAAGAACTAGAGCATATAAATCCACAAACCGTATTAATCTCTGCTTTACAGCTTAAAACTCAATCAAAAGACTATTTTCAAGAACTTGCAAAAAAAAGAATCACAGCATTAGGTTTTGAATTTATTCGTGATGCAGATGGAGCATATCCAGCCGTTAGGGCATTAAGCGAAATCGCAGGAACTGCTGCAGTTTTAATCGCATCAGAATTAATGAACAGCGTTTCTACTCAAGGCTCTGGATTAATGATGGGAAATATTAGTGGTGTACCCCCTGTAGAAGTTGTAATTGTGGGAGCAGGTACTGTTGGTGAATTTGCTGCACGTTCTGCAATTGGTCTAGGAGCTAACGTCAAAATCTTTGATAACTCCATAACTAAACTACGTTGTATACAGACTAACATAGGGAGACCTTTATTTACTTCTACTATTCAACCCAAAAACTTACTCAAAGCATTACGTCGTTGTGATGTAGTAATTGGAGCTGTAAGAGGAAAGAACAGAGCTCCAATAATTGTTACTGAAACTATGGTAGAACGTATGAAACCAGGCTCAGTAATAATTGATGTTAGTATTGATATGGGAGGATGTTTTGAAACCAGTGAGATCACATCACATGATCATCCTACTTTTCAAAAACATGGAGTAGTTCATTATTGTGTTCCTAATATCCCTTCTCGTTATGCAAGAACATCATCTTTGTCAATAAGCAATATTTTCACCCCTTATCTATTGCAAATAGGAGATGAAGGCGGAATAGAAAATGCTGTACGCTTTGATAGAGGATTAAAAAATGGGCTATATTTCTATCACGGAATTTTAACCAGCAAACCCATAGCAGACTGGTTTGATCTTTCATATCGCGATATCAACTTACTCATTTTATAAAATGTCCTATTACATTTTTTTTACTTAAAACTAGTCTTGTTTTTATATCTAAGAATTCCAAAATTTACTTACTTTTGGCGTCATAATATTGCTTTTTATTTATGAAACTAGCGCAGCGGTTATTTTATTACTTAGGTGGATTTGCTATAGGTCTTATACTTTTATTTTTCTTTTTGGGAGGAAAAAATGCTTCTTGTGACTATGGCCCTTCTGCCAGAGTTCTTAAAAATATTAGAATTAAAAAACGAGCTTTTTCTAATGAAGCAATAAACAATATGAGAACCTATCAAATTGATACTGCTGATATATCTCTCCTTTTAACAAAAGGTAATGTTGATTTTTCTAAAAGTAATACAAAATTAGACTCCTGTAGAACATATTTCATTGAAGGTTCTATTAAAGAACAAAACATACATATGCTAGTTGAAAATTGTGACTCAATAGCAAAGATTAATGTCCTTAACAAAAGTAATTAAGTAACAATACTTTTTTACTTTTAATATAGAAAATGTAAAAACTCTCTATACTGACCGGTATTTATTCTATAAAATCACCAATAAAAATACCTCCGTTTTTACTTACGTTTATAAAATACAAATCAAATAGTTGTGAAATAGAATCTCTACCTCCCTTAGAAAACCAATACATTGAATCACCTAAAGAAAAACCAGCTCCAGAAGATATTTCCGAAGAAATAGAACTTCCTCCATAGGAAGAAAATATAATCAATACCCGTTGTGCATTTAGAAAAAGTTGCGCAAACTGCTAAAAGGCAGTAAATTGTAGTTACGACACTATAATTCATATGCACAACTTTCAAGCAAATTACGATAAAATACTCAAGGTTTTAAAAGGAT
>NZ_VLNR01000010.1 GCF_007489275.1 Aquimarina algiphila
AATAAAAGACCACATTGGAGTCTTAATTTAAAAACACCTAATTTTATACATAACAAAAAATCCTGTGAAGCTAGCTTCACAGGACTAAATTAAATATCGTAAAATTGTCAACCTATTTTAGGACGACTCAGTTATTAAATTTTATAAGCCTGATAAACGGGGTTTTCTATTGTTAGATGGAATATCTATATATATAGTATCTATTATTCTTGATGTGTAAACACTGTTTTTGTTATGAGAAGCTCTTTTCTTATTTCTTTTGATCTGTCTTTTAATTTTTTTCCATTCTCTTTCTCTGTTTAAACTTATTTTTTTGTCTTCGTCATTATTCTTATCATTAGGTGTTGATATTTCTGAAGGTCTGTTTACTTTTGTAATAGATTCTTGTTGAGAATTGGATTTGATAGGTTGGTAACTTGTTTGTTGTCCAGTTAATAAAAATGATATACATAGCAATACAGTAGTAGTAATAATTCTCATTCTAATTTTCATTTTTTTTTGGTTTTTGCGCATTAATAATTTTGATTCTAGGTATAGTAGGGGCGATTTATAATGGTATGGATATGACCAGTTTTATAATTAAGATAAATTATTAAGTGGTTGATATCCAGTTACTAATATAGTAATACTATTTGGTTTTGTATTACGGAAAAACCACAGTGCTATATGGGGATTTTTCCCCCTGTAAAGGCTGAGAGCTGTTGTTATTACAAGAGTTTTTTTTCGATATAATGGAGTAGAATTTTTTTTATTTTTTTTAGACGAAAAAAGGATAAAAAACTGAGAAGTCAATAATACAGGCTTGTCTGAGGGATTTTGATAAATTAGTTAAAAGCAGAAAATCTATAGAAAAAGAGCTCTTTTTCTATAGATTTTCTGCTTTTTTATTTTAAAAAATAATAAAAAACGTCAGTTTTTGAAAAAATAACTAAAGTTAATTGATAAAATTAAAGATAGATATAGCCTAACTTCCTGTTTTAAAATATTTTAGTTACCACCCTGATAGGCGAGATTCATTATTATTATTTACAGGAATATTTAAATATATAGTATCAATAGTTCTGGATGTATAGATACTATTTTTGGTATTAGAAACTCTTTTTTTATTTCTACTTAGTTGTTTTTTGATTTTTCTCCATTCCTTTTTGCTATAAAAACGTTTATCTTTCTTCTTTATAGGAGTTTTTACAACTAACCGATCCGACATGGCAATTTGATCTGTACTATATTGTTCCTCTTGGATTTGAGTGTCAATAGTTTTTACAGAAGAAAAGTCATTTTTAAAGTCCTGACCAAAAGACATACCGCAGACCAATAAGAAAGCGATATTTAATGTGAATTTTAATTTCATTTCCCTAAATTTTAATGTATTGATTAATACTGATACACTGAAATTCTCAAAAAAACATATCAAAATTATTTTCCCTTAAAAAAGATATGTTGTGTGTCTTAATATAAACAGGATAAAAGTAACGATTATACTCGATTTTAGTATACGGTAAAACCTCATTTTTTAAGGGTTCAGCCTATTTTTCGATAAAGTACTATAAAACCCAGATGAAATTATATCCCAAAGGCTTCTTGTACCGTTTCTACATAGTCTAATTTCTCCCAAGTAAATAACTCTACTTCTTTTTCAATTTTACCAGAATAAGGGCTTTCAAAAACTTTAGTGATAATTTGTGGTTCCTTACCCATATGTCCATAAGCTGCAGTTTCCTGATAAATAGGGTTACGTAATTTAAGACGCTTTTCTATTGCAGCAGGACGCATATCAAATATTGCACTTACTTTTTCTGCAATTTCACCATCGGTTAAACCTAATGAACTGGTTCCATAAGTATCTACAAAAATTGAAGTAGGTTCAACTACACCAATAGCATAGGATACTTGCACCAATGCTTCACTAGCTACTCCAGCGGCAACAAGATTTTTTGCAATATGTCTCGACGCATAAGCGGCAGATCTGTCTACTTTACTAGGGTCTTTACCAGAAAAAGCGCCTCCACCATGTGCTCCTTTTCCACCATAGGTGTCTACGATGATTTTTCTTCCTGTAAGACCAGTATCTCCATGAGGTCCACCGATAACGAATTTTCCGGTTGGATTAATATGATATGTGATTTGATCATTAAATAATTGCTGAACGTATTCTGGTAACTGAGCAATTACTCTCGGTATTAAGATTGAAACAATATCATTCTTTATTTTAGAAAGCATTCTATCGTCATCAGTATCAAAATCATCATGTTGTGTGGACACAACAATCGCAACAATACGCTGAGGTATGTTGTCATCACTATATTCTATAGTTACCTGGCTCTTAGAATCTGGACGTAAATAAGGAATTTCATTACCTTCTCGTCTTAATTTTGCCAATTCTATTAATATTTTATGAGAAATATCAAGAGCCAAAGGCATGTAGTTAGAAGTTTCTTTAGTAGCGTATCCGAACATCATTCCCTGGTCACCAGCTCCTTGCTCTTCTTTAGTTTCACGATCTACACCTTGATTAATATCCTGAGATTGTTCATGAATTAAAGAAATTACTCCACAAGAATCTCCACTAAATTGATATGCTCCTTTGGTATATCCAATAGTGTTAATTACATCTCTTGCAATGTGTTGCACATCAAGGTATGTTTTGGATTTTACTTCTCCAGCAAGAACTACTTGACCTGTCGTAACTAGTGTTTCACAAGCTACTTTAGAATCTGCGTCAAAAGCCAAAAAGTTATCTAATAATGCATCACTGATCTGATCTGCTACTTTATCCGGATGTCCTTCAGATACACTCTCTGAAGTAAATAAATATGCCATTCGTTGTTGTTTTATCGAGAATGATTAGACGAGACTGAGATGTGAAGCTTTCGATAAATTATTTATAAATCGAACTGCTTTAGCATTTTTAATACTGTTAACATTTAGAACAGTGTTTTGGGTTGCAATCAGTCAAATCTTTCCCTGAAAAATATTTCGGCAAAGGTAAAAAAAATGATAATACTTGAAAGCATTTAACACGTTATTAATTTTTTGCTAATCAAAAAGCTTTTTAAAGCGTTTTTTATTGAACAAAATAATTTTCCAATAAAAAATGATACAGTTTAAAAATAATTACTAGCTTTGTTGCGAAGTTTCTTATACATATTAGTAAGTTATTAAGAAAGGTGGAGGGAATAGACCCTGTGAAACCTTAGCAACCCTTTAAATTTATTTAAAGAAGGTGCTAAATTCTATTCGCTTAGGCGAAAAAGATAACTCGATACAATTGCTTTCTCGCAATTGACGTTTTCCTTTCTTTTTAATTTTCTATAACCAAACATAATCATAGATGTTTGATGTATTTGGATTTTATTTTGTTATTAAAATTTAAAATAGAAAATTATGAGTGCACAAAAATTTGCAACAGAAGCTTTACATGCTGGACATGATGTATCTGCTAACGGAGGAACCAGAGCAGTACCTATTTATCAAACCACCTCATATGTTTTTAGAGATGCTGATCATGCGGCAAACGTATTTAACTTATCAGAATCGGGGTACATCTATACCCGATTAAACAATCCTACAAATGATGTTTTAGAGCAACGTCTTGCTGCATTAGAAGGAGGTATTGCTGCAGTAGTAACTGCATCAGGTACGGCAGCAATTAATACTGCATTACTCACTTTACTTAAAGCAGGCGATCATATTGTTGCTTCCAGTAGTTTGTATGGAGGAACCTATAATCTTTTAGGAGTTACCTTACCAAGGTTTGGGATTACTACCACATTTGTAGATCCTTCAAATCCTGAAAATTTTAAAAATGCTGTACAAGAGAATACACGTGCTTTTTTTGTGGAATCTTTAGGTAACCCAAAATTAGATGTACTTGATCTAAAAGCAATTTCATCAGAAGCCAAAGCTTATAAAGTTCCTTTGATTGTAGATAATACTGTTGCTACTCCAGCATTGCTAAACCCTATTGAGTATGGTGCTAATATTGTGATTCATTCTCTTACCAAATATATAAGCGGGAATGGAACTTCTCTCGGAGGTGTAATAATAGATGCAGGAACTTTTGATTGGTCTAGTGGTAAATTTCCTGAATTTACAGAACCTTCCCCAGGATACCATGGATTAGTATATCATGAAGCATTAGGAGCTGCAGCGTTTATAGCCAAAGCGAGAATAGAAGGGTTAAGAGATCATGGTGCTGCACTTAGTCCATTCAATGCATTTCAGATTTTACAAGGTTTGGAAACCTTAGAAATTAGAATCAAAAAACATAGCGAGAATGCATTGGCTTTGGCGAAATGGCTACAAAAACAAGATGAAGTGACGTGGATAAAATATCCCGGACTTGAAGGAGATTCGTACTATAAATTAGCTCAGGAATATTTACCTAAAGGGCAGAGTGGTATAATAACCTTTGGGGTAAAAGGAGGGTTTGATTCAGCCAAAACTGTAGCTAACGAGACAAAGATTTTTTCTTTATTGGCTAATATTGGGGATACAAAATCCCTGATAATTCATCCTGCAAGTACTACACATCAACAATTGGATGCTGTACAACAAGAATCAACGGGAGTAACCCAGGATTTGATAAGGTTATCTGTTGGATTAGAGGATATTGAAGACTTAAAAGGAGATTTAGAGGTAGCTTTTGCCAAAATAACCGAAACTGTCAAATAAAAATTAAAGAGTTATATATACTTTTCCTATGCTTCAAAAACTTGACATTTCTAATTTCACTACAGTAAAAGCTAAGTGTATAGATCATATACCTTTGACGTACCAAGTATTTGGAAAACCTTTGTTTCAGGCTCCAATTGTATTGGTGAACCACGCACTTACCGGTAATTCTATGGTGTGTGGCTCAGGTGGATGGTGGAGTGGTTTGATAGGGGAAGGTAAATGTATTGATACTAATAGGTATACCGTTTTATCGTTTAATATTCCTGGGAATGGTTATGACGGAATTAAGGAGAATTTAATTGAAGACTATAAGACTTTTAATGCAAGAGATATTGCTGCTATCTTTTCTGAGGGTTTAAAATTATTGAAAATAGATGAATTATATGCTGTGATTGGTGGTTCTGTAGGAGGTGGAATAGCATGGGAATTGGCTGCTTTGCAACCTGAATTAATAAAACACCTTATTCCTGTTGCGACAGATTGGAAATCTACAGATTGGCTAAAAGCAAATTGTTTGGTACAAGAACAGATTTTATTAAATTCTAATAATCCAGTTCATGACGCAAGATTACATGCAATGCTTATCTATAGGTCTCCAGAGTCATTTAAACAAAAATTTGATAGAACTTTTAATGAAGAAAGAGGTGTGTATAATGTAGAAAGTTGGCTTTTATATCATGGTGAACGATTGGATAGAAGGTTTACACTTTCTGCGTATAAAGAATTAAATCATATTCTGGGCAATATTGATATCACAGAAAAAAGAGGGAGTTTTAAAGAAGTAGCCAGATCTATACAATCCAATATTCATATTATTAGCGTGGATTCTGATATCTTTTTTACTGCAGCAGAAGATAAAATTACATTTAAGGAGTTACAAGAAGTTAAGCATAATGTTACCCACGCAATTATTAATTCTGCACACGGTCATGATGCTTTTTTAATAGAGTTTGAACAATTAAGCAAATTGTTAAAAGATATTTTTTAAATAAAAAGAAATGAAGGTCTTAAAATTTGGAGGAAAGTCATTAGCTAACGGAAAAGGAATTCGTACGGTAATTGAAATAATTGAAGACAAGGTTAAGAAAGATGAGAAAATAACAGTTGTGCTTTCTGCCAGAGGCAATACTACTGATGAACTAGAAGGAATTCTTGAAAAAGCATCAAAAAGTAAACCTTATCAAGAGCAATTGGATGCATTTAAAAAGTATCAATTAGATGGTTTTAAGAGTATAGATTTTACTCAGGAATTCGAAACACTAGATAAGCTTTTTGAAGGGGTATCTCTTTTAGGAGATTATAGTAAAAGAATAAAAGATCAGGTATTGTCTCAAGGTGAGGTGATTTCTGCCAAATTGGTAACACAACTTCTTCAGGAAAAAAATATTAAAGCCAATTTTACAGATAGTAGATCACTTATAATTACAGATGCTCAGTTTGGAGATGCTCAACCTCTGGATAAATTATCCAAGAAAAATGTAATTAGCCATTTTAATAAACATAATGGATCTACAGTAAACGTGGTTACTGGTTTTATAGCGTCTAATACTAACAATGAAACTACTACTTTAGGTAGAAACGGAAGTAATTATACTGCCTCGTTACTGGCAAATTATCTAGAGGCTGAGGAATTACAAAATTTTACTCATGTTAATGGAATTTATACAGCAAATCCTGATTTAGTGCCAGATGCAAGGAAAATAGAAAAATTATCATTTGCAGAAGCTAATGAATTAGCATATTTTGGAGCTAATATTCTTCATGCAAAAACGATAATTCCGCTAATAGAAAAGAATATTCCCCTTAGGATATTAAATACTTTTGACTATAAAAATAAAGGTACCTTAATAACAGCTACATCAAACGAAAAAGGAATTAAATCCCTGTCGGTCTTAGAACATGTAGCTTTGATTAATCTCGAAGGGAGAGGACTTTTGGGTAAAGTTGGTGTAGATGCAAGAATTTTTAGAGCATTAGCACATAAAAATATTAGTGTTAGTATTATTTCTCAAGGTTCTTCAGAACGAGGAATAGGATTTGTTGTAGAAGCTAATAAAGCAAAAGAAGCTAAAACAGTATTAGAACAAGAATTCGAATCTGATTTTCACAAACGAGATGTAAGTGGTATTTCAATAGAAGAAAATGTATCTGTGATTTCAATTATTGGTCAGGATTTAAGTACATTTCATAAACCGTATAATGCATTAATTAAAAACCAGGTAATCCCTTTGCTTTTTAATAATACGGTTACTGGTGCTACCATAAGTCTGGTAGTGAAAAAAGAACAATTACATCGTGCATTGAATGTGATTCATGGAGAGATTTTTGAAATCGCTAAAAAAATTAACCTTGCAATATTTGGTCACGGATTGGTAGGAGGTACCTTAATAGAACAAATCCTGAAATCCTCTGAGCAGATCGAAAAACGAAAGAAAATAAACCTTAATATTTTTGCAGTTGCAAACTCTAAAAAAGTACTTTTAGATAAAAATGGTATTAATGAACATTGGAAAAACAGTATTGATGAAAAAGGAATTTCTTATACCATAGAAGATATAGTTCGATATGCAGATGAACATCATCTAGAGAATTTAATCGCTATTGATAATACAGCTAGTGAAGCATTCACAGCAAATTATATGCATCTGGTAGAACATGGTTTTGATCTGGTATCTTCTAATAAAGTAGCAAATACATTAAGTTTTGATTTTTATAAAGAATTACGAAAGAAACTAGAGGATAATCAAAAACAGTATTTGTATGAAACTAATGTAGGAGCAGGATTACCGCTTATTGATACGATTAAGTTATTGCATTTATCAGGAGAGAATATCACAAGAATTAAAGGAGTTTTTTCTGGGTCATTAAGTTACTTGTTTAATACATATTCTAATGAAAATCGATTATTTAGTGAAGTCTTACAAGAAGCTATAGATAAAGGATTCACAGAACCAGATCCTCGTGAAGATCTTTGTGGAAATGATGTTGGTAGGAAATTATTGATTTTGGCAAGAGAGCTTGATTTAAGTAATGAATTTGAGGATGTGAATATTCATAATTTGATTCCTGAAGGACTTAGACAAGGAGAAGCTCAGGAATTTTTGGAGAAATTAGATAACCTGAACTTGGTATATCAAAAAGTTAAAGAAGAGCAAAAACCTAATCATGTATTGAGGTATATTGGTGATCTTTGGGGAGATTTATCCAAAGAGAAAGGAAATCTTGATGTAAAATTGGTCTCCGTTCCTCAAAGTAGCGCGTTAGGACAGGTAAAAGGTTCCGACTCTATATTTGAGATTTATACAGAATCTTATGGGGATCAACCGATAGTAATTCAAGGAGCAGGAGCAGGAGCAGCAGTTACAGCAAGAGGTGTCTTTGGAGATATATTGCGATTAACAGAAAAAGGATAATGAAGATTATAATTGGAGATACGGTTATTTGGCAAAACAAGAACGTATTGTTTTTATTGAATTTGGTACTTTTTGTTATTGCAGGTTGTTTTAATTCAGAAAAAACTGATTACAAAACAATAGCTAAAGAGGATGTGCTAGTACAATATACAGCGCTCCCTAAAACTGTAAAATCACCCAAAGATAATCCTAGTTCTCCTGAAAAAGCTGCCTTGGGAAAATTACTTTTTTTTGATCCGATATTGTCAGGAAATAAAGATGTAGCTTGTGCTACTTGTCATCATCCTAAGAATGGTTATGCTGAGTTTCGGGATATTTCTATTGGAGTAAATGGAAAAGGTTTTGGAAGTACTCGGGTGTTTAATACGCCAAATGATATTCCTTTTGTAAAAAGAAATGCTCATACCATTTTAAATACAGCATATAATGGTATTGATACAAATAATGAATATGACCCTGAGAAAGCACCAATGTTTTGGGATTCGCGAGTAGAAAGTTTAGAAAAACAAGCATTAGAGCCGATCAAAGCACTCGAAGAAATGAGAGGGCGTAAGTATGCTGAAAAGGATATCCTGGATGTGGTTATCGCCAGACTGAAAGCAATTCCCGAATATCAAACATTATTTGAGGAAGCGTTTGGAGAGAAAGATGCAATCAATAGCATTAATTTATCCAAAGCGATAGCGGTTTTTGAAAGGACTTTGGTAACGAATAATTCTCGTTTTGATCAATATGTAGCAGGAGACGAAAATGCAATTTCTCTTTCAGAAAAAGAAGGTTTTAAATTGTTTAAAAAAGTAGGTTGCGCGAATTGTCATAAAGGACCTATGTTTTCTGATTATAAAATGCATGTGTTGAGTTTGCAGGAAAACAATAAATTAAAAATAATAGATAGTGGTTTTGGTCAACAATTTTCCTTTAGAACTCCAAGCTTACGAAATTTACAATTTACTGCACCTTATATGCATAATGGTAAGATGAAAAATTTACAAAAAGTTTTAGAGTTTTATGAAGATATAGCTTCAGGAAGGTCTCAAAATCCAAATATTGAAGATGATCAATTAGATTCTTTAGTTAAAAAAATACGAATTAAGGTTATGGATATGGCACCAATCATTTCTTTTTTAAATACGTTAAATGAAACTGATTTTGATAAAGAGGTAGTTGATGCAGTGCCAAGTGGTCTTCCGGTTGGAGGAGATATTAATTAAGAGATAATACTAAATTGAAAAATAGAAATAATGAAAATACAGCTCAAAAGAATAGATAACGATTACCATTTCGAATTAAAAAACGAAAGAGGACATGTGACTCATATTGATAGTAAAGCAGAGGTTGGAGGACATGATTTAGCTCCGAGTCCAATGGAGTATGTGTTAATGGGAGTCGCGGGATGTAGTGCTATTGACGTAATATCAATTTTAAAGAAACAACGACAAGAAATTACAGACTATAGAGCAGAAGTGGATGGTAGTCGTGAAGAAATTGATGGAGCAAAGCCTTTTAAAAATATAGTAGTAACTGTATTTCTTGAAGGGGAAATAGCTCCCGAAAAAGCAAAAAGAGCTGCTCAATTGTCGTTCGAAAAATATTGTTCAGTATCCAAAACTTTAGAACCTACTGCTACCATAGCATATAAAGTAGTAGTAAATAATAAAGAAGTATGAGTCTAGATAGTACAAATTTTGAAACACAAGCGGTCAGAACACAGACCGAAAAAACACAGTTTTTAGAGCATTCTTCACCCATGTATTTGACTTCGGGATTTGTTTTTGAAGATTCTGAAGAAATGAGAGCAGCTTTTGCTGAAGAGAAAGATCGGAACCTGTATAGTCGTTTTAGTAATCCTAATACTACAGAATTTGTAGATAAAATTTGTAAGTTAGAAGGAGCAGAAGATGGGTATGCATTTGCAACAGGTATGGCTGCAGTGTTCTCTACATTTGCAGCTTTATTAGATGCAGGTGATCATATCATATCAGCACGATCTGTTTTTGGATCTACACATTCATTGTTTACTAAGTATTTTCCTAAATGGAATATAGAAACAAGTTATTTTAGGATAGATGAGACGGAAAAAATAGAAAGTTTAATTCGATCTAATACAAAAATTCTATATGCAGAATCTCCTACGAATCCGGGAGTAGATATTCTGGATTTAGAGGTATTGGGCAAAATTGCTAAAAAACATAATCTACTTTTGATTATTGATAACTGTTTTGCAACTCCATATTTACAAAACCCTATTCAGTTTGGAGCAGATCTTGTTATACATTCGGCTACCAAGTTGATAGACGGTCAAGGAAGAGTATTAGGAGGAGTAACCGTGGGCAAAAAAGAGTTAATCAGAGAGATTTATTTGTTTTCTCGAAATACGGGACCTGCATTATCACCTTTCAATGCCTGGGTGTTGTCTAAAAGTTTAGAAACATTAGCCGTTCGTGTAGACCGTCATTGTGAAAATGCATATAAACTAGCTGAGTTTTTAGAAGCACATCCCAAAGTAAATTGGGTAAAGTATCCTTTTTTGAAATCTCATCCGCAATATGAAATTGCTAAACGACAAATGAAATCAGGTGGTAATATTGTTGCTTTTGAAGTAAATGGAGGAGTACAGGCAGGGAAAACTTTTTTTGATACTATTAAAATGTGTTCTTTGTCTGCAAATCTTGGAGATACTAGAACTATAGTAACGCATCCTGCGTCTACAACACATAGTAAGTTAGCTGATGAGGATAAAGAAGTTGTTGGGATTACCAATGGCATGGTACGGTGTTCTTTAGGGCTAGAACATATTGACGATATTATCCAGGATATAAAACAAGCATTAGAAGAAATATGAAGAAAAGCTGAGCATCTGCTCAGCTTTTTTTGTTTAAGAAATAAAAGTGTTGTTAGTTTTTTGTTAAGGTAAAAATTTGATCACCTGTTACGGCAAAAGTGATTCCCTGACGTTCTATGTCTTCATTAATGGTTATCTTAAGTGTCATAGTTTCAGCAGTCAAAGAAACAATTTCAAACGACTCTTCTTCTCCGGCAACAGTAGTAGTTAGAATATTGCCTTCTGTTTTCCATTCTCCAGTTCCTATAAAATCAGGAATTGGTTCTTCATATTCAATTGGGTCTTGAGTGGGGATGCTTATAGTAGCAACTGCTGTAAAACCTCCAGAACTCACAAAAGTATTGGGTTCATCTGTCGCAGAAGTTTCTGTAAAAGTTGCTTTAGCAGTATAATCCTTTCCGGTAAGTGTAAAATCACCACTTACAGGAATATTTTGGATAGTAGCAGAAACTTTACCATTTTCTGACTTGACTTCTGTTAGATTCCATTCTCCGGGAATTAAATTTTGATCGACTTCAGTAGGTGCATCATCATCGCTACTACAAGAAAAAAATAACGAGGTACTTGCTAAAAATAAAAGCATTGCAAATTTTTTCATTTTGATCATATATTTTGAGTTACTACTTAATTTTCAACGAGAGGCTGATTATCATATTGTTCCTTTTGTTTAATTGACTCTTTTTTATGGGGTTTTTAAGGGTAATTAGTAAAAGTTTAGTAAATCATTATTCATTATTATATACAATGATCCTATCAACGCTTTAATAATCTACTAAACTAGTGGGGTTTTTATTAAAGATATCATAATTCATTGAGTTTTAGTAAGATTTTTTTAATCTTTTGGACTAATACACAAATTTTATATATACATTTGTTTAATAATCTACTAATCCGATAGGGTAATAGAATTTTAAAAAATGATTGTAGATCAAATGATATTAGATAAAGTATCCACACAGAAAACAACATATCAGGATGATAAAACTTCTGAGAAACCTTTGCGTAGTATTGCAAAAGCAGTGAGCTGGAGAGTGGTGGGTACATTAGATACATTAATTGTATCCTATATTTTAACTGGAGAAATAGCGCTTGCTACTTCTATAGCGTCTATTGATTTTGTAACCAAAATGATTTTGTATTTCTTTCATGAAAGAATTTGGAATCGAATTAAATGGGGGAAGTAGAAAAGAAAGAGAATTATGAGCTTAACAGAAAAAGAAATAGCAAATCTTAATAAATCACTAAGGGATAAGACACCTTTAGAAATTACACAATGGGCGATTTTAAATGCAAAAAAACCTGTAGTTACTACTAATTTTAGACCATATGAAGCGGCTATTCTTGCAGTTTGCTCAGAAGCACTGCCTGATATTCCGGTGATTTGGTGTGATTCAGGGTACAATACCCCAAATACATATAAGCATGCAGATAATGTCATTGATTTACTGAGCTTAAACGTCAAATTGTATGTTCCAAAACAAACTACAGCACACAGAGATGTAGTGATGGGAATTCCAGATATTGACGATCCTAAACATAAGATTTTTACAGAACAGGTAAAGCTAGAACCTTTTAAAAGAGCAATGTCAGATTTTGCTCCTGATGTCTGGTTTACAAATCTTCGAAAAGGACAAACCGCATTGCGGGATTCTTTGGATATTTTAAGTGTTGGAAAAGATGGTGTTTTAAAAGTAAGCCCTTTTTATTACTACAGTGATGAAGAATTAGATGTGTATTTAGAGGAAAACAAATTACCAAACGAATTCAAATATTTTGACCCTACAAAAGTATTAGAAAATAGAGAGTGTGGGTTACATACTAACTAATAAATTACGAAAAAGATAAGAATGGAAATACTAGAAAAGAAAGTAGAACAATTAAATGGATCAGCGGGTAACTTAGCTGGGGCATCTGTTCTTAAGGTAAATCCTTTGGAGAGCGAAGCAATTTATATTTTTAGAGAAGTAGTTGCACAGTTCGAAAAACCAGTATTGCTTTTTTCTGGAGGAAAAGATTCTATTACTTTGGTGCGATTGGCTCAGAAAGCATTTTACCCAGGAAAAATCCCTTTCCCATTATTACATATTGACACAGGACATAATTTTCCCGAAACTATAGAATTTAGAGATCGATTAGTCAAAGAACTAGGAGTAGAACTAATCGTTAGAAATGTTCAGGATTCCATTGATCAAGGTAAAGTTATAGAAGAAAAAGGAAAATATGCAAGTCGTAATAGTTTACAAACTACAACGCTTTTGGATGCTTTAGAAGAATTTAAGTTTGATGCAGCTATAGGTGGAGCAAGAAGGGATGAGGAAAAGGCAAGAGCCAAAGAACGTATATTTTCAGTTAGAGATGATTTTGGACAGTGGGATGAAAAAAATCAACGCCCAGAATTATTTGATCATCTTAACGGGAAGATAGATTTAGGTCAAAATGTGCGGGTGTTTCCAATTAGTAACTGGACAGAATTAGATGTATGGAGTTATATTCAAAAAGAAGCTATTGAAATTCCATCAATATATTTTGCACATAAACGTAAAATATTTATTCGGGATGGTATGATTTGGTCAGCAGAAGATGATGTGGTATATAGAGAAGTTGATGAGGTGGTAGAGGAACGAATGGTTAGGTTTCGTACGGTAGGAGATATGTCTTGTACAGCCGCAGTGCTATCAGATGCAATCACAATTGACAAAGTTGTTGATGAAATTAGACAATCAACAATCTCAGAACGAGGAGCTCGTATAGATGATAAACGATCTGAAGCAGCTATGGAAAAACGTAAACAACAAGGATATTTTTAAAAGTTGTTTTTGTTATTTCGGTTTGACACATTGAGCTCGTCGAAATGAAGACTGGAACTTAAATATTCATCATAAATAATAAAGAATACTACTCCCAAAGGAGAAATAATAATAGCTATGGACGTATTAAAAATAGCAACAGCAGGAAGTGTAGATGATGGTAAAAGTACCTTAATTGGTCGTATCTTATATGATACAAAATCATTAACTACAGATAAATTAGAAGCAATCGAAACCAGGAGTAAAGCTAATGGATTTGATTATCTGGATTTTTCATTGGCGACAGATGGTTTAGTGGCAGAACGAGAACAAGGAATAACGATCGATGTAGCACATATTTATTTTTCTACAAAAGAGAAAAGTTACATTATTGCTGATACACCGGGCCATATAGAATATACCAGAAATATGGTGACTGGAGCATCAACTTCTCAGGCTTCGATTATTTTGGTAGATGCTCGTAAAGGAGTTATAGAGCAGACATATCGTCACTTTTTTATTAATAATTTATTGAGAGTTAAGGATGTTATAGTAGCTATTAATAAAATGGATTTGGTAGATTTTTCTCAAGAAAAATTTGAAGCAATTAAAAAAGATTTTGAGATACTAATAGCAAAAAGCGATTATAAAGAGCAAAATATAACTTTTATTCCTGTAAGTGCTCTACAAGGAGATAATGTAGTAGATAAATCAGAAAGAACACCTTGGTATTCTGGTCAGACATTATTAGAACATTTAGAAGAACTGGACGCACAAGATGTTTATGAAAAAGCACAGGTACGTTTCCCAATTCAAACAGTAATTCGTCCTAAAAAAGATGAATTTCATGATTTTAGAGGGTATGCAGGAAAATTGTATGGTGGAGACCTTTCTATAGGAGATGAAGTCACTATTTTACCTTCATTGACTACATCAAAAGTAAAAGAAATTTACTTTTTTGATCAAAAATTTGATACTGCCGGTAGAGGAAGTTCATGCACAATTACACTAGAGAATGATGTAAATGTTAGTCGTGGAGATATGATTGTAAAATCATCAGAAAAACCAAGAGTAGAAAAACTTTTGACAGCTACGGTCTGTTGGATGGATAGTAAGGATCTTAACCCTGGAACTAATTATTTTCTACAAAGCGGAAGCAGTCGAATCCTGGCAAAAGTAAAAAGTATAAGTGGGACTATTGCTACCGATTTTTCTGGAGAAGATATTTCAAAAAATTCCTTGAGCTTAAATGAAATAGGGAAAGTTCAGATACAATTGAGTAAACCTTTAGCGGTTGATTCTTATAGTAAGAATAAAGCGTCAGGGTCATTTATATTAATAGATTCACAAACCAATAATACTTCTGGAGTAGGCTTTATAGAATAATAAATAAAAAGCTTTTTCTCTATTATAAGAAGAAGAAAAAAACAAGATTTTTTAATAGATAAAACCATCATACAAAAGTCATAACTATGTCCTTTTTTAAGGATAGAAATACGAAAAAAAAGATGCAAAGTTTTAGAACCGAAATAGAAAACCCGATTGTTCAGAAAGACATTATAGAATTAGCTAATAAAATAGAGCAATTCCATAAGGGTAAGATAGATGAAGAAAAATTTCGAAGCCTTCGTTTAGCACGTGGAGTATATGGTCAGCGTCAGGAAGGAGTGCAAATGATTCGTATTAAATTACCTTATGGTAAGGTGTTGAGTAACCAATTAAGGCGTATCTGTGAAGTGTCTGATGAATATTCTAGAGGAAGATTACACATTACAACACGTCAGGACATCCAGATTCATTATGTGGATTTGAATAGAACCCCAGAGCTTTGGTCAGAGCTAGAAAGAGATGATGTTACATTAAGAGAAGCATGTGGTAATACGGTACGTAATGTAACTGCTTCAGAGACTGCAGGGATTGACCCCAAAGAACCTTTTGATGTATCTCCATATGCAGATGCATTGTTTCGTTTCTTTTTAAGAAACCCGATCTGTCAGGAGATGGGACGTAAGTTTAAAGTGTCCTTTTCTGGAACAGAAGAAGATACAGGTTTATCTTACATGCATGATTTAGGTTTTATAGCTAAAATTGAAAATGGAGTTCGAGGATTTAAAGTGATGTTGGGTGGAGGATTAGGCTCTCAACCTAGACACGCTGATGAATTATATAGTTTTTTGCCAACAGATAAGATCATTCCTCTAATGGAGGGGGTATTGAGAATATTCGATCGCCACGGAGAACGTAAGAGTAGAGCTAAAGCTAGAATGAAATTTTTACTAAAAGATATTGGTTTAGAAGCATTCAAAGAATTAGTAGAAGCAGAACAAAATGCAATCGAACAAAAAACAGTTGCAATTGATGCTGATGCTTATGAAGTTTCTGTTCCTGTAGCGGTTGAAGCTCCACATGTAGATATTAAAAATCAAAAAGCTTTTGAGTTATGGAAAGCCACTAATGTGATCTCTCAAAAACAACAAGGATATGTTGCAATAGGGATAAAAGTATTATTGGGAGATTTTTATACTGATAAAGCTCGATTGTTGGCTGATCTTGTAGAGAAATATGCAGCTGGAGAGATTCGTCTATCCTTACGTCAGAATATTTTGATTCCTTTTGTAAAGGAAGATTTATTACCATTTTTCTATCAGGAACTAGAAAAATTAGGATTCGTAGAATCTGGATATAATAAAGCTGTGGATATTACCGCTTGTCCTGGTACAGATACGTGTAATTTAGGTATCGCGAGTAGTACAGGTATTGCAGAAGAGTTAGAACGAGTAATCAAAACTGAATACCCTCAATATCTTGAGAAAGAAGATTTGGTTATCAAAATTAGTGGATGTATGAATGCTTGTGGACAGCATAATATGGCAAATATAGGCTTCCAGGGAATGTCTATACGTACCAAAGATAAACTAGTAGCTCCAGCATTACAAGTGTTGTTAGGAGGAGGTAATCTAGGTGATGGAAAAGGAAAGTTTGCTGATAAAGTAGTAAAAATTCCTAGCAGAAGAGGACCAGAGGCATTAAGAAGAATATTAAATGACTTTGAAGCAAATGCAAATAGAAAGCCATTTGTAGCATATTATGCTGATAAAGGGGAGAAATATTTCTATGATTTACTTACTGACCTATCCAATGCTGATAACCTTACTCAAGAAGATTTTATTGATTGGGGGACAGAGGAAAATTATGTTAAAGCAATTGGGATTGGAGAATGTGCAGGAGTTGTTATTGATTTAATCGCTACTTTGTTTTTAGAAAGTGAAGAGAAAATTGAAAATGCAAAACTCTCTTTTGAAAATGAAATATATTCTGATGCCGTTTATCATGCATATAGTTCTTTAGTAAATTCAGCAAAAGCATTGTTATTGGCAGAGAATAAGAAAACAAATACTCATGCTAGTATTATAAACCAATTTGATGATGAATTTGTAGTCAATGGAAAGATAAATTTGGATGGTACGTTTGCAGATTTAATATATCAAATTCAGAAAAATGCACCAAGTAAGGATTTTGCAGTGGATTATATCAAAAAAGCAGAGCAATTTTTACAGAAAGTGCAAGAATTTAGAACACTTGAAGTAGAAAACGCATAAAGCTGTAAATTTGATCGACTTCTTAGGAATAATTTCAATGAGGTCAAATGATTAAAATCATAAATAATGAGTAATAAAATACCAAAATTGACCGTAGTAGGAGCAGGTCCGGGAGATCCTGATTTGATTACGCTTAAAGCTATTAAAGCTTTAGAATCAGCAGATGTGGTGTTATACGATGCTCTTATAAATGAAACGTTGCTAAAATATGCTCCAAAGGCAGAACAGATTTTTGTGGGGAAACGAAAAGGGTGCTATGCTTATCAGCAAGAACAGATTAATGAATTAATTGTAAATAGAGCAAAAAACTATGGCCATGTAGTGAGATTGAAAGGAGGGGATCCATTTATTTTTGGTAGAGGAGCAGAGGAGATTGATTATGTACAGCAATTTGATATAGAAACTGATATGGTTCCTGGGATATCATCATCATTTGCAGTGCCGGCTTATCAAGGAATTCCATTGACCAAAAGAGGAGTTTCAGAGAGTTTTTGGGTGATTACAGGAACAACAAAATCACATAAATTATCGCAAGATGTATATCTGGCAGCAAAATCAAATGCAACTGTGGTAATTTTAATGGGAATGGGTAAGCTGAGTGAAATAGTTAGTATCTTTGCCGCAGAAAAAAAACAAGACACCCCAGTAGCGATTATTCAGAATGGAACCACTGAAAATGAGAAGTTTGGATTAGGTACTATAGATACAATTGAAAAGATAGTTGTAGAAGGAAAACTATCATCACCTGCAATAATTGTAATAGGTGATGTGGTAAGTCAAAGAGCAAAACTAGCTTCAATTTATAAAGAGATACGAGAAGAAGTTGTATCTTAATAGTTTGGGTTAGGAATAAAATGGAAGAAATAAATAATTTATACCCGGTTTTTTTAAAGGTTAAAAACCTCGAAGTACTTATTGTAGGAGGAGGAAATGTAGCTGAAGAAAAACTTACGTTCTTATTAAAATCCAGTCCGGATGCACAGGTAACTATAGTATCACCAATGTTTAGAGAAGGTACAATAGCATTAGCAGAAAGATTTGGAATAGAAATGATACAAAAAAAATATCATAAACGGTTTTTGAAAAGAAAACACATTGTGATAGCTACTACTGATGTTCCTAAGGTTAATATCCAAGTGTATAGAGACTGTAGGAGGAAAAGTAAATTGGTTAATGTAGCAGATAATCCTCCGTATTGTGATTTTTATATGGGAGGAATTGTAACCAAAGGTAATGTCAAAGTGGCTATTTCGACTAACGGAAAGTCACCCACTACCGCAAAACGATTACGTCAGTTTTTTGAAGAAATAATTCCAGAAAACATTGATGACTTAGTTAAGAATTTAAACGAATATAGAAAAACAATAAAAGGTGATTTCGAAGAAAAGGTGGAAACACTAAACGAATTTACCAAAGGATTAATAGGAAAAAAAGAAGTTGAAAATGATCAAGACTGATATTTTAATAATCGGAGCTGGCCCAACAGGATTATTCACTGTATTTGAAGCAGGATTACTGAAGTTAAAAACGCATCTTATAGATGCTTTACCACAACCAGGTGGGCAATGTTCAGAGATATATCCTAAAAAACCAATATATGATATTCCAGGATTCCCTGAAATTCTTGCAGGAGAA
The DNA here is from genome assembly GCF_007489275.1 of Aquimarina algiphila. Lineage (GTDB taxonomy): Bacteria > Bacteroidota > Bacteroidia > Flavobacteriales > Flavobacteriaceae > Aquimarina > Aquimarina algiphila. Next base: position 18,953 of record NZ_VLNR01000010.1, read on the forward strand.
TTGGTAGATAATCTTATGGAACAGATTAAACCTTTTAATCCTGGTTTTACCTTAGGAGAGAGAGCAGAAACTATCGAGAAGTTAGAAGATGATACATTTTTGGTTACTACCAATAAAGGAACACAGCATAATGCTCCGGTAGTAGCTATTGCAGGAGGATTAGGTTCTTTCGAACCACGCAAGCCACCTATCCCTAATATCATAGATTTTGAGGATAAAGGAGTAGCATACATCATTCGGGATCCAGAAGTGTATAGAGATAAACGAGTTGTAATTTCTGGAGGTGGTGATTCTGCATTAGATTGGACTATTTTCTTAGCAGATGTAGCAAGTGAAGTAACTTTAGTACATAGACGTAATGAGTTTAGAGGCGCATTAGATTCTGTAGAGAGAGTTGCAGAATTGACCAAGCTAGGAAAAGTAAACCTAATTACCGAAGCTGAGGTTAAAGAACTAAAAGGAGAAGATCATATTACAGGCGTAGGAATTAAGCATAAAACACAAGGAGATATTCATGTAGATACAGACTATTTTATCCCGTTATTTGGTCTTTCACCAAAACTAGGCCCTATAGGAGATTGGGGATTAGAAATTGAAAAAAATGCAATTAAAGTAGATAATTCTTATGATTATCAAACTAATATCCCGGGTATTTATGCTATTGGAGATGTGAATACATATAAAGGAAAACTTAAATTGATCCTTTCTGGTTTTCATGAAGCGGCAATTATGTGTCAAAGTGCGTATCAGAGAATTTTCCCTGATAAGAAATATGTAATGAAATATACTACTGTAGGCGGTGTAGAAGGATTTGATGGTACCAAAAAAGAAGCCAAAAAAGAAGTGGTAAAAGCAATAGTATAAAAGATAATATTTTATTTTTGAACCTCATAGTTTGTTATAGCAAATTATGAGGTTTTTAAGTATATTTTGTATAGAAATAAGCAGTTATGTCAGATATTACTATAAAGATAACAGATAGAGAAGGAACAGTGCACGAAGTATTAGCACCAACTGATATGGCTATGAACCTAATGGAGGTTTGTAAAGCATATGAACTTCCTGTAGAGGGTACTTGTGGAGGTATGGCAATGTGTGCATCTTGCCAATGTTATGTTTTGTCAGATCACGAATTACCAGAAATGGGACAAGATGAGGATTTGATGTTAGCAGAGGCGTTTTATGTAGAAGATAATAGTAGATTGGGGTGTCAGATTCCGATTACTCCAGAACTTGATGGATTGGAGATAGAACTTGCACCAGAATCATAAATAGGCTCCCTGAGAAGGTTGTGAAACTCTTCACTTTCTTGTCTAGAAAAAGAATTAAAACATCTTCAAAAAAGATTAAAGGTCATTTTTACACCTTTAATACAATTTTATTTTAAGAAATACATATTGATTTAACTTAATTATTATTTTTATTGCTGTAATAATGTTAATATATAGTGTTTTTTTATTGTGGGTAGTAAAAACTGCAATTATTTAAAAAAGAATCATTTGTTGTATAACTTTTTTTATTTTTTTGAATTGTCGTTTTACTTGTATCATCCATTATAGTTTCAATTTAAACAGTTTTGGTTTTATTAAACGAGGTAATATGGTGTCTGTAAATTAAGTGTAGTTTTATAGCTGATATTAAGATGATGTTACGCTTCTAATCATATGTTTTAGTGAGCTTAAATCATTTGTGGTATTGGTCTGATTATGAAATGGTTAAATTGTGGTAAGATTTTTTAATTACTAACAAAAACCAACATGAATTATGAAAACTACACAATTTATTAGATTATTATTATGTATTCTGGGCTTGTTTATATTTTCTATAGGATATGCGCAACCACCCGGTGAAAATGCAAGCGACTGGACAGTAGTAAATGAGCTAACTGATGAGTTTAATGGTTCAAATTTAAATACTGGAAAATGGAAATATGGGCATCCATGGTGGGGAGGACGATCTCCAGCACTTTTTGGTGGCGCAAATAACGCATTTTTATCAGGTAATGGTCTTTTAGTAATAAGGGCTACTTGGGTTGGAGGATCAACCAATTACATGAGAACTGGATCAATACATAGTACTGGCAAGGCTATGAAAGTAGGGATGTATTCAGAATGTCAATTTAGGGCTAATAGTTTACGAATGGGTTCTGCTTTTTGGTTTGCAAATAATGACCTAGATGCTAATAATCGAGGAGATGAGATTGATGTTCAGGAAGCCTTTGGGGGGTTGACGAATGGTCAAGAAAGAGAAATGCATACTAATATCCATAATCCTCAACCTAATTTTACAAATGATCAACCTCAACCCAATAAGTTTATATTATCTAGCGGGACAGTTAGTGACTCTTACCATACTTATGGTGTTTGGATAGTAAATTCTAACACTGTCCGCTTTTATTTGGATGGAGTATTTCAAAAACAAGTTATAACCAATAGTTCCCAGGATCCTCAATATATGATGATTGATGCCGAAACATATAATTGGATGAAACCCTGGCCTACTCAAGCAGAGGTAACTAATGGTGCTAAAAGAGATATGTATGTAAGTTATGTACGTACCTGGAGAAAAACCGGAAATTCAAATCCTAACCCTGGTGATGGGTCTAAAGTTTCTCTTAAAGGAAATAATGGCAAATATGTAAGCTCAGAAAATGGAAATAAAGCGATGACCTGTAATCGTTCTTCAGTACAAGGTTGGGAAAAATTTACAATGAATGTTTTAGGTAGTATTAACGGAAACGATCAAGTATCACTACAAGGAAATAATGGAAAATATGTAAGTTCTGAAAATGGGTTAAAAGATGTGTTTTGTAACCGAGGAAGTGTTGGAGCTTGGGAAAAGTTTGAATTGATCCACCATGGCAATAACGTCTATAGTTTTAAGGGAAGTAATGGTAAGTACCTGAGTTCTGAAAATGGAAGTGGAGGAATGACTTGTAGTCGATCTAGTTTAGGGTCCTGGGAAAAATTTACAATTGCATTTGGGGTTAAAAGTAATCAACTTAATATAAAAGATGTCAAGGATGTCAAAAATGAAATCGCAATGTACCCTAATCCAATAGAGATAAATAACCCATTAAATATGGCCTTTAAATTAGGAGAAAAAACCGAAATTTCTATTGATCTGTATGATGCGGTTGGCCATAAAGTATTATCTAATAAACTAGGAACTTTTGACGCAGGTAATCATGATTTGGAATTATTTACAAGATCAAACAAATTAAGTTCAGGAATATACATTTTAAAAATAAAAATGAATGATGTAGTTACGGTCGATCGCCTAATGTTTAATTAAATTCTCAGCAAATAAAAAAGGGTGTAATTATATTACACCCTTTTTATCTACTTAAAAAACGTTGTTATCTTTCTAAAATTTTGATAGTTTCTTTTATTGGCTTTTTAATTCTTATAGTAATTTTTTGATACTCCCAATCTTGCCCATTTTGATAGGCAATGATATCTAGTTTTGCTTTTTTACCATTAATACTTCTGATGCCTACAGTTATAGCTATCCCATTATTATGATCCAGATATTGAACCTCTCCTTCTAATAGACGAAAAAAATCATGAGGCGATAATTCACCTAGTTTTTCAATAACTAGGTCATTTTCTTTAGCGATCTCTATGGCATTATTTACAAGAGAAGGCTGCACGTATACAGATCCATATCTAAAAATGGCATCTCCAGTCATAATGAAGAATATGAAGATAAAAGTTAATATTGCTGTAGTTGGGAGTATCCATTTCCAATTTCGATACCACCGGCTTTTTTTATGTGTTATTTCACTCATTGACATATATGTAAATATTATTTATAATGTAAATGTTGAGATTTGATGTAATACTCTCTGGTTTTAATAAAGACATACTTTGCAATTTAATTGTTACGGATATAGTATTAAATCAATTTTCTAAAAAAAGTAACATCTTTTTTTTGCCGAAAAACAAAAAAATAAACAAATGGTTTTCAGTAATTCAGGATTTAATTAAGGAAAGAGAGTGAGGTGTAAAAGAAAAAGAATCTTTAAGAAAATCAAAGTTTTAATTAGCATTGGATAAAAATGTATACCGTATGTATCCTTTTTTGAATAGAATGTACCTCTTATGTAGTCTAAAAAATTTGGTAATTAATAATATAGATATGAAGTTATGGTATAATCAAATCTAATAATACTCAACGATTTTTGTGAAATTTTGAATATTTTTTTTGTTTAATGTTCATTTTTAGTGTTAATATTTTGTAGAAATAATAAATTACATGTTGTTGTTTTCTGATCATATGTTGTGGTTGGTTAGAGGTGTTGATTAGTAACTTTATTACAACTTAAACATATTTAACACAAAAACTAACAGTTATGAAAAATCTAAAACACAAAATTTTATTAATTCTATGCATTGTTGGATTTCTACAAGCAATAGCTCAACCAACACCTCCAAACGGAAAAAAGTGGGAAAAAATAGAAGCTATGTCTGATGAATTTAATGGTTCTTCTTTGAACAATTCGAAATGGGCGGTAAACGATCCACAATGGGAAGGTAGACGACCAGCTAGATTTGAAACTTCCTCAGTATCTGTTTCAAACGGAAATCTTAAAATTTCAGCTTCAAAAAAATCGAATCCTTTTGGCGGATGGACTCATAGTGGTGGCTTGGTAAGATCAAAGATGAGAAATCAATATGGGTACTATGAAACCCGAATGAAAGCTAATAAAACTTTTATGTCTTCAACTTTTTGGCTTATTAATAAAAGGAATGAATTTACGGGTTGTGATTACAGAACAACAGAATTAGATGTGACCGAAAATGTTGGACGTAATACCGGTGGACAATCTTGGATCAATAGGAATATTGTTACTTTAAATGCAAATACTCATAGTAGAGGTACTTCATGTAATAGCACTCCGGTTGGTATTAGAGGAAATAAAGCAGATATCGGTGAGCCAGCTTATGCAGGATTTCATACTTATGGGGTATGGTGGAAAAATGCAAAAGAATGTTTGTTTTATTTAGATGGTAAATTTGTGTTTAAAATTACACCTGCTGCAGACTTTAACCTTCCAATGTATTTAAGAATGGTTGTAGAAACATATGATTGGAACCCTCCAAAAGCAGGTAACGATGGTATGAATGATTCAGCGGCTAATCGTACAACCTACTATGACTGGGTACGTTCTTATAAGCTAGTTAATGGAAATAGCGGACCTGTAAATCCAGGGCCTTCTAATGGAACTGTAACTATAAAGGGGCAATCTATTAACAAGTTTGTTAGTTCAGAAAACGGAAATAGATCTATGCGGGCTGTTAGTAATTCAGCAGGAGCGCAAGAAAAGTTTATAGTTAAATCTGAAGGTAATGGTACCGTAAGTATTAAAGGTAATAATGGAAAATACGTAAGTTCAGAGAACGGAAATAAAACTATGAATTGTAATCGTAATGCTGTAGGAGCATGGGAGAAATTTACATTAGTTCCTCAAGGAGGTAATGTGTATGCAATCAAGGGTAATAATGGAAAATATGTGAGCCACGAAAATGGAAGTAATAATGGAATTAATTGTAATAGAAATGCAATAGGTGCATGGGAAAAATTTGTTATCGATGGCTTAAGTAAATCTAATAGTTCTGGTAGTAGCGAAACTAATTTTAAAGGTGATATTTCAACTTATCCTAATCCAATAAATGCCAATAGTGCATTAAATATGGCTTTTAAATTAATAGAAGAAACTAAAATTTCAGTTGCATTGTATGATGTAGCGGGACGTGAATTATTAAAGAGTGATTTAGGAACTTTTAAAGCAGGGAACCATGATTTGAAAGTGTTTGAAAGACCCAAAAACCTTAGTAATGGTAATTATTTTTTAAGAATAAACATGAATGGAAACGAAACAATCGAACGTCTAAATTTTAGATAAAAAATAAAAATTTTAAGACTAAAATCAATGTTTTTAATCTTAAAGTATTGTGTAGTGTGTGCTTATGATGTAAATGAAATCTAAGTACTATTATGTTAAATTTTTAAAAGGGTATATAGCTTATTTACAATAAGTTGTATGCCCTTTTTTGATTCCGGTAATACACGAATAAAAAAAGGGTTTTTATCTCTAACATGCTTGATTTGAGTGTGATACATTTGAGTCTGGATAATTTATTTTCAGAGCTTCAATAAAAATGATGAAGCAAAATATCTAATCATATCAAAATTCGACCAATCTTAAAATCAAAAGACAATGAAGGCAATTTTTTTTAAATCTAAATTTTATATTTCAATCTTATTATTCGGAAGTATTCTTGTGTTTACAAATTGTGAAAAAGAATCACTTTTTGAAGAAGAGTTAAATGATTCAAGCACGATACAAGAAGAGTTCCTAGCCAAAGAGAAAGAAAATTATTTGAAAGAAAAAGGGATCAGTATTGATGTTATTGGTATTGATTGGTGTTCAATAATACCAAATTTATCAGGGTATTACTACGCTAACGATGGGGGACATTATTATGTACGGCATATTGGTAATACTATATATTGGTTTGGAGAACACCCATCAGGTAGTTGGGCCAATGTTTTCAAAGGGAATGTAAGTGGAAAAACAATTACTGGAAGTTTTTATGATGTTCCAAAAGGAGGAATCGCGGGAAGCGGAAGTTTAACATTGTCTATAGGTTGTTTTGGAAGCGGCTTTACGAAGGTGTCAGGTAATAATTTTGGAGGCTCTTCTTGGACCAAAACTACTCGACCTTCTTATTTACCACCACCACGTCCTGCCGGATTTGGTGTTGTAAATAATAGTAATGATATCACAGGTCGTTGGGTTGGAAATGATGGAGGGATTTATTATATAAGACAGGTAGGTAACCAGGTGGTTTGGTTTGGAGAACGTAATTTTGTAAACGGTCGACCTACATGGTCCAATATAGCTTGGGGAAGCCGTTTCTATAGTCAGTTATGGTTAGATTGGGCAGATGTTCCTAAAGGAAATGCAAATAGTACTGGGATTTTAAGAGGCTTCGTAGAAGGTCCAAATTACATAACTCTAGGGCATAATACAGGAGGGTTTGGAGGCTCAAAACTCTGGAGGTAAGATAAAATATTGAGTTGTTACAAGGTGTTTAACTTTTTAAACACCTTCTTTTTTTGGAGTATTTTTTGTGAAATATTTTGTTTTTGATGTTTTAAAAGAAAATTTTCAAGAGTTTGCTATTGATTTTTGAGAATAACTCAATTAAATGATGTCAAAAACTATTTTTTGATTAAGTTACTTTTTTATTTAAGTGTGAAATTTGTAAATAAACTTGCAAAACAAAGGGCTATACCTTTACTTTGTATAGTATTTGCAGCTAGACTGTATAATCGTTCATAAATTTATTTAAATGTTATCAAGAAAGGTGGAGGGAATAGACCCTATGAAACCTTAGCAACCCTTTATCTGTTAAAGAAGGTGCTACATTCTATCCGTTTAAGGACTAGATAACGAAGATGCATAGCCTCGCTATATTTTTTCCATTATTTTCTTGATATATTTTACTTGTTTTGAACGCGTACTATTTGATTACGCTAAACCTATTTATAGTGTTTTATAATAGGATTATAAAATAGTATTCTAGCAGTAGTTGGAATTTAAAAAATGAATATTGAGAAATGAAAGACATACAAAAAATATTAGAAGAAAGAATTCTTGTGCTTGATGGAGCTATGGGAACTATGTTACAGCGTCATAAATTTACAGAAGAAGATTTTAGAGGAGAACGATTTAAAGATTGGCCAGTCCCTGTACAAGGAAATAATGATTTACTTAGTATAACTCAACCAGAGGCAATAAAAGAAGTGCATAGATTGTATTTTAAAGCAGGAGCTGATATTGTTGAAACGAATACATTCTCGGGGACAACCATTGCTATGGCAGATTATGAAATGGAAGAATTAGTTTATGAATTAAATTATCAATCTGCAAAAATAGCAAAAGAAGTAGCTGATGAATTTACAAAAGAAGAACCTCATAAACCCCGTTTTGTAGCAGGATCTATTGGTCCAACAAACAGAACAGCAAGTATGTCTCCTGATGTTAATGACCCCGGATTTAGGGCAGTAACTTTTGATGAACTAAGAATAGCATATAAACAACAGGTAGAAGGACTATTGGATGGGGGAGCTGATATCTTATTAGTAGAAACTGTTTTTGATACCTTAAATGCCAAAGCAGCACTTTTTGCTATAGAAGAAGTTAAAGATGAAAGGAATATAGAGGTGCCAATTATGGTAAGTGGCACAATAACTGATGCCAGTGGCCGAACATTATCAGGTCAAACAGCAGAGGCTTTTTTGATTTCAGTTTCACATATTCCTATGTTAACAGTAGGATTTAATTGTGCATTAGGTGCGAATCAATTAACTCCGCATTTAGAAGTATTGGCGCAAAAAACGAATTTTGGAGTATCCGCTCATCCAAATGCCGGTTTACCAAATGCCTTTGGAGAGTATGATGAATCTCCAGAGCAGATGGCAGCACAGATAAAAGAATACATGGATAAAAATTTGGTAAATATTATTGGAGGTTGCTGTGGGACAACCCCAGAACATATAAAAGCAATAGCAGATTTAGCTAAAAATTATACTCCGAGAACTATTGGAGCTGTAGTATAGGATATGAGTAAGCAGGAAAAAAGGAAATATTTGAAACTTTCTGGTTTAGAACCAATGATTGTTTCTGCCGATACCAATTTTATCAATGTAGGCGAACGTACAAATGTGGCAGGATCACGCAAGTTTTTACGTTTGGTGAAAGAAGAAAAATTTGATGAGGCTTTAGATATTGCTAGGCATCAAGTAGAAGGAGGAGCGCAGGTTATCGATATTAACATGGATGACGGATTGATTGATGGTAAAGAAGCGATGATACGATTTTTAAATCTTATTATGGCAGAACCAGATATTGCCAGAGTACCTATTATGATCGATAGCTCTAAATGGGAAATCATTGAGGCTGGATTACAGGTAGTACAAGGAAAATGTGTAGTGAATTCAATTAGCCTTAAGGAAGGTGAAGAAGAATTTATAGCACACGCAAAAGCGGTCAAAAGATATGGCGCTGCAGTCATTGTTATGGCGTTTGATGAGGTCGGACAAGCTGATAATTATGAAAGGCGTTTAGAGATTTCTAAACGATCCTATGATATCCTTGTTAATCAAGTAAAGTTTCCACCAGAAGATATCATCTTTGATCTTAATATTTTTCCAGTTGCTACGGGTATGGATGAACATCGTAGAAATGCGATTGATTTTATCGAAGCAACACGATGGGTGCGAGAAAACCTTGCACATTGTAGTGTTAGCGGAGGAGTAAGTAATGTTTCTTTTTCTTTTAGAGGAAATAATACGGTTAGAGAAGCTATGCACTCAGTTTTTCTATATCATGCTATCAAGGCAGGAATGAATATGGGTATTGTCAACCCCGCCATGTTAGAGATTTATGATGATATTCCTAAAGATCTGTTAGAATATGTAGAAGATGTAATTTTAAACAGAAGAGATGATGCTACAGAACGTTTATTAGATTTTGCAGAAACGGTAGTAGGAACAAGTAAAGAAAAAACTGTAGATCTTTCATGGAGGCTAGAACCATTACAAGATAGAATTACCAGAGCGTTGGTAAAAGGTATAGATCAATATATTGTTGAAGATGTTGAAGAAGCAAGACAAAATGCAGATAAACCTATCGAAGTAATAGAAGGAAACCTGATGACAGGAATGAATGTAGTGGGAGATTTATTTGGATCAGGGAAAATGTTCTTGCCTCAAGTTGTTAAATCTGCTCGGGTTATGAAGAGAGCGGTAGCTCATTTACTTCCTTATATTGAAGAAGAAAAAAAGAAAAATCCAACATCTTCTAATGGTCAGGAAAATGCAGGTAAAGTATTAATGGCTACTGTAAAAGGGGATGTACATGATATCGGTAAAAATATTGTTTCAGTAGTTCTAGGATGTAATAATTATGAGATTGTTGATATGGGTGTTATGGTACCACCAGAAAAAATTATCCAAACAGCAATAGATGAACAGGTAGATATTATTGGTTTAAGTGGTTTAATTACACCTTCATTAGATGAAATGGTATATCTGGCAAAGGAAATGGAGCGTAAGAATTTTAATATCCCTTTGCTCATTGGAGGAGCAACCACATCCAAAGCACATACTGCAGTCAAAATTGATCCGCAATACAAGAATGCTGTAGTGCATGTAAATGATGCTTCGAGAGCAGTAACAGTTGTAGGAGACTTATTAAACAAAAGAAGTAACCAAAAATATGTAGGAGACCTAAAAGAAGACTATGAAAAATTTAGAGAAGGATTCCTAAAGAGAACAAAACAAAAAGAATATCTAAGTATCCATGATGCTAGAAAAAATAAATATAGCATAGACTGGCAAACTTCTGAAATTGTAGCGCCAAATGAATTGGGAATTAAAACAATTGAAGATCAAAACCTTCAAGCATTAGAGCCATATATTGATTGGACTCCATTTTTTAGATCTTGGGATTTGCACGGTAAATACCCTGCTATTTTAACAGATGAAATAGTTGGCGAACAAGCAACTTCCTTGTTTAATGACGCGCAGGAATTGTTACAAAAAGTATTTGATGAAAAATTATTAGGAGCCAAAGCAGTGTATGGAATATTTAAAGCTAATAGTATAAATGATGATGATATAGATATTTCTTCAGAAGAAGGAGATGTTACATTTAGAACATTACGTCAGCAATTAAAAAAACATGCACAAAAACCCAATTTTGCTTTGTCTGATTTTATAGCTCCAAAAGAAAGTGGTATTCAGGATTACATGGGATGTTTTTGTGTAACTACAGGATTTGGAACAAAAGAACTTGCAACTGCTTTTGAGGCTGATCACGATGATTATAATTCTATAATGATTAAAGCATTAGCAGATCGTTTAGCAGAAGCGTTTGCAGAATATTTACATCAAAAAGTTCGTAAAAAAGATTGGGGATATGCTGATAATGAAGTATTGAGTAATGAAGAACTGATCAAAGAAGCATATAAAGGTATTCGTCCCGCTCCAGGATATCCTGCATGTCCTGATCATTTAGAGAAAATAACAATTTGGGAATTGCTAAAAGTTAAAGAACGCATAGGAGTAGAATTAACAGAAAGCCTTGCTATGTGGCCGGCAGCATCAGTATCTGGGTACTATTTTGCGAATCCCGAAGCTCGATATTTTGGATTAGGAAAAATAAAAGAAGATCAGGTAAAAGATTTTGCAGTCCGAAAAAATATAGATTTTGAGTATGCTAAGAAATGGTTGAATCCTAATCTTATCGAATAAGGATTTGTAAATCTTAATACAATGGATATAGAGGATAGTATAACACAATTAGAAGAGGTTTTTGAAGGACAGCCATGGTTTGGCCCTTCTATACTAAAATCTTTAAAAGATATTCCAGTTGAGTTTTGGGATAAAAAACCAGAGTATGTATCACATTCGATCACAGAACTTGTCTATCATATGATGGATTGGAGAGTATTTGTAATAGAAAAATTAAAAGATAACGAATCGTTTGGTATCGAATTAAATTCTGAAAAAGATTGGAGAAGAGATGTGTTAGTGCAGACAGAAGTTCAAAAAGAGACTATACTTAATGAACTCATTAAAACACAGGAATTGATATGTGAATTGTTAACAACAAAACCCGATTCATGGATGTATGAAAATAGTCTAGGGAACGCATATAAAAACGACTATATGATAAGAGGGATGATACAACATGATATATATCATTTGGGACAGATTAACAGTATATATAGTCAATTAAATTGAAAAAGGAAAGAATTGCGTTAGGGATAGAAGCGACATCCTTTTTTTATAAAGTACCTCGAGGTTTTGCACTGAGCTTGTCGAAGTGCTCTCGAAGGGTGATGTATTGAAAAAAGATATAGCGAATAGCCCGCTCGAACGCCAGAAGAAATCAACTAAAAAACTAAGAATTTAAAAATAAATGAAAGTAACAGATCACATAAAAAAAGCAGAGGGTAAGACTTTATTCTCTTTTGAATTAATACCACCACAAAAAGGAAGAAGTATCCAGGAGTTGTATAACAATATTGATCCGTTGATGGAATTTAATCCTCCTTTTATTGATGTTACTACCTCTAGAGAAGAATTTATATATATCGATCGCGAAGGGTTATTAGATAAAAAACTAACAAGAATGCGACCTGGTACAGTGGGAATCTGTGCTTCGATTACTCATAAATATGATGTAGATACAATTCCGCATGTATTATGCGGAGGATTTACCAAAGAAGAAACAGAATATTTATTGGTGGATTGTCATTATCTGGGGATTGATAATGTAATGGCGTTACGAGGTGATGCTATGAAGGAAGAAAAGTATTTTACACCCACAAAAGGAGGACATGGTTATGCAAACGAATTGGTTACTCAGATTGTGAATATGAACAAGGGGCAATTCTTGCATGAAGTAATAGAAACAGATAATAAGTCTGATTTTTGTATTGGAGTTGCAGGTTATCCTGAAAAGCATATGGAAGCTCCTTCTATGGACTCAGATATACGAAGGTTAAAAGAAAAGGTAGATGCTGGAGCAGATTATGTAGTAACTCAAATGTTTTTTGATAATAAAAGATATTTCTCATTTGTAGAAAAAGCAAGAGCAGCAGGAATAGATGTGCCGATTATTCCGGGAATTAAACCAGCAGCGGTAAAAAGACATTTGCAACTTTTACCTCAGGTTTTTAAGCTAGATATGCCAGATGAACTTGTAAGAGCAATAGAGGGTTGCAAAAACAATGCAGCTGTGAGAGAGGTAGGAGTAGAATTTGCAATACAACAATCCAAAGAATTAATGGAGTATGGAGTTCCGGTATTGCATTATTATTCGATGGGAAAATCAGATAATATCAAAAAGATTGCTTCAGAAATATTCTAAGCTTTGGTGAGAACTATTGTGTTCTATTCAGTATTTTTTAAAACCTTTTTAAGATCCTTGATACTGGTAATAGTCGCTGTTGGGCTGATGTTCCACGGATCAAATATTGATGTCGAAGAACGTTGAACCCATACAGATCTCATACCATATGAAATTGCTCCAATAACATCAAAAGAGTTACTGGAAATAAGCCATGAATTATCGGGAGTAGAATTTGTTTGTGTATTAAAATGCTTGTAAACCACAGGACTTGGTTTGAATGTTTTTGTAGCTTCAACACTCACGATACCATCAAAAAAAGTTGCTATTTGTGCAGTATCAATAAGATTCTTAATTGCTAAAGAACTACCGTTAGAGAAAGCATATACTTTGTGCCCTGTTTCTTTTAATAGTTGTAATCCATCCACTACATCTGGGAATATAGGGAGTGTCGTGTATTCCTTCATCAAACTAATCTTTTGATTAAGGGTTAATTTGATATCGAGATCTAAACAGGTATATTCGAGAGCTTCTCTTGTACAAATAGAAAAATCAACATAGTCATCCATTAACCCTCTTCTAAACGAATATTCTAATTGTTTAAGGCGCCAGGTGTTCATAAATATCTTAGTTGCCTTACCCACCATCTTTTCTAAAGAATGGAAAATACCCGAAGTGTCAATCAAGGTTCCGTAGACATCAAAAGCCAAAGTATATGTTGTCATTTGTTTTTAAAATGTTTAATAAAATATAACAGTGTATTAAAGATAAAACCCATGATTTATATGGAACCATATAAAAAGTTAAAATAGTCCTGGAGTTGTCAGATTCTTAATACTTGATGAGACATTAAACGAAATTTTAAATACTCATGCGTTGTAAAAAATATAAATGATGCTTGAAGATTAGGGTAAGTGAGAAAATTATCACGGAAAACAGTGTGTTTTTGTATTATTTGATAATGTTTCTTTGGAATGATGTATCTCCCAATACTATATGGTTTGATTTTTTATGAAGTATACTATAGATGAGTGAAATAGCTTTTAAACATATTCTGATAAAGATAAAGTAACTAAACAAAGTATTGAAAAATAGAAAACTATATAGGATAAGAATTATACATTAAAAACAATTGGTCTATCACATACAAATAACTTAAAACCTAAATTAAATTATGACAAAAATGAAAATGATATTTAGAACCATGGCTTTTATTGTATTCATGACATTTTTATCTTGTGAAAAAGATCAAGATGAAATCCCATTTACCGAGATATCTATAACACTTGATCCAACAAGTACTGAAAACGCTGCTAAAGAATTACATGACCCATTTGCAAATTGGAGAGTAAAGGGGCCTAGTAAATTTACAAGAAATAAAGATCAGGTTCTTGAAAAGATAGATGAAAAACCCCATCCTGCATATGTAAATCTTGAGAATGAGTTAAATAAAAAAAAGACTGTTCTAGGGATTTGTTTGCTTAATAATGATTTAGACAGACTTAAATGCCCTAAAGAAGAGGAAGAATACCAAAAAGCAAAAGCCGCTGTAGAAGATTATATAGCTGCAGGATTACCACAAGTGATTCCTGGGGCTATTTTTCAATTTATAGTTACTAGAGAAGATAATAATTTTGTTTACATCAAAGATGCTTCTCGAGGTGTAGAAATAGCATTGCCAGTGGATAAGCCTAATGAATTTACGGATGCTAGAATATTGGTAAACGGAGAATATGAAGTTTGGAGGCAAGCTTTATATCGAGAATCGGGTATTATAACAGGCACCATGAATAGGTCTACCGGAGAATATCGAGACATTCCAGGCCGACGTATAAAAGTTGATTATTTTGCATCTCCAGGAGCTCCATGTTATGAAGATGAGAACCTAGAGATTCGTATTACTGCTGATGGAGTTCGTGTTTCTGTAGATGTGGATTTTGGAGGAAGAACCGCTACTTCTACACAAGGTACAAGAACATTTATAATGCCAGCCAGTGGTGTTGTGAAAATTAGAGCAGCTATAAATGCTAATAATGGATGTTCAACGGCTAGTATTAAATTTAACAACGCAAATACGATTGCGTTAGGTACTGGTGGATACGGAGAAAGAAAATTTCCATAAAATGATGTAGGAATAAAAATTTTATAGTACTAATAATTCAAAAAAGATTAGGCCAATTCTTTTTTTACCATCCATAGGAATTAAGACTTATGGGTGGTATTATTATATTTCAAAATTAACCGTTTTCATCTTATTTAGATATAGATAGATAGTTCTTACTATTTTGTTATGTTTCGATTATAAGTAGAAAGTTCACCAAGAAGGTTTGCTTATGTTATTGGGTAAAGATAAAATTATATAAAAAGTTAAAATAGTTTTAAGAGCTATTTTAAAACGCTATAGCTATTTAAAAAGGTATTATTACATTTGCCGGATGATAAAGCAGATTTGTTTAGTGATAAGTATTCTTCATTTTGGGGTCTATGCTCAGGTTGAATCAAAAGCTAAGTATACTTTGGATGTAAATAATTTTTATGGTTCTATCCTAAAGCATAATCCAGATATCTCTCATTTGATAACAGGCCACCCATCGGGTTTGATTCTATCTTTTCAACGCAAAACTTTTGGAGATAAAGAATGGCAGCGTTTATATAATAACCCTGATTATGGAGTGTCATTTTTGTATCAAAATTTGGATAATGAATATTTAGGAGAGCATTATGGAGTGTATTTGCATTATAACTTTTATTTTTTTAATCGTCTTTTAATGTTTAGGATAGGGCAAGGAGCGTCCTATAATACTACTCCTTATGACGAGGATGATAATTTTAGAAATGTGGCCTACGGTACACATTTAGTAAGTGGATCGTATGCGCTGTTAAATTTGAAAAAAGTAAATATATTTAAAGGATTAGGATTGCAGGCAGGATTGGGGATTGTTCATTACTCTAATGGAAATTCGAAAGCACCTAATAAGAGTACAAATACATTGTTTTTAAATGCCGGTGTCACCTATACATTTGATCAGGATACTCCAGCATATGCAGAAAAAGAAAAAGGGCTGTTAAAAGGAGCAGAGCCCATTGGTTATGGATTTGTTTTTAGAAGTGGAGTTAATGAAAGCGATGTTGTAGGTTCAGGGAGGTTCCCATTTTATACATTTGCTGCTTTCGCCGATAAGAGGTTAAATAAGAAAAGTGCTATCCAGTTAGGAGCCGAAGTGTTTTTTTCTAAAGCATTAGAAAGATTTATAGATTTTAGAGCAAGTGGTGGTTTTAATGATGGAACAACAGGAGATGAAGATGCTAAACGAGCAGGTGTTTTTCTCGGACACGAATTACGTGTAAGCAGAACATCTTTAATAACTCAATTTGGATACTATTTTTATTACCCATACGATTTTGAAGGGCAAACATATCTTAGAGCAGGGCTTCAATATTATTTTACTAAAAATATATTTGGTTCACTTACCGTTAGGTCCCATGCGGCAAAGGCAGAAACCATGGAGTTTTCTATAGGATATAGATTATGATTTTTGTTGTTAAGAGTATAGTTTTTAAGAAATTAAAATTTTTGATAATTTATTGTCGAAATTTATTTAATGATGAGACGTGAATAGATTTATTTTAATATTTGGATTATTGTTTATCGGTTGTGATTCTGAAAATGCTTCAGACTGTTTTCAACGCACAGGGACTATCATTACAAAAGATATTGAAACGCCTGATTTTACCAGAATTTTGGTAAATCCAAATGTAGAACTGGTTCTGAAAGAAGGAGAAACTACTGCAGTTACTATTGAAACCGGAGATAATTTAATAGAGGAAGTTTCTGCTGTGGTCGAAGGTGACCGTTTGGTACTTAGTAATACTAATGATTGTACTTTTTTTAGAGACCTTAATCAAACCAAGATTTTTGTTACAGCTCCCAATATAACTGAGATCAGAAGTGGTACTCAATTTGATATTTCTTCAGATGGTATATTAACGTACCCTTTACTTAGATTATTTTCAGAAGATGTCATAGAAGAAACAGAAACAACTACCGGAACATTTAATTTAGAGGTAGATGTTGAAAACCTAACTGTAGTAGGTAACAATATAGCTTCATTCTTTATAAAAGGAAAGGTGATGTCCTTAAACGTCAATTTTGCTTCAGGTACAGGAAGGTTTGAAGGTGCTGATTTAATAGCTGAAGATGTTCAGATTTTTCATAGAGGAACAAATAAAATGATCATAAATCCCCGAGAATCTATTCGGGGAGAAATACGCAGTACTGGAGATGTAATTTCTGTAAATCGTCCCGGGGTTGTTGAAGTTTCAACATTTTTTACTGGTAGATTGATATTTCAGTAATGTAAGCAAAATGTTTTTGTGAGTTTATGGGGATATTTCCCTTTTTTTTGCGTGCCGTAATATTCTGTGATTTCTTTTTTTTCTAATCTTTGGATTACAGTAGGTCTTACCAATTGTACTTATATACTTTTTTTAGAATAGTTTAAAAATCTGATTTTTAGTATTTTATGTTTCTGTGAGATGTCATGTTTTTTTGTTTTAAAAGAAGTGTAATAGTGCAATTCCAGAAAGGTATTACCACAAAAAGTTTGTGGAATTTGGGTTCTAGGTAATTGAAATTAATAGCTAACTTTATAAGATACCAAATTTTCACCCCAAAGTTTATATTCAAAAATGATTAGAAACAGGTCTAGTAATACACAAAATATTGACAATCTTGATGAGAATTATCTTAAAAAAGAATTATACTCACTTATAAAAAGAGATGATTCTATTTTTGATTTTATACAAAAATCAAGTTTGGATGGGCTTTGGTTTTGGGATTTAGATAATCCTGAAAATGAATGGATGAATCCCAAATTTTGGACAACATTAGGGTATGATCCAGATGAGATGCCTCATAATGTTTCTGCATGGCAGGATCTTATTAATAAAGAAGATTTAAAAGTTGTATTTAGTAATTTTACTAAGCACTGTAAAGACCCTTCGCATCCTTATGATCAGATTGTACGATACACACATAAATTAGGGCATACAGTTTGGATTCAGTGTAGAGGACTAGCAATACGGGATGATAAAGGGAAGCCGATACGAATGTTGGGCGCCCATACAGATATTACTAAATTAAAAAAAACAGAAATACGATTACAACGACAGGTAGATCGTTATCAACATATTATTGAAGGTACACACCTTGGGACTTGGGAATGGAATGTAAAAACAGGAGAGACAATTTTTAATGAAAGGTGGGCCAGTATTGCAGGATATACCCTTTTAGAACTGGGTCCTGTTTCAATTGATACATGGGCGAAATTATCACATCCTGACGATCTGGAAAAATCAAACCTACTTTTACAAGATCATTTTGCTGGAAAATCATCAGTGTATGAATGCGAAGCAAGAATGAAGCATAAAAATGGAGAATGGATTTGGGTTTTGGATAAAGGAAGAGTGGTAAGTTGGGATGCTGAAGGTAATCCAGAATGGATGATTGGGTCACATCAGGAAATTACAAAAAGCAAGAAAGATCTGGAAAAAAATAAATTATTTATAGAACAGACACCAAGTGCAATAGCTATGTTTGATACTGATATGAGGTATTTGGCAGCCTCCCAGAAATGGTATCAGGATTATAATATTAATGACGATAATATAATAGGCAAATCACATTATGAGGTCTTTCCGGAAATTAGTGAAGAATGGAAAGCTGATCATAAAGAATGTTTAAGAGGAAAAGTGCTAAAAAGCGATGAAAGCCGTTTTAAAAGACTCGATGGGTCGGTACAATGGCTTACCTGGGAAATACGACCTTGGTATACCGATGAAAATAAAATTGGAGGTATATTAATGCACACAGCAGATATCACTAGAGCCAGAGAAGCCGAAATTCGTTTACGTATTAGCGAAGATATCTTCAGAAGAAACTTTGAAAATGCAGCGATTGGAATGGTGATGGTAGATAAAAACGGATATTTTACAAAAGTAAATGATAAATTATGCGAAACTCTTGGTTATACGAATCAAGAATTAGTCAAATTATCATTCAAAGATATTATTCATCAGGATGATTTAAAAGGTAGTAACATATGGTTTGAAAAATTATTTAATGGAAAGACATTAAATGCTAATATGGAAGAAAGATGTTTTCGTAAAAATGGAGATATCATATATGTTAACCTTTCTGTTTCTGTTATTAAAAATGAATACAATGAACCTTCATACTTTGTAGCACAGGTTGCTGATATTAGCCATAGGATTTTTGCTAGACAAAAACTTAATGAAGCTATTACCAAACTAGAAAATATAATTGATGATATTACTCAAGTGAGTATCATTGGTACAGATCAAAATGGTCTGATTACAACGTTTAACCGAGGGGCAGAGAATTTGTTGGGATATAGTAAGGAAGAAGTAATGTTTAAAAAACATGCTATAATACTTCATAAAAGGGAGGAAGTCCAAAAAAGAGAAGAAGAATTATCGTTAATATTTAATCGAGAAATTAAAGGATTGGAAGCTTTTACTGCTTCACTCGGTAAAGAAGGGTATAGTACTAGAGAATGGACTCATGTGAGAAAAGATGGTACACATTTTCCTGTGCAGCTAACAATGTCAGTAATCAAAGAAAACAATGAGGTTATAGGTTATTTAGGTGTCGCTGTAGATATAAGTGAGATTAAGAAGGTGGAACAAGATTTAAAATCTTGGTTATCAGTTGCAGAAGATCAAAATAAAAGATTGAGAAATTTTGCACACATAGTTTCTCATAACTTAAAATCACATTCAGGTAATTTTCAAATGTTATTAGATTTGTTGATCCAGGAGAACCCTGAGCTAGAAGATAATGAGATCATAAAACTTTTTAAAACCGCCTCAGAAAATCTTACTGAAACCATTGTACACTTAAATGAGGTGGTATTAATGAATACATCGGTAGATGAGAATTTGACTGGATTAAACTTGCATGAATCAATTAACAAATCAATAGAAAGTGTTTCTGCTATTGCAATAGAAACCAACGTGATTATTAATAATATCTCAGAACCAGATATTGGAATCTTGGGAATTCCGGCTTATTTGGATAGTATTCTGCTCAACTTTATAACAAACGGGATAAAATATAGCTCAAATGAACGAGATAGTTATGTTACTCTAAGTACTAGAATAGAAGGTGATTTTGTAGTGTTAAGTATCGAAGATAACGGATTAGGGATTGACTTAAAAAAACATCAGGCTAAACTTTTTGGAATGTATAAGACCTTTCATAATAATAAAGAGGCTAGAGGGATAGGGCTATTTATTACAAAAAATCAAGTTGAAGCAATGGGAGGTAAGATTGAAGTCGAAAGTATAGTAAATAAAGGAACAATTTTTAAAATATATATGAAGCATGAGAAAAATTGATATAGCTTGTATTATTGATGATGACCCAATTTTTGTATTTGGCATAAAAAAAATAATGGAACTTGTTGATTTTTGTAACGGTTTTATGGTTTTTCGCAATGGCGAAGAGGCATTAAATAATTTGAAAGCCATCATTTCCGCAAATGAAAAATTGCCAGACGTTATTTTATTAGATTTGAATATGCCAGTTCTTGATGGATTACAGTTTTTGGAAGAATTTATTAAGGTCCCTTGCGCAAAGAAAATTATCATTTATGTAGTTTCCTCGTCAGTGGATCCAGAAGATATTCTTAGAGCCAAATCCTATGAAAGTGTAAGTGATTATATTGTAAAGCCCATTTCTGTTGAAAAACTCAAAGAAATTTTGCATAATATAGAGAAAACAACGCAGGATTAATTCGAACTCTTTTTTAAGGATTGGTTAATTCTCTAAAAATACTTTCTAGATTTTTGTTCTTTCTGGATAGTTGTAATATTTTCAGTTTGTTGTCATGAGCAAAATCAAAGACGGTAGGACGCATATCTTTTTTGGTGTCAAAGGTAATTTGATAAGAAAAACCATGTATGTTTTTTACTTCACTGGCATTCGACAACTTTGATAAGAAAGCTTCTTCTATACGGTAATCAAATTCTACCTCTATGATTTGTTGAGTTTCATCAGATATTTCATTGAGATTTTTGTCAGCAACAATTTTTCCTTTGTTGATGATAATAACTCGATCACACATAGCCTCAACCTCTTGCATAATATGAGTAGATAAAAATACTGTTTTAGCAGTACCAATGGATTTTATAAGTTCTCTAATTTCGACTAACTGATTTGGATCTAATCCTGTCGTAGGCTCATCGAGAATTAATACCTGGGGATCATGGAGAAGAGCACAAGCCAAACCAACTCGTTGTCGGTATCCTTTAGAGAGTTGATCAATTTTTTTGTTAGCCTCAGGGGTTAAACCTGTTAATTTAATCACTTCTTCAATTCTGGATTTAGAAATTTTATAAATCCGAGCATTAAATGTAAGATATTCTCTTACATACATTTCCAGATATAAAGGATTGTGTTCTGGAAGATATCCAATACTGCGTTGTACCTTTATAGATTGAGAATGAATGTCAAAATTATTAACCATAGCACTACCCTCAGAAGGATCAAGGTACGTAGTGAGAATCTTCATCATAGTGGATTTTCCTGCTCCATTTGGACCTAGAAAACCGACAATTTCACCTTCTTTTACCTCAAAAGAAATATCATTTAATGCTTTTTGATCACCATAAAGTTTAGAAATATTGGATACTGAAATTGACATATAGAATGTTTATAAAATCTGCTTACATTCAAAAGTACACAATTCAATATTTATTGTATGATAAACTCATAAAAAATGATCTTAACACTAAGATAACGTTAACATAAAATAATCTATTAATTGATGTGGTATCTTTATAAGATAAAGATTATCAGTATGTTATTTTATAATTTTAAAAGAATAATCCGCAGTTTCTTTCATAAGCTAATTTGCTTAGTTCAACGCATTATTTTCTTTATAATTTTTCCTTTTCTCAAAAAAGAAATATTTAGATAATACTATCCATGTTTTGTCCCCTAGATTTTTATAGATAATGAATGAATTTAGGCATCTAGAATGGGGAGTTACCATTGCAGCTGCTCAAACTGAAGGTGCCCATGATAAAGATGGTAAAGGTCCTTCTATCTGGGATACATTCACCCAAAAATCTCGTAAGATTAAAGATGGTTCTGATATTAAAGAAGCAACAGATTTTTATCATAGATTTAAGGAGGATATAGATTTGACTATAGATATTGGGTTAAAGATTTTTCGTTTTTCTATTTCCTGGCCAAGGATACTTCCCGAAGGAACAGGAAAGATTAACCAAAAAGGGATTGAATTTTACAATCAAGTAATCGATTATTGTCTTTTGGTGGGAGTAGAGCCATGGATTACAACATATCATTGGGATTTACCTCAAAAATTAGAAGATAAAGGAGGATGGACGAATAGGGAAATTATCGACTGGTATAAGGAATATGTGCAAGTATTGAGAGACCATTTTGCTGACCGTGTTAAAAATTGGATACTGATTAATGAAGGAATAGTATGTCTTGGAGGGGGGTATTTTCTTGGTGTACATGCTCCTGGCAGAAGGGGGATTCGAAATTTTGTTTCGAGTACACATCACCTTTTGCTAGCTCAGGCAATAGGATTCAAAGAATTGAAGAAAAAAAATGAACTTAGAGTGGGTACCGCAATAAGTTGTACTAAAATAGAGCCTTATAGAAATACGTCTGCAGATCGTAAAGCAGCCAATAGAATTGATACATTAATGAATCGCTTGTTTATAGAGCCTCATTTGGGATTAGGATATCCAGATGATGATTTACCCATTTTAAAACGTATTTCAAGATATTATAAAATAGGAGATATAGAAGCTCTTAAAACGGACTTTGATTTTTGGGGTATTCAGACCTATACTCGAGAAGTAATAAAGGCAGCTTGGTATATTCCGTATATGGGAGCATTGCCAATAAAACCAAAAAAGAGAAAAATTCCGGTATCAATAATGGGATGGGAAACATATTCCCAGGGCACACAATATTTTTTAGAAAGATTCTCTGCATACGATCCAGAAAAACCGTTATGGTTGTCTGAGTGTGGAATGGCTCTGTCAGAGAAGGAAGACGATCAGGCGCGAATCGAATATTATCAAAATGTAATAGAAGGGATGAAGCTAGTTTTAAAAAAAGGAGTAAATCTTAAAGGTATTTTACTTTGGACATTGTTGGATAACTTTGAATGGGCAGAAGGTTTTGTTCCAAAATTTGGCATTATAAGCCTCAATAGAAAAACAATGCAACGCAAAATGAAAAAATCTGCTTTTTGGCTAAAAAAATACTTATCAAATATAAAACTCTGAAGTGTGCTTAATTTCTTTGAGTACAAAAGTGCTGTTTAATACACCAATATTCTCGATTTTTGACAGCTTTGTTTTTACAAAATCATGATATTCTTCTAGGCTTTTAGTATGAATTTTCAAAATAAAATCTACTTGACCCGCCATATGGTAACATTCTTGTACTTCTTGTAAATTTTGAATTTGCTTTTCAAACTTTTCTATAAATGCTTCATTATGATATCGCATTGAGACCTGGCAAATTGTGGTGATAGATCGATCTATTAGTTTTTTATCTAAGATGGCCACATATTTTTTGATGAACCCTTGTTTTTCTAACCTTCGAATACGTTCATATATAGGAGATGGAGTGAGATTAAGGATTTTAGCAATTTCTTTTGCAGTTTTTTTGGCATCTTCTTGTAAAATTCTAAGAATAGTAATGTCGGTGTGATCTAATTGTTCCATTTCGTATCAAAAAAATTACTTTAAAAGTAAAACTTAAACTTTATTAAAAGTAAATATAGCTGAAAAAACAATAATAACAAGTAATAATTACTTAATTATTAAGTATTGATGGATGTAATATCTATGTTTTGTATTTTGGCTAGGAAATAACACGGTAAGGTGTTAAAATTTTAAGATACTATGGAAACAGTTATTTTAGTAATAGGCGCTAATGGTCAATTGGGATCTGTTTTAACAGAGTCTTTAAAGCATAAATTTGGAAACAGTAATGTAATTGCTTCTGACTTAAGACCTAGAGAAGGGTATGAAGGTGTTTTTGAAATAATTGATGCAACCGATATGAATAGGATTCATGACGTGGTTACTCAATATAATGTGACGCAGATATATCATCTTGCAGCTATTTTATCAGCAAAAGGAGAGCAAACCCCATTAACTACCTGGGATATTAATATGAAAACGTTATTTAATGTACTTGAGGTTGCGAGGCATCATAAAATAGATAAAGTTTTTTTCCCTAGCTCTATTGCCGTTTTTGGAGAAGGCGCTCCTCTTAATAATACACCAAATAATGCTTACCTGGATCCAGCTACTGTATATGGCATAAGTAAAGCAGCCGGAGAGAATTGGGCACAATATTATTTTATGCGATATGGATTGGATGTAAGATCAATCCGTTATCCTGGTGTGATTGGATATCAATCATTACCTGGAGGAGGAACAACAGATTATGCAGTTGATATATATCATAAGGCAGTACTTAAAGAAGAATTTAATTGCTTCCTGAAAGAAGATGCAACACTTCCCATGATTTTTATGGATGATGCCATTCGTGCTACTTTAGAATTAATGGATGCCCCTAAAGAAGATATTACTATCCGTACTTCTTATAATATTGCAGGAATTAGCTTTTCTCCTGCCGAAGTAGCGTCAGAAATTCGTAAATTATATCCTGATTTTAAAATCTCTTATGAGCCGGATTTTAGACAGGAAATAGCTTCCAGATGGCCAAAGTCAATAGATGATTCTGCTGCAAGAAAAGATTGGAGCTGGAAACCAAAATTTGATCTCGAATCGATTACAGGTACAATGATAGAAAAACTAAAAGAAAACTATAAAACAGGATCAAGAAATTTGGAAACTTTGATGTTTTAGTTCCTAAATAGGTTAGATAAAATATTTGACACTAATAAAAAATAACAATAAAGGATAATTATTATGTTCTCTACTATAAAAGAAGATTTACAAAAAGAGCTGGACGAAATCACAGCGGCAGGATTGTATAAAACCGAAAGAATAATAACTACACCGCAAGGAGCAAAGATAGATACAACCAATACCAAAGATGTTCTTAACTTTTGTGCAAACAATTATTTAGGGCTTTCTTCTCACCCTGATGTGATAGAGGCGGGTAAAAATGCTATTGATTCGCATGGGTATGGACTGTCATCGGTGCGATTTATTTGTGGAACTCAAGATATTCATAAAGAACTAGAGCGTAAAACGGCAGAGTTTTTAGGGATGGAAGATTGTATTCTTTATGCAGCTGCTTTTGATGCTAATGGAGGGGTGTTTGAACCTATTCTAGGACCAGAAGATGCTATTATTTCAGATGCTTTAAATCATGCTTCTATTATCGACGGAGTAAGACTATGTAAGGCAAAACGCTTTAGGTATGAACATAACAATATGGTTGACCTGGAAAAACAGCTGAAATCTGCAGAAGGGTCCAGACGTATACTTATAGTAACGGATGGTTCTTTTTCAATGGATGGGACCATTGCACAATTAGATAAAATCTGTGATTTGGCAGATCAATATAATGCGATGGTAATGATCGATGAATGTCATTCTACAGGTTTTTTAGGTAAAACAGGCCGCGGAACACATGAGTATCGTAATGTTATGGGCAGAGTAGATATCATTACGGGTACTTATGGTAAGGCACTTGGAGGAGCTTCAGGAGGTTTTACTGCAGCTAGAAAAGAAATTGTAGAGATGTTAAGACAACGTTCTAGACCTTACTTATTTTCTAATACAGTAGCACCATCTATTGTTGGAGCATCGATAAAAGTATTAGACTTATTAAGCTCTTCTACGGCCCTTAGAGATAAATTAGAAGAAAACACAAAATATTTCAGGTCAGAAATGACCGCTGCCGGATTTGACATTCTCTCTGGAGATCACCCTATTGTTCCTGTAATGTTATACGAAGCTAAACTAGCTCAAGAGTTTGCTGCAAAATTATTAGAAGAAGGAATTTATGTAATTGGATTTTTCTATCCTGTTGTTCCAAAAGGAAAAGCAAGAATTAGAGTTCAGTTATCAGCCGGTCATGAACGTCATCATCTGGAAAAAGCGGTTAAAGCTTTTACAAAAGTTGGTAAAGAGTTGAATGTAATATAGATACGAACGTTTGTTAGTGAGTTAAAACATAGAAGATTCATAAGATACATTAAGTTTTAATTGAAATATTTCATAAATTCTGGTTAAAATTTTCAGATTTGATGATAATGGACTTCAAGTGATGAAAAAAAACGAAAAATATTTTGAATCGTAATAGTTTTAGCTACTTTAGCAACGTAATAAGGAAACAATAATGGATACTTTATTTACTTGGAACCGATTCTATTTTTTCTTCTTTTATTTTAAAAGTAAGAACGGGATCGCTATGTAAAATAAATAAAGCAAAAATTTATAAAACTAGAATCCCGATGAAAAATCGGGATTTTTTTTTGAAACGAAATGAAAAAAAGAGTACTGGATCATAAAGAATGTACCAATACGAACCAAATTAGTTTATGAAACAAAAGGTTGCTATACAAGGAATAAAAGGGTCCTATCATCACGGGGTTGCTCAGGCATATTTTGGAGAAGATGTAGTTGTTGATGAATGTATGTCATTTCAGGAATTGATACACAGTTTAGAGCAAAATAAAAGTACAGATGCAGTTATGGCAATAGAGAACTCAATTGCAGGGTCGATTATTCCTAATTATGCATATATAGATGAGCATAATATTACTATTAGCGGAGAATATTTTCAACCGATCCATCATTGTCTGATGGCTTTAGAAGGTCAGAAAATTTCAGATATCAAAGAAGTGTATTCTCATCCCATGGCATTATTACAATGTAAAGAATTTTTTAGAGGATTGCCACATATTAAATTAGTAGAGGATGCGGATACTGCAGATGTAGCTAAGCGTATTCATGATCAACAATTAGAAGGAATTGCAGCTGTAGCAGGAGAAACAGCAGCAAATATCTATCAACTAAATATTTTAGCCAAAGAGATTCAAACCATAAAGTCAAATAGTACTCGGTTTTTTATTCTAAATACCAGAAAAGATTCAAAAGTAGCAAAAGAAGAAATTAACAAGGCATCTTTAAAATTTCTGACAGATCATAAAAGAGGAAGCTTGGCAACAGTGCTTAATGTAATGAGTGATTGTGGACTTAATTTAACCAAAATTCAATCATTACCTATTATCAGTATGCCTTGGAAATATTCGTTTTTTGTTGATGTTACCTTTACATCATACAAAGATTATGAGAAAGCAATGTCTATTTTAGAAATTATGGCGTTAGAATTAAAA
This sequence comes from Aquimarina algiphila, assembly GCF_007489275.1. GTDB lineage: Bacteria > Bacteroidota > Bacteroidia > Flavobacteriales > Flavobacteriaceae > Aquimarina > Aquimarina algiphila. Next base: position 46,280 of record NZ_VLNR01000010.1, read on the forward strand.
GTACTTGGAGAATATAAAAATCAAAACGGATGAACATTGAAACCGCAAAAAGATTAGAGACAGTAGAAGAATATTATTTTTCCAGCAAGCTACGAGAAGTAAGAGGTTTAGTTGCAGCCGGTAAACCTGTTCTCAATATGGCTATTGGGAGTCCAGATTTAGACCCTCCTAAAACTGTTGTGCAGGCAATACAAGATGCGGTGACTGTAAACGGAGCACATAAATACCAAAGTTATCAGGGATTGCCAGAATTAAGAGAAGCTATTTCTGATTTTTATAGCAAAAAATATCAAGTGTCTTTAAATCCTGAAAATGAAATTCTTCCTTTGATGGGGTCTAAGGAAGGAATTATGCATATTTCTTTGGCGTACCTAAATGAAGGAGATGAGGTATTAGTACCTAATCCAGGATACCCTACATATACTTCAGTTACCAATTTGGTTGGAGCAACCCCTGTGTTTTATGATCTGATAGAAAATAATGGCTGGGAACCTGATTTTCATAGCCTTTCAAAAATGGATTTAAGTAAGGTGAAAATTATGTGGGTGAACTATCCTAATATGCCTACAGGGGCTTCAGGAAGTGTGGAGCTCTATGAAAAGATGATTGATTTTGCTAAAAAACATAGTATTCTATTGGTTAAGGATAACCCATATAGTTTTATTCTAAATGATAGTCCCATAAGTATATTATCTATTAAAGGAGCAAAAGAAGTAGCATTAGAGTTAAACTCTTTGAGTAAAACGTTTAATATGGCAGGTTGGCGTGTGGGAATGGTAAGTGGAAGTGCTGATAAGATTGAAGCTATTTTGAAGGTGAAAAGTAATATGGATAGTGGCATGTTTCAGGGCATACAACGGGGAGCAATAGCAGCATTACGAATTTCAGATGATTGGTATGATAAAATGAATGCAATTTATAAAGAAAGAAGAGTTTTAATATGGCGATTAGCTTCACTATTAGGTTGTAGTTATGATCAAACTGCAAAGGGAATGTTTGTTTGGGCAAAATTACCTAAAGGAATTGATGCGATAGAATTTATAGATAACATATTGTATAAAAATGATGTATTCATTGCTCCAGGAGATATTTTTGGAAGTAATGGAAAAGGATATATACGTTTTTCACTTTGTGTATCCAAGGAGAATATTAAGGAAGCGATAAAAAGATTACAAGTAACAGCATGAAAGTATTCATTATAGGAATAGGATTAATTGGTGGCTCTTTTGCTATAGATATTAAAGCGGCATTTAATGAAGCAAAGATATATGGTATAGATAGAAGTGATGAAAATCTTGAGAAAGCGCTAGGATTAGGATTAATTGATCATAAGTCGAGTTTTGATGAACTAGATAAGGCTGATGTTGTCATTGTTGCGATACCTGTAGATACAACAGTAGAAATATTACCTATGATTTTGGATAATATCCACGATGATTGCCTGGTTTTTGATGCAGGTTCAACCAAGGGGAAATTATGTGATACGATTTCACAACATCCTAAGCGTAGAAACTATTTGGCGGCACATCCAATTGCTGGAACAGAATTTTCTGGGCCGCAAGCAGCAATTGCGAATTTGTATCGAGGAAAAACTAATATCATTTGCGAGGTTGAAAAAACAGCATTTAAATTGCAAGAAAGAGGAATGGAGATTTTTTCTAGATTAGGAATGAGAATTCGATATATGGACCCTTCTTCACATGATAAACATATTGCTTATGTGTCTCATTTATCACATATTAGTTCTTTTATGTTAGGTAAAACTGTAATTGAGAAAGAGAAGAATGAAAGGGATATTTTTGATATGGCAGGTAGTGGATTTGCTTCAACTGTTCGTTTGGCAAAAAGTTCGCCAGCGATGTGGACCCCTATTTTTAAACATAATAAGAATAATGTAATCGAAACCTTGGAAGAATATATTGCAAATTTAGAGCAGTTTAAAAAATTAATGAAAGAAGATAATTTTGATGAAATTTATAAAGAAATGGAAGATACAAATCATATTAAAGCAATTTTGAAAGGAATAACTTAAAAATGCGATAACTTACGTAAACACAATAAAAAAATAACAATAACAACAAAGATTAAAAATAAAGATGGAGAATAAGAAAGAACTTAGAAATTGGCTTGATGCATACAACTTGGATCATCCATTAGTTATCGGCGGACCTTGTAGCGCAGAAACTGAAGATCAGGTGTTGAAAATTGCACACCAACTTAAAGATTCTGATGCAACTGTAATGCGTGCAGGTATCTGGAAACCAAGAACCAGACCAGGTAATTTTGAAGGTGTTGGAGCTTTAGGTTTGAAATGGTTGCAACGAGCCAAAGAAGAAACAGGGATGAAAATTGCTACAGAAGTAGCAAGTCCTCATCATGTAGAATTAGCTTTAGAACATGGTGTGGATGTTCTTTGGATAGGTGCAAGAAGTACGGTTTCACCTTTTATCGTGCAGGATATTGCAGATGCTTGCAAGGGAATAGACAATCCTGTATTGATAAAGAATCCAATTAACCCTGATTTATCGCTTTGGTTGGGAGCTGTAGAACGTTTTTATACTGCCGATGTTAAAAACCTGGGGGTAATTCATAGAGGGTTCTCAACATACGAAAAAACAAAATATCGTAACATTCCAGAATGGCAAATACCAATTGATTTACAAAATCGTTTTCCGGATTTACCATTGATTCTTGATCCTTCTCATATTGCTGGAAGAAGAGATTTAATTTTTGATTTATCTCAAACAGCTTTGGACTTAAATTTTGATGGGTTAATTGTAGAAACTCATTATGATCCAGATAATGCATGGAGTGACGCAAAACAACAAATTACACCAGAAACACTAATTCAGCATATGAAAGATTTAAAAATTCGTAAAGAAGTTGGGGTGGATGAAGCATATCAGAAAGCATTAGGAGAACTTCGTGCTAAAATTGATATAGCAGATAATCAATTGTTAGAGACTTTGTCAAAAAGGATGAAAATTTCTGATGAGATAGGAGCGGTAAAAGCAAAACAAAATGTTGCTATTTTACAATCTAAACGTTGGAATGAGATATTAGGGAAAATGATTCTTGAAGGTGAAGAAAAAGGATTAAGTGAAGAATTTATATTAAGAATTTATAAAGCGATCCATCAGGAATCAATTAATCACCAGGAAAAAGTGGCAAGAGGATAAAAAAATACCCTCCTGTTATGCATAAATAGCAGGAGGGTATATATATAAAATATTATTTTTTTCTTTTGAAAGTATAGCGAGTAACGTATATACCATTACCATCACCTTTACCACCATAACTTTCTACTCCACTGTTCACAAAAGCTAATTCCCAGCCTTCAGAAGACATAGTGTTAAGTTTAGAAGTTACAATAGCATCATTGGCAACAATGTTTTGAAAACGGATTCCGCCAAGGTTATAAAAGTTCAAAAGCTTAGTTTCATCAAAACCTTTAACACGAATTTCTCCACGGTCTGATTTGTTTCTTTTGTCTTTTTCACCTGTACGAGTAGAAGTGAATTCTTTGTAATCCCTGGTTTCGTTTGTAGTAAGCATTCTTGATCTACCTAAACCATTAGGAACAATCGATTCGATTACGGTAACAATTTGAAATTCATAAACATCTTGTGCAAAAGTAGATTGTAAGCCAAGAATAACTAAAGCAAAAAGTAATAGTTGTTTTTTCATAATTAATTGAATTTTAGATTAACTCCAGGCATATAATCAATAGTTATGCCAAAAAAAAGAAAGATAAGATTACGTTTTTTTTAATTAAGAAAAAAATAAGCCCTTTGAAAATATTAATATTTGCATCTTTGTATTTATGACAGGTACTGTTTATAAATCTACAGGAAGTTGGTATACCGTTAAAACAGATAATGGTAAAGTATACGAATGCCGGATAAAGGGCAAGTTTAGGATCAAAGGTATTAAAAGCACAAATCCGGTAGCTGTTGGTGACCTGGTGGATTTTAAATTAGAAACTAACAATGACCAGGAGACTGGAGTAATTGAAAATATTCACGAAAGACAGAATTATATTATCAGAAAATCCGTGAATTTGTCAAAACAAACTCACATAATTGCATCAAATATTGATGTTGTGTTTTTGTTAGTTACATTAAATAACCCTACGACATTTACCACATTTATTGATCGGTTTTTGGTGACAGCAGAAGCCTACGGAATCAGAGCTGTCTTGCTTTTTAATAAGATTGACACCTATAATGATGATGAACTTGTAGAGGTTAAATATTTAGCTGCGTTGTATAGAAAAATAGGATATGAATGTATAGGAATATCAGCAAAGACGGCTAAGAATGTAGATAAAGTAAAATCAATTATGGAAGGCAAAGTAAGTATGTTTTCGGGACATAGTGGAGTTGGAAAATCTACCTTAATAAATACCATAGAACAAGGGTTTTCATTAAAAACAGCCGAGATTAGTAATCAACATCAGCAAGGTCAGCATACAACGACTTTTGCAGAAATGTTTGATTTGAGTTTTGAGGCTAAAATTATTGATACCCCAGGGATAAAAGGTTTTGGAGTTGTTGATATGGATAAAGAAGAACTTGGAGACTATTTTCCTGAGTTTTTTGAACTAAAATCTGAATGTAAATTTAATAACTGCTTACATATCAATGAACCTAAATGTGCTGTTAAAGCGGCTTTAGAAAATGAAGAAATAGCCTGGTCCAGATATAAAAGTTATCTGCAGATCCTTGAAGGAGAAGAAGAACACTACAGGAAAAATAATTATGATGAAGATTGATTTTTTATCATATTATAACTAGAAGATTAGAGTAAATCAATTATCATTAATTTTTTTTAAAAAAAGTTCTCAGTTTCAAAAAATGAAACTCGTACTGTGTATACTTGCACTATAAATTAAATGTGTATTTAAATTAAAGCTTAGCTTTTTTAATTATTAATAGAATAAATGAGAGCAGTAATTCAAAGAGTTTCTGAGGCATCAGTAACCGTAGAAAGTAAGGTTGTGTCAAAAATATATCAAGGATTACTTATTCTAATCGGAATTGAAGAAGATGACTCAGAGGAAGACGTACAGTGGTTGTCGGGAAAAATATCCAGACTTAGAATATTTGCAGATAGTGAAGGAATCATGAATAAAAGTATACAGGAGATAAATGGAGAAGCAATAGTTGTAAGTCAATTTACATTACACGCTAGTACAAAAAAAGGAAATAGGCCGAGTTACATAAAAGCGGCAAGGCCAGAAACGGCAATTCCTTTATATGAAAGCTTTGTGAAACAATTAGAAATGGATTTGGAAAAGAAAGTAGGTACGGGTATATTTGGAGCCGATATGAAAGTATCATTACTTAACGATGGGCCAGTTACCATAATTGTAGACACAAAAAATAAAGAATAAGAATACCCCTTAAAAAAACATTTTTTATGCTGCAAAAAATACTACTGGTTTCGGTTGTATTGACACTATTTGGGATAGAGCAAGTTACTGCTCAGAATAATGTAAAATTACAAACGATACTCCTTGATTCTACACTGACCAAAAATGCTAATGCTATTGTTAGGTCTGAAGATGTGACTATTGAAATCAATTCTATTACTTCTGTTGTTATCAAAACAAAAAGAACCGTTACTGTTTTAAATAAGTACGGTAATGGGTATGCTGATTCATACGAGGGATATAGTCCATCAAGGAAAATTAGAAAATTAGAGGCTGTTATTTATAATGCGCTTGGGAAAGAAATAAAAAAATATAAAAAGAAAGACTTTCAGGACCGTAGTGCAGTTAGTGGAGGAAGTTTAATGGAAGATACTCGCATTAAATATTTTGAATATACTCCAATAAGTTACCCTTACACCCTTACTTTTGAAAGTGAAATTGAGAGCTCTTCCTCGGCATTTATACAACGATGGAAACCTATCTTAGCATATCGATTGAGTATCGAAGAATCTAAATATAAGATATTAAATCCCAAAAAAATACCTCTTCGGCTTAAAGAAACAAATTTTGAAAACTATTCAATTGATAAAAATAAAAATGACGAAGAGGCAACATATGCTATATCTAATGTCTCCGCTCAGCTTCCAGAAAGATATGGTCCTTCACATAACGATATAGTGCCAATAGTACATGTCGCATTAAACAATTTTTCCTTAGAAGGTGTCAAAGGTTCTGCAACAGATTGGAAAACATTTGGGAAATGGCAGTATGATAAACTGATCTCAGGAAGAAATAAATTACCAGCAGAAACTATTAAGAAAATAGAAACATTAGTAGCTAATGCAAAAACACCTAAAGAAAAGGCAAAATTAATATATGAATATGTACAGGGTAAAACTAGGTATATAAGTGTGCAATTAGGAATAGGAGGGTGGATGCCTTTTCTTGCAGAAGACGTAGATCGATTAGGGTATGGAGACTGTAAGGCACTTACCAATTATACTAAAGCCTTACTTGATAGTCAGAATATACTAGCATATTATACCATAGTGTATGGAGATAGAGGTAGAAGAGATATAGATGACGAATTTCCTTCTATGCAGGGAAACCATGTGATATTGAACATACCTGATGAGGAAGAAGATATATGGTTAGAATGTACTAGTCAAACGTTACCTTTTGATTTTATTGGTGATTTTACAGACAATAGAAATGTCTTAGTAATTAAACCAGAAGGAGGAGAAATTAAGAAGACAAAGAAATATATTCCTGAAGAGAATATACTTCATACTACTGCGACAGTTAATCTTGGAGTGGATAAAACTATGTCTGCAACTCTTAAAAAAGTATCGCAAGGTTTAGAATATAACTGGAATTATGATATTCAGTTTGAAACACCTAAAGATCAAAAATTATATTATAAAGAATATTGGGGGTATATCAATAACTTAGAAATAAAAGGAATAGAACTTAAAGATGATAAAGATACTGTAGAATTTACAGAAGATATAGAAGTTTTCTGTTCATCCTATGCAAAAAAAGTAGGAAGTCGTTTATTGATATCACCAAACATATTTAGTTGGGATCAAAGCAATCTACCTAAATATGATAATAGAAAAACTCCTTTAGTAATATCTAGAGGGTATGTAAATACCGATGAATATATTATTAACCTTCCAGAAGGCTTTATAATGGGAAACTTACCTGAAAAAAAATCTATAGAAACCGTTTTTGGTAAGTATAGTTATGAGTTGGAAAAACTCAGTGAAACTCAAATTAAATTTAAAAGATTCTTAAAAATTATTGACGGGACTTTCCCAAAGGAGAAATATGAAGAGTATAGAAAATTTAGATCTCAAATAAAAAAAATAGACAAATCAAGAATAGCACTAAAACAACAATAAATAACCAGTTAATTAATATGAAAAACTTAGAAAAGCTAGTTTTAGGTTTCATCCTAATGGTATCAATAAGCAGTTTTGCACAAGAATATAAGTTTGGGAAAGTTTCTAAAGAAGAATTATCAGAAGTATCATGCTCTATAGATAGTACCGCTCATGCCGCTGTTCTTTATGAAAATAAAGATATACATATAGATTATAATCAATCTCAGGGTTTTCAGTTGGTTACTGAAGTGTTTAAAAGAGTGAAATTATATTCAAAAGATGGGTTTGATTATGCAACTGACGAAATATTTCTTTATAAGAAGAATAGTGACAATGAGAAAGTGGTTGGATTAAAGGGGGTTACTTATAATTTGGTTAATGATAAAATTGAAGAGAGTAAACTAAAAAAAGAAGGTGTTTTTGAAAGTGAATTCTCAGAATATTATGACCAGGTAAAGTTTACGATGCCGTCTTTACAAGAGGGTTCGGTCATTGAATATAAGTATAAAATTATTTCTCCATTTGTTTCAAATATAGACCGTATCTATTTGCAATATGAAATACCGATTAAAAAGATTGACGTCACGTTAGAGTCTCCAGAATATTTCTACTTCAAGAAATTTACAACAGGATATCTTCCCATAGATCTAAAGGAATCAAATAGACCCGGTAAGATTACACTAACATCTAGAACAAGAACTGGAGGAGGTTGGGGTGGTCCACAAGGTTCAACAACTTCAGTTAGAGATCTTAATTTTAAAATTATTAAAAATAAAGTAAATTCAACAAATGTTGCTGCCTTTAAGGTAGAGCCTTATTCTGGGAATATTAAAAATTACATATCATCAATTAGTTATGAGTTGTCTTATATGCAGTTTCCTAATGAACCGGCAGAGAATTATTCAACTACTTGGGAAGATGTTACGAAAAGAATTTATGCAAATAGTAGCTTTGGGGATGAATTAAGAAAGAAAGGGTATTATGAAGAAGATTTGAAAAAGGTGATATCTGGATCCAAAGATCAGACAACTAAGATGATTAGAGTGTTTGAGTATGTAAAAAATAGAATGCGATGGAATAATAAATATTCAGTGATTACTAACGTTGGAGTGAAAAAAGCATATAAAGAACAAACAGGTAATGTGGCTGAGATTAATTTGATGTTGACTTCTATGTTATCTTCGGTTGGCCTGAATGCAAAACCTGTATTAGTAAGCGCAAGTAATAAAGTAACGGCGTTATTTCCAACTTTAGATGGTTTTAATTATGTTGTTAGTAGAGTAAAATTGGCGGATGGAAGAATTGCTTACCTAGACGCAACAGATAGGTATGGTTTGCCTAATGTCTTGCCAGATAGAGTAATTAGAGGAGCAGGAAGAGTAATTGCAAAAAATGGTACTTCTCAAAGAATTAATTTTAGACCAACAGAGCCTTCTACTAATAGATATATGATACAATGTCAAATGGATAAGGAAGGTATGATAGACGGGAAATTTAATGTTCGTCATATGGAATATTTTGCACACGACTTTAGAGTGGCGAATGGAGCAAAAGATAATGAAAGCAAAATAGAACGTTTTAAAAAAAGGTTTGGTATTGATGAAATAGAAGAATATACTGTTAAAGGAGTAAAAGAATATGGTAAAGGTGTGAGTGAAAGTTTTAATTTTAAATCTTACGACCAGATAGAATTGATTGACAATGAGATGTATTTTTCTCCGTTGTTATTTTTAAGAGATAAAGAGAATGTTTTTAAATCTGATGAAAGAGCATACCCCATAGATTTTGGTCATGGTTTTACTAATACATATATGGTCAATATCAAGATACCCGAAGGATACGAAGTGGCTGAAATGCCAAAAGCAGGAGGTTTTAAAATGCCCGAGAACGTTGGTGCTTTTTCTTTTAAATCCAATGTGTCGAATGGTACAATTCAGGTTATTGTTAATGAAACAGTCAATACGCCGTTTCTTAATGCAGAGTATTATTCGGTGTTAAAACAGTTTTATAATCAGCTTATCGAAAAAGAAAATGAACAAATAGTGCTTAAAAAAATATAATTATGGATATCCAAAATGCACAAGAAGCCGTAGATGATTGGATCAAAAATCACGGAGTTAGATATTTTAATGAACTTACTAATATGGCACAACTTACAGAAGAAGTAGGTGAAGTTGCTAGGATTATTGCTCGACGATATGGAGAGCAAAGTGAGAAAGAAAGTGATAAAAATAAAGATCTGGGAGAGGAATTGGCAGATGTTGTATTTGTAGTATTATGTTTGGCTAATCAAACAGGAGTGAATTTGCAGGAAGCCTTTAACAAGAAATTAGACATAAAAACAAAAAGAGATCACGATCGTCACCATAATAACGAAAAATTAAAATAATGTTTAAAGAAATAATTTCTTCTAAAAAATATTGGAAAACTGTTGTTTTTATAGGAGTAGGCTTTATTATTGTTTTTAGTGTGATTGAGCATTTAATGCAATATGGAGGCTTGTCTCTGGATATATTTATTGAAGAAAGAATTAGTCAAGGAAGATGGATGAGATATTTTTTATCTCGTGTAGCAGGAGGATTGATGTATGGTATGATTATGGGGTATTATTTTGAATTAAGAAAACGAAAATCAAATAGATAGTATGAATTTGAAATTAGAGCATATTTCGAATATTAGAAATAACACATTACAAATCACAGGGTCAAAAAGTGAAACTAATAGACTACTCATACTTCAGGCATTATATCCGAATATAAGTATTGAGAATGTGTCGAATAGTGACGACTCAGGATTAATGCAAAAAGCATTACAAAGTGAGGAATTAGTTGTAGATATTCATCATGCAGGAACGGCGATGCGATTTCTTACAGCATATTTTGCAGTTAAAGAAGGAAGAGAAACTGTGTTGACTGGAAGTAAAAGAATGAAAGAAAGGCCGGTCAAAATATTAGTAGAAGCTTTACAGCAATTAGGTTGTGAAATTAGTTATGAGAATGAACATGGATATCCACCTATTCGAATTCAAGGAAAACAACCTAGTACAAATCATGTCGCTTTACAAGCAAATGTAAGTAGTCAGTATATTTCTGCATTAATGCTTATTGCTCCTTCATTGCCAGACGGATTAGAAATAGTATTAGAAGGAAAGGTAACTTCGGTTCCTTATATTAATATGACGTTAAGTTTGTTGAAGGATGTAGGTATAGAAGGTACCTTTCAAAACAATAAAATTACTATTGGCTCATATCAAGGGGTTATTTCAAAAAGTGTAGTTGTAGAATCAGATTGGAGTTCTGCTTCCTATTTCTATAGTATTGTTGCACTATCTAACGATAGATCAGTAACTATTGGTAGTTATAAGAAAGAAAGTTATCAGGGAGATTCATCTTTATCAGAGATATATAAATACTTAGGAGTAGAAACAACATTCGGTAAGAATACAATTACATTAAAAAAAGTTTCAGATTCAGTTTTAGCGCTTCCTGAAGGACTAGATTTATCTAATTCACCTGATATTGCTCAAACAATTGCTGTAACGTGTTTTGGATTAGGAGTAGGGTGTTATCTCACAGGTCTTCATACGCTTAAGATTAAGGAAACTGATCGCTTAGAAGCATTAAAAACAGAAATTGAGAAGTTAGGGGGGCAAGTCCATATCACAGAGGATACCTTACGCTTAGAACCTTCTGATACAATAAGTAAAGATGTATCTATAGCAACCTATAATGACCATCGTATGGCAATGGCTTTTGCACCACTAGCAGTAAAGACTTCATTGTTTATCGAAGATGCTAATGTAGTTTCGAAGTCTTATCCTGATTTTTGGTTAGATTTAAAAAAGTTGGGTTTTGAAGATTCTAATGTTTAGTGTGTTAGAGTCTGTTATGAGTAATACAAATTACCCTTGCTTTTAAAAGATTATACTGGGTGGATTGAGGCGAAAACTTTAAAAAATAGCATTAAAAGAAACATGAATAGTATTGTTTTTTGAATTTAGATAATGGGTTTGGTCTGTTATACAGTAAAATAAACGTAGAAAATATATCTTGATTTACTTGACAACCCCTATCGCAAGATTGTATATTTGCACCTTCAAAAAATAAACACGAATGAAGCTATCACATTTCAATTTTGACCTTCCACAAGAGTTATTAGCCGAGTACCCTGCAGAAAACAGAGATGAATCTCGTTTGATGGTTCTTAATAGAAAGGAACAGACAATAGAGCATAAGCAGTTTAAAGATCTTATAGATTATTTTGAACCTAATGATGTTATGGTTGTCAATAATACTAAAGTTTTTCCTGCCAGATTGTATGGAAATAAAGAGAAGACAGGTGCTAGAATTGAAGTGTTCTTACTACGGGAGTTAAATTCTGAAACTCGTCTTTGGGATGTTTTGGTTGACCCAGCTAGAAAAATACGTATAGGAAATAAACTATACTTTGGAGATGATGAAAGTTTAGTCGCAGAAGTAATAGATAATACTACATCTAGAGGACGTACTTTACGTTTTTTATATGATGGTTCATATGATGAATTTAGACAGAAACTTAATGATTTAGGTGAGACTCCACTTCCAAAATATATCAAAAGAGAGGCTGAGCCAGAAGATGAAGAACGATATCAAACGATATATGCCAAAAATGAAGGAGCTGTAGCGGCACCAACTGCAGGGCTTCACTTTTCTAAGCACTTAATGAAGCGTTTAGAAATCAAAGGAGTAGATTTTTCAGAAATAACATTACATGTTGGATTGGGAACGTTTAACCCTGTAGAAGTAGAAGATCTATCTAAGCATAAAATGGATAGTGAAGAGGCATATGTAACCGCAAAGGCAGCTGAGACAATTAATAACGGTATTACTAACAAAAGAAGAATTTGTGCTGTGGGAACTACCGTAATGAGAGCTTTAGAAAGTTCTGTGTCTTCAGATAGAACATTAAATGAATTTAGAGGATGGACCAATAAATTTATCTTTCCTCCTTATGATTTTAGTATTGCAAATTGTATGATAACTAATTTTCATACACCAAAATCAACATTATTAATGATGGTTTCGGCATTTGCAGGGCATGATTTTATCAAAGAAGCTTATGAAGAAGCTGTTAAAGAGAAATATAAATTCTATTCGTATGGTGATGCGATGTTGATTATCTAAGAATTTAAAAGTTTTGAATAAAACCCTGCTAAACCCCGAATTTGGTAGGGTTTTTTCATATGTTTCTAGAAATTAGCATGTTAAATTGTTTTTTTCGCAAAAAAAGTGTTATTTTCGATGCCTTTAAAAATTACGGCTTTACCGTAATTTTTACTGTGTATAGAAAAATAATTATATCAATTCTATCGAAAAGTATGTTTTATGAGGCTTATAAATGTACTTTTTATAGATTTGCATTGTTTTTTTGTATGTTCCAAATTTATGATACAAGAATTTAACCTATATAATATAATGAAAAAAGTAATTTATTACATAGCCTTCTTTTGTGCTGTTTTTTCTTTTGCCCAAACCAAAGTTGGAGATGTTCATTTTAATGATATCGATGTTTTTGATAAATCAGAACTCATGCTTAATGGAGCAGGAGTAAGAGAAAAAATGTATGCGATCGCTTTATACCTGGATTTTGAAGTAGATGGTGTAGAGGATGGTGTAATGGTAGCCGAAAAAGACAAAACCATGGCGATGACAATTAAAATTACATCATCAATTGAAGATAGTGATTTTAAAAATATTGTGAGAAATGGTTTAGAAAGAGCTACAGATGGAAATAGTTATTTGTTAGAAAATCAAATAAGAGATTTCCTTAATCTTCTTCCTAATAAGATTAACAAGTTTGACATCTTTAGAATTCTTTACGTTAAGGGAGGTAGTCTGTCTCTATTCAAAAATAAAGAACTCTTAGGGACAATAAATAGTAAGGAGTTTAAAAAGGCTCTATTTAAAATTTGGTTAGGAGAGAATCCTGTTGATATGGAGCTAAAAGAAGATTTATTAGCTTCATATGAACCCAATCCTATCTTGGGAAGATGGAAAACATATGATAAGAAGAGTGGAGTTGCTATAAATATAGTTCAGCTGTACATTATAGAAAATAAAGTATACGGATCTATTCAAAGAATGTTACGAATTTCAGAAAGAGATGCAATCTGTTATGAATGCCAAGGTGATGACAAGAATCAAAATGTCGAAGGATTGGTCATCATAAAAGGTTTAAAATTGAAAGGTGATAAATATGTGAATGGAAAATTTACTGATATTAAAAATGGTAACGTTGCAGAATGTCAAATGTGGATCGATGAGGATGACTCAAATATTCTTAATGTAAAGTATAAAGGTGGTGGAGGTGTTCATCAGTGGAAAAAAGTAAAAGAATAGAATCACACAATATTGAAAACACAAAACCCTTGATAGCAATGTCAAGGGTTTTTTTTTGATAACTTTAATAAAGAGTGAAGTTGTTGCCAAGAGTACCATTTTATCTTTTTACTTTTGCAAAACGTATGGATGTGAAGAAAAAAGACATAAGAGCATTAACAAAGGATCAGTTGAGAGTATTCTTTCAAGAAAATGGAGATCAATCCTTTAGAGGTAATCAAGTCTATGAGTGGTTGTGGAGCAAGGGAGCACATAGCTTTGATGATATGACTAATATTTCAAAAGCAACAAGGCAAATGCTTGAAGAAAACTTTGTAATTAATCATATTAGAGTTGACCAAATGCAACGTAGTACCGATGGTACTATAAAAAATGCAGTGAGATTACATGATGGATTAATTGTAGAATCAGTATTGATACCTACCCCAACCAGAACAACAGCCTGTGTGTCATCTCAAGTGGGATGTAGTTTGGATTGTAAATTTTGTGCTACAGCCAGGTTAAAAAGAATGAGGAATCTTAATGCAGATGAGATTTATGATCAAGTAATGGCTATTGATAAAGAAAGTAGATTATATCATAATCGACCCTTGTCAAATATTGTTTTTATGGGAATGGGAGAGCCATTGATGAACTACAATAATGTAATTAAGGCTATTGATAAAATTACTTCTAGTGAAGGACTAGGAATGTCACCAAAAAGAATTACGTTATCCACTTCTGGAGTGCCAAAAATGATTAAGAAAATGGCAGATGATGAAGTGAAGTTTAAGTTAGCAGTCTCCTTACACTCTGCTATTGATGATGTTAGAACCTCGATAATGCCATTTAATGAAACCTTTCCTCTTTCAGATCTTAGAGAAGCTCTTGAGTATTGGTATAAAAAAACAAATAGTAGAATAACCTATGAATATGTAGTCTGGGATGGTATTAATGACAGACGAGAAGACATAGATGCTTTAGTAAAATTTTGCTCTTATGTTCCTTGTAAAGTAAATTTGATAGAATATAACCCAATCGATGATGACGGGTTTCAACAGGCATCAACCAAAGCCATTGATAATTACATTAATGCCCTTGAAGCTCGTAGGATTGTTGTTAATGTGCGTCGCAGTAGAGGTAAGGATATTGATGCTGCTTGTGGTCAACTTGCAAATAAATCATAAGAAAATATGTTGTTCATTATTTATAGAGAACAATATTAGAAAACTAATTTTTTTATGAAACCAAGGTTAATAGTTTTGTCTGATATATGGGGAATTGAAAAATCAGATTGGGTTGTGAATTATGTAAAGATTTTAGAAACTGAATTTGATATAAAGTATTATGATTCTTGCAAATTAGGAAAAGTGAGTAAGAACATATATGAAGAAAGTAGTCTTCACTCTCAATTTCTTGAAAGAGGAATTAGTACAGCAACAGATAGATTATTAGAGTTGGAAAAAGGAAAGGTTACTATTCTTGCTTTTAGTATAGGAGGAACAATTGCATGGAAAGCAGCGTTGAAAGGTTTGGATGTTAATAAATTTTATGCAATTTCTTCAACAAGACTAAGATATGAAACTACAAAACCAGAAGGATGTATAAAGCTTTTTTTTGGCGAGTATGATGATTTTAAACCAGAAGCAAACTGGTTTGAGCAACTAAGAGTAGACCACGAAATTAGTAGAGGAAAAAAACATCAGATGTATACTGATAAAAATTATGCAATAAAGATCTCTAATGAAATAAAAAGAAGGGTAAATATTCAATGATCATAAAAGAATTGATGATATAAAAAGTTAATATTTCTATATATAACACTATCTGTTTCAAAGAAAAACTATTTACAGTATCTTCGCATTACATAAGGAAACAGAATCAAGTACGACGTATTGAAAGTTGTAGAACAAATAAAATTACCAATCATTGATGAAATGGAGCTTTTTGAACAAAAGTTTTCAGAATCAATGTCTTCCAAAGTTGCTTTACTCAATAGAATAACTCACTATATTGTAAACCGAAAAGGAAAACAAATGCGACCAATGTTTGTTTTCCTGGTTTCAAAAATGGTTTCTGGAGGTGAGATTAATGAACGAACCTATAGAGGAGCTTCGGTAATAGAATTAATTCATACAGCTACTTTGGTTCATGATGATGTGGTCGATGATTCTAATCAAAGACGAGGTTTCTTTTCTATTAATGCTCTTTGGAAAAATAAGATAGCAGTTTTGGTAGGTGATTATTTATTATCTAAAGGCCTGTTGTTATCTATTGATTATGGAGATTTTGATCTTTTAAAGATTATTTCGGTAGCAGTGCGGGAAATGAGCGAAGGAGAATTGTTGCAAATCGAAAAAGCCAGAAATCTTGATATTACAGAAGAAGTTTATTATGAAATTATCCGTCAGAAAACAGCAACATTAATCGCAGCTTGCTGTAGTTTGGGAGCATGTTCTGTAGCCCCCGATTCTGATCATGTTCAGAAAATGAAAATGTTTGGTGAACTTATAGGAATGGCTTTTCAAATTAAGGATGACTTATTTGATTATGGCGATGATGTTATAGGAAAACCTACAGGAATTGATATTAAAGAACAAAAAATGACGCTTCCTCTGATTTATACATTAAATCATTGTACTCCAGAAAAAAAGAAATGGCTCATTAATTCTGTAAAAAATCATAATAAAGATAAAAAGAGAGTCAAAGAAGTAATAAATTTTGTGAAAACAAGTGGCGGATTAGAGTATGCCATTACAATAATGCATGAGTTTAAAAATAAAGCTCTTTCTATTTTATCAGAATACCCAGATTCTAATTATAAGACATCATTAGAGCTTATGGTTACTTATGTAATTGATCGCAAAAAGTAGTATAAAACTGCTGATTTATAACATAAAATTAAAAAATTTAAACTTCAGGCAACCTTTTTCTTTTTATTCTCGTCTATGTAAATAGATGATCTAATTAATTAATTGATTTTTCAATTTGAAAGTTATTCAATTTTATAAAAGCGAGACACAACTCATTAAGAAAGCTGCAAAACAGCATCGTGATGCGCAACATCAGTTGTACAATCAACATGCACCCAAAATGCTAAGTATATGTCGTAGATATATAAGAGATATACAATTTGCAGAAGAGGTAATGTTAAGTGGATTTCTAAAAGTTTTTATGAATCTCGAAAAATTTAAATTCGAGGGAAGCTTTGAGGGTTGGATACGAAGAATAATGGTAAATGAATCTATTTCCTTTCTCAGAAAAGAAAAACAAATCTTTTTTACAGAAGAAATAACAGGGTATACTGAAGAATCTTGGAATAATATAAATTCAGAATTAGAAGTAGATCAAATTCAGGAACTAATCGATAGTTTACCAGAAGGATATAGAATGGTGTTTGTACTATATGCCGTAGAAGGGTACAAACATAGCGAGATAGCCAAAATGTTAGAGATTTCAGAAAGTACATCAAAATCTCAGCTCTTTAAAGCTAGAAAAATGCTACAGCAAAAGTTAAACGAACAAAATAAGATTAGTAATGGCGCCATTGAAATTTGAAGAAAAGATAAAGGAAAAGCTAGAGCAACGCGCTATAAAACCTTCAGATACTTCTTGGGAACAATTAGCAGCTCAATTAGATGATATTCAACATCAAAAAAAAGGAAGTAAAAGGGTTTGGTGGTATACGATTGCAGCAATTTTTGTTGGAGTTTTAGTAATGACCTCAATTGTAATGAATCAGAATCCCACATCAAAACAAAGAGATAATCAATTTGTTGATAATAGTGAAGAGATTATAAAAAATGATAATGTACAAGTTGTTTTAGATAATAATACATCAGAAAAATCTATTAAAAATAATGATAAAACAATTATAGAGAATGTTGATGAGGAAGTTATTAAAGAAAATATCAAAAAAGAAGATATAGTGGTAGTGGATCATTCTGCCATTAAGAATACTTCAAAGAGTGTAGAACCAATAAAATCGATGTCTAAAGCGATTGACGATAATCCACAATATGATGTAGTTAAGTTAGCAGAAAATGATAAAGGAACTACAACAATAAGGGAAGAGGTTTTACCTATTGATTCTTTAATAATAGAAGATAAAGTGGCGAATGTTATAGCCCAAATACAGGAACTCCAAAAAAATAACGCTCAAGTAACTGATGAAGAAATTGATCAATTGTTACTTAAGGCTCAACGGGAAATTACAACAAAAAAAATATTTCAATCTTCTAATGAAGTAAGTGCATCAGCTCTTTTACAAGATGTAGAGAATGAGTTGGATGAAACTTTTAAACAACGTGTTTTTGAAGCGCTTAAAACAGGTTTCGAGAAAGTTAAAACTGCTGTAGTAGAAAGAGATAATTAAAAATGTATTCATCAATCAAATCAGATTTGCGATCTTCCTTCTTAAAGGAAGGGAGGTTGTAATAGTAAAATTCAAAAAAAAAATGAAGACAATAGTTACTATTGCCACATTTGTGGCCATGACATTATTTGCTCAATTGTTAAGTGCTCAGGAAACAGATAAAAGTGATGCTGTTAAGGAATTAACAGAGCAAAAAGAGCGTATTATTAATACCGAAAAAGAAGCTCTCAAAAAGGAAGTAGAAGTTATAAATGAAAGACTAATTAATAATGAAATTACTAGAGATGAGGCTCAGAAATTGAAAGAAGATGCGGCTGAAAACCATGCACTTAATATCGAAAATAGATTAGCTATTATCGATAATAAAATTGCATTGTTAGAGCGTAACGGATTAAAGAATGTAAATACCGAAGATCCTAAAATCTTTATAGGCCTAAATACCCAGGAAGAAAATGCAGACGTGATATTGGGGTTAAAAATAAATACTGGAAAGGAAAGAAAAATAAAATATGATATACGAACAAGGTCGAACCTTGTAATTGCGTTTGGACTTAACAATGCGATTGTAGATGGACAGTCCTTGGATGACTCTGATTATAAAATTGCAGGAAGTAGGTTTTTTGAAATAGGATGGGCCTGGAAAACCAGAGTGTTTAAAAACAGTAATTTTTTAAGATTTAAATACGGAATTTCGTATACCACAAATGGTTTGAAACCTACTGATAACAGATATTTCGTCGAAAATGGGGATCAGACCGAATTAGAGGAGTTTAGAGTAGAACTGAAGAAATCAAAATTTAGAATGGATAACTTGGTAATTCCTATACATTTTGAATTTGGGCCATCAAAAGTAGTAGAGACAGAAAAAAAGATCAGATACTACACTTCCAATAGATTTAGGATTGGTATAGGTGGATATGCAGGAGTGAATGTAAGCACTCGTCAGAAATTAAAGTATCGGGAGAATGGGGATCGAGTTAAGGATAAAATTAAAAGAGATTACAATACTAGTGACTTAATTTATGGTTTGAGCACGTATATAGGATTTGGAGATATGTCGCTATATCTAAAGTATGATTTGCAACCAATTTTCAGAAATGCGACTGTGGATCAAAATAATGTGTCATTAGGGTTGCGTTTTGATCTTTAATATCATCGATGAAATGTTAAATCTTTTTTATAATCTTCACAATTTAACAAAAAATTAAGAAGATAATTTTTAATTGATTTTTTTAGTGTTACTATATCTTTTTAAAACAAAAGAGCTGTGTTTATTCTCAGCTCTTTTGTTGTTTTTATAATTATAGATTCTTTTAATAAGATATGATTTCCTGCCAATATGATGGATACCCCATAAAAATGATATACTAAAAATGTAAAATAATATTTTGTTAAATAATTTACTAAAACAGAATAATTGTTATATAAAAAAATGAAGTAGAAATCCATAGATTAATTATGGTTTAAGCGTAACCTTTTGATTGTAAGTATTTTATGACATTTATTTTTTTTGTTTCTTATTGAAATGCTCTATATTTAATCAGTCATAATTGAGATAATTCCTTCCTTAATTTAAGCAAAAAAGCTTATGCTTTTCTGCTATTTAAAACTTGAAACTATATACTAATTATATATACTATTAACCAAATTTCACACAAATGAAAACAAAATTCTTTTATTTCACATTGTTCATGTTTTGCAGCTTTGCGCTGCTGGCTCAAACGGGCCCTTCTATGAAAGCTAGTTCTGTAGGTAAAGCTGTCTACATGAAAAAAATCCCCGCGCTTTCTCAAATGGATAACATTATTTCTGCTAAAGGTTTAGCACATGATGCTCCGGCAAAACGTAGGGGTAGTAATACGTATGTCCCAGGAAAAGGATATCCACAAGGAAATGATCCTTTCTTTAATGAAGCATCACAAAAATCGGCTTCAAAAATGGCGACTAGCGCTCCTGTTGCTTCTTTTGATGCGCACATAGGTACTGTATTAAATGATGCTACAGGTGCTATAGGGCCAAACCACTATGTTTATGCTTTTAACTCTGGTTTTGGTATTCTGGATAGAAGTGGTAATGTTTTATTGCCAGAAGCTTCATTAGCAACATTGTTTCCTGGAGAAACTTTGGGAGATCCAATAGTGGTGTATGATAACTTTGCAGATAGATTTATTGTTATGCAATTTAGTAATACCCCAAATGGATTTCTGATTGCTGTTGGTCAAGGACCAGATCCTGTTAATGACGGATGGTTTACATACCGATTTAACACAGGTACATTTCCAGATTATGAGAAGCTTTCAATCTGGAGTGATGGGTATTATATCACTGCAAATAAGGATCAAAATGCTCCTGATGTTAATGATGTTGTATTCGTAGTAGAAAGAGATCAAATGCTTGTAGGAGATCCGGGAGCACAATTAATTGGTTTCCCTCTTCCAGGGGCAGAAACTAATGGTTTTTATAGTCCGGGTGGTTTTAATGCAACAGGTACAACATTACCACCAGTAGGTACAGGTTGTTCTATAGTGTATTTACAAGATGATAGCTGGTCAGGTGTTTCTCAGGATGAATTAAAGATTTGGACAACGACTGTAGACTGGACAACTCCAGCCAATTCGTCTATTTCTGCTCCGCAAAGTATACCTACAACTCCATTCGATAGTGTGTTTGATGGTGGATCTTTTCAGAATCTTGATGAGCCAGGTACAGGTCCAGACATAGATGCATTACAAGCAACAATGATGTACATGACCCAATACAGGCGTTTTGGAACTCATAATTCTGTTGTTATGAATTTTGTAGTAGATCTTGATGGTACAGATAGTTTAGCAGGTATTCGTTGGTATGAATTAAGACAAACTGGTGATGGTGCTCCTTGGACAATCTATCAGGAAGGAACCTATGTTCAGCCAGATGGTCTTAGTGCTTTTTGTGGTAGTATAGCCCAAGATGCTCAAGGTAATATAGGATTAGCATATACTGTTGTAAGTAGTAGTGTATTTACTTCACTACGTTATACAGGAAGATTGGCAAGTGACCCTCTTAATACAATGACTGCCGTAGAACAAGTTTCAGCAGATGGTGATGCTCAAAATAATAGAGGTGATGGTAGATATGGAGATTACGGTCAAATGACTATTGATCCAACAGATGATATGACCTTCTGGCATATTAGCGAGTATATGAAAGGGCCATCTCCAAATGTAAGAAGAAGTCATGTTGTTGCTTTTAAAATCGAACCAGCGGTTATCGATAATGAAGCACCATCAACTCCAGCAAATTTGGTAGCTTCTGGTACAACTGCTAGACAGACTACATTAAACTGGGATGCCTCTACAGATAATGTGGGAGTTACAGGATACGATATTTATCAAGACGGAGTAGTTGTTGCTACAGCTCCTGATGCAACATTTATAGTAACCGGATTAGCGCCTCTTACGACATATACATTCTCTGTAATTGCAAAAGATGCTTCGGGTAACGAATCAGGTGCAAGTAATACAGTAAGTGTTACTACGCTAGAAAGTACAACAGGACCAGGTTGTTTAAATGGATTATTAGCACCTTATAACGAAAGTTTTGAAAGTGGTTTAGGAGCTTGGACTCAGGCTTCTGGAGATGATCTTGATTGGACAGTAGATTCTGCGGGTACTCCATCTAATAATACAGGGCCTTCAAGTGCCGACGATGGTTCCAATTATATTTATGTAGAAGCATCTGGTAATGGTACAGGTTTCCCAAATAAACGAGCAATTCTAAACTCGCCTTGTTTTGATCTTAATGATGCTACAGCAGCAGTATTTTCTTTTAGATACCATATGTTTGGGTCTTCTAATTTTGGATCATTGGATGTTGAAGCAAGTAATGATGAAGGAGTAACTTGGACAAGTATTTGGACAAGAAGTGGTAACCAAGGAAACTCTTGGCAGACTGCTACAATAGATTTAGCAGCGTACTTAGGTTCTGGGTTACAATTACGATTTAATCGTCTTACTGGAGGTACTTGGCAAGCTGATGCAGCTATAGATGCAATATCTCTTACTGCTGGTGGTGGTCCTGGAGGAAACTGTGCTACAGGTGATTTAAGCTTAAGTATTACATTTGATAATTATCCTCAAGAAACATCTTGGACATTAGTTGATGCAGGCGGAACTACTGTAGCTTCAGAAAGTTACTCTACTGCGAATCCTGATGGGTCAACTGTTACAGAAACAATAACAGGATTAGCTTCTGGTAGTTACACATTTACAATTTCTGATTCTTTTGGTGATGGTATTTGCTGTGGATTTGGTAATGGATCTTATACCTTGTCAAGTAGTGCAGGTACAATTGTATCAGGAGGTGAGTTTGGAAGTTCTGATGTAACAGATTTCTGTGTTCAGGGATCAGCTAGATTAGATACATATGAATTGACAGATGTTCAGAAAAATGACCAGAATTTTGTTTTATCACCAAATCCTGTTAATAACGGAATCTTAAATATATCAGTAGGTAAAACGGCAATTCAGAACCTTGAGATCTTCTCTATGTTTGGTCAATTAGTTCTTAGTGTTAACGATCAGGGAACTAAGCAAAAAGTTGATGTAAGTAATCTTCCGGCAGGAACATATTTTGCTAGAATTACAGGAAAAGAAATCATAGAAACAAAACAATTCGTTATTGCGAATAGAAAATAGTTTTTTATAAATGATTGTTTAATTTCTGGGGCTGCCTTTTTAGGTAGCCCTTTTTTTATTAAATACATAAGAGGATTTGGGTCTCGGGAATTATATTATTTTTGTTGCGTATAATTTATTGCTATATTATTTATGATTCATAAGTCCACCGTAGATGCTGTATTTGAAACCGCTAGATTAGAGGAGGTTATAGGGGATTTTGTGCAATTAAAAAAGGCAGGGAGTAATTTTAAAGGGTTAAGTCCTTTTAGTGATGAGAGAACTCCATCATTTATGGTTTCTCCCGTAAAACAGATCTGGAAAGACTTTTCTAGTGGTAAAGGAGGTAATGTAGTTGCTTTTTTGATGGAACATGAGCACTTCACTTATCCAGAAGCTATAAAATACCTTGCGAAGAAATACAATATAGAAATAGAAGAAACAGAACAGACTGATGAACAGAAGCAACAAGCTGATGAACGGGAAAGTATGTATCTGGTTAGCGAGTTTGCAAATACATTCTTTCAAAATTCATTACTTAAAACAGAACAAGGTAAAGCAATAGGGTTATCATATTTTAAAGAAAGAGGGTTTACCGATGAAACCATAAAAAAGTTTGATCTGGGGTACTCTCCAGATTCTTGGGATGCCTTTACTTCTGAAGCTATTAAAAAAGGATATCAATTAAATTACCTTGAGAAAACAGGTTTAACTATAGTAAAAGAAGAAAAGCAGTTTGATCGCTTTAAAGGAAGAGTGATGTTTCCTATTCAATCCATGTCTGGCCGTGTACTGGGTTTTGGAGGTAGGATATTAACAAATGATAAAAAGGCTGCTAAGTACCTTAATTCACCCGAGAGTGATATCTATCATAAAAGTAAGGTGCTTTACGGAATTTATCATGCTAAGCAATCTATAGCCAAAGAAGATAACTGTTATCTTGTAGAAGGATATACAGATGTTATTCAGTTTAATCAAACGGGAGTGAAAAATGTGGTCTCTTCTTCAGGAACCGCATTAACACCTGATCAAATACGACTAATTAGTAGATTGACAAAAAACATCACTGTGCTATTTGATAGTGACGCAGCCGGAATGAGAGCTTCTATACGAGGGATTGATTTGATCTTGGAACAGGGGATGAATGTAAAAGTATGTAGTTTTCCCGAAGGAGAGGACCCTGATAGTTTCGCAAAACAAAATACTTTAGAGGAGCTTAGCTCGTATCTGGAAGATAATATTCAAGATTTTATAAGTTTTAAAGCTTCATTGTTACAACAGGAGTCAAAAAATGATCCGATAAAGAAAGCAGAATTAGTTAGAGATATGGTAACCAGTATTTCTAAAATTCCTGATGTGATCAAAAGAGAGATTTATGTACAGGAGTGTTCTAGAATTATGGATATTTCTGAAGATGTGTTATTTGATACCTTGGCACAAATACGTAATGTAGATGCAAAGGATCAGCGCAAACAACAAAAGCAAGAACATAAATCATTAGAGGTAGTAAAAACCGAAGTGCAGAAACAGCCTAAGGTAAATAGGCAGTATATATTAGAACGTCATATTATAAAAGCACTGTTGTTATATGGTGTGCAGGAAGAGGAGTTTGAAGATTTGATAATGAAGGAGAACGAAGAAGGAGAGCTTGTTTTAGAACCTGAAATACATACCGCAAAGGTTTTTGAAAAAATATTTTTGGATTTACAAGATGATGAAATCGAATTCACTGATCAAATGTTCAAAGATATATATGCGATTTTGATTGAAGAACTAAATTTGGATACTGAGTTTAAGATCGAAAGTTTTATAAATAAAATTCCACCAGAGATAGCCTCAGAAATTACAGAAATAATGATGACCGAAGATCGCTATGAACTCCATAGGTGGGTGGATGTGGAGATTCATGTAAAACAAAAAACCGATTCTGTATCAGAATATGTGAATAATATTATACTGGGCTTAAGAGGGTTCTTGATAGATCAAAAAATAAATGAGCTTTCACAAGAAGTGAAAGCTCAGAATATTGAAAATAATAATATGAGTGTTTTAGAGGATATTCGAGATTATCAAACTCTTAAAAAATTATTATATAGAAAACTAAATCGAGTGATTTAGCTAATATGTAATAATCTGGACTGATGAATTAGATCGGCAAGATTATCCACTTTTAATTTTTTTAGTAATCTGGTTTTATATGTGCTTACTGTTTTCTCATTAATAGATAGTGTAGTAGCGATGTCTTTATTACGTTTCCCCGAGGAAAGTAAATTAAGAACTTCGATCTCTCGAGAAGAAAGCTTTTTATACTTCACTACCATGTTGTTTTCATTGGCATTTCCGTTAGCTAACTGTTGGGTTAGGTTGTCATTTAAATAAATACCCCCTCGAGCAACACGTTCTATTGCTTTTTTAAGTGTTTTTGTCGGAACTGTTTTTGCTAAATATGCCGAAGCTCCAGCTTTAATGGCACTTAATGCATACATTTCTTCAGGATGAGAACTAAAAATAATTACTTTTATTCCAGAAAATTCTTTCTTGATTGTTCTCAATGCCATAATTCCATTGATCTGAGGTAGGTCTAGCTCCATGATGAGGACATCAGGAGTGTTAGATTTCAAAACATCATACATCTCGTTACCGTTACTTACTTTTCCAATGATCTCATAATCTTCTGAGTGGCGAAATAAAGAAACGATCCCCTTCCTTGTAATTGGATGATGATCTGCGATTAATACGGTTGTCATTCTTGTTTACGATTGTTAATGTTAGTTTAAATTTAAGAGTTTAACATTCCTTAAGGCTAGGGGTAACTTTGTAATCTTTGTGCAAAATTACTAAGAACTAGTCCTCGTAAACTTTTTTTTATGGATTTATCGATAAAATGCCTCTTATTTTAGATTAAAGGGTATTTTACAGACCGGAATCGGTGTCATTTTATGTTGATTTACGGTATTTAGTCGTGTAAAAATAGCAAAGACCTCTTGTTCTCGTTCCTTAAAATCGTTCACATTTTTGCCATCTTCTTTCATTTTCATAGCCCATTCTAATTCATCATAACTTGCTCCAATTTGATCTTCATCGCTTCTGCTGTCACCAAATAATCCATCTGTAGGAGCAGCAATTTGTATTGAGTTTGGTACATCTAAAGCTTTACCGAGATCATAAACTTCACTTTTTAAAAGATCAGCTATAGGACTTAGATCTACACCGCCGTCACCATATTTAGTATAGAAACCAACACCAAAATCTTCAACTTTATTTCCTGTGCCAGCCACCAGATATTTGTGCAATCCAGCAAAATAATATAATGTAGACATTCTTAATCGGGCCCTAGTGTTTGCAAGAGACAAATCAAGTTGTGCGCTTTGTTCTGTTTTGGGAACAGCAGATTTAAACTCTTCAAAAACAGGAGTAAGATCAACTCTTACATCAGAAACATTAGAAAATCTTTCTTTTAATTGGGTGATATGTTCTTGAGCTCTAGTTACTTGGCTTTGAGCTTGGTGAATTGGCATTTCTACACAAATTGTTTTTAGACCAGTTCTTGCGCACAAAGAAGAAGTAACCGCACTATCAATTCCTCCACTCACTCCGACAACAAAACCACCTATGTTTGCTTTGGTCGCATAATCCTTTAGCCAGTTTACTATATGATCAATTACTTTTTCTGTTTGCATGTTTTATGATTTATTATTATTCATTTATTATGTGCTAAGCTAAAACAAATATATCTATCAATTTTAATCTCGTAATTGGTAATTTGATATATTACCTTTGCAATTATAAAATTAATAAAAAAACATGGTGTTCTTAAGTAATAGAAATTATTTAAGGACATATTATAATTTGAGAATGAATAGTATTAAATTTTTAAAATTCACTATCGTTTTTTGTATATTATTTTCTTGCTCACATGAAAGCAAAGTTGAAAAAGAGATAGTTAAAATTCCTGTAAATATTAAAATAGAACGTTTTGATCAATCATTTGCAGAATTAACAAGAGAAAACCTACCTGATTTAAAAGAAAACTATCCTTTTCTGTTTTCAGAAAAATATGCAGATAGTGTATGGATTAATAAATCAAAAGATACCATTCAATTAGAAATAAATGATGAAATAAAGAAAATTTTTAATGACCTTTCTGAGGAGGAAGAACAATTAAAATCACTTTTTCAACATGTTAAATATTATTTCCCCGAAATTAAAGAGCCAAGGGTTATAACGATTACATCTGATGTAGATTATAGAAATAAAGTAGTGCTTTCAAAAGGTTTGTTAATTATAGCTTTGGATACGTATTTAGGAACAGATCATCATTTTTATGAAGGGATACAGAAATATCTGAAACAAAATTTTGAAAGGAATCAAATAGTGTCTGATGCAGCTTCTATGTATGCTAAAAATAGAGTTGGACCAATACGAGATAGAACATTTATGGGAAATCTGGTGTCTTTTGGTAAAGAGTTGTATTTAAAGGATTTGTTTTTGCCTAATAATAGTGATGCAAGAAAAATGGGGTATAGTGAAGAACAATATGCCTGGGTAGTAGCAAACGAAGAAGAGATATGGAGGTATTTTATAGATAAGCAGCTGTTATATAGTACAGATGGCGAATTAATGCCTAGATTTTTATATCCAGCTCCTTTTTCAAAGTTTTATTTAGAAGAAATAGATAATGAAGCGCCTGATAGAGTGGGGCAATTTATAGGTTGGAAGATTGTGGCTTCATATATGAAAAATAACGATGTATCTTTGCGGCAATTATTGTTAGAAGATGCAGAGACGATTTTTAACAAATCAAAATATAAACCCAAAAGACAATGACAAAGGGACATAAATCAGAGATTAAAATAGATATAGAATTAGATGAAAATCGTATTCCTGAACAATTAAAATGGACGGCCAAAGATGGTGGGGTAGAAAATGAAGAGACCAAAGCTTTATTGCTATCTGTTTGGGATAGTAAAAGTAAAGAAAGTCTTCGTATTGATTTGTGGACTAAAGATATGCCAGTAGATGAAATGAAAATCTTTTTTCATCAAACATTAGTTGCAATGAGTGATACCTTTCATCGTGCTACACAAGATGAAAAAATGACTGCTACCATGAAAGATTTTTGTGATTATTTTGCAGAAAAATTAGAATTAAAACAACAATAAACCTTATGGGTTGGTTTTGTGAATCCTTCTAACTTATTTCCAAAATTGAAGCTTTGAAAGGAATCTTGATTTTTGTGTATAATGCAAAATCCGATTTTTTGAATAAATATGTAGATGTGCTCCATAAGATTGTGAGTCCTGATACATATTCTTGTGATCTTTGTAATTTGACTCATGGTAATTTTACAGAGAAAAAAAGGTGGAAAAATTATAGAGAAAATAGTAACTCAGAGTTTGTGTTTATGTATAAGGATCAATTCTTAGATACATACTTGGATTTAAATATTGAAAATTTAACGTTTCCTGCAGTTTTTAAAAAAGAAGGTTCGGTAATAGAAATTCTGTTTGATTCAAAAGTGATATCATCTCTGTCTTCGGTGGAAGATTTAATTGATCTTTTACAATAATATGAGAGAGGCTAAGAATTTTTTAGCTGTGTATTAATTTCGGAGATATAGCTAAGTATTTCGTCTTTGCCTAATCCAGAAGAGGATGATGTTATAAAATAATTAGGCATCTCTTCCCAATATTTTAGCATTTCTTTTATATATTCATCTATTTGAATAGGTAGTTTGGTTTTAGTAAGCTTATCTGCCTTCGTAAAAATAATAGAGAATGGTATTTGATGCTCGCCTAGCCATTGCATAAATTCAAGATCTATTTTTTGAGGCTCATGCCTACAATCCACTAAAACAAATGCACTTACGAGTTGAGTGCGTTTTGAAAAATACGCTGTAATAAATTTTTGAAATACTTTTTTTGAAGATTTAGATACTCTCGCGTACCCGTATCCAGGTAAATCGACCAAGAACCAACTCTTATTAATGATAAAATGATTAATCAATTGAGTTTTTCCGGGTCGTCCAGATGTTTTAGCAAGGCTTTTTCGGTTGGTAAGCATATTAATTAATGAAGACTTGCCAACATTAGATCTCCCGATAAAAGCATACTCTGCAAGTCTGTCTTTAGGGCATTTGGCAACATCGCTATTACTCATTACAAATTCAGCGCTGCTAATCTTCATCGCATTAATAAAATTAGAAGTTACGTTCTAGTAACCAATTGTGAAATAAACGGTTAAACTCTTCTGGATGTTCCATCATAGCTGCATGACCACACTTGTCTATCCAGTATAAGTCAGAATCAGGTAATAACCTGTTGAAATCGTCTGCAACTTCTGGGGGGGTGACATTGTCATTCTTCCCCCATATAACACATGTTGGTGTGTTCATATTAGGTAAATCTTTTGCCATATTATGACGAATAGCACTTTTGGCAATTGCAAGAGTTCGTATTAATTTGTTTCGATCATTTACAGTAGAGTAAACCTCGTCTACAATTTCTTTTGTTGCTATTTTTGGGTCATAAAATACACTTTCAGCTTTGGCTTTAATGTATTCGTAGTCACCACGTTTAGGGTAGCTTTCACCCATTGCGCTTTCATAAAGTCCAGAGCTTCCTGTGATAACAAGTCCTTTTATTTTCTCAGGAAACATTTTAGTGCATAGAAGTGCAATATGACCACCCAGAGAATTCCCAAGAAGAATCACCTCTTTGTCACCATAACCCAAATGATCTATAAAATCTTTGAGGTACTTTGCATATGTTATAACCTTAGTTTTTAGTAAAGGTAATGTGTAAATTGGAAGTTCAGGAGTTAGTACTTTATATCCATGTTTAGGAAAGTGAGAATTCACACCTTCAAAGTTACTCAAACCACCCATCAATCCGTGTAAAATGATGATCGGTGTACCTTCCCCTAAATCTAGATAACTAAATTTTCCGTCTTTTTTTAATTCGTGCTTCATTAATATTTCTTACAAGAATTAAAAGCAAATATAGCATTTTCATAATTAGTTTTATGTTTTTTTTATTAATACTGCAAAATGAATTTTTATATTTTTTTTGACGGTTGTTTTTTCCTCCTCGGATTGATTAAAGCTACGAATTCATAAGCTTGCTCTAGTGTCTTGATAGACAAAATTTTAAAGTTTTTAATGCCTTCCTGTGTGCTATTTTAAGTACAACTTATCAACAATGTGGTAAAATGTGGTAAAATGTGGTAAAATTTTCAATATATTTGACTAATTAAACGTTTAGGGAAATAAAGTGGTAAATCTAATCGGCACATACGAATGTAAGGCAGACGCTAAGGGACGTCTGATGATGCCTGTTGCTTTTAAAAAGCAACTTTCGCCTGTGTTGCAAGATGGATTTGTAGTGAAAAGAGCTGTGTTTCAGTCTTGTTTGGAGTTGTATCCAATGGCAGAATGGAACCTTTTAATGCAAAAACTAAACAAATTAAACCGCTTTAAAAAGAAGAATAATGATTTCATCCGAAGGTTTACAGCTGGAGTGAAAATAGTAGAAATTGATTCGGCAGGTCGTCTTTTGATTCCAAAGGATTTGATAAGTTTTGCCGGTATCACTAAGGATCTAGTATTGTCATCGGCTGTTAATATTATCGAAATCTGGGATAAAGATCAATATGAAAAAGCAATAGATGATGTGGCTGATGATTTTGGAGATTTGGCTGAGGAAGTGATGGGATTTGATGATGAAATAAACCTTGATTAATTTAAAGGATAATGTTTGAAAATACCTGATTCAAAAAATATTGAAGATTGGGTGTTTGTGTGATTATTTAAAAAGATAGAAATGGAACAGATGGAATATCATAATCCTGTTTTACTTAAGGAAACCGTTGGTGGTTTGGCGATCAAGCCAGATGGGGTTTATGTTGATGTTACGTTTGGAGGAGGAGGTCATTCTAATGAAATATTAAAACAATTAGGTCCAGAGGGAAAACTATATGCATTTGATCAAGATCAAGACGCTTTGAGTAATGCAATTGATGATGATAGGTTCACTTTGATCAATGAAAATTTTAGGTTTATTAAAAGATTTCTAAGGTTTTATGGAATCCGAAAAGTAGATGGTATTCTTGGGGATTTTGGAGTTTCTTCTCATCAGTTTGATGTTGCAGACAGAGGTTTTTCTACAAGGTTCGAAGCCGATTTAGATATGAGGATGAATCAAAATGGAGAAGTGTCGGCTTATCATATAATTAACGAATATGATGAGTCAGATTTAAAAGTAATGTTTTTGCAATATGGTGAGTTACGCAATGCGCCTAAACTGGCAAGAGCAATAGTTGGAGCAAGAAAAGAAAGTCCTATTAAAACGAGCGTGGAGTTAAAAGAGGTGTTGAAGCCATTTTTACCAAAACATAAAGAGCATAAGATTTTAGCCCAGATTTATCAAGCAATTCGTATTGAGGTAAATCAAGAAATTGAAGTGTTAAAGGAGTTTTTAGAACAAACTACAGAATTGTTGGATGAAGGAGGGAGAATTAGTTTAATCTCATATCATTCTTTAGAAGATAGATTGGTAAAACGATTTATTCGCAATGGGATGTTTGAAGGTGAACCAGAAAAAGATTTATATGGTAATGTGTCAGTACCATTTAAAAAAATAGGAGGATTAATTGTTCCTGATAGTGAAGAGGTTAAAGTGAATAATAGAGCACGAAGTGCTAAACTTAGAATAGCAGAAAGAATTTGAAACAGACAATCTATGACATATTAAAAGGAAAATTTTTGATTGCAGATGATGCAATGAAAAATTGGAGAATGTTATTGTTTCTTTCTTTTTTGGCGATAGTAATGATTGCCAGTTCTCATAATGCAGAGAGCAAAGTACACGAAATTGCCAGATTGAATAATGAAGTAAGAGAATTAAGAACACAATTTGTGGATGGAAAGACTGAATTAATGAGATTGAAAATGGAATCATCTATAATCAAAAAGATGACACAAAAAGGATTAAAACGCCCGGCAAGGCCTCCAAGAAAAATAATAGTAAAAAATTAAGTTGTTTTGGCAATAAAAGAGAAAAACATATTAAATAGGTTGTACTTCATAGCAGCATGTATGTTTGTTTTTGCCATTGCGGTATTGGCAAAACTGGTAAATATACAGTTTGTAGAAGGAGATATGTATCGTAAAAAAGCTCAAGAAAGAGTTTTTAAAACTTTTGATATACCAGCCAATAGAGGTAATCTTTATGATAGTAAGGGTAATTTGCTAGCTACATCAGTTCCTAAATATGATATAAGATTTGATGCACTTACTGTAAACGAAAAAGATTTTAGAAAATATATTAAACCACTTTGTGAAGCATTATCCAAAGAATTTGGAAAACCTGTTTCATATTATGATAAAATTATTAGAGTAGCTAGAGATAATAAAAACAGATACTTGTTGCTTCGAAGAAATTTAGGGTATTCTCAATATATGAGAGTTAAAAAATTTCCTTTGTTTGAGTTCGGTGCAAATAGAGGGGGGGTAATTGTTGAGCAGCGTACAATAAGAGAGCATCCTATTGGGAAAATTGCAGAACGCACGGTTGGGTATGAAAGAAGAGATGAGCAAGGATATTATACTAGAGTAGGTTTAGAAGGTGCGTATGGCCCTTTTTTAAGAGGGAAAGAAGGAAAAAGAAAGAAACAAAAGATAGCAAAAAATCAATGGAAACCTATAGGCGATGATAATGAGGTAGAGCCTCAGGATGGATTTGATGTGGTTTCAACTATTGATGTAAATATTCAGGATATATCACATCATGTACTATTAGGACAACTTGAAAAATTCGAAGCAGAACATGGTACTGTTGTAGTAATGGAAACAAAAACCGGAGAGATAAAAGCAATATCTAACCTTGGGCGTACCAAAGCAGGGAAATATTATGAGAAACTAAATTACGCAGTAGGAGAGTCTCATGAGCCAGGGTCTACCTTTAAATTAATGACTATGGTAGCAGCTTTAGAAGATAGGGTTATTGATTCGAGTTATGTTGTGGATACAGAAAATGGTCGTGTAAAGTTTTATGATAGGGTTGTAAAAGATTCTAAGTGGGGAGGATATGGAAAAATATCCGCTGCAAGAGCATTCGAGCTGTCTTCAAATACAGCTTTTGCAAAAATGATTAATGAAAATTATAAAGATAACCCAAGAAAGTTTGTTGATCGATTGATTAATATGGGATTAGGAGAAACACTCGGACTAGCAATTAAAGGAGAAGGAAAACCAAAGATTCCTTATCCAGGAGATGATGATTGGTATGGCACTACTTTGCCTTGGATGGCGCATGGATATGGTGTTGCAATTACTCCTTTACAAACTTTAGCTTTTTATAATGCTATTGCAAATGATGGTGAAATGGTAAAGCCAAGGTTTATCAAAGAAGTAAAAACCTGGGATAAGACGAGAGAAAGATTTGATAAAGAGGTTTTAAACCCTACGATATGTTCTAAAACAACAGCAAAAATAGCACAAGAAATGATGAAGAATGTTGTGAAGAGAGGTACGGCAGACAATATTCTTACAGATAATTTTGGAATAGCCGGTAAAACAGGTACATGTTGGGGTAATTATGGTAGAGATAAAGAACGAGAATATATCTCATCTTTTGCAGGATATTTTCCAGCAGATGACCCTATTTATTCTTGCATTGTTGTAATTCATAAACCGAATAAGAAAAAAGGATATTACGGAAGTGAAGTGGCAGCTCCTGTTTTTAAGACTATAGCAACAAAAATATATAATGATATACCAGTGATTGACGAGGTATCATATGCAGCGATTGAGAGTAATTCAGTTGTGAATAGTTATGAGAAATATTATGAGAATGCTCGAAAATATAAAACCATAATGCCTAATGTAAAAGGGATGCCCGCAATGGATGTTATTTCACTTTTAGAAAATATGGGGCTTAAAGTGGAGCTAAAAGGATCAGGAACTGTAAAGAAGCAGTCTATAGAGCCGGGAACCAAAGTGAAAATAAATCAAAAAATAAGATTAGAGCTATCGTGACAGAGTTAAAAGATATTCTATATAAAGTAGCGATTAATGCTGTTGTAGGTGATACAAAAACTAGCGTTAATAAAATCGAATTCGATTCTAGAAAAATAGGGCGGGATGATGTGTTTGTGGCTATTAGAGGATTGGTCTCAGATGGGCATGACTTTATTGAAAAAGCTATTAATCAGGGAGCATTAGCGGTGATTTGTGAAAAAATACCGGATGTTACGGTTAATGGAGTTACTTATGTAGAAGTAGAAGATACACAGTCTGCATTAGCAATAATGGCTTCTAATTATTTTGACACTCCTTCAGAAAACCTAAAATTAGTTGGAGTAACAGGAACTAATGGAAAAACAACGATTGCAACATTGTTATATCAACTTTTTAAGAAAGCCGGTTTTAAAGTAGGATTGTTATCAACGGTAAAAGTTATGGTTGATGTAGAAGAATATAAGGCAACACATACTACTCCTGATTCTTTGGCTATCAATTATTATCTAAAGGAGATGAATGAAGCAGGTGTTGAATATTGCTTTATGGAAGTAAGTTCTCATGGGATTCATCAAAAACGTACTGAAGGACTTGAGTTTGCTGGAGGAATTTTTACGAATTTGTCTCACGATCATTTGGATTATCACAATACATTCAAAGAATATCGCGATGTGAAAAAAGTATTCTTTGATGGTTTATCTGCAAAAGCTTTTGCTTTAGTAAATAAAGATGATAAAAATGGAGCTTTTATGCTTCAGAATACCCATGCAAAACAATACACCTATGCTTTAAAATCATATGCCGATTATAGAGGTCAAATCTTAGAAAATAGTCTAGAGGGATTGTTGCTTAAGCTTAATGATAATGAGGTTTGGGCAAAGCTTATAGGTAGTTTTAATGCGTATAACTTATTGGCAATTTTTGGAGCGGCAGAGTTGCTAGGACTCGAGACGTTAGAAACACTTCAATTATTAAGTGAATTACAAAGTGTGAGCGGTAGATTTCAATATTTGATTTCAGAGCAGAAGATTACAGCAATAGTGGATTATGCACATACTCCGGATGCATTAAAAAATGTACTGGAAACCATTAATGATATTCGAACAAATAATGAAACTCTGATTACGGTTGTTGGATGTGGAGGGGATAGAGATAAGATGAAACGCCCTGTGATGGGTAACATTGCTGCGAGACTTAGTAACAAAGCGATTTTTACTAGTGATAATCCCAGAACAGAAAATCCAGAGCAAATTATTGCAGATATAGAAAAAGGAGTAGAACCACAAGATTATAAAAAAACACTTTCTATTACAGATAGAAAACAAGCGATTAAAACCGCCTGTCAATTGGCAGAAAAAGATGATATAATTCTTATTGCAGGAAAAGGGCATGAAACATATCAGGAAATTAATGGAGAACGAAATGATTTTAATGATTTTGAAATTGTTAGAGAAGAACTAAAAAAACTAAACAAATAAATCCTTTTGTGTTTGTAGAGAGAATATAAAAAGGTAATGACTTATGCTATACTATTTATTTGAATATTTGGAAAGCGAATACCAGTTCCCCGGGGCAACGCTGTTTCAGTTTATAACTTTTAGAGCTGCAATGGCGATTATACTGTCGTTATTAATCTCTACAATTTATGGTAAGCGCATTATAGGTTTTCTTCAAAGAAAACAAATGGGAGAAAGTATTCGTGAGTTGGGATTAGATGGTCAGGCAGAAAAGGCAGGAACTCCAACTATGGGAGGTATCATTATTATTTTGGCAACTCTTGTTCCTGTATTGTTATTTGCTAAACTGGATAATATATATGTCATACTGTTAATTGTTACCACATTATGGATGGGAGTGATTGGTTTTACAGATGATTATTTAAAAATTAAAAGAAAAGATAAGGAAGGGCTTGCTGGGAAATTTAAGGTTATTGGTCAAGTAGGATTAGGACTTATCGTAGGGTGTACTATGTATTTTCATAGTGATATTACCATTAAAGAAGAAAAAGCTAATTCTGATGTAGAGCAGGTTGCTAGTTCTGAAGAGAGCTCAGATTTTAATCCAGCTATTAAGTCTACAAAAACAACAATACCATTCCTCAAAAATAATGAATTCGAATATTCCAGTTTGATTACCTGGATCAGTCCAGATCTCGTTAAATATGCTTGGTTAATATTTATACCTATTGTGATTTTTATTGTCACTGCGGTTTCAAACGGAGCCAACCTTACTGATGGGATTGATGGATTGGCTGCAGGTTCATCAGCAATAATGGTATTGACATTAGCACTGTTTGCATGGGTTTCGGGTAATATCATATTTTCAGATTATCTCAATGTAATGTATATACCTAATTCTGGAGAGATGACCATATTTATAGCAGCATTTGCAGGGGCTTTGGTAGGCTTTTTATGGTACAATACGTATCCTGCGCAGGTTTTTATGGGGGATACAGGAAGTTTGACTATAGGAGGAATTATAGCAGTTATTGCAATTGCAATACGTAAAGAATTTTTGATCCCTATCATATGCGGAATCTTTTTTATAGAAACCTTATCAGTAATGATGCAGGTAAGCTGGTTTAAGTATACTAAAAAAAAGCATGGAGAAGGAAGGAGAATATTTTTGATGTCTCCTTTACATCATCACTATCAGAAGAAAGGAATACATGAAAGTAAGATTGTTTCCAGGTTTTGGATTGTTGGGATTTTTCTGGCAATTATTGCTGTGATTACGCTTAAGGTGAGATAGTATGAAAAGGTTAGTGGTATTAGGTGCAGGAGAGAGTGGAGTTGGAACCGCAATTTTGGGTAAAAAGAAAGGATTCGATGTTTTTGTTTCTGATAAGGGAACAATTACAGATTATTATAAAGAAGTTCTTAGAAATTTTGAAATCGAATGGGAGGAACAACAACATACAGTATCTAGGATTATAAATGCAGATGTGGTTATGAAGAGTCCGGGGATTCCTGATAAAGTAGCACTGGTACAGCAACTACTTGAAAAAGGAATTCACGTAGTATCTGAAATAGAGTTTGCTTTTGGATTTACTGCTGCGCAGATTGTGGGTATTACAGGAAGCAATGGAAAGACAACAACAACTATGCTTACTCATTATATACTCCAGCAGGGAGGGTTGGATGTAAATATGGCAGGCAATATTGGAGATAGTTTCGCAAAACAAGTGACAGAGAAAGATGCTCCTTTTTATGTGTTAGAATTAAGTAGCTTTCAGCTGGATGGTATTAAAGAGTTTGCGCCTCATATTGCGATTCTTACCAATATCACTCCAGATCATTTGGATCGATATGACTATAAATTTGAAAATTATATCGCTTCAAAATTTAGAATTGCAATGAATCAAAAAGAAGATGATTACTTTATTTATGATGCAGATGATAAGGTAATTGTAGAGTATTTAGAGAAGTATCCCATTCGCTCAAAATTACTACCATTTTCTTTGACAAAAAGAGTGGAAAACGGAGCTTATTTAGAAAAAAATAATATAACAATAACAATAGACAACAACAAAATCATCATGCCAACAGAAAACTTAGCATTAAAAGGAAATCACAATGTGAAAAATGCCATGGCCGCCGCTACGGTATCACAATTGTTGAAAATTAGAAAGACTACCATTCGAGAGTGTTTAGAGAACTTTCATGGAGTAGAACATAGGTTGGAAAATGTATTGAAAATTAATAATGTACAATATATTAATGATTCAAAAGCAACCAATGTAAATGCAACTTTCTATGCATTAGATGCTATGAAATCTGCAACAGTATGGATTGTAGGAGGAGTAGATAAAGGTAATGATTATACAGAGTTGTTTTCTTTGGTTAATGAGAAAGTGAAAGCAATTATTTGTTTAGGAGTGGATAATTCTAAAATCATAAATGCGTTTGGCAATTGTGTTGATGATATCGTAGAAACACAATCAATGAAAGAAGCGGTAAAAATGGCATATAAAATAGCTGAGAGAAATGAAAATGTTCTATTATCTCCTGCGTGTGCAAGTTTTGACCTGTTTAAAAATTATGAAGAAAGAGGTCGACAGTTTAAAGAAGCTGTTAGAGAATTATAGTCCGGTAAAAATACGATGAAGTATAGATTTAAAATTGAAGAATGAAATAATACATAATAATGACTAAAGTATTAGCAAATATAAAAGGAGATAAAATGATATGGGCAATCGCTGCTTTGCTGGCATTGTTTTCGTTTCTACCTGTGTATAGCGCTAGTAGTAATTTGGCATACTTGTATGGTGGAGATGGAGATACCTTTAGTTTTTTGGTAAAACACTTTGTTCATCTCGTTTTAGGGTTTTTGATTATATATGGAGTACATAAAATACCATATCATTATTTTAAAGGACTTTCTATAATCATGATACCAATGGTAATCGTGTTGTTGTTGGTTACATTAGCACAGAATACTTCAGGAGGGGGGACAAATGCAAGTAGATGGATTCGTTTACCTTTTGTAGGAGTTGGTTTTCAGCCTTCTACTCTGGCAGCAGTAGTTTTGATGTCTTATGTAGCTAGATATCTTTCAAAAATTAAAAATGAATACGTTTCTTTTAAGGAAACATTATTGCCACTTTGGATGCCAGTTTTTCTGGTGCTTATGTTGATTTTACCAGCAAACTTTTCTACTGCAGCGATTATATTTTCTATGGTTATTATGTTGGTGTTTTTGGGAGGATATCCATTAAAATACATTTCGGTCATTTTAGGATCGGGGCTTTTGATACTTACTTTTTTTATTCTTTTTGCAAAGGCATTTCCAGGTGTTTTTCCAAATAGAGTTGATACTTGGGTAAGTAGAATAGAAAATTTTACTGATGATAAAGATACACAGGAGGATTATCAAATCGAGCGTGCAAAAATAGCTATCGCCAGAGGAGGAGTGATAGGAACAGGGCCTGGTAAAAGTGTACAGAGAAACTTTTTACCACAGTCATCATCAGATTTTATTTATGCCATAATAGTTGAGGAATGGGGATTTGTAGGAGGTGTTTTTTTAATGCTGTTATATATATTGTTATTACTTAGGTTGGTCATTGTAGCTCATAAAAGTGTAGATGTTTTTGGGAAATTATTGGTTATCGGAGTTGGACTTCCCATTGTCTTTCAGGCACTAATAAATATGGGAGTCGCTGTAGAATTATTTCCGGTTACTGGGCAAACGCTTCCACTTATTAGTAGTGGAGGGACATCAATTTGGATGACGTGCCTAGCTATTGGTATTGTACTAAGTGTAAGTAGTAAAAGAGAAGCAATTATAAAAGAAGAGCAAATAAAAGAAAAGGAAGAAAATCCATTAGAAGTATTGAGTGAAGTTTTATGAGTAAAGGATTGAAGGTTATATTATCTGGAGGAGGAACAGGAGGGCATATCTATCCTGCAATTGCTATTGCAAATGAAATACGCAATAGATATCCTGATACTTCTGTTTTGTTTGTAGGAGCTAAAGACCGCATGGAAATGCAAAAAATACCTCAGGCAGGTTATGAAATTGTAGGGCTATGGATTAGTGGTATTCAAAGAAGGTTAACATTAAGTAATCTTTTGTTTCCTATTAAATTGATAAGTAGTCTTTGGAAATCTAAAAGAATAATTAAAAAATTTAACCCTGATATCGTTATTGGTACAGGAGGATTTGCAAGCGGACCATTGTTGAAAATGTCGAATTCGAGAAAAATTCCTACTGTGCTTCAGGAACAAAATTCTTTTCCTGGAATAACGAATAAATGGTTGTCAAAAGGAGCGAATAAAATTTGCGTTGCTTATGATGATATGGAACGTTTTTTTCCGAAAGAGAAAATAATAAAAACTGGTAATCCAGTACGTCAGGATTTGTTGCAGATAGAGGGTAAAAGAGAAGAAGCAATCAAAAAGTATGATCTAAGCAATGATAAGAAAACCATTTTAGTCTTGGGAGGCAGTTTGGGTGCAAGAAGAATTAATCAGTTAATCGAGAAAGAACTTGATTTTTTTGGTGAGAAAGAAGTACAGGTGCTTTGGCAATGTGGGAAGTTATATTATTCAGAATATAAAACATATAATGATCATAAGGATGTGCAAGTACATCAGTTTTTAGATACTATGGATTTGGCATATGCTGCAGCTGATATTATTATATCAAGAGCGGGAGCGAGCTCGGTTTCAGAATTATGTATTGTAGCAAAACCAACAGTGTTTATCCCATCTCCTAATGTAGCCGAGGATCATCAGACTAAAAATGCACAAGCTATTGTAGATCAAAATGGTGCAATAATGCTAAAAGAGAGTGAGTTGGATGTAAATTTTGAGTCTGAAATTTCAGAATTGTTAACATCAAAAGATAAGCAGATAAAGCTTTCTAAAGCTATAAAAGAGTTAGCGTTGCCTAAAGCAACGTCTAGTATAGTGGATGAGATTGAAAAATTAATTGAAGATAAAATTACTAGGAATTAAAAGTGTAAATGAATACTAGTTTAGACAACATACAAAATATATATTTTATCGGTATTGGCGGTATTGGTATGAGTGCACTTGCTCGATATTTTAAATTCCTTGGTAAAAATGTAGGAGGATATGATAAAACGCCTACTCAGATTACTGTTGATTTACAGAAACTAGGTGTTGATATTCATTTCGAAGATAATATTGATCTTATTCCTAAAGTATTTTTAAATAAAGAAAATACATTGATTGTGTATACTCCGGCTATTCCCAAGGATCATAAAGAATTTGTTTATGTGCAGGATAATGGATTTCTGATTCAGAAGAGAGCAGAGGTTCTGGGGATAATTACCAAAGATGTGTATACACTTGCGGTAGCTGGTACTCACGGTAAGACAACCACTACTGCAATTCTTGCTCATTTGCTTAAAGAAAGTGGAGCTAAGGTGACTGCATTTTTAGGAGGTATAAGCGAAAACTACAATTCTAATCTGGTATTAGAAGGAAATGAAGTTGTGGTGGTAGAGGCAGATGAATTTGATAGATCATTTTTGCAATTATACCCTGATATTGCAGCAATCACTTCGATGGATGCAGATCATTTGGATATTTATGAGGAAGAAAATGCATTAGAAGAATCATTTATAGAATTTTCATCCAAAGCAAAGGATCATCTTTTAGTGTGCAATGGATTGCCACTTTCGGGAATTACTTTCGGAATCGAAGATGACTCAGATTATTGTGCTCAGGATATAAAAATAGATAATGGAACATATATTTTTGATTTAAAAACTCCTCACGAACTCATTAGGGATTTGCATTTAAACCTGCCAGGTAGACACAACTTGTTAAATGCTATTACGGCCTTTGCTATAGCAACGCTTTACGGCTCCCCGACCGGGCCTTTGGCAAAGGCTTTATTTTCCTTTAAGGGGGTTCAAAGAAGGTTTAGTTATCAAATTAAAACAGATAATTTGGTGTATGTAGATGATTATGCACATCATCCAACAGAAATTAATGCCTTGCATCAGGCGGTACGAGAAATGCATCCTGATAAAAAGGTATTAGCGGTTTTTCAACCACATTTATATAGTAGAACAAGAGATTTTGCAGCAGATTTTGCAACAAGCCTAAGTCAGTTTGATCAATTGTTGCTTTTAGATATATATCCAGCCAGAGAATTGCCTATAGCAGGAGTAACCTCTGATTGGTTATTGGATATGATAAATATTGAGAATAAAAAAATAATAAAAAAAGAACATCTAATAAAAGAAATAACAGGAAGTAATGCCGAAGTTGTGTTAACAATAGGAGCAGGAGATATAGGAGAAGAAGTGAATGGCATAAAAGAAGCTTTGTTGGTATGAGGAATAAAATTTTGACATATTTAAAATTTGGAGGTCTGTTGATTTTGATTACCGTTCTTTTTGCATTTGCAAGTAAGCGAAATGAGCGCAGAAAGATTAAAGAAGTGCTTATAGAATTTATAGAAGAACAGGATCCATACATAAATGAATTGACGGTTAATAAATTGTTAATACAAAATCAGGAAAGAGTTACGAGCGTGGGTAAAGAAATTTTAGTTTTGAATACTGTAGAGCAAGAACTTGATGCACATGAAATGATTGAGCATTCTGATGTGTATCTTACTGTAAATGGAGAACTTAGGGCAAGAATCAAGCAACGCACCCCAATTGCTAGGGTTAACGCGGTTACTCCTTTTTATGTTGATGTTACGGGAAATACGATGCCTTTATCTGATAGTTATTCGGCTCATGTGCCGATTATACATAATGTATCAGAGAGAGAAGTCGCTCAGATTTTTCCTTTACTAAGAAAAATTCAGGAAGATGAGTTTTTAAAAAAGCATGTTGTAGGTGTTTATCTTGGTGCTGATGGAAATTATGAGTTAGAGTTACGTGTGTACAGGTTTAAGTTGATCGTTGGGAAAATAGAGAATTTAAATAATAAGATTAAAAATTTTAAGGCGTTTTATCAAAAAGCATTGCGAGATAAAAGCCTTGAGTCATATAAAAAAGTCAGTTTACAGTTTAGTAATCAAGTGGTGTGTACAATAAAATGATACCAATATGGAACGAGAAGTGAATGAAATAGCGGTAGGACTAGATATAGGAACAACTAAGATTGTTGCCATGGTAGGACGGTATAATGAATACGGGAAGATGGAGGTATTGGGAGTTGGTAAATCCAAAAGTTTAGGAGTGCACCGAGGTGTTGTAAATAATATAACACAAACAATTCAATCTATTCAACAAGCAATTCAGGAAGCAGAAAGTGTTTCGGGATTAAAAATTAATGATGTAACTGTTGGAATTGCTGGTCAGCATATTCGTAGTTTACAACATAGTGATTATATCACCAGACCTAATGCAGATGCTGTAATTGATGAAGATGATATAGAAAAATTGTGTAATCAAGTGCACAAGTTAGTAATGCTGCCAGGAGAGGAAATCTTACATGTATTACCTCAGGA
Organism: Aquimarina algiphila; assembly: GCF_007489275.1. Lineage (GTDB taxonomy): Bacteria > Bacteroidota > Bacteroidia > Flavobacteriales > Flavobacteriaceae > Aquimarina > Aquimarina algiphila. The sequence continues at coordinate 88,946 of NZ_VLNR01000010.1, forward strand.
GTATAAAGTAGATGGTCAAGCAGAGATAAAAGAACCAGTGGGGATGTATGGGGGAAGACTCGAAGCCAATTTTCATGTGGTAGTAGGGCAAGTGACTTCTATTCGCAATATAGGTAGATGTGTTAAAAGTTCAGGGTTAGAATTGTCTGATGTTACTTTAGAGCCTTTAGCTTCAGCAAATGCTGTATTAAGTCAGGAAGAGAAAGAAGCTGGTGTTGCTCTTATTGATATTGGAGGAGGAACAACAGATTTAGCCATTTTTAAAGATGGAATTATTCGTCATACAGCAGTAATTCCTTTTGGAGGAAATGTAATTACAGAGGATATCAAAGAAGGATGTTCTATCATCGAAAAACAAGCAGAGTTATTAAAAATAAAATTTGGATCTGCATGGCCAGGAGAAAATAAAGATAATGAGATTGTATCAATTCCTGGGTTAAGAGGTAGAGAGCCAAAAGAGATAACGTTAAAGAACTTGTCCAAAATTATTCATGCCAGAGTAGTGGAAATTATAGAACAGGTTTTTTTAGAAATCAAGAACTATGGACATGAATCTCCTAAGAAAAAATTAATTGCAGGAATTGTATTGACAGGAGGAGGGTCGCAACTTAAGCATTTAAAACAGCTTGTAGAGTATATTACAGGTATGGATACACGAATTGGATATCCTAATGAACATTTAGCCGGGAATAGTGATTCTGAAACTACAAGCCCTATGTATGCAACTGCCGTAGGGTTAGTAATGGATGGGCTGATTCATATTAAAAAACACAAAAAAACAGTTAAAAAAGAAACCTTGGCAAGTGCAGAAACTGCATCGCAACCTGAAGCAGCAGTAAATGAAAAAACAGTAGTTGAGGAAGAAAATCATAGGGTTGATTTAAAACCAAGAAAGAATATTTTAGAGAAGTGGACAGAAAAATTCAAGGAATTCCTTGATAATGCAGAATAGGACCGAGCGTAAAGAAATTGTCCTGAGGACAATTTTAGTGAGGTGCCAGCATTGAGGGGCAAGGGCACGTAAAGAAATTGTTCTGAGGAAAATTTTAGTGAGGTGCCAGCGCAGAGGAACAGGGGTAAATGAAGTTCCTCATAGAATAAAGAATAAAAATATATAAAGAATAAGTAGGAGAACCAGAAAATTAGCAATTATGAGTAAAAATGAGGAGTTTGAAAATATTTCGTTTGATTTGCCCAAAAATCAATCAAATGTAATTAAAGTGATTGGAGTAGGAGGAGGTGGTAGTAATGCCATCAATCATATGTTCTTACAAGGGATAAAAGGAGTTGACTTTGTGATTTGTAATACAGATGCACAGGCGTTAGAAAATAGCTCGATCCCTAATAAGATACAGTTAGGAGTTTCGCTTACAGAAGGATTAGGTGCTGGTGCCAATCCAGAGGTAGGAGAACAATCTGCTGTTGAGAGTTATGAAGAGATAAAAACAATGTTGGACACGAATACCAAGATGATTTTTATCACCGCAGGTATGGGTGGTGGAACTGGTACAGGTGCTGCTCCTATTATTGCCAAAATGGCTAAGGAGTTAGATATTCTAACAGTAGGTATTGTAACGATTCCTTTTCAATTTGAAGGACGTATGCGTAATGAACAAGCTCAGTTGGGAGTAGAGCGACTTCGTGCACATGTGGATTCTTTAATCGTGATTAATAACAATAAATTGCGAGAAGTATATGGTAACTTAGGATTTAAAGCTGGTTTCTCCAAAGCCGATGAAGTTCTTGCTACTGCATCTCGAGGTATAGCCGAAGTAATTACACATCACTATACACAAAATATAGATTTACGTGATGCTAAAACGGTTCTAAGTAATAGTGGTACAGCAATTATGGGGTCTGCTAGTGCCTCTGGTAATAAACGCGCTCATGATGCTATTGTAAAAGCATTAGATTCACCATTACTTAACGATAATAAAATTACCGGGGCTAAAAATGTGTTACTGTTAATCGTATCCGGTAAAGAAGAAATTACAATTGATGAAATTGGAGAGATCAATGATCATATCCAACAGGAAGCTGGTCATGGAGCCAATATTATTATGGGAGTTGGAGAAGATGAATCTTTAGAAGAAGCAATTTCGGTAACTATTATTGCTACTGGATTTGATGTAGAGCAGCAGGATGAAATTGTGAATACTGAAACTAAGAAAATAATCCATACGTTAGAAGACGAACAAAGAGCAGCAACACAAAACTTGTCCCCAAAATCAACAAGTAGCGCTGTTACTCCTTTGAGATCTCCTGTGCCAAAGAAAGAAGAAGAAAAAAAAGAACCTTTGATCATTAAGCACGAATTGATAGAAGATGAAGAAGTAGATGAAGATAATCCATTAATACCGACTTCAGATTTGTTGAAAAATATAGATGTGTCGTATGAGGTTGTTGATGCGTTCTCTTCAGAAAATGATTTTGTGATCATTAATGCACAGGATATTATTAAGCAAATAGAAGTTAATGATGAAGAGGAAATAAGTGCAGCAGAAGATAAAGAAGATCAGTTTGCTTTAGCATTTGATATGCCTGTTGGAGGAAACAAAGAAGAACGCGAGCAAGAACCAATTGCTCCGATAGAGGTTCATGAAGAAAAGAAAAATGAAGAGGAAGAACAACCAATAATTTTTGATTTGAGTGATGATATTCTAGATTTAGAAGTTAAAGATCCAATAGAGGTTGTTCCGACGGGAGAGGCAATATCTGGTGGAGGCCGTAGATATAGTCTAGAAGAATATATGGAAGAGGAAAAACGACTATCAGAAGCAAAACCTGCAGGGGTAATAGAGGAAGAGGAAATCGTTTTAGAAAAGAAAACTGTAGCTCCTTCTCCAGAAACAGAAATACAGGAAAATGTAGACCCTGTTGATCAACCTATTTCTGAAACCTTAAAAGCTAGAGCCGCAGAACGTAGAGCAAAAATGAAAGAGTTTAATTATAAATTCAGAAATAGCTCTAATATAGATGATATTGAGAAGGAACCCGCTTATAAAAGAGCTGGAATTGATGTAGATGCTAAGCCTGATGATGCTGGATTATCCAGAACCTCATTGGGTACTGATAGTAATGACGATATACAATTGCGCAAAAACAATTCTTTTCTACATGATAATGTAGATTAAAAGATGTTTTAATTGATATCTGGTGCAAGCTAGAATCCATAAAAAGTTATAGATAACCGATAATCTACTCTTTGATTATCGGTTTATTTTTTATCTTCGCAATCCAAAAGATCAAAATCAAATAAGATGAGTTTAGAGCAAAAAGTAATGACCGCAATGAAAGAAGCTATGAAAGCTAAAGATACCAATGCATTAACATCATTACGTGCTATAAAATCTGCTATTTTGTTAGCTAAGACAGAAAGTGGAGTACAAGAAGAGCTTTCTGAAGAACAAGAATTGAAATTATTGCAAAAGCAAGTGAAACAACGTAAAGATAGTGCAGGAATCTTTACAGAACAAGGTAGAACTGATTTGGCAGAACCAGAATTGGCACAGGCAGCGGTAATAGAGCAATTCTTACCTGAGCAATTAGGAGAAGAAGAGATTGAAAAAGTAGTCGTTGATATTATTGCGAAGACTGGCGCAGAAGGTATGAAGGATATGGGTAAAGTAATGGGGATGGCTAATGCAGAACTTACAGGAAAAGCAGACGGAAAAACAATATCTACCATAGTAAAAAGTAAATTATCATAAGAAATTAAAAATTAAACAGGCCCAGTGGCGCAACTGAATAGCGCATCAGATTTCGGCTCTGAGGGTTGGGGGTTTGAATCCCTCCTGGGTCACTACAGCGGACAAACTAGCTAAAGCTAAGTTTTGTCCGCTTTTATTTTTATTGTAATTCATTGATAAACAATTTACTAATTCCATCACAGGATTTAATTGTAAAGTTTGAACTTCGTCTTTTTCTTTACTATACAAAATCCCCTTTGGGAATAGTAATTTTTGTAACCTTTGTTTCTCATTGTAATTACCCAACTTCCACAACCTGTTTAGATTAGAAAACAATTTTATACAATTATCAATATAAAAATCAAGGTTTGAACTTTTTAAACTGTTCGTTTTTATTTCTTCTTCTATTTGTTCTTTTTCTATATTGAATTTCTTTATGAATTTCTGGTATAATTGAGTGTCGATTTCTCCAATAACATAACGCTCCTCGATTTTCTCGATCTTTTCTAATAATCCTTTCAAAGTATTCTTTAAAGCTGTTGTATCGTCTTTTTTAGACTTAAAATAATACTCAAAAGTAAATTGTAATTGTTTTTTTAAAGGAGCTATCCATTTTTTATCAATCTCAAAATGGCTAAGTATTTTTTCGAATTGTTCATGTAGAGATTTTGTGTTTTTTGTACAGGAACAACCTGTTGTTTTACATTTGTAATAGTATATCCCTTTTTTCTTTACTATAAACCCTGTTAAAGGACTTCCACATGATTTGCACTTAGTAAACCCCTTTAAAGGTAGATTTTCATTTTCTCGATTATGTTTATAGTTCTGATTGTTTTTGGCTTGTATCCCATTTACTTTTAGAAAAATGTTTTTAGAGATTATAGGTTCATGATTTCCTTGTACCACTTTTCCTTCTAGTAAGCCATGCGAAATTAATCCACAATAGATAGGATTTCTAAATATATCTGTCAAACGTTGTCTATATATTTTTAAACCCTGCATTTGCAAACGTTCAACAATATCGGCATTCGATATGTTCTCATCTACCTTCCATAAGAATGCTTTACGCACTAGTTTTGCATTTTCATCTGGTATAATGATAGGTACATTCTTATCATTACGAGCGTTTTTATACCCTAATGGAGCAAGCCCCATATAATACCCCTGCATAAGACGGTGGCGCATTCCTGTTATGGTTTTATCTCGCCTTATATCATTATCATATCTACTGTACAGTAAATGGAAGCTTTGCATAAATGTACCCGTAGGAGTATCGCTATCCACATTTTGAGAAATAGAAATTACTTTTATACCTTTCTTTTTTAGTTCCTCAACAGTTGCAATTGCTAAACCGCCAGTCCTGGAATAACGGTCAAGACTATGAACAATAATATTGGTAATTTTTTTTCGTTTTACATAGGTTAGCATTTCTTTATATGCTTTCCTTTCATCTGTTTTTGCACTTTCATGAGTTCCTCCAAAGTAGGCACATATTTCAAAACCATTTCTTAATGCGAATTCTGTACAAATTTCTTTTTGACTTTCTAGGCTAGTATTATCCTTTTGTTTTACATCAGAAACCCTTGTGTAGATAACAGCTTTGTTATTACTTATGATCTTTTGCTTATTCTTCTTTGCGAAGTCTTGGAATTGTTCTAACGTATTCATTCTTACTTATGATTTTATGTGCCATTAATGAAAAATCTTTCAAAATGGCAATCATTTCTTTTGCTTGTTTATCAGACAAATCACTAAGTCCATCAAAGGCTTTTAATTCTTCAATGGTTAGTACTCTTAATTCTGTATTGTCCTTTGATGATCCCATTAATAACAGTTTGCTTGTATTCGTTTTCTTATTACGAATATATAAGGCTAGTTTCCCGTTACTAAAGGAATTGAAAATATTGTCTAACAAACATTTTTTTAGTCTCAACCAAGACAAAAAATGTGATTTTTGAATGTCTGTAAAATATACTTTTCTTCTTTTTAAATACATAATTATCTACACCAAGACAATATTTTCACTTGTATAATAATAGAAAAATTAATTATTTATATAATGCGAATGATGATTTATAAATTGACAGTCTGGGATTAAGTAAAGGAAAATTAATTAAGAGAAAATTGTATACATTAAAACCACAACATACGCTGTGGTTTTACTTTTAACTTTATCAAAATACAAATTTTTAAGGATAAGATTTAATATATTTTATTATTTCAAATCTATTTATGTTAATGTATATACTTTTTCATATTTTAATAAAAAATAATTTGTTCATGTTTTCATTTTGTGATTATGGTTTATATTCTCCATAAATGACATAACAGCATCTGCTTCGATATACTTTGAATAGATCTGCTTTCTTTTTGATACTATAATACTTTATGTGGTATATTATAATAAACCTCTTTTGAGTCATTAGTAAGCTTCCCCATAGATAGTATGTCTGTATGCTTTCCAATCTCCTTTAGGCAAGTCCATAGGTCTAAATTCAACGTTTGTACAACCTATTTCTTCAATTGCTTGTTTTACTTTTTCCGAAACATAGTAGGAGCTTCCTTCCCAATTAGGGTGAGATGTAGAATAAAATATATGCTTTGTAAATTTAGTTTTTAAAATAATTTCATTTTTAGCTAAACCAAGTCTATATAATATTCCATTTTCATCTTTTTTTATTTGATCTGGAGTTTGATTTTTTAAAGCTAAGTACTCTTCTTTTGTTTTAAACTTTAATATTTCCCTTTTGTCATTTTCATTTCTACGTAAAGCAAATGTGCTTTTTTCAAAATCTATTATACTCAAATCATCATTTACAGGGTTCATCAACCAATAATCATCAATTTCTTTACCTTCAAAAATCACAGGAGATTTAAAAAACTCAAAATCTTCTGCTCCAAATTTTTCTAAGACCTTTTTTAATTTAGTACTTATTAATAAAAGATTTCGAAAATTACTGCTAGGATTTATTAAATCTGTTAGTTTAGCTTTTTTGTTGATGATAGCATTATCGGTTATAACTTTTAAATTACCTGCTTTTTTTAAACGAAGTTTGTTTAAAGATATACCACCACTAGGATCATTAAATCTAGGAGTATCATTACATTGAGGGTGTTTCCCAATTACTTTTTTAGCTATTCCGATTTCAAGGCTATAATATTTCATTTGCTTTACATTTTTATCAACAGCCCCCTGCATAGGGGGCTGTTTGTTGTTATGGTGTTAAAATATCTCTGTATACATCAATCAATTTCAGTATCTCATCCGCGAGGTCTTGCATTTTAGCATTTGGATTAGCATCAATAATTACTTCAATTCGTTTTTTCAGGTCAATTATTAAATCGTATGCTTCATCAAACTTAAGATCAGGCAATTCATCAGTAATAAATTTCATTACTTTTTCAACTGCTGTATTATATGCAGGATGTGCTGTATTTCTTGCAGCGGCTATTGATATGCCATTTTCAAGACTATTAATATGAAACGCTTTTTTTGCTTTTGCTGCTTTTTCTACGAGTTCCGCAAAACGTTTTGAGAATGGTATAATATGGTGAGCATGATGTCCAATTTGTAATATACCATTCATGACTTTTCTTAATTGACTAGATCGACCAAAATTAATTAAATTTCCGTCAGCATCAAAGACCCATTTTAATGTTGTGTATTCCCCTAATGCATTGTGGAATTTCACCCCATATTTTGTCCCAGTAGAGAAATATCCAATAAGAGGAATTGCGCTAATAAAAGAAAGTGAAGCATTTAACCCTTCTCCGTCAATTGAATATAAAGCCCCATTGAAAAGGTCAGCAAGTATTCCTCCACCGGGTATAAGTCCAAGACCATCTAAAGTGATATGTATCATCTCTTTGGAAGATCGCCATAAAGTAGTTGTGTTACATTGAGTAGAATTGCCATTACACCATTCTACCCCCTTATTAAAGTCTCCAGCACCTCTTTCCATAAAAAGTTGATACTTTTGTTTTACTACTTCTTGAGTAAACCATAAGTTAGCTTGTGGAATAACATTTAAAAAGTCTAAATCGGTAAAAGGGTTTATAGATTCGTAATACGACCTATCATATGGGCCTGAAAACCTATTTGCTCTTATCAAAGCTAAGGTCATTTGCGTGGCATCAAAACTATCCTCTGTAGATAGGTTTTCTCTTATAAGACCAAGCAATGTACTTTCCTGTACCTCTTCTAAAAATCCTCCCATTGAGGTGTTAATCAAGTCTACAACAATAGGTTTTACTTCGTCACTTCTCGAATACCAAAGAAACTCTTGAATTTTTTTAGTAAACTCTCTTCTTGTTCTTAGGTAATCTACCTGACCACGAGTTAAGCCTAATTTATCTGTTAATTCTAGGAGTATTATTTCAAAACTAAGGTCAGAAGTAGCACCATTAGAAGCTGCTACTGCATGATTCATGTATAGTGGATTTGTAAATATGGTACTCATTCTTACATTTGAACTCCAAAGTATTCTTCCTATAGTAGGCTTAAATATGATTTCATATCGATAATAAAAATTATCTCCCGGCTTACCTGCTTGTGGCGTTTTATTAAAATCAAAAACACGTCCTAAATTCTCATCAGTATATGGATAAGCGTTAGGAACACTCATACCATTTGCCTGAAACATTTGTCTTATGGTATTCCCTTCTAAAACAAAATTATCGTCTTGGTTGTTATATAACTCTGCCATTACATTCCCAAGTCCGCTAAATGCGTTAGGCGTTTCGTGTATTTCATATCCATCTGCTCTCCAAGACAACGCTAGTTCCTTTGTATTTTCATCTTGATACGTTGGAGGGGTTGTAGCAGAAGAAAGTTCGGAGGGCGAAGCACTCATGTTTTCATTGTTAAGAAAAGGAGGTATGACCCTCCTCAACATATTTAATGCTCGCTCGCTAAAATTGTGAAAATTGAAATACTCTTTTAACTCTTGGTTAAGTTTTTCCTTCTTTCTATTGTAACGATATGTATGTTCGCTTATACTAGCAATGGCATGTTGTAAAACAGCATCTAATCCATGTTCTGTAGGAGGGGTTAATGGATCTGGATTCCCTATACTGTTTGCATGGTCAATAGCTATTTGTTGAGGGTTGTGTTCCTCTGCATTATACATTTTTGGCTCTGTAAGATTTAAAAATCCATAATCATCAACTCTCGGACTTGTTGCAATAAGATACTTAGTCATTACTGTTACCTTATCTTCAACATTAAAAGAGTCAAACCTAGCAAGTGCCAAATCAACAATTCTATCTATTAAATTCCCGTTATTTCCAACCCTAATTAGCCCGTCACTGATCCTAGTAGCCTCAATTGCTGCAGGTTTATAGGTGTTATTTAACTGTCCAGCTATTACGTTTTGATTATGAAGAGCTGTTGCGCTATTCATATCTCTAATAAGCAAACCATTACTTTTTAAATCTCCAAAAGTAAGTTGAGCTAATGCATCTGGGGTATTTCTTCGATGCTTTAGAGTATTTATTTCGATTCTTTTTTGCTCTACTTTACTTTTTGTCTCATTTGCAATTTTATTATATCGCTTTTTAGCTTCATTCAAATGAAAATCACTAACCTCTTTAAAAACGTGATTTTCAAAAAGATCTCTTTGTGCTGATCGAAAATCAGGATAAGGGGTTGTTTTGCTCAAACGCCTTTCTATTTCTTCTTTCTGAATGTCTTGTTGCTCTGCTAAAAATGTAGCTTTTTCTGCGGCTTCTACTCTTGCTAAATGATCTAAGAAGCGTTGCATGTCTTCTGCGAAAGTACAGGAACAATCAAAAATATTTTTCCCTGTTCTTTTAGGGTTATTTACTTGTGTAGGGTCTGGTTCTGTTTGAAATTGAGCAAAAGTTGTTTGTGATAATAGGTATACCATACCTAAAATCAGCATTTTATATATAGATTTCATAATATTTAATTAGGATGGTTATTGCTTAACTATTTGTTGAACAAACTGTTCTCCATTTACCCATAAGTATACTTGCATAACTCCGGGATCGGCTCTTTCGGGAATATTCAAGGTATATTCATGATCTCCTGCGCCTTGTTGTAAAGTGCCAGTTTCATCAAAAATCCATCCTCTATGATCCCAAACTTCCATTATTATACTGTTTTCTGGTTTGGTAAGCGTATAATAGGCTTTAAATGTTCCTGTTGTTGGATTAGGAGCGAGCCTGTAATTAAGCACCTGTGGTTCTGCTGTAGGGTCTACAACTGGTTCTAAAATAACATAAAGCGGTGGGAAAGGTTCATTATTATATTCTTCAATCGAACCATATAACTTCCCTACTTCTTTAATATAATTAGGAGAGTTTTTTGTTTCTACATATCGTATTAGATTTATCCCATCAATTTTATAGTGTACACTATCTCTATTAGGATTACTTTTATATAATTCACTTATAGGAAAAGAAGGTTTTTCAAACCCTATACCACTGGAACTAAATTTTAATGCTCCTGTTTTAGTTGTATTGCCTATAGTCATTTTATAAGTAGGATTGTCTGTACCTTTGTCTAAAACTTCTAATTCGAATTCTTCAAGTACTCTAGTCACCTGCTCATCTTTCCAATCAAATTCAATAATTTTACCTGTATATTTTGGTTTTATATCCGTTCGAGGAGTATAAAATGTTCCATAAGGATTATTATAAATATGATTACCTATATTATGCACTACAAAATTTTCGTCTGTTGAGATAGGAGGAGGAGAAGTGTATTCTGTACGTAAAAAATTAGCTAAAGTTTTACTTTCTGTGGTCGGGTTAGCATCTAATCTGCTTAACGCCTGAGATTGGTTAGCGGTTATACCATATCCAAAATATTGCATTACGGAAAACCAGTGTTCTGCCATAGGTTCTGTCCCAGACATAAAAAAATCTTGTGCTCCAGAATAGTCTTGTGCTGCAGGATAACGACCAATTCCTTTCATCTGAAAATATCCTATAGCGTATTTAGTAAAAGAGTCGCCCTCATCGCAAGCTTTTTCAAACCATTCTAGTGATTTTGCTAGGTTTACCTCTGTACCACAACCAACTTTATACATAATAGCTAGATTTCTCTGCGCTTGTAGGTCATTGTTCTCTGCAAGCTGTTTGGTTTTAGTAAATGCAATTTGTTTTTGATGTTCAGAAGGATTGCCTTGTAAGGACACAATAGCATCAATGTATTGAGCCTCTGGGTTACCTGTAGAAGCACAATGTGCAACACTTTGCTGAATGTTTGTTCTTAATTTTTCTGTTACTTTGTCTAAGTGGTCTAAATAAATCTTTGCGATTTTAATGTTTTCGTCACAATTGTGTTGTGCAAACATAGGTTGTACAAAGGTTAAGGCAAGGCATAGCAAGCCCCATACAAGTGATTTGTTCATTTGTAATAATTTTATTAGTTATTATTTATTTTATTGGGGTAACATCAGACCTAAAGTCATCATAAGGTCTGTTAAAGGAGAAACTCCTTTGTGGTCTAGAAAATCAAAACAATTTAATTACAGCGCTATAATCTCATCATTTTTTTGGTTCTATATTATGATTTATTATGTAGTTCTTCTAGTTAGTGTAATATGGTATTGCTTTCATAAGTTGGATTTTTATTTGTTAATATTTTGTGTTGTTATTCTTTGCAATAATAAAGCATGCGAGTATCGTTTTTCGGGATTCTGTAAAACGACTGTGTTAATTAATAGTTAAAATCAGGAGTGACTTTATAGAGCTTTTTATCATAAGATTAGGTTTTGAGAAATTGATATATACCTTAATGTCTCAAAAGTTCAATTTGTTACATGGTTTTTTTAATTATTTTATAGTACTACCAGAAATTTCCTTGTTTATTATCATAGTAAATGCATATTAGTTTCGTTCTTCGGGATTAGGTAAGATTACATTGTTGGTAAAAAAGCATAAGTAGGTTTGTTTGATTTAGAGTTTGAGTTAAGGTTATGGGGAAAACTTAACTAGTATTGTATTCTATGTATATTCTAGCATAGATCATTATTGCTTTTGGGTTATCGTTTAAAAGTTGATACATAAATTCTCCAATGTCTATATCTAATTCACGAAGCATATCGAAAAGTATTTCTGGAGGTATACTATTTATTTGATCTGGGAGCATAAAAGAACAATATTAAAAAGGAGACAGAAGTAAATTAAAAGGGGCTATGTGCATAAACTCAAATTTATGTACATACATAATTACTCCTGTTTTCCTTTTATATTTATAACAATAAGGTTATTTGCTATTTTGAATTCCTTCATTTTTTTTAATGAATTTATGGAACTCTTTAATCAATCTATGAAGTTCTTTAATGTCTTGATCTCTTATTCTTTTATCATATTTAAAATATTTTTGTAATGTTCCACGAGATATGTGTATTTCTCGTTCTATAGCGTTTTTATTGAATAAATGTCCATAGGTTTGTAACCAGATTTCGACCCTTTGCCGTACTGTTAATCTTCTCATATTATTATTTTAATAAGAATACAGGAATAGAAATAAGTTAAAAACTTATATATATTATAAAACTTGTTAGGAGTAAACTACTTTATTTGAGTACATTCCTTTTTTATATTCCTTAATCTACATGCTGACAATATGACGAGGTATGTTTTTGTAAATAAGGTCTTGGGTGGGGTAAATATGATTTTGGTAAAAGAGCAGTGACTAAAGGAAGTTTATATTATCAACTAGTAGCTTTGATCTTTTTATAGTTTGCGCAACTTCATTTGCCGTATCTCCTTTTTGATGGGATTCTTTTATCCAATTCCTTAATAAAAGGGCATACCCTCTGTTTTGATTAACATAAGTAGCAAAATGACATTGTTCTATACGAAGTAGGTCACAAACTTTTCTCTCAAACAAAAAGAAGGATTTTACATTATTGATGGTATTCATTGTAATGGTTTTAAGTTAATTTAGAAAACTTTCTATTTTTAAGATACTCAATGCATAATAACAGTTATTTTTATGGTATTTTTCGATATATTTGAACATCTTAAGAACAAAAATATAGAAAACTTTCTAAATAATAAAGATTTATTTAGATTTTTTTCTAAATCATAATATGGGAACTATTGTAAAGCAGTTAAAAATATTTGTTGAGACCTTACAGAAATCAATACGACAAATTGAAATAGAGATTGGAGTATCTAATGGTACTTTGTCAAAACCTTTTAAAGCAGGTAAAGGGATTACAACGGACACATTAGAAAAGTTCTTTTCACGGTATGAAGAATTAAATCCGATTTGGGTTATTAAAGAGAAAGGAAGCATGATTTTGTCTGTTGAAGAGCAGGAGATCATCATGTCTGGTTTAAAAGAAGAAAATACCTCAGGAGGGTTTAATCTTTCCCAGAAAAAGTATTTAAAAGATATTATTGATGATTCTTTAAGAGATTACAAAGACGAATTGAAAGAAACACAGAAATTATTGGAAATGGAGAAGGAAATACAGTTTTTACGTCAGCAACTAAATGAGAAAACAAAACCTGCTTCAAACTAATCTTTACGAAAAAAGAAACGTTTAATGACACTTTCAAAATCTTCTTCTGGTTCAAATGTTTTTAACTCATTTAGTACATAATTGTATAGTTCTTCACTAGTTAAATCACCTTTTTCTACTTGTTTCTTAAGGTCACGTAAATACTGGCGTTTTATTTCTATATCCTTCTTATTCTTCATCCCCTCTGTCCAGTTCTTGATTTAGTAAACCTTCCAAACCAGTTTTAACTAATTCTCTTTCATAATCTTGCTTTGCTTTCAGATCAATCAGAAAACGTTTATATCTGTAAAGTAAAAAGCAATACATAATAAAAACCGGAAGGCAGTAAAAAAATTCAATTTTGTCTACAGAGCCTATATCCTCATTTATAACTGCGATTATTTGGAATATATACATAATTATAGGGGAGAACAATGCATACGACCAAATCGTTTTGGCTTTAATGAAAATATATGAAAAGGCTATTAAGGGAAGAAGTTTGCCTACTAATGTCCATGTTAAAATATAAATGGATTCGTAGTATTGTGAAGTATAAGTAAACCCAATGAAATGAATTTCTTTCAAATCATTGGGTACTAAACGATATAAATAAAAAAGTATAGGATATATAATCAGAAAGATTATTAAACCATAATTAACCTTGTGTCGGTGGTTTAATATCTCCTTTGTCAATTTTTTGTGTTGGTACTTCTTCTTCATTTACAATCTCAATATTCTCTTTTGTAGATTCTACAGTTTTAATTCCGACTTCCTCGTTAAGATCTGTAGAACTACAATTTGTTAAAATCATAGTGAATAAAAATAGAAAAATAGCTTTAGAAAAAAATGATACATTTCTCATAATGTTAAATTTTAAAGGGTTACAATTATTATTTGGCTCAACTTTTTTGTACAAAGCGCTGATTTACAGTCAAAAATATAGAAATCTTTCTACAAGAGTGCTATGGTATTTCTGCTATTTTAGGTGTAGTTTTGCCGATTTTTCATTCAAAATCAGTGCTTTTTTCCACTTTTTTAACAAATAATTAAGAAGCAAAACGTCAGATTAGACTGTTTTGATTTTTTTTGTTTAAAAAACCAACAGTTAAAACATTGTTTTTTAGGTATTTATATTGCAAAAAACACATATTATCCATGTGGTTTTACCGTAGTTTTTAACAAAAAGATTTTACTTTCTTGATTTTCAATGCTGAAACCAATAAACATTTCAATTTACCTCCTTATATTTAGGTAGGTTTACAAATCTTCCTTGTCGTTGTCCAGATGTATACATTATTGACAATTCACGGTGATGTTTTCCAAACCGCATTTGAAAATGTGGTTTATCGACTAACCTAGTCCAATCACCACCCCATTCAAAACCCAAAGATTTGCCTAAAGCTCCTATCTTTTGCCAATTCGGGTTATTCCAGATAGCCCTGCCATTTTTGATTTCTACTACATCAAATGCTAATCCATAGTTATGGTAACTTTCCCCTGCTTTGGCGTTTGTTACTCTTTTACCAGGAGCAGATCTACCTTTGTTATATAATCTGGTTTGTTCTTCCCATGTTCTAAGAGCAGATGTCACCCGTAATTTAATACCTAAATCCTTTTGCGCTCGAATAATGAATTCTTTGACTTTAGCTCTTATAAGCGGGTGAAGTGTATCTATTCTACGATCTGTTATGATATCCCATGTTTTTTCTTTGAGAAAGTTGATACTTTGCATAACTAATGAGCTTAAGGATTTACGTTTTTTGTAGGCAATCACAATAAGGATAACAAGCACAATTGACAGTATGATTTTAGCAGTTTTATTTGGGGTATATGTAATGGTCATAGTATAAAAGTTAAAAGGGAGCTAATGCCCCTCTTAATCCACAATATTGCGCCAATTCTGAAACTCTCTTGGACTCAATTCTTTTCGCAATCTATCGCTTAATGATTCTTCAAACTTTAATCGGTATGCATCTGCAATGGGTTGTAATTGTCTTTTGGTTTGATATCCTAACCGTTCTATTTCTTCTTCGTCTGTTCCATCGATATTAATCATCCAAGAAATTCCGGAAGGATTTGCAGCAGATCGATATTGTTGTGCAATCTGGTTTACATCCTGTGCTTCATTTCTATCAAACCTTCGTTGTCTCATGTTATGGAGCAGTCGCTTAATTTTTTTTTTGAAGATGAAGTACAGCACAATAATAAGAAGGGCTATTTGTACTTTTCTATTCGAAAAAAATGATTTTGCAGATTGCGCAGCCTGTGCTATAACTATTGGGTTCATGGTATATTTTTTAGGTTACTATTTTAAAGCTGTCGCCTTGCGACCCTATGCGAAACGTTCAAAAGCTTTTTTAGCGATTTTGATATAATCAGTCATGGTCAGCTCTTCTCCTTCTTCGGGGATCACTTCTTTGATAAAGTCAACGATATCTGGGTGCTCTACGATAATGGTAGTAGATGCAATAAAATCATCATGTTCTAAATGGTCTTGTAAGTCCTGAAAGGCTTGCAGTTTCTCTTTCAATTGTTCTTCATCTAATGCAGGTACAGTAAGGGATATATTAAAATTTTTCATACGATCTTTATATTTAGTCCTCATTGAGGGATTTATCATTTATTTCTCCCTCATCGAGGGTTGTATTGTTAGCTTCTTGTGGTTGTTTTTCTTCGATTTCTGGCTCTGGTAGTACTTCATCAACTTTCTCAAACTCAAAGAGTTTTTTGTTATTAAATAGCTTGCTATCAGAAATATCGATATCTTCTAATGCTTCTGGTTCTGGGGTTGTGTCCTTCTCAATAGAAAATTGTACGGGATTTCGAGGCTTAGATTTTCGTTTTGACTTATTCTCCGTCGTTCCTAATCCGGTGGCTTTATTACCAAAAGGATTACCTTTTAACCATTCTGTGACCACACCTCCCAGTGTCGAGGGAATCAATTTCACATACCCTTTAAGTCCGTCACTCATTTCTGCTTCTTTTTCATCCAGTATTGCTTCTTTAGCAGCTAAATCATGTTCGCGTTCTGCTATTCTAGCTTCACGGTCAGAAAGCATCATTTCTTTAAACTTTAAAGTTTGTTCTGCCAACTTATTATGCAAATCTGCTTGGTAGCGTTGTTCTTTGAGTTCACTCTCTTTACGTAAGCCTTCTAATTGTATTTCCATTTCCTGACGCATCATATCATTAGGGGATTCTATAATGGGTGTTTCTACATTCGGTGTACTTAGATTAATATTGACGTTACCGTTCTTATCCATTTTGTGAGGTACACCATTAATCTTTATGGTTTCCTCTTCTTCTGGCTCTACCCATTCGATAGTCTCATTCACACGAATAAAAATAGGTGCATTTTGTCTGGAAGATTGTTCGTTAGTTCCAAACTTAACCTGTACTTCTGCATCTACGTTATCGGCTATAATGTTATCCAGCACTTCCCCAAAGCTTCGCCCATCGGTACTATCTTCAGAAGAAGTAATACTTATACCGCTTTCATCTTTGATGTTCCAGTACTTGTAACGAGCTATCTTCTTTTTAGCGAGGTCTGGAGCTATGTAGTTCTTCACCTTTTTCATCATTAATATTGTGTTCTTAACAGTTGTACAAAAAAGTCTTGGGTATTATCAGTTTTAAAATGAATATCAGATACCGCTTTTAAGATGGTATTGCTACTCTGGTGTATTGTGTTTTTATCATCTAATAGCAAGGTTTCGGTAGCTGTTTGAATTTCAACTTTAAAGTCCGGCATATGAGAATAAAAAAAATGTAGATACACCACTTCGTTAGGATGCACCTTAATCTTTTTAGGATTGACGATATTTTGATCTGTAATCATTGTAATTAACTTCGGATTGTGAGCTTGTATCATTTGGCATAATAGCATATCATTACTTTTCATCTGATGTTGTTTTATAGGTTAACAGGTATAGGCTTACCCTTTGTTTTTTTGAATGCATGTTCCTGATATTCCCAACCAATACACGGCTACTGGTCAAGTCCTGCTGCCACGAAAGGATACGTTTATTAGGGGGTAATTCTAGAGTGTCTGTAAGCAGGGTTTCCAAACTATTAATTTCAAGGTCACTTCCGTTCAAAAAACTCATGGATAGTTGTGTGCTATTGGTGCATAATATCCCTGCCATATCCTTAGTATCTCTATCCAGAACATACCGAAAGGTTGTACGTTCATTGGATTCAAGTTCAGCCCTCACAATTTGGATGATATGTAGTTTACGAATTACCATCGGTCAGGTACATATATAGTTTAAAGCTATAAGGATATTGAATGGCATTTCCACCATCGATATAGTCTATCTCCACTTTTTTACCATCTGCAATTTCCCTGACACTAAAAAACCGTTCATTAGGAGACACATGAGTACTGGACTGTAAAAACTCAACTTCAAAATTTTTAGGGAACAGTTCAGCTCCTGCTATGGTGAATGATCTAAATAGATGTCCTTTACCAATACTACTCAGTACTGCTACCCCTTCCAGATACCTGTATCCAATATCAAAATCCTCTGATATATGTACAATATCTTTTGCTTTGGTAATGGTGGTTTCTATCAATTGGATTTTTGTTTTCATCATATTGGATTTGTTTACATATTCTGGTTTTCTAGCGGTACTTCACTATCTGGATGCTCACTGTCAGAACCACTATCAGCTCCAAGACAGGATAATGAACCATATACAAATGCGGTATATGCCTCTATACCATCACCAGTAGTACGTATCAATACGGGTAATTCCTGTACTTCTTCTTCCGGTAAATCCAGTATTGCATCAATAAGCTTTACAGCAGTATCAATTCTTACTTCGTTTTGACATTGAAAAAGTTCCTTTTGTAGTTTTCCTATAGTGGCTACTTGCTTTGCAATATCGGTAGCTTGGGTAGTATTTATATCTTTTAAATTGGTGATCTCAGTATCTCTTTTTCCTAAAAGGGTGATGAGTTCTTCTTTTGTTAGGGTATTGTAATCTAGGTTTTCCATTTTTTATATTTTAAAAAGCTACTGCAACCGACTTTGGGAAGATCATGTGCAGTAGCTTTAAGGTTAAGGGGAATTAAAAACTATATACGCTTGTACCTTCTAAGAATACTTTTAAGTATCCCTGCACTTCACTGGGAAGGTTGACATTAAATTCAATCGGGGTTTGTGGATGTATGATTTTGGGGTTATTCAGAATATACAGTCCAAAAGGTTTTATGGTATTATATCCATAGAACCCATCAAAAAACTTACGAATGGGTTGTTTTTCAAACACCTTTTGTCCGTTAAGTTCCAGTTCCCATTCTCCGTTTAATAAGTCCGCAGGAAACGGATCAGTAAAACATCCTTCCATACTGTCCTTATCAAAGAGTAATCGAATCCCCGATAAGGTCAGGTAACGGTCTTTGTTTAGTTTTCCGTTATCGATATTGGTTTCTCCTAATTTTTCTGAAGTAGAGAGTTTGATAAGCTCTGAGCGTGTTCCTTTCAGTTCTGCGGTGGCATAATAAGGGGCATCAGAAATCTGGGCTTTTCCGCGAATCAAATCCTGTTGCAGGCTTCGAGGTAATTTATGTACTCGGTCTAAAAAGTGTCTTCTGAATCGAGATGCTCCGATCTCTGATTTTACAGCATTGCGTACTCGGCTCATTCTGCTACTTCTTCCACGTCTTCCGTCTACTTCGCCCAATCCTGCGAGTATGATCTCATCGTTTGTTAAATCGTCCATGTGTATCTATGGTTTAAAAAATTAATATTTGGTTTTATTATAGCTGTTTTGCTGCCCTTTTTAAAAGGGTACTATACTTGGTTTTTGGATGTGTTTTTTGTAGTTGTTTTGCCTTACGGTGCATGGCTTTTAAGCGTGAACCGTTAGAGGTTTTACGTTTTCTTACCCCACTTACAGCTCTTGCAGGCAAAGCGCGTGGTGTTCTCCTTTTGAGTCTTGGCGTACTTCGTTTTACCGCTGTTCTGCGTTTTGCGGTGGTTCTTCTTCTTTTAGGAGTAGCAGCTATTCTCTTTTGATTTCTGGCTCTGGTTCGCGCTGCTTTTATTCCTGCAAGGGAACGTTTCTTTTTCTTCTGGCTTTTTTGATAGTATTTGTACCCCACTAGGGTAAATACAAAAATGATAATACCAATGACCCATTTCTTTTTATGTCGGCTGAACACTTGTTTTACTTTGTCTAAAAACCGTTGTTTCGGAATATTGGGGTTTACAGTAGTGGTTACACTTGGGACATTTGGGGTAAAGCGTTGCATGGGTACAGAAGTATTTGTTCTATAGGGTTTTGATCTTGGGATAAAAGTTGGACGATTAGTCACAGTACGTGGTATTGAACGATTAGGGACCGGAGGTCTTCGTTTGTTCCTTATTTTATTGGCTACCTTTTTGATCAATTTAATGGGATTGATCTTAGCCAGTAGTTTTTTCATAAACACAATAAATCCACTTGCAGCAGCCGTACTTGTGGTAGCTACCGCGCCTAATCCTCTTAATGGTAATCTGGCTCGTCTGCCTCCTTTACCTCTTACAATGGCTTTACGAAATTTACTGGCACGTCCGCCAATTTTAGTAAAGAAACGTTCAGCTCTACGCAGTTTTTTCACTCGTCTGCGCCATTCGTTGATATCTAAGCCTTGTTGTCTGGCTTGGGCTTCACTTAAATAGCCGTAGATTAACTTTTCGGCAAATTTGAAAAGATTGATTTTTAATACCAGAATAATTGCTCCACGCATAACCAAAGTCGCAGGGTTAAACCGTACCACAGCTTTGACTACTTTTTTAACACCTTTCCTGATCTTACGGAATACTTTTCTAAAAAAACCACTAAGATTAGGAATGTCCTCATCCTCGAAGTCCTCAAAATTATCATAGTATTCCAATTCATCGTCAACCATCCCTAATCCTTCTAAATCCTCATCATCCTCATCTTCCAAAACATCGAGCAGTAAATCCTCATTATTTGGGATACGGGCTAGATATAGCGGTTCGTCCAACTCTTCATTGTCCAACCCGTTTAGTTGCTCTTCATTCAGCCCGTCCAGACTGGCTTTAATCGCCCTGAAGAAATTAGTATATTGGCTACTGGATTGTATGGCTGCCATCAGCGCACTATCTCGTAAATCCTCATCTTCCCATGACTGCATCACATGATCAATAATACGCAGCTCCATATCCACATCTACCAGTTGGCTTAAGACGGTAGGTTCTCTTTGTTCATTAGCTAGAACTTGTCGTGCTTTATTAACCTCGGCTAAGATGCCACGCTCTAAAAGGGCTATAGTATCCGATGTGCCATTGAGGATGATATCGGCATCAGCCTCATCCATCACTTCTTCAAAACCAGACAAAAAGGTATTGTCCAGTATAGCATCTTCGTAATCGTCTTCGATACCTTCTAACTGGTTGGCCTCATCTATTTCTTCGGCAAAATCGTTTAAGATTTCTTCATCTGTAATCGGAAATTCATTTTCCTCTAGTAGTTCTGGCTGAACACCAGATAATTCTTGTAGTTCCATAGGAATTGTTTTTAAGTCTATTATGGGTTGTTCTTCGTAATTAAAGTGGGGGATTTCTGGGACTATATCGATGACATAAGGAGTCCCGTCGGTATCAAAAGCAACAGGATAGATATGTTGAAACTTACCGACTTCTTCATAGGCAGTGACACGGTACTCATGGTCAATACCGAGATTCAATAACAAGGCACTGACCAGTATGGTATAATCATCGCAATCAATACCAAAATTGGTATCCTCAACCCCCTTTTGTCCATCTACCATACTTCGGGCAGGGGTTCTTAGCTCTTCTATGCCTTCACTATCGAGTTTGTAACGGGTATGCTCACGCAAGTAGTTCCAAATATTCTCACTGGTTTCTGCAACAGTATTGTCCTGTAGTTCGTGGGCTAATTCTTCAACCTGTTTAAAATCCCGCAAAGCAATACGTTTCATGGCTAATAGCGTATCATCAAGATTAGCATGTGCTTTGAGTGTTTTTCTAAAGCCCTTATAGCCTGTAGGAGTAGTAATCCCCTGCAATGTATCTTGCTTATTTTTTCTAATCTCACTAAATCCTTTTTTTACGATACGGTCAATTATGGGTTTGATAAGTTTAGAAAGTGTAGGATTAGGGTAAACAACTGCTTGGTAGCTTGAATCCACTAAAAAGATATTTTTGATCTTGGCGTCCTTTAGCAAATTGAAAATATACACCTCAAAGGAACGGGCAAACACTTCATTTCTACGCTCGTAATAATCTCCTGCGTTAAAATTGGATATATCTTTAGAAAACTGGGTTTCTTCCCCTTTTTTATCAAAATACAACAGGTTAAAAAACTCTTCGAATTGTTGTTCGAAGAAGTTTCCTTTTTTGGCTTTGGTGGGATTATATCCTTTTCGGGTTTCGCGACCTCCGGATACATAAGCCTCCCGACCATTGGTCAGAAAACTAATGACATTATCCAAGGCATGGGCGTATTCATGGGCTAGAGAACCAAAACCCTGTGTTTTGGTCAGGTTAATGACCCCATAAGGAGTAGGTTCATAATGCGCCTTTGCATTGCCATGACCTCTAGCACCTAGTGCCAGAGATAAACGACCATTCATCCCGATATCTGCATCTTGGATTTGCAATACTTTAGCTAAATGGTGCAAGGATAGCGAAGCTGCATATAGAAAATTGGAGCGGTCTTGTTGGGTCATCCAATTGCCAAATTCTATACTTCGAAGGTTAAAATGTACCAGTGCCGTATTACTGTCAAATAGCCAAGCATCCTGTCTTTTTTTACCAAACATGGCTAAAAACTTCTTGTCAGGAGTAATGCTTTGCCAGTGGCGATCGATACCACCCCCACGCACAATAGCCCCTGCATCTTCTATTTTACCTAAGTCGTCATTCATAAGTTCCATGATCAGGCATCTTTAGAAGGTTGATGTTGCAGTTTTAGGATTTCTTTAGTGTTGTATTCCGTTTTTCGGTACAACCCTTTTACATCGGCTTTCATCTCTGTGATATCAGTTTCAATGCTTTTGTCAATTTGCACCTGAATACCACTAATGAGATTGCGCAGTTCTTGGGTGTATTCGATAAGTTCCTTGAGTAAGGTTTTAACTTCGGCATGTACTGATTTTAAGAAATAGCCTAGAACGGCAATAACACCACTTAAGAGTACGGATATGATAAGGAGATAGATTTCTTTCATTTTTATATAGTTAAAGATTCTTCAATGGGAATTTGTATGTTTTCGGCTTCTACAAAGCCTTTTAAGACAATAGGTAGTCCATAGGTTCCGGAGGTCAAAAAGTTAGCAGCAACGGTAGATAAACCACCAATAGCTTTTAAAGCACTAATAACCGTTGTAGCATTAATGGCAAAGGATAGTGGCAAGGCACTATTTTGATTTGGGTTTAAAGTAAATGGTTGTGCTAAAGGAGTAGTTTGTTCCGCTAGTAGTTGTCCGTCGCGAGTGTAGGCATCTACTTTGATTTGTGAGATGATAAAAGTAGAACTGCTAAAATTTCCTAACGATAAGACGATATTACTTACAGGGGTAAGGGATAAGCTTAATAATTTGAATTTTTGCACCCCTATTTTTAAACGCTTGGCATGGCGTATCTTGGTATAGATACGCCATCCTTGCGTACTGGCTAACACAACAAATAAAAGTAGGAAAACAATAGCGAGTTTTTTCATAAGGCTAAGATGCCACCATGAAAAAATATGCTTCGAGCATTACAGGGTAAAGTCGGAATTAAAAGGAATTAAAAAGGGAAGAAATTGAAAACTAGGGTTTTGTTTTTGGGCAATCACAGATTTGGTTATCAAAAACTATTTTAAATTCTTCATAAACTTTTTCTCGTTTTCCATCTTTATTAATTATTTCTGCAAAAATATATTTGTCGTTAAAATACCTAATTACGGGGCACTCGGTAAGGGTATACTTTTTTTTAATAAAACAAATTGCATTTTTTGCATTTCTTGTGTTTTCCATTTTACCATTTAGAAGATTAACTAAAGTAAAACATAACAGTAACACTAATGATAAATAAGCTACCAAGGCATAAAAGTTATACTTCTGTTGATTGCTATTTAATTTCTTTTTTTCTTTTTCCTTTCTTTCTCTCCTAAAAGGATTTTTCCATTTGACAAAAAATGCTAAAGCTAAAGAAGAGAAAAAAAATATAAGAGTAATCCCTATAAATAAAAGTAACCTACTTTCTTCAACAGGAATAAAAAGTATAAAAATGCCTGTCATTGGTATCGAGATTACATTTATGGCAATTACTTCCATAAAGTAGTTGATAGTCTTTTTAAAGAATTTCTTTTTGGTTGATTCTTTTAAACGAATCCCTATATCCTCTATTTTATTAATGATTGTCATCGCAATTATCAAAACTAATGCAAGAGCTATAATAAAAATCAAGGATAATAAGCCATCTGAAAAAGCTTGGGAAACTGAAAAAAAGCGAATATAAAATGGGGACAAAAGACCAAGTAAGATTATTTGGGGAAAGCCTCCTATGAAACTCGGGATAATTATTATTAAAGGTAGAAATTTTAATATTTTTTCAGACGGAAATTCTTTTACAATACTCATATTATTCGTTGGTTAATAATTGAAACTCCTCAATTTTAACAAAATCCAGTGATATTTAGTGTGCTTTAGATTGTAAAATGTTAAAATTTAGTATTTATCTAAGATAGTATTGACTGTATCTAGACTACTTACAGTCAATAATTCCACGAGGAAAATCTAAAAAGAAATTAAAAAGTAAAATGGAAATTCTTGCCAAACTGACCCACCTATTCCTATTATATTGACCCAGTAAATCCTATTTAAACTGACCCACCTATTCTTGTTTAAATTGACCCACCCCCAAAAGTGTGTGTATTAAATAACTTGTATG
>NZ_VLNR01000100.1 GCF_007489275.1 Aquimarina algiphila
ATTTCTCCAAATTGTTCCTGGAACTGTTCCAATAATTTGGTGAACATTTCCCGATGTTCCTCCAGGAATAATAGTTGTTCTTCTAATGTGAGCATACCCGTACTGTTTACATTGTTTACCTTACAATATTCCTATTAAGATATTCCAGGATGCTTTTTTTAGAATATCTAATGACTTTTCCTGCTTTGGAATACATGACCTCATCATAATCCCTTAGTTCCTGTAATTTTGTTTTGCTTTTAATTCCTAAGAGTTTCTTGGCTTCTTCGGCGTCAAGCCAGTCATTAGCCGGATCCATATTGGCCATTGCTTCTTCTTTAGCTTCCCGAACAGTGATGCGGACCATGTGTAACATTTCTTTTTGTAAACTTTTGTAGGCCTCAGACTCTAATACAATTATTTCCATTGATCTTTATGTATTTGAATTTCTAATTGTTTAAGGAAATCGTCTCTGGAGATTAAAGTGGTATTTTGACCTGAAAGAATATGATCTCCAAATGGAAGATCATTTCGTTCGGTTATATACTTTTTTAGCTCTTTTTTAGTGAACATATTTCCATTTTATTTTTTAATGGTATAAAGAGAAACATTACAATCATATCAAAACAGTGGCAAAGGGGTTTACAACCCTTCAATAACAAACTTAAATCATTGAAATACAATGTTTTAAATTGCTGAATAAAAATAGGATTCGATGAAAATAGTCTTATATTGTCTCTGGAAAGAGTAGTACTTACGTTTTAATATCAAACCCTAATGCAACCCCCTATTTTAAAAGAATCCATTGAAAAATTGGAAATAGAAGATGAACTTAAGAAGTTTATGACAATACATCATATGATGACTCTTGAAGATCTCTTGAAGATCAAGGGATTTGAATTATTAAAAATGGAAGGATTCTCTTATCGGATGCTACAAAGTTTATTGGCTTTTTTGCATAAATATGATTGTTTACATCTGTTTGAAGAAGGGTAATACCAATTCAAATTATGTATATTCCATTTTATAGTCAATTTGATATAGTTATAATTCCCCTTCCATTCGATCTAACTGTAGTAACATCGTTTTTAGCATTTTCTTTACCGATCTCTTAGAACTTTCGCTAATAGAATAATAATTATTGCTTAAACTCTCTGTAGAGATAATTTTGGCCTTTGGGGTACTGAAGGTACTGGAAAGAAACGTAAACAATTCTGTTTTTGGACCTTCTACAAGTTTAGTGTCATATAATAGTTTTGTTAGTAAAGAAACCTCTGGAACAGAAATTTTAATGAGTTTCTTGTTTGAAGGTTTAAAGGATTTTAATTCTTCGAACTCCAGTTTTTTGTTATAAAAATTAATCTCTTCATTAATCCAGAGTAATAGTTGCTCTTTAAGAGACGGTAATCTGGGATTACGTCTATATAGTGCTGTCACCGTGGTAGTTTTAATCTTTTTTATATACTCATGATATACCTGTAGTTTTTCTTTGACACTATGGGAAGATTTCACTTTTCCTTTAATAATCGCAGTGATAAAGAAAAAGATTTTAAAGGTATTATAATTCAAGCTGATAAGAACAGCATATACTTTTTCTTCACATGGAGATGGTTCACTTTTGAGTAAATGATCAAATACTTTGATAAAAGTAGCGTAGTATGCTCTTGATTCATATGTAAATCCGGAAAGCTCATTTTTCTCTATTTGTTGTAGAGGTTTACAAATAGATTTCTTTACGATTTCTGAAAGATTAAGAGCTTCAAATTTTTGCTGTAAGTCTTTTGCTATATTCCTATGTTTACTTACAAACCATAATCGTTGCTGATAAGGAATTGTGAGGGTAGGATCTATATGCTTAACAAAAGTTTGTTCTAAATATACAAGGATGTTATCCAGTGTTTTATAGATGATCTTAAAAATATCAGTATTTGATTTCTGTTCTGAAATTTGAAATATTAAAGAAGTATCCTGTTGAGACAAGTAATTCTCCTCAATGATTTTGGTATAATTTAAAAGGAATATTTGATAGGTCTGGATTACTTTGCCAATATTGTTATTACCTTCTGAAAACAAAAACATCTTCTGATGTAAACCTCTTTTAATTTGTTTAAGGACATTAAGAAGTAATTGCTCATAATAGCAATATTTGAGTTGTTGTCTGTTATATCCTTCAATTATAAGGGTACTCGTATTATTACTTTTAAAATAATCCAGATACTCTGTTTTGGTTTTTTGGTTGGCCAATGGATGCAAATCTTCATGAAATATCCGATAGAATACATTCATAGGTTCCATAGACGATTGATTTTGGTTTGTTTTCTTTTGAAGTAGTTATTTTATCACATATTAATTTTTAATTTATCTTAAGACTACAAATCCAGTAACAATAAACGATTAGTAATTTTATTAGTCATAGTAATACTATGTTGCTTTAAAAACTCTTGTATTTCTTTCTCTTTATCTTTTCCCCTAATCATTCCCAGAAGGTTTTTTCTGGTAAGTTTTCTTAATTCTAAAGGTGCATATACCGTTTTAAAATAATACACTCTAAACATAGCCCAATCGGGCAAAAATTTATTCTTCTCCTTATACACCTGCAGCCATTCATTTGATCCTACAAATTCACATAGATTACCATTGGGAAGAAAAGTAAAATGAAAAGGATCAATCCAATCTACCTTTTCTATATCAGATAAAATAATTTGTTTAAGGTTTTTGGTACTTATAGGGCTTGAAGCATAAAACAGTGTTACCTCCATTTTGTGTAAAAGATCAAAAGCGTCTAGTTTGTTTAGTCCCGAAAAATGCTTGAGGACTTTAAGCATTGTTGAATATTCCTTACTCATTCTTTTATTATCATAGTTTATACTACAATAATATAACCTATGCGTACCATTTTTCGGAACGCAAAAAAATAATTTGAATTAGTGGTATAATATTATAAGAATAAACAACTGGCGTTCATTTTGGCATAATGCCATTAATAAGTGGATTCTGCTTTTCAACGGAATGACAAATTAATTCATTTTTATATCAAATGTTAGTACATCTTTTGATAAAAATTTTCATCGATTTCATGTTTACATTACAAAAAACACATTTATTTTATAGTGTATTGTGCTCCACTATATTCAAAGCCCAGAAAGAAGAAAAATGAAAAAAATACAACCGTAATAAACAACAGCCATAAAATAGTAGCTGAAGTAATGGGTCTCATTTCATCCAGAATGTTTTCTAAAAAAGTAATCATAGTATATTCTTTGATAAAAGTTTTTATCGATTTCATATAAAAAAGGGATGTGAAATTCACATCCCTTTTTATTATTCTCAATCCATATTAATGGATTAAATTATAATAAGTATAACCAGCATGGAATGCTACAATAGGTAAAGTCAATAGACCGAACCCGCCACTAATATTTATTAGTTCATTATTACTTAATTCTTCAATTTTATGATTTTTCATTTTTTTGAAATTTTAAAATTGAGTTTTCAAATCTTTTACAAGATAAATAACTGTTATTTTAAAGTATGTTGTGCCTCGCTATATTGAAATCCTAAGTAAAAGAAAAACATAAAAAGTAAAATACTAATAACTACCAGCCATATAATTTTAGCAGGGGTAATTGTACCTATTGCTTCTGAAAGATTTTTAAGAAAACTCATAATTTATAAATATTTTTATTTTAATAAAAACTACTGTGCAGCAGCGTATTGGTATCCGGCATTAAAAAAGAAAGATCCAATAGCAACAGTAAGTGCTAATGCAGGAATAAGACCACCGCCATTAGTGTTAGTTAATTCTTCTGCATTAAGTTCTTGTAAATTTAATTTTTTTGTATTCATTTTAAAAATTTTTAATAATTAATAATTTGATTTTAATGATTTATCTCTGATTTCGTCAAACCCATAGACAAATTGTTCTTGTTGTTGCAACAACGATAAAAAGAACTGCGCCATTCCTTTTTACACTACAATACTATAACCTTTCCGTACCATTTTCTGGTACGCTGTTATAAATATTGTATTTTTTATATATGTTCCACCATAGGTTGATATGGATTCTCTTTGGTTTAATTCTCTAGTTACAAATCCAAAACTAAACTTTACTTCTTTTTCATAGACAAAACTCTGTATCCCATGATGATACTCTACAGGAGCATTTAAATCTCTCATGGTATCAATAAGTCTGTAAACATTGGTTCTAGAAATCCCTAATCTTGTTGCCAATGCTCCTGGTGATCCCGTTGCCTGTAAGCGAACTAGTTGATCAATTCTCTCTATAAGTTCTATTTGTTTAATAATAACTTTCATATCCCTTTACTTTTATGATGTTTTAATATTTATGCAACAGCATTTATTTTATGTATATTATCTATATCAGGTATTTGTTTTTGCCATAATTCATAGTACTTTTTCTTCTGGGTGTATAATACTTTATGATTTCCTTCTTCGATCACTTCTCCTTTGTCTAAAACCACTATTTTATCTGCATTTACAACTGTACTCAATCTATGGGCAATAATGATGATCGTTTTATTTTGATCCCGCAAGCTTTGTACTGCTCGTTGGATATAGTTTTCTGAGGTGCTATCCAATGAAGATGTTGCTTCGTCCAATACCAGAACTTCTGGATTTTTGTATAATGCTCTGGCAATAGCGATACGTTGTTTTTGTCCTCCTGATAAAGTAGCTCCATTCTCCCCCAAATAGGTGGCAAAATTATTTGGTAGATTCTCTATAAATTGCAGAATTCCTATTGTTTTACATACTTCCATGATACGTTCTACATCGGGAGCAAATTCACCTACCGCAATATTCTCGATCACGTTACCTGCAAAGAGGTCTATCTTTTGAGGTACTACACTCACCAGGTTTCTTAGACTACTACTTTCTATATATTTCAAATTCTGGTTTCCGATAGAGATCTTACCCTTTTGTATAGGATAAATATTTTGTAATAAAGACATCAGCGTAGATTTACCAGAGCCACTCTCGCCTATAATTGCTGTAATTTTTCCTTTAGGGATGGTTAACGTAAAATCTTTAAACACCTCTACTCTGGATCCGTATCTAAATCCTACGTTAGAAAAATTAATATCTCCAATATTCTGTTGGATTAGTTTTACTTTCTGGATATCTTCTTCTCGCTCCAGATCCATAATCTCAAACAAGCGATCGGCAGCAATCAAAGCATTCTGCACCTGTTTATTGGCACTGATCAGACTAGCAACAGGACTGGTAAAATATCCTATGATCGTATAAAAAGCCATCAACTCCCCAGCAGTAATTTCTTTTTGAATCACAAAAAAAGAACCACTCCATAACAAGATAATAGTAAACAACTGTGCTATCGTATCTGTACTAGAATTAGAGAACACACTATTTAATGCAGATTTATATCCTTTTTTTAGTAATCCAATAAATCGTGTTTCGGTTTTGATATTAGCAAAATCCTCAAGTCCAAATCTTTTGATAGTACCTACCGAGTTTAGGGATTCTACCAATTGGCTCTCTAACTCTGCCGATTTTTCCATGACCCCTCGTTCGGTATGCTTGTTTAGCCTATTGGTGATCATATAAATGATGCAATATACAGGTATAATTGCCAGCATGATTAATGCCAGTTTCCAATAATAGGCAAACATCAATCCAAAAGAAAAAATCAGAATCAAAACATTAACGGTAAGATCCAATGCAACCCCATTGATAAAGTTTCTAATTTTTACGGCATCATTAATTCGGGAAATGATCTCTCCTACACGCATCGTATCAAAGAATTGCTGTGGTAGTTTTAGTAAGTGTTTATAGTATCCCAGAATAAGTCGTGCATCAATCTGTTGACCAGTTTTAATCAAAAAAATATCTTTATACGCTCCAACCACCAGTTTTAAGAGCAATAATCCGATCATGACAAGTCCCAACAGATTAAGCAGTTTGGTACTGGTACCTATAAACACATGATCTGTAAGCTTTTGAATATATATCGAAGTAGAGAACCCCAGTAATGTATAGATTAGTGCACCCACAAATGCCTGTGTCAATACTCCTTTATGGGGTTTTAGTAAAAACCAGAACCGCTTAAATACAGATACTTTTTCATTACCTGCTATAAAATCTTCTTTAGGCAATAGTAGTACCAATACTCCTGTCCATTCTGTGGTAAATTCTTGATGTGTTTTTTTATAAAACTTACCATCCCCTGGATCCATAATTTTGATATACTCTTGGGTTACTTCATAGATCACTACATAATGATGTAATTTTTCATTAACAATCACATGGGCAATGGCAGGTTTAGGGATTTTAGACAAACTATCCAGATCCCCGCGCACTCCTTTGGCTTCGAATCCTAATTTTTCGGCAGCCTCAATTAGTCCCAATACATTGGTTCCTTTTTTATCGGTACTAGCAAACTGCCGAATACGGGCAATAGGTAATTGTAATTTATAATGTGCCGATATTGATGCCAGGCAAGCCGCACCGCAATCAGTAATATCGTGTTGTTTTATTTTTGTTTTTCCCATTGTTTATTTAGTTACAAAGTTTCAGAGAAGCAAAGCATCTAAGTGTTAATAGTTGTTCAAATTCTGGTGTCTGATATTTTTTTATTTCGACTTTTCTTCTTCCGATATCGAACTCTTTTATCTTTTTACTTTTCATTTTTCACTTCTGCTATAGTTGGACTTGAAGGATTGAACCAATCATCGACTTTATCGTATAGTAATTCAAATAGGGTTCGTTCTGCAATTTGAAATCGTGCGCTAAAGGTCATCCCCCTGTTTAAACTTCCTTTAAAACCATTTTTGAGTTGTAGATGATCCTGGTTAATAGCGCAGCGTACTTTAAAAACTGGCTGGTCATTAATCATATCTACATCTTTGCTGATCTCCATAATTTTCCCTGTAGCCACTCCCCATTGGTTATAATTAAAAGCATCAATCTGAAAATTTACAGACCTATCGGCGCTCACCAACCCTATATCAGAGGGAGACAAGTAACACTCTGCAATCAACCCTGTATCGGGGGATATTTCGGCGACATTAGTCCCTAAAGAAATTAGACTCCCAGACGCTATTCCCATTACATTTTTAAGAATTCCATCTATTGGCGCTGTGACCACTAGCTCCTTTTGATGCTTCTCTAATTGTGATACTCCATTTTCTAATTCTCTAATAGTATTTTGGTATTCTGTTATTGACACTTGCCAATTACTTTTTTGTTGTTTTCGATATTGAAGTAATGTCGTAGTCGCTAGTTGATATTCGAAAACACTGTTTTCATAATCTACTTTGGCAATCACCTTTTTTGTATACAATTTCTTAGTACGCAGATAATCTGTTTTTGTTTTCTTAAAACGGGTACGTAACTCTCGTAATCTTTGAGTAAAATATAAATATTCCTTTTGATATCGTGCCGATTCTATCTTACTCAATTTTGGGGTAGAGGTATTGATCAGATATTCGCAATCCTTTATATATTGTTCTGTTTCTCTAATCTGCGCGGTGGATCTCTTAATTTTTTCTTTTACCAAAGTGGTATTGACCATGAGTAAAGTGTCTCCCTTTTTTACCTTTTGATTATCAATCATATTTGCAAAAACTACTGTGCCCGATTGAAGCGGAGTGATAACCACTCGTTCCTTACCCGGTTTTAACATCCCTCTTGCCGTAGTATAGATGTCAATATTTATAAAAGGTAAAAGTGCCAAGACGATGATAAAAGCAACTAGTATCATTGTATAGATCGTTTTGCTCCTGTTGCTATGTGCAAACTGGTGTGCTTCTACCGTATGCTCTATAATTTCTTTTGGGAATAATTGTTTCATCTTAGTTACAATTACTAATAAATTGGTATATCAAGGTAAAATGATCGATCAATACGGCGGTATATTCTAAAACAAGATTGATTACTATATATATCATTGGTGTTTATTTTTATTTATTGTTGTGCAAGAATAGTAGTAGCTAGTTTCATTTTTTACAACTAGGTTAATTTTAATTTGTTTGATATCTGGAGTCCGAAGTTTAATGACGGAAAACCGAGATTAGAAGTTCTTCATAAAAGAATAGAAGAAACAAAGACTCTATGCTTACAGATTACTTCAAGCATCCGCTATCCATCTTCTTTATCGTTTAATATTTTTAATCTCTTGTTCTATCCGCATTAATGTATCATACATCAAGATCACTTCTTTCCCTATTACTTTTACAAGAGGATTTATCATTTTTAACACCTCTTTAACTACTGCTTTGGGAGCATTGATTCTTATTGCCATCTTATCATCAACCATTCTTTTTTGTATTGAACCTAATTGGGTATACCTAATAAACATAAGTAAACAAGTTTATGATGACATTGGGGAGCTACACAAACCTTTTTTTGGGTTAAGTAATAATATGTTACGTGCTTTATAAATCAACTGCACCGCTTCTTCTGTAGTTTTTCCTTTTGCATATAATTTGTTAATCCAACTATAGAGTATTAGTTCATATGAACCATCATGAGAAAGATTGTATATAAATAAATCCACCTTTAGATGTAACATTTTTATGATATCAGACATAAACCTATGTTTGCTGTTATATTCTTTATACTCCATGTTGACCGGTTTTATGAAGTCAAATATAGAGGGTGGGCTAGCGTTATTGCAAGGAGAGTATCTAAGGATTCTGGAAATTGCACTCCAAATTCATGAATTTTAAGTTTAAAAAATGGAGGAAACTTAGGTAACAAATTACCTTTAAAACAAAGTATATCAAATGATAAATGTATTAATTTATTCATTTTAATCGAACTTCAAATAGTATAATTCACTAATTTGCATTCTATAGACTTTTTGGTGTAGACGTAATAATTATTAGAAACCAATGATCAAATTTTTAAATATAATTTCCTGTTTTTTAATTGCTATTCTACTCTTTTCGTATATCCAAATAGATAAAAATAACTTTTTAAACGTCAAGGTAATTAATGAGTTTCATATTCCTGATTCTCTAAGAGGTAAACCTTATAAATACATAGAAGATCAACTTTATAAATTTGACAACTTTGAAAATAGAGTGACTATTTATGCAAAAAGTTATATAAAGAAAGGGCTTATAGATAAAAATAGTCTTGAAATGGCTAAGGGCTACTTTTTTTTAAGTTCTGTTTCTCAGGACTCTCTTGAATTAATTTATCTAAACCATGCAATTAATTTATTAAAAGCAAAAACTAATAAAAACTACCCTGCCATTTTATATTATAGCAAAGGAGATTATTATTATAAGCGTGCAAATTATAAAGATGCACTAGATAATTATTTCATATGCTATAGGATAGCAAAAAAACATCACAATAATGTTTTAGCATATGACTCTAAATTCAATATTGGATCTTTAAAGAATAGAATTGGTAAACATGAGGAAGCCTTAAAAATTTTCAAAGAGTTCAATGATTATATCTTATCAGAGGAGTCAGAATATCCCAAAGATTATTATAGTAAATTAATAGGATTGTTTGCATTATCTGATTCATACACCAAATTGAAAAAACTTGATACTGCTACCATAATTAATAAAAAAGGAATTAAAATTTCTTTATCTAATAATGATAATGATATGTATCATTATTTCATAATGAATGAAGGTGTAAATCTATATTATAAAAAGGAGTACAAAAACTCTATTGATAGCCTAAAAAAAGCCATCCCTAATTTAATTAAACTGGAAGACAAGTCTAACGAAATATTTTCTAGGTTTTATTTAGGTAAATCTTTTTTTGCAGAAAATAAAGTTGAAGACGCAAATTTTCAATTTAGGACGGCAGATAGTTTATTCAAAGATTTTAAAGATCTATTTCCTGAAATTCGTCAAGGGTATAAAATCCTAATTAACCATTACAAGGAAAAAAACAACAAAGAAAAACAGTTATTATATCTTAATAGGCTAATTACTGTAGATAGTATACTAAGTTCTAATCACCTATATATCAATAACAAGATAGTTAAAGATTTTGACACCGCAAACTTGATCTTAGACAAAGAAAGATTAATTAATGATCTTAGTCAATCAAACTCATCCAAGTCTAGGAGTATCATTTCATTGGCAATAGTACTAATTATAGTATCTCTATTTCTAATTTTCAGTTATAAGAAAAGAAAAAGGGATAAGATTAGATTTAAACAACTAGTGGAGAAAAATAACAAAGAAGAAAAAAATTATAAGCCATTAAAAGATAAACAAAGCTTAGCCCATCTATCAGAAGACATTATGAAGATAATAAAAACCGGGCTAGATAAATTCGAATCTGAAGAAGAATATTTGACCCCAAATATTTCGATTAATACCTTGGCAAAAAGTATCAACTCTAACTCCAAATACTTGTCTGTTTTTATAAATCATTATGAACAAAAAAAATTTACTGATTATATTAATGACCTGAGAATAGAGTACTCCATCGAAAAGCTTAAAAGCGATCATAAATTTAGAAAATATACTATTAAGGCAATAGCAGATACAGTAGGTTTTAGCAATCCTGTATCTTTCTCGCAAGCGTTCTATAAAAAAACAGGTATCAAACCATCTTATTTTATCAAGAAATTAGAGAATAACGCTAAAACCTAAAAACGATAAATCAACTGGTTTATAGTGATTTAATTGTTTTTTCTATTAAAAATTCCTGAATTTTTAGAGCCTTGATGAAAATTAATAATCGAATTCTAATTATTAGTTTACTTTTGTTGAAGAAACAATTTACAAAAACAAATAACTATGAATGCGAAGAACAAATTGAAGCTAAAAAAGGTTAAAATTACTAGTTTAGATCGAAAACAACTACAGATTATTCAAGGAGGTGATGGCCATATTTTGGGTCCTAAAAATAAAACAAGACCTACGAGAGAAGAATAAACAACCATTAAGTGTGATACTATTTAATGGTAAAGTTTATTGAAAACTTTAGATTTTCAAACTTTCTTTTATGTTCTCGATATGAACATTAGGGAGTTATATTGATTAAATTTTACTTAAATTTTATGAAAAAAATATTCCTTGTATTACTACTATATCCTTTGCTTAGTAGTTCTCAGATTCAAAATACATTCTCAAAAGACATTGTGGTTGTTAACTATAAGGAAAAAGTATTATCAGATTCTATTGGCAAATTTTGGCAACACAAGGATATTTTTTTCGATACCTTACCAGGGAGTAGTATTGACAAGGCTTATCAAGAACTTTGGTTAAGCCCTAAAGATTCAATTATTATTGCCATAATTGATAGTGGTGTTGATATCAATCATGAGGAGCTTCAAGGCCATTTTTGGACAAATAATAATGAAGTGCCTGGTAATCATTTGGATGATGATAAAAATGGATATATAGATGATATTCATGGATGGAATTTTTTGGGTAATTCAAAGGGGAAGAGTATTAGTTATGCAAGAAAAGAATTCATAAGAATATTATGTGATAAAGGTTATTTTAAAAATGGAAAAATTAAGGATGGTGATTCGATAGGTAAAAAGGCGGAAAAGATATTTAAAGAACAAATAAAGACTCTGGATGAAGATTGGGAATATGTGATCGGTATCGAAAATGATTATAAAAGAATAGGTAAAGATTTAAAAGAGTATTTTCCAAATAAAAACTACTCTTTAGAAAAAATCAAAAAGATAGATACCATTGCAAACCCTAATTTAGCTTTTTCAGTAAAAAAGCTAGACTATTATTTAACCTATGAAGCCACTTTAGATTGGATGGTAGATTTTAAAAAATACCTAAAAGCATTAAAAAAGTTTAAATTAAACCCAGATTTCGATGATAGAAAAGAAATCGGAGATGATATTAATGATTTGTTTGATAAATCTTACGGTAATGGAGATATTACGCCAGTAGATGAAACAGAAATACATGCCACTGCTGTTGCTGGTCTCATAGCTGCAAAAAGAAATAATAAAAAAGGTGGAAATGGTGTCATCAATAATGTTAAATTAATGATGATTCGCGCTGTACCATCAGGTGACGAATATGATAAAGATATTGCTTTAGCAATACGATACGCTGTTGATAATGGAGCAAAAATTATTAATATGAGTTTTGGAAAATTATTTTCTATGCAACCTGAATTTGTAAAAGAAGCTATTAAGTATGCTTCGAAACATGATGTTTTGTTGGTTCATGGAGCTGGTAATGATAATCTTAATATAGATCAACATAACTTTTATCCTTTAGATTATTCTACTTCAAAAAATGAGATTACTGATAATTTCATAAATGTTGGAGCTTTAAATTACAAAATGAATCATAAATTTCCAGCTTATTTTTCCAATTACGGAAAATTAAATGTAGATATTTTTGCTCCAGGATATGAGCTACATACAACTATTCCAGAAAATTCCTATATTACTGAAAGTGGAACTTCCTTTGCAGCGCCCATTGTTACAGGAATCGCCGCCATGGTAAGACTTAAGTATCCTTTGCTAAGTGCTAAACAAGTAAAACAAATAATTATAGAGTCTGGTAATAAATATCACTTACAAGTAAGAATTCCCGGCAAAACTAAAAGCCCAAGAGTTCCTTTTTCAGAACTCTCTAAATCTGGTAAAGTAGTCAATGCTTATAATGCATTATTAATGGCGGAGCAAATATCTAAGAGTAAGAATTAATTTTAATCTCGATAAACCGAACCTCATTCAAAGTCTTCATTGTATCATGAAGACTTTTTTAATGTACTATATCATCCTAATTAAAAATTCTATCCGCAGCTTTATCCAAAATTTCATTTTCAAAATCTGCAAAATAAGCTTCGGTAGTATAATAATTCGTATGGCCTAGCATATCCCCTACCTGGGCTTTAGAAATTCCTTTGTGTAATCCTGCAGTAGCAAATGTATGTCTGGCAACATAGGTGGTTAATTTAGTTTCCAAACCAATTTGTTTCCCAATTGTTCTCAATCTTCTTAAATGATTTCTACGTCGGTTTTTATATACTTCAAATATTCTATCATCAGATTCTTCATGAAATACATCCTGAAGGATAGGAAATATTAAATCATTGCTTGATTTATTGCTAAGGTAAAAATTGAAAATTTCTTTTACATTTTCTGGGATTAATATGTCGAACTCTTTTACATTATTACCTCTCCTGGTTTTTCTTCTTTTGTATTGCAGTCTTCCTTTATGTATTGTATTCACCTGTAAATATGCCATATCCATAAAATTCATCCCTCGCATATAAAAATTCACCAAAAAGTAATTTTTATGATGCCATAAAGGAGAACCTAAAGGATAATCCAGTTTAACTATCTTATCTATAACATCTAACGAAACTGCACGCTTTTTTGTTCTTTGTTGTTTTATAGAGTACCCGTTTCTACCAAATGGATATTCTTGCATGGTAAGTTCTGTTTCTGAGTCTTTAATTGCCAGGTTATAAATTCTACGTATTGATCTTAAATGAACTCCCAAACCATTAAGGCTATTTCCTTGACCAAGATAGTACGCTTCCAGGTCTTCCAAAAAAAGTTCATTAATATCAGACATCAACATATCTTTATCGTGATTGTATTTCATCATAAATACAATGGCATTATGTATTGCATCTGCTGTTCCAAAACGTTTTGCTCCATAATAACGAGCCATTACTTTCTTGCTATATTCCTTTAGATAGGTTCCTCTTTTAAGAGATACTGTATTCAGGTTTAAAGGTTTTTGCTCTTCTTCATTTTTAATAGCTCTAACAATAAGATCAGCAACCTCGTATGCAGTCATATTTTTTAAGTTAGCATGATAATCGGCAATGACCTTTGTGGCAATAGACATTCTGGTAGTCACAAAATGATTTGCCCTGGTCGAGTTTTTAAAAGTTGATTTAACCTGATTCTTTTCCTCATTCCATTCAGAGGGTTGTAACTTGTATCCTAAAGGAATATTCTTTGGAATTCTTTTATGGTATATTCTAATTACCAAAGGAAATTTATTAGCTTTTTTATTCCGTTTATCCAGCATTAAAGTTAATGTAGCCATTCGAATATTTTTATACATCTAAATTAGATAATGGTGTCTCGACATCCAAGAAAATTTGCTTGCATTTTGCTTGCATTTTTTGGTTTTATACGGTTTTATACAAGTTGATTTAGTTTTATCAATTTGTCTAAAATTCTAATAATCAAATTATTATCTTCTTTTTGAAATCATATTAGTCTATTTGTCTATTAACTGTTAATCAAAGGGTCCTTGGTTCGAGCCCAAGAGGGGGAGCAAAAGTCCAGCAGCAATGTTGGACTTTTTTGTTTTTAAACCCTATTATTATTGGATTTCTGTACTTCTTAAATAATCCATCTATAATCTAAATTTATCTTCTTATCTAAACAAAAAAGAACCCAATTAGATCCCTTAGCTAGCCCTAGCTGGCGCAAGTTTGCAACTTGTGCCTTTATAATATGCATCTCATCCTGAAAAAGTTTACATATTTACTAATATCCTGATAAACTTTGAGGGCACCAGAAACATTCTGCCGCTAGCGGGGATTATTACTACTATAACTTAATAGCTTACCATTCTAGTTCTAAAGTTTTAGGTAAACTATCACATTTAATAGTTTTTAAAGCTTTTACTTTGACAAACCTTGTTTTTTAGAATATTTCTTACCATACCCAATGTAATAGAGCTTTTTATTATTCACTAATTTATATCTAAACTTTTTCTTTTCAGAAGAGTTAATATCATTTGGATTAAACACTATTATATTATTGCTTTTACTCCAAACACCTATTTGTTTAGTACAATTTATATTTGTTTTTTTCTTATCATACTTATTGTATACATAGCTTTCTATAATATAAGTATTGTCATCCTTCAACTGTAATTGAATTGAAGTTCTATTACCGATACGTTCATTTGTGTTTTTAAATGTTGCAGGTGTATTGTTAAACTCTGCTACAAATATTTCTTGAGAATATACACCTATAGAAATAAAAAACAAAAGTACTTTAATAGCTTTTTTTATCATAATTAAAAGGGTTTAATAGCTGGAATATTATTTAATGAACCCCATTAGCGCGGATTTGCAACCGTGCTAATATTATCTATAAGCAAATGTAAAACTAACTAGTTTCATTTTTAGGAATTGACAAATTTTATTAAAACCCAAATTAATCAAAAAAGACAGTCACTAGAATGCGACTGCCTTTTTATTATCTGTATAACTGTTACTGCTTACTCATACTTGACACGGATTACAAATTCACGCTATCTGGGTAAAGTTTATTGTTTTACTTCTACTTTTTGTCTTGTGCTATCCTTAGATTTAAGTTGTAGCTTTCCTTCTTCTAAACTATAGTTTGACACGATAGAATCAACTAATTCTGAGTAATTATTTTGATCGACATAATCATCTAACATATTCTTAACCAGTGTAACTCTAACTAAATTTTCCTCTTGCACTATTTCTGAGTATGATTTTACAACAAGTTCTGTGATATCATCAACTTTATGGGACAACAACATTTTGTCTACAAGTTTTCCATTAGTGTCATACTCAAAAAGATACCAAGAAGATGTTTCGTCTTCATTAACAAAATAAATAATAGCAGAACAAGGGATTGATTTAGGAGAAGAATGATAAAAACTCTTAGAGTTACTCCTTTCTATTGCTTTTGATAAGTAATCTGCATAATTCTCATCAATAGCGATCATACTTTTTACCCCATTTTCCTTAACAAGTTCAATATCAAAAAGTTTCTGTTTTGTATTAAGATCATTATTATTGATATATTTACAATTGATATAAACTTCTCCTTCCTTAATAAAAAAGATTTTTTTTGAAGTTACATCATTGTTAGTTACATCATCTTTTTTAATATCATTTTCTTTAGTGATATCATTTGAACTTATGTTATCAGAAGGTTTATCATTCTTCTTTTCGCTACTAATATTATTACAACTGGTAATAAAAAGCAGTATATATAGTGCATTTAAAAGTATTTTATTCATTATTCATAGTTTTTTAATCAAAAATTGGTGTTGGTGGTGGTATTATTGGAAGTGGTGCTGGTGTCGGTGCCGGCAGAGGTACTGGTGCTGGTGTTGGTGATGGCGTAATATCATTTGGCGTAATCGTACTTGCACTTGTCGCTGTTTCTTTATTAACAAAATCCCTGATCGTGCATTCTATGGATCAACACAATACAAAAACAGCCATAAGTTACAAAACCTATGGCTGCTCCTTTTTTCTATTACTTATACTTACTGCTCATACTCGGTACTAGTTGCAAACTAGCACCAGTATATACTATACCCAAGCGGGGATCAATATTAAACCATCTCCCTAACTCTGGATTATAATTTCTAGAACCAAAGTCCAATTGCCCAAGACCTAATTCATTACTTTATTCAACATTACCAAAACCATAATTATGTTTACGAACAGTAACAAGCGAGTTAGGAGGTATTTTTATTTACACTTAAAAACATAAAACTCATTTTTAAAATCATTTCTAGAATATACTCCTGGAGAAAAGTGATCTCCTTCGTTAAGATCTATTTTAATTTTATTAACTCTCTCATTTTCAGTAAAATAATAAACTAGAGAAGCAGCAAACTGAGAAGCTCCTGTTGTACCTAGTTGCTGTGTTAGTATTTCTTCGTTTTTAAAATTTATTTTTAAAATAGAATCTTTAACATCTATAACATTAACCTCTAAAGGAGGGTTCAACTTATTCAAATAACTAGAAATTAATTTTAAATCATTCTTGATCTCAAAAATTTTATCTCCTTTAATCAAATAGTCATTTCCATTATCATCAATTTTAGCTTTCCATAAAAAAGATTTTTGTGCTTCTATACATTCCTTTTTATCAAGTTTTTTTTCTTGATTTTCTGCACTTATTAACTCTTTAGAAGGTATAACATTATTTGTTTTTCTTTCTTTACAAGAAAAAAGTAATATAAGTGATAATAAAATATAATTTTTCATTTTTTCATTTTTTCATTTTTTTCATTGGTATCCCTCTAATGAAGAATCGACACTAGGTATATTTGGAGTTGGGTTAGGAAAAGCTGTATTAAAAATACCATTAGCAATAGATATTCCAATACTTTCTAAATAACTATCATTCTGAAATGCGGATTCTTGTGTTGGATTAGTAATAAAACCGATTTCAACTAAAACTGCTCCTATGTTTTTTTGTGTCCTTGTAACATGATGATTTGCTTGTTTTTGTTTTACTCCTTGACCCATATAGCGCGGATTTGTAATCATAAGTGTTCGAAACCTTAAAATTATGTAATTTAGGGAGAAACTATGAAGGTTTCAGAAGTTTTAAATTATATTCCAAAGGATGAATTAGAAAAATTATCATTGGACTATAAAGTGGATTATCAAA
>NZ_VLNR01000101.1 GCF_007489275.1 Aquimarina algiphila
GAATCTTCTCAATGATTTTGTTTGAAGCCTCAAGTAATACTTTGTCAGCACTATTGTTTTCGTCAATATTTAAATTAGTGATAATTTTTTCTTCTTTTAGTTCCATATTAAATTGTTTTTAATTTCTTGTGTCTAACGGTCTGGCTATGGTGCGTATCCCGAAGGGTATGCACTATAGCTATTGTTGTACTCAATTTTAATTTCTAAATTCTTTTAAGCTTTTAATTTCTTCTTCCAGATAATGTTCTAAAGAATCATATGTTCCCATTCTGTCATCTTCCCACATGAAATCACCACTTTCTTTATCTATCAAATCATTGGCTATTTCATGGTCTATTTTAAAAACTCTGAAGTCATTTCCGTCTAAAGAAATGAAACTATCATTACCACATCCATCAGTTCCAATGCAAATTTTATTCTTACAAAGCCCTTCTGTTCTTGGAAGTTTATGAAAATCTCGGTTGAATTCAATCATCCAATTAAAGTCAGTTGTCAAGGTAATGTAGTCTTCGTCATTAGATAGTTTTTTAAATTTTCTAATCAACTTTTCTTTTTTTATATAGAAGTCTACAAAAAAACTCG
This sequence comes from Aquimarina algiphila, assembly GCF_007489275.1. Lineage (GTDB taxonomy): Bacteria > Bacteroidota > Bacteroidia > Flavobacteriales > Flavobacteriaceae > Aquimarina > Aquimarina algiphila. The sequence goes on from NZ_VLNR01000101.1 coordinate 583, forward strand.
GTAATTGAATATTGAGTTTTTGTTCGACTCTCTCTATCTGTTTTATGTCTATGTCATTTTTCTTAAACCACATTATTTCGTTTTTTTAATTGAGTACAACGGCTAGTGTAAGAAACGTAGGACAGGTGATAAGCAATACGTTTCGGATTGGCACTAAGCCAAATATAAAAATTTTGCTTTTATCATTTTTTAGTAAATGTCAAATTTTATATTTGGCGACTTTGCAAACAAACTCAGACCTTTCGATTAAGCACAAAAGCCCTATGTTTTTTATAAATTGTTAGGTACAGTACTTTTTCTTCTTTTTATCGGTAGTATTTCTTTGTAAGTCAGACAACGCCAAAGCCATTCTAAAGGACCAAACTGAAAATAAGTTAACCAGATTTTGCTTAAAATTACTTGAAAAATAAATACAGAAATTGCTGTTAACAATGTTTCTGAAGGACTTAAAGTTTCGTAAAGTTTAAATCCGATTGATGAAAATAGTATTAAACCTATAAAACTTTGCATTATATAATTTGTAAGAGCCATTCTACCTGCATATTTTAATACTGATAATGAAGATTTAAGTTTTGTATTATACCAAAACCAACCAATTACCCAAAGATAGAATAAAGCCATTGCTACGTCTGAAAGCCCCATTAATTTAATGAATATCGGTTGATAAGTCCTATAAACTTCATAGTTGGGAAGAATAAACAAAAATATGATTCTGTAAATATTAGTTACAATCGCAATTACCAACATTGGTTTTTTAATCTTCTCGATGAACAAATCTAGAGATTCATGAATTTTATTTTTACCTAGATAAAGTCCAAGAAGAAACATTGAAATGGCAAGAGGTGCTAAAAACCCAAAAAGCATCGGAATATTTGAAAGATATTCTAACAATCTTAATTTTATACCTTCTATATAGCTTCCGTTTTTAATTATTCGATTAACTGTTTTTCCAGTATAATCGCTCAAATAAATTTCTGGTTTAAAATTTAATAAATTGAATATGTATTCTAATATTAGGTCGTAAAATGGAAAAAACAGGAAAATAGAAGATAATATGAGAATAGATTTATTTGACCTTTTTATCATTAAAGTTGTGAATACCCCAAGTAAAGCATAAAGATTTAATACATCTCCAGACCATAAAAGAGTTATGTGTAAAACACCGAAAATGAATAGAATAAACATTCTTCTTGCAAAAAATGAAAAGTGAAATTTATTTTTATCGAATAATTTTAATACTTGCATCGAAATTCCAAGTCCAAAAAGTAATGAGAAAATTGGAAAGAATTTTGTATAAAAAAAGAGCTGTAGAATTTTCTCAGATATTTGATCAATACTTGAACTCCACTGTTTTGAGAATTCATCTTGATTAAGAAATGTTGAGTTCATTATCACAATATTGACAACAAAAATTCCGAGAATTGCGAATCCTCGGAAAACATCTAATAATTCAAATCGCTTCTTTATTTTAGTTGGTTGTTCGTTCATTTTTCGTTTTTGGTATTGTGCCTAACGTTTAGTGTAAAATGCGTTTTAATGCATTTTTACACAGTGTTAGCGGTTTTTTTTATGTTTTAGATATTATATTTTTTATCAAATTTTGTATTTGAGGTGTCATAACATTACTTCTAGGGAATTCATCGGTCATATCTTTCGAGTTACCACCCAAAATTGATGCGGGTAATACCGCTCAAAAACCTCTGAAACCCTTATGCACTATACACATTGTTGGCAATAGTTATTTTTCACTTAGTATCATTTCTATAGCTTTTTTCTTAGCATTCTCACTCGTAACAATTACATCTGGTATAACTCCTTTCTGTTCCCAATTTGTTTTTGTTATCTCATTTATTGGCATTGCCGTTGAAATAGAAATTCTGAAATTATCTGTTAACGAAAAGTATTCATTATTATGTGCAGAACCTGCTGATTTTTCACCAATAATTATAGCTTTCCCAAAAGCTTGTAAGGTATATGCGAAATATTCTGAAGCAGAGCCTGTATTACCATTTATTAAGATATACAATGGTTTTCCAATTCTCAATTTTCCATAGACCAAATCTGATGTATAATTGGTATATGGTGTCATTTTTGGATCAGAAAAGTAAGTCGTAGAAAGTAATGTTGGTGGACCATCAAAATAATGATTCATTATATATTCTAATATACCAGGATAACCTCCACCATTGCCACGAATATCAATGATTAAATTATCTGTGTTCTCTACTATTTTCATAGCAGCAACTGCAGTTTGCATAGAACGTTTTGGGTGCATAAATTCTACTATTTTTATATAACCTGTATTGTTTTCTAAAATTTGAATTGCCGTAAAACCAAAGTTGAGTTTTATTTCAAGGGCTTTTTCTTCTGCTTCCCAATCAGTTATTTTAGTTGTTTTTTTAGAAGTTTTCGCTAAATGATTAACATACATATGTCCATCTTTACTTATTCTTTTTAAATCTTTTGTAAGTAGACTTGCTAAGGTGTCTGGATGCTTAATTTTAAAATATTTACCAGAATTGATTTCTGTCTGAAATTGTAATGCAATTTGCTTTCCTTTTTCTTTGTTTACATAGTTTGATGTAATTAATTCAGGGATTATGTTAATTATTTCCTTGATACTTTTTTTTTCAAGTTCTTGAGCATTTATGTTAATTCCGAAAAGGATTAACATAATAATTAGTTTTGATTTCATTTTTGATTGATGATTTTTTTAATATTCATATTTTTACTATGGCAAAACTATAATATAGTGGGCTTAAAAAATAGTATGATATTAGCCAGAATATATTATGAAATTAACCTAATTCCTTTTGGGGTAAAACCAACATAAGCTTTAAATACCTTAGTCATATGACTTTGATCTGAAAAACCACAATTATAGGCTATTTCCGTAATTGAATCTTCCGAGTTTAATAAAAACGTAAATGCTCTTTTTAGCTTTACTATTCTCATAAAATCTCCAATCGTACCATGTTGGTATCTTCTAAAATATTTTGAAATAGTTACTGGATGAACATTAAGAATAGAAGCTAATTCTTGCAAAGGGATAAATTCGTTCCAGCGATCTTCAATAATCTCTATTAATTTTTCTAACCAATTTGGTTTGTTCTTTACTTCTTCATATGTAAATAGTGTATATAAAATATTGCAAATTGAATTGGAAGTATGTAAATCATTTATACTCAATTCATGATATATATTTATTAATTTAAAATAAGAAGAAAAAGGAGTTTTATTTGATAATTTGTTACAATCTAAGTAGATATCATTGTTTTTAAAAAAATCATTACTCAATTCTATATTAAGATTTTTTGATGGGAATAAAGTGTGCTTATTACAATGTAACTCTCCTTCATTATAAAACAGTACTTTTCCAGTTGATACTTGTATGTCTCCCTTTTTTCGAGATTCTAAATTTCCCCCCTGAAGAATTAACGATAGATGAAAATTTTCATGGTAATGCCATTCTTCAGACACAGGTTTGTTGTAATTAATCAAAGAGATTGTACCATATTCAATATTGAATTTGTTAGATGTTTTACCTAAAAAATAGTTATTATCTAATTTCATTTTTTTAATTATTGCCAACAATTGAATATGTGTACTGGTACACATATTTCCATTATATTTTTCCCAAATCTAGTGGATTTCTAATTGATTTAAAATTTTTTAGGGCAACTTGTGTGTAAATTTCGGTTGTTTTTGTACTATTATGCCCTAATAAAGTTTGAATATATCTAATATCTGTTCCATCTTCTAAAAGATGAGTAGCAAATGAGTGCCTTAACATTTGTGGAGTTATTTTTCGTAATATACCGGACCTGGCGCTAGCTCTTCTAACAATTTTTGCCACACTTTCTGCCGAGTATCTATCACCTAACGTTCCTTCAAATAGATACTCTTTAGGTTTCCATTGTTTATAATAGGTTCTTAGGTCTTTAAGTATAGTTTGAGATAGCAGCGAATATCGATCTTTATTATTCTTTGCATTTCTAATAAAAACTAACATTCGTTTACTGTCAATATCAGTTAAACGCAGGTTTAATAGTTCACTTCGACGTAAACCCGCTGAATACAATAAACCTATAATGCAACGATGTTTTATATTATTAGTATGTTCCAGCATAGTTATAATTTCTTCTTTTGATACTACTTTAGGGAGTTGTTGCTGTTTTCTAGGCCTTTCAATACTATAAAATCGGTTAGGCATTCCCATCACCACTTCATAATAGAATTTAATACTATTGATGGCTTGATTGAGATAGTTATTGGATTTGTTTTGACTAATGAGATGTTGTAAATAGCTTCGGATTTCCTGTTCTGACAAGGTAACAATATCCTTATTGGGATAATGGTTAATGAATTTTTCAAATTGAGATATGTATGTTTTACAAGTGTTTAAAGCATATCGTTTGAGTTCTAATTTTGTCAAATACTCTTCGGGAACATACTTGTAAGAAGTTGTTTTACTGCGATTGTGATACCAGTTAATATCTACAGGTTCATTATCACGTATTGGCTTTTCTTTAAAAAAAGAATTACCGTTTATCCAGGCTACTCCTCTAAATTTCTCAAAAACTTCGGTGAGATTTTCTTTAGTGTTGATAATATACACCATTGAAAACTCTTTACTCCATTTAGGGTCAGGAAGCTGTTTAATTAATGCCTGAATTACCTCATCAGGGTAAAACTGTAGCCCAATCATCTTTTGATTGTGGATCAATAAATGTTTCAGTGTGATATGTTTATTGGGTTTCATCATACAAATATGTGGTATTTATAAATCATAGTAGTGTTTTAGTCGAATACTATTCGAATATTATTCTGTTAAATAAAAAATAATGAACACCTGTCCTCATTGCAAAGTAGAAATTATAGGAAGATCTGATAAGAAATACTGTTCTATCCATTGTAAATCTGCTCATCAATATCAAAAGCGTAAATCAGAAGAAGCTTTATATTATGCTATCGATAAACAATTAAAAACGAACCGAAAGCTCCTAAAAAACTACAACAAATCAGGAATGTCTACCATACGCAAAGAAAAACTGATTTCTGAAGGGTTTGATCCTACTTATTTTACCCATTACTGGAAAAACAAAAAAGGACAGGTGTATCTTTTCTGTTATGAATATGGGTTTCTGGATTTAAAAGAAAACCAAAAAGAAAAATACCTCTTAGTAACCTGGCAAGACTATATGAATGTTTAATCAGCAACATTAATTCCCTTTAATATCTTCCAATGGTTTGGTAATAATTCATGTAATCGATTTGCTTTATGTTCTTGTATATTTTCTAATACATCTTTAAGCCAACAGTAGGGATCTATATTATTAATCTTACAACTGGCAAACAAAGAATATAGCATTGCAGCTTTTTGAGCTGCTCTATGAGAACCAGAAAACAGATAGTTCTTTCTGCCTAAAGCCAGTGGTCTGATAGTGTTTTCCACTAGGTTATTGTCAATTTCATAACGACCATCGATTGTATATCTTTTTAGTTTATCCCATAATTTTAATGTATACCCAATGGCTTTTCCGATAGCACTTTTAGGTAGCACCTCAAGAACCTGTGCCTTAAGCCAACTTTCTAAACTATCTAAAATTGGAACAGCATATGATTTGCGGTAACGTTTTCTTTGTTCAGCTGAACTTTCACGTTTTCTTGCTTTTCGCTCTATAGCGTATAACTTTTGAATTTGTTCCAATACATAACTGGCTCTGAATGCGTCCTCATTCAGTGCTTTTTCAAAATATCTTCTGGCATGTGCCATACAGGCCAATAAAGTAATAGTTCCTTTTGTATTTAAGTTTGTATATCCAGAATATCCATCGGTTTGAATAGTGCCATTATACTCTTGTAATAATTCCTCTGGGACATTTTTTGACCTACTAGGAGCGTACTTAAATAAAACCAATCGTTCTAATGGAGCGTGGTGTACCCAATGATAACCCATATGAAGCTTTCCTTTTTTAGAAGTATCCTGAACTCCGATAGGGGATTCATCTATCTGAAGGTAATTACTTTGTAAAAGCTCCTTTTGCAAAGTATCATATAAAGGTTCCAATAACTTAGTAGTTGCATTAAACCAATTACATAATGTTGCTCTGCTAATATCAAGATGTTGGCTTTTGAATATTTGTTGCTGTCTATAAAAAGGTAAATGGTGAACAAATTTACTAACCATAATATGAGATAGTAATCCAGCTCCTGCATTACCTTTTGGAATTGGAAGTGATGGAAGTGCCCCAATTACTATTTTAGTATCTTCTTGTACTATATACTTAGGGCGAACAATTCTTCTGACAAAAATACTGGAAGGGTTATATTCTAATATTTCCGTAACTTCTTCTCCAATCTTTTTGGAATTAGGTGAAATTTCAGCAGGTTCTATGATTTCTTCTATTCGAGGCAAGTGAGATGGAATTGAACTACGAATAGGTTGTTGTTTTTCTTCTGCTTTCTTCTCTCTTTTATAGGTGATTTCTATGGATTCATGCTTGATATCAGAAATTTCCAATTGTTCAACAAATAAATCTAATTGTTCTATATCTGAAGCAACGAACCGTTCACTTTTACTGCCAAAAATCATTCGCTTTAACTCAGATAATTGTTGTTGTAAGTACTGGTAGTCAAATTGTAATTTTTGATGCTCTTTTACCAGAGTATCGTATGCTTCTTGGAGCAAAAACTGATCGTTAGATAAAGAATTATTTGGGGTGATTTCCACATGGTAAAAACACCTAAATCTTACGATATGCACAATAAAATCAAACATTTTCAAGTACTGTTTTATAACGTTTTCTTCTGCTAATATCAGTTATAGAAACTCCATCAATAAGTAAAACTAATTGTGAATAGCTAAGAGAAATACTACCTACTTTCTGATCATAATAGGGAATCTCAAAAGTACCAGACTCTAATCGCTTGTAATACATAATAAAACTGCTACCACTCCAATGAAGTAGCTTTACTTTATCACGGGTTTTATTGATGAAAATATATACAGAACCATCGGTAGGTGATGTAGATAGATCATTTTGTATTAATCCACAAAGACCATTGAATCCTTTTCTCATGTCAGCTGGCTTATGGTACAGATGAAACCTGTGAGTCGTAGTAAGTCCAAACATCAGAAAAGAGTGATTAAGGTTTTCAATTCTTTTTTACAGATATCAGAAGGGCATTGTAGAAAAACTCCATTAGGATAATGAACCTCAATAGGTACGGGTACTCTTTTAGAAACAGCTTTGTCTTTTATAGAATCTGAGACTTCTACAGGAATAAAAATAGCTTCCTTTTTTGAAATTGGTTTTTTGGATTCTGGAAAATCAACTCTAAACTGCCTATTCCAGTATTTCATAATACCATAATTGATACCATATTTTTCACCATATTCTTTTAAACTCAAAGAACTTTTTCGCCAGTTCTTTAATATGGAGTACATCTCCTTCTTTCTTTTGGTAGTTTCTTTTTGCATATCGCAAAACTAAAACCTAAATCAAATTCGTACAAGATGCAGTTTGCCGAACGGTTACCAATGGCAGCAGCGTTATGTCGTACTTTATTCTGAACTTTTCCGACTAGAAATTGATCGAATAGGCTTATCCAAAGAAGAATTGACAATAACGAATGCATTTTTAAACTTTCATGCGAATGGTAATGAGATCAGAAAACGATTTAACACACAGTTCATTGCTAAAGAAAAGACAGAATATCAAGATTTCTTTAATGATATAGAGGGTAATAGTCTGGATAATCAGCAACGAGAGTGTATTATTACCGATGAAGATAACAATCTTGTAATTGCTGGTGCTGGATCGGGGAAAACCACAACGATTGTCGGAAAGGTAAAGTATCTAATTAACCGATACAAAACAAAGCCTGAAAATATCCTTTTAATATCTTTTACAAAAGCATCTGCAAAAGACCTTACTGAACGTGTAAATTTTAGAGGCATTGAGGTACGTACCTTTCACAGTTTAGGGAACGATATTATCCGAAGTGTCGAAAAGGGAAAACCTAGTATTTATGATAGCAATCAATTTCGTAGACACATCAATGGAATTTTTAAGAAATTACAAGGTCAAGAAGAATACCTGAACGACATTACCAATTATTTTATTTCCTACATGAAATTGGATAAATCTTCTTTTGAGTTTGATTCACAAGAAGACTACATTGAATACATGAAGGACCAGGATTTTAAAACATATAAGCAGAAAGTTGCCACCTATGGAGATAAAGAAACTGTAAACAGGGAAATTGTCAAGAGTATGGAAGAATGTAAAATTGCTAATTTTTTATTTTTCAATCGGGTAAGGTACGAATACGAATATCCTTATGAGCACAATACTAGGGATTTAGATTACAGGCAATATAAACCAGACTTTACCTTGTTCAATAATGAAGAAAAAATATACCTGGAGCATTTCGGAATTGACAGAGAAGGAAATGTTCCTCCATTTTTTGCCGATGAGGGACAATCTCATGAGGATGCCCGGCTACATTATAATCAAGGTATTGAGTGGAAAAGGAAGACGCATCAAGCACACAATACATCATGCATAGAAACTTATAGCTATGAAAACAGCGAAGGTGTTTTGTTAGATAACCTCGCTAAAAAATTAACCGAAGCGGGGATTACGGTTAACCCCATGACACAACAGGAAAAGTGGAAAGTAATTAATGAGGTTGCGATTGATGAAGTTAGGGCAATGGTAGATTTATTTATTCAATTTCTAAGTTTGTTTAAGTCCAATAATTATAGTCTTGATGATTTAATCAAAAAGCTGAACTCAAAATCAGGTTTTGAAAAAGTAAGGAATACATTGTTTTTAAAATTATTCATCCCTATTTATAAAGAGTATCAGATCATTTTAAATGAAAAAGCAGAAATTGATTTTAGCGATATGATCAATCGAGCTACGGATTATATTCTTACAGGAAAATATACCACAACATATGACTATATCATTGTCGATGAATTTCAAGATATTTCTCAAGGTAGGTATCAATTACTTAACGCATTAAAGAATAGTAACCCAGCTTGTAGATTGTTTTGTGTTGGTGATGATTGGCAATCGATCTATCGATTCACAGGGAGTGATAGTAGTTTGTTTAATCAATTCGAACGCTATTTTGGAGTTACAGAAATTAGTAAAATAGAAACGACCTATCGTTTCAAAAATCCTATGATTGACATTTCTGGAAATTTTATTACTCAAAACCCTTCTCAGATCAAAAAACAGCTAAGAAGCTTCACAAATGATGCCAGTACATCTTTAAAGGTCGAATATTCTAAAACTGATACCAGTGATGATACAGAAGCTTTGAAACAAGCATTTTTGAAGTATGTGATTAAAACTCTTTTGAAGCTAACCAAGAATCAATATAGTGTAGAGGAACTTGCGGAAAAGATAAAAGCTTTTGAACTGGATAAGGAAATGCAAGAACTACAGCAAAAGAAATTCTTAATTCTTGGTAGAAATAATAGGGATTTTAATCGCTTGAATTTTGAAAATCATCCAGCTTGGAAAAAGGTTTCTGAAAATCAAATACAGCTTACTTTCGCTAAAAAATATATTTTTGATTTTCAATTTCTTACCGTACATCGTTCAAAGGGCTTACAAGCAAACGTAGTCTTCATTGTTAATTGTAATTCAGGCAGATATGGTTTTCCAAATGAAATCAGTGATGATCCTGTAATGGACTTGTTACTTAGTCATGCTGAACCATATCCGAACGCTGAAGAAAGAAGGCTATTTTATGTTGCACTCACTAGAGCAAAAGAAAGAACGGTTTGTATTGCAAATGTGAATCATATTTCTAAGTTCATCAATCAATTAGATAAAAAACCTCCTGAAGAAATTAAAAGATGTCCTCGATGTAAAAAGGGCAACTTAAAACTTAGGACTGGTCCTTATGGTAATTTTTATGGGTGTTCCAATTTTAGTTATGGGTGTCGTTACATAAAAAAGAAAAAGAAGTAACTTTTTTTATTAAAATTAAGCCTGATTCTGCTCATGGTCATTCTCCTATTTTAAGACGCCTTACACATACAATCAAATTCCATGTCCAAAATCGGATTAAAAGGTAAATCATTGAACTCATCCGTAGCCTCGATAAAGTCAGTTGAATAAGCTTTTTTGGCTAATTCCTTTGCAGTTGTGTGATTCCTGAAAAATGAATATTCACCTCCTTCATATTTTGTTTCCATGTGATCCCACCATTCAACTAATTGAGGTTGTTCTTTTGCAATGGTCAGTAATTTTCGTTCTGATTTTTTATAACACAGATCGCAATTGCCTTCATAGTCTTTAAGTTTTAAGTCAAAGTCTTGATTTTTCCACCAATTTCTAATGAAAGTTTTATTGCATTTGAGATCCTGGGCCAACGGATAAATTTTGTTTTCTTTACGAGAGGTAACAGGATTAATACGGTGTCGTTCATCATAGCGGATACCAATGGCTGAAACCCATTTTTTTAGTCCTAACGACTGCATATATTTTTTGATGGGCACTAACTTTAATTCTCTTGTACAATAGGGTCGTGCGATATTAGGAATACCATACTTACTTATAGCTGTTTCAAAAGGTTGACCATCTCTGTTTGCTGTTTCATAGTTTACCACTCTAAATGAAGTACCAACTCCCATTTGGGGATTGACAACAGGTTCAATCCAGACCACATTCAAATCCCAACGAATATCGCATTCATTGATAAAGTCTAGTGTTTCTTCACGCTCTTTTCCTGTATTGGCAAATACGATTACTTTTTTAAAGTGTTTATATTTGGGATGCTCCAATATAAACTTGGTCATAAAGGCAGATGTCCTCCCTCCAGAGAAAGAAATTAACAAGGTTGCTATTTTATTATTAGGGTGGGTAAACATATTTCTCATGTTGGTTTAAAATTGAAATCTATGCAGCATTGTGCTGATTAAAAGGAATGGTTTTAACGGTTTCGTGGTAACGTAAATAATCGGCAATCAACTTGATCAAAGCTTCGTTTCGGTTCTTATATATGGGTTGATTGTTCTTGAAATGGGTTTCTTTCAGGAGCATTCTGATTTGCCCTTCCTGCTCTTGCTCGATGAACTTTTTTGCTGCTCTTATGAATGCAGCTCTTGAACAGCCAATAATACGTTGCTTACGAATGTTGACATATACAAAAAAACTGCTGCGGTATTTGAACTCAAAATCGCTGATTTCTCCCTCTTTAAATTTTCGATAAGCCAGCTCGTACTGTTCTTCTACGATGTGCTGCGCAATACGGACTAAGGGGTATTTCGGGATACGATCTTTATAGTCTTTTGGATTGTCAACTTGATGGTGTAATCGAAGCCAAGACGCATTTTGCCAAGCTGTTTTGGCTACTTTACCTAATGATTGGTGAGAAAAAATAAAATCAACCCCTCGATGCCTTAGTGTAATCAATGCACTCACCATGTCTTGTCCTTTTTCAAAAGTCATATAATCGTCCATATCATCCAGTACCAATAAACCATCCTGGTAATGGTTGAGGATTTTCTTTACCACTTCTTTTTTCTCGGTTTTATCCATTCTTCTACCACGATCGTTGTAAGGTCGGATACGCCTTGGAATAGGGTGTGTTAACTTTATGATGTTTTCGGGGCTAACGGATCGAAATTGTACAAAGTCATCGTCATTGGTGTCAAATACGAGTACTTTTCGGGCTTTCTTTCCTGTATCAGTATTGTCTTTTAGATAGTACTTGATTTCTTGTAGCGTTCTGTAGGTTTTGCCAACGCCAGTTTCACCAATAACGACAATTAGTTCGTTTTTTCGTTTATAATTCATAAGGGGATGATTATGCTGCGACTTCTTCTGCAACTTCTATGATTCCATTAGGAATGATGGTGGCATTTGGTGTAGCTGCTGGTTTTTGTGTTATTTCTTCTTCTGGTTCATTGTCTACTACGGGATCTGATTTTGCTTGAGTATATACCTCATTTTCTTCAGTTTCTTGTTCATCTTTAACAATGGCTAAAATGCGTTGTTCCAGAATTTCATTTTCTGCCCGAATCTCCATCATCACTTGAGCCTTTTTGATTAAAATGGAAACGATTGCTCCAATAAGTTGCTGTTCTACCGTCAGCTTTTTGGCTTTGGCTTTCAGCACTTGAATCAACAGAGGACGCAGGAGTGCCTTGTCCTCTTTATCCAGTTTAAAGAGGTTAATGTTCTTCTCGTTCTGCTCCTCTATGACTTGAATGACTTCATCAAATTCATAAAACTCCTTGTGTTTGTGAATTTTTATGAAAAAACCTGCACCTACTCCAAGTACATTATTGGCTACGCCTAATATGGTGTCTGCTGCTGTTTTTGCCTGATTGGTGGGGATCTCAAATTCTTCAGCATCTTCTATTGTAGTTTCGGTATAGTCCTCATTGATTTCTTGTTCGGGTATTCCGTCATCGAAATTGAATTCTGAAAAATCCTGATCTGCTTTAGTGGAAGTTGATTCTCCTTCTTCTTGTTCTTCAGGTTTTTGTTGATGATGTCCTTCACGTTCAATTACAGGTTCGTTAAGTGGACTATCTTGTTCGTGAACAAAATCTTGAAATGCAATGTTATTTTGATCTTCAGACAGTATAGTTGCAATGTCTTTTTGTAGGTCTTTCATGGTGGAATAGTTAATTTAATTTGGAGATGAAATTGATGGTACTTGCCTCTAGTGCGTTGTACATTTTTATAAAATTTTTGTAATACCCTGGTAGCGACAAAATTTCTTCACATTTGTGATAGAAATAGAATACATTGTGGTATTCCCAACCGAAGCGTTGTCCAATCCGGGCATAACTACTACCTGTATATTTGCTCAATAGATGATAACAGGCCATTCGTGCTTCTCGATATTCTCGAATAGTGGAGCTGCTTAGTTGCTGCTCATTGACATCAAAAATTTCTGCACATTCCGCAACCACATAATCGGTAATCAGCTTTAACCGTCTTGGATTGGTTACTTTAATTTGCGTGTTTTGAGAAAATATTTTTAGCATTTGAACAGCTTTCTCTAATCCATATTTTCCAACCAATTCATCAACGCTATGTTGCAAATCGGTGTACGTATATTGTTGGGCTAGACTGTTATCAGACATCATTATTAAGTTTTATATGAGGTTGAATTTGAAAGACAATAGGGTTGATCTTTTTAAAGTATGTTCACCTATTTTGATTTCCCATTTATTAAGTGGGTGTTTAAGCCCCATTCTTCTAAGTTCTGACCGTTTTATGTTCGTGGTCCAATTCATCCTTTTAAGGCTATCCAAAATCTTCTCATTATGCCTTAGTTGCTCTTTTTCCTTATTAAAACCTACTTTTTTTGTAGTGTTTTCTTTTAAGGAATCATTGTTTTGAAGTTGGTCAGCAAAATGGTTTTGTAAAGCGAGGTAGATTTCTTCTTCGCAAGTTGTTACTTGTTTTTGAAGCTTGGTAAATTTTTCCATTTCATCGGTTTGTACACCATCTTTTTTAATGTTCTCTAGTCGTATTTTTAGATGGTTACATCTCGCTATGGCTTCTTGTATTTTCTTAGGAAGGGTTTTAAGATTATGTTTGTCGATAAATTCCTGGTATTTTGCTTTATTCATGAGACTGTTTTTTTAGGTGTTTTTTTCTAATTTCTTAATGAGGTTATCATAAGTCATGACTATTTTTTTCTGAATTTTTTCTATTTCGGATTTATCTCTCATCCCCCATTCTTCAGTCATGTTTTTTAAGATGTCCAGCAGTTTTTCTTTGGTTCTTTCCAACACATTTTCATTTTTGGCATGCCGTTCCAGCACTATATTGCCAAAACTGATCAATCGGTTAGAGAGTTTATCGTAAGGGCTTAATGCTGGTTTTGGTTCTTTAGCTGCTTTTTCTATTCTGCCTACTTCTCTAATTATGTCCCTACAGCGTTCTAAATCGGGTTCGATTGCTTCTAATTCGCTTAACCTTCTTTGATTGCGTTGTTCTTCTGTTTCCTTCCTTTCTTTTCCCGTTTTGGTGAGTAAAGGTTCTCCAAGAGCATTAAGTATTTTGTTCATTACAGTTATGGATCCTTCTCTAGCTGAAGGATTTTTGATGTCGTCCACAAATCCTTTAAAGGAATGTGCTGCTTTCAATACCTTTTTTCTAAACTGTGTTCCCGATTCTTCCTCAAGAGCTTCTTCTAAATCAAAGCGGGTAACGCTGACAATGGTCTCATCGTGTCCACTAAGGTCTTTTTCAATTTCAATTAGCTTATCAATTACATGTTGAACTAATTGTTCGGTAAGCAGCGTGGTTTGTGTTTTTTTGCCTGTGCTACTTCCTTTTTCTTTGGTTTTTTTAGCAGATTGATCTTCTTTTTCCTGATGCCATAATTTCTCTAAAAACAAGACCAATTTATCAGCTTCATCTGCTATTTGAGCATTGGAAATTCCTCTTTTTGCATGCTGGTATTCTTCAATAAACTCCTTGACTTGGGAGCGAAACTCTTTTTCATCTTCTTTAGATAAAGTAAGTATTAAATCGAGCATGGCATCATTAGCAATTTCTTTATCCTTGCCCTCTAAAAAGGCTGCCCAATCTCTAAATTTGAGCGACAATGTTTTAACTAACTCCCGCAAAGAGATGGTTTCCAAAATTTCCTTTTCTGGTTTGCCAATTATAGAAGAGTACCCTAGTTCTTCTAATAGCTTATTAACAGCCCGAGTCGTTTTCTTACCAAATTCTTGTTCCTTGTTTTTGGTGCTGTTACGCATTTTTAATTCCCATTGTAAATAGTCCAATAAGAATTTATCCAAAAGACGTTCTACTTCTTCTTTGTTACCTTCTTCTATTGCTTTTTCTAATTGCCCGGTCATTTCCATCACAATAACAATGTCATCTTCTCGTATCTCCAGTTCTTCAGCTTCTTTCAACAGTCCTTTAAAGTCACCAATTACCAATAAGACCACTCGTTGCAACTTTCCTTTAGGTTGGGTGCTTTTAGATTGCCCTTTCGACTTTTTTTCTGACTTTGGGATGGTCTTTGGTTTTGGAGTTTGTTCTTTCTGTTTTTCTTTTTTAGGGCTTGGGGTTTTCTTAATGGCTTCTGGGGCATATTTGCTTACCATGTCATAGAGTTTCTGCCTGCTTTGTAAAGATGTTTTTTCAAAGAGAGCTTTATCTTTTGCCTGATTGTATTCCGTTATCCATGCTTCAATCCTTTCTTTAAGTTTTATGGATTTTTCTTCAACCTTTTTCAGGTTCAGGTTTAAAATGTCTTGAGAAGTTATCATTATTATTTTTTTATGCGGTTTGTAATCGGAGTTTTGGTTTGGATTTGGTCAAAATAACTTTTTCTAAGCCTTTGGTTAAATAGGCTGTTGCTATTGAAGTGATAAACACTAAACCTACGGTCTGTAAAAATTCTTTTGTAGGTGGCAAACTGTAGGAGAATTTTCCATTCTCATCTTTTTTACCCATGTTGTAATAGATAAGAGCTTCTAGTGTTCCAATCACTAAACCAGCTCCAGTAATAATTAATGTATCTTTCTTCATGATTTTTTAGTTTATAGAGATGCTTCTAATTCAAGTTCTAATTCTAACAAGTCTATGATCCTCATCCGTTCTTTTTCTGCAAACTCCATTTCCTCTTTTTTGCTTTTCGTTTTTTTTCCTGTCTTCTCTTGAGGTGTTTTAGGCATTTTAGGGGAAGATGATGGGGCTGAAGATTCTTCTATGACAATGCCATTTTTTTTGAGTAGAGCCATAAATAATTCATCTACCTTTTTTGCTTCAGCAAGGTCTAGGGTAAAATCCTGGGTTTCTTTTTTAATGGTATCATAGGCTTTCTGGGGCAAAAATTTTGAACCTGTTTGTTCTAAAATCTTTTCTTGATGCTTCAAGCTTATTTTCGCTAAGATTTTTGGGTTTATTTTTTCTAATTGATACATGGTATTATGATTTATGGTCTATACAATAGTGTTGATGATGCCATTCTTTTAGTCCGCTAAAAAAGTGATTAGCTTCCTCCTGATTGCTGTAATGAATGGAACAGTTTTGAGGATTGCCATCGGGATAATAGCAACGGTAACGATAGCATTGAATGGTTCGATCTGGATCGGTTATATCCAAACTCAGCCACCGCAGAATGAGGGTGTTTTTATGTAAAGGGGAAGTCATAATTTTAAATGCCCTGCATTCTTCTTTACTTGCTTTACTGATTGGAAATTCTTGCCAAACTGACCCACCTATTCCTATTATATTGACCCAGTAAATCCTATTTAAACTGACCCACCTATTCTTGTTTAAATTGACCCACCCCCAAAAGTGTGTGTATTAAATAACTTG
>NZ_VLNR01000102.1 GCF_007489275.1 Aquimarina algiphila
CCTTTTAAAACCTTGAGTATTTTATCGTAATTTGCTTGAAAGTTGTGCATATGAATTATAGTGTCGTAACTACAATTTACTGCCTTTTAGCAGTTTGCGCAACTTTTTCTAAATGCACAACGGGTATAATTCATCTTTTTATATATTTTATTTATGGTTTTTTAATTTTTATGTCCATTAATTATACTGTTTTATCGATATTTATCTTTCCTGTATCTTTCCTGTATCTTTCCTGTTTTTGATTCTTTATCAACGTTTAAATACCTGATAATCAATTATTTATGTATTGCATTAAATAACAAAACATTAACAAAGCGCCCTGCCTTAAAAGTACCTAAGAGTTTAAATTTGTAGGAATAACCTTCTAATATGAAATACTCTAAAAACCTAATGGTATTTATTATCATGACCTGCTTTATATCTTCTTCATTTAAAGTTATGGCTCAAGAAAAAATCGAGAAACCTATTTTTATAGGTACCGATGGAACACCTATTTCTATTCAAAAGCTTTGTATTACAGATAGACAACCAGATCGCGGTGCAATTGCAAAAGCGGGAATGTTTTTTACTGCTGGTACAGAGTTCGTATTAGAACTATCAGATGGAGATGGTGTTTTTTCTGATCCCCCTCGAGTATTGTCAAGATTTACCACACCTATTGATATTCCTCTTGAAGGTGATATAGAATTCCCTTTATTTTCTATCCCAATAGACTTGGGTGGTGAAAACTATAGTTTGAGAGTGAGTGTACCCGCGGATAATATAATAGGAACTGTACAAGAAAATATTGTTATTTATTTTTTTGACACACCTAACAGTGTTGTGGTGAACAAAATAGATTCTAATGTACTATGTGATGGAGGATCTATTGGTTTACAAGCTATACCTAATGATTTACCTAAATATATTTGGTATTTTAATGCGAATCCAGATAGTGATAATATTAATAATGCAGATATTATTCCAGGAGAATCTGGACCAATATTGGATAACATAACAGAAGAAGGTTTATATTTTGTACGTATCGATTTTGGTAGTTGTACAAGTTCTTTTGCCTTTAATTCGGGCAGCAGTATAAGGGTTTTTGATTTTGATACAACTGAGATAAAAATTAAAGGACCTGCTTTGCAGGAATTTTGTCCAAGTGCTCCTAGAATGTTAGAAGTGAATATAGATGATCCTAATTTTATATATAAATGGTTTAAAGATGGGGTTTTGATTCCTGATGAAGATAGTTATATATTAAGTTTGTCACAAAGTAATTTTGGAGGAACGTATACAGTAGAAGTAATAGGTTCTGATGTTTGTTCTATAACTACAGAACCTGTAGAGGTTGTTAATTTAGGTTCAGATATTTTGACTCAACCACCACCTTTGATCATGTTATTACCCACGCAACCAATATTAACCTTATCAATAACAACTAATGCACCTTCTATCGGTAGTACTATAGAATGGTTTAGAATGGTTGGTGCAGGAAGGGTTCCGATTACAGCAAAGCTTCCAATTACTGATCCCGGAGCTTTGTCTATTGATGTGAGTGATCCTGGAGTCTATTTTGCAGAGGTATTTGCAAACGATTTTTGTGGAGACATACTTACAGCAACTACAGAAGTTTTTGAGCCTGTTGGTTTTCGAACAGAAATTTCGACCTTGTTGGATTGTGATGATAATACAGGAATATTGAGTTTAGAAAACTTGTTTGGTATAACAGCTACAGGATTAGAAGTTCCTATTACTATACAACAATATCCTTTTTTTGATTTTGAGTGGTTTTTAGACGTTCAGAGCACGGGAATTACAGAAACAACATTAAGTGTTAATCAAGACAATATAGGAGAGGTATACGCACTAGAAGCTACTCTAACAGGCACTTCTTTTGATACAGCAAGATCAAATGAATTGATAGTAGAATTTTTATCCGAAGTTGTTGAAATTACACCTTCAATGTCATTTCTTCCTCCCGGAAGTACAATTACTTTAAGCGCCCCACAAAGTGCCTCTTATATTTACGAGTGGTTTATTGTTATTGATGGAGAAAATCAAATAGTAGTTAATGGCGACAATATTGTAAGTGGACAGGGGACAAATTCTGTAGAAATTAACGCTACAGGAGAGTATTTTGTAAGAATAATACTGTCGGATTGTGTAATAGACTCTAAACCAATAATAATTTCTAATGAGAGAGGAACGTCTGAAATTATACCCAACATAGTGACCCCTAATGGGGATGGCATTAATGATAATTGGTTATTACCAAGTTCACTTTTTAACCAACAAGATGTTGAAGTTATTATTTATAATTTAAAAGGACAAGTTGATTTTACTTCAAAGAATTATCAGAATAACTGGCCATCAGAAAACTCGAGTTCTTTAGGTCAGAATCCTATTTATTATTTCATGATTACAAAAAATAAAACTGTAGTCAGAAAAGGATCGATAACCGTAATGAGATAAATTTTTATATGTGAAATTATGGGGATATAAAGTGTTAAAATGATATTGTTTTTCCTTGAATTATAAATCTTTTTTTAAGGAAATATGACGTCTTTTTAACAAATGAACTTCAATACTTTTTTTACACTTCATCGAAAAAAGTTGCCTTTTTCGGTGTATTTTATTTGTGTAAAATGTATCAAAACAACGGGAATTTGTCTCATTATTTTTGAATTTTTGCTGTTTTTTAACCCCATAAGAGGGGATATTTTAACCTTTTCTATCACTACATAACGATTTTTTATATTGACCCAATGCTTTGATTAACAATTTTTTATGTATATTGAAGTGTCTTTTAAGATGATGTTAACTTTGGGTAATATTAAGCAACAATCTAAAGGTCAGAAAATTATTACAAAAAAAAATGAAATTTTAGTTTGATATAAACATTTAATTTATAATTTTATGTCTTGGTAAAAAATATATTAACAATATTATTAACAAGCGCCCCAAATCGCAAAGTTAATATTGCATATTCACCTTAAATTATAAGTGTGATGTCATGAAAAAAAAACTTAACCTAATATCAGTAATTGCTATTGTGACCAGCTTTCTATTTTCTTCACTGAAAGCTGACGCTCAGGATATCTCTGCACCCTTATTTTCAATTAGTGGAGCTACGGCAAATATACTTTGTGTTAATCAAAATACACCCAATCGAGAAGCGGTGGCGCAAGCCAATATTTTATTTAATGCTGGGACCGAATTTGTATTAGAATTATCTGATGAAGATGGTGTTTTTGCAGATCCAGCTGCAGTTTTGGCTAGATTCACTACCCCTATTGGTATTCCCCCTGGTGGAGATATTGAATTTCCTTCATTTCCAATTCCAACAGAATCTAGAGGAGAGAATTATAGTTTAAGAGTTAGCGTACCAGCAACAGGTACATTGAGTGCGGTTAGAGAAAATATTCCTATTTATTATTTTGATTTTTCTGTAGGAGTTACCTTGACTGGCTCTAATATTGAAGCTAATACGGTTGCTTTGTGTGATGGCGAATCTGCTACTCTAACTACATTACCAAATGATTTTCCAGAATATATTTGGACGTTTAATGGTTCTGTAATTGCTGGAGAATCAGGGCCAAATTTAGAAAACGTAACCCAAACAGGTACCTATATGGTGCAAGTAAATTTTGGAAGTTGTAATCCTGCTTTTAATTTTGATACTGCCACTGTAGAAGTTATAGATTTTAATACTACAACGGTTAGAATTAATGAAACTTCGCCGCAAGAATTCTGCCCAAGTGATGTTAAGGTATTAAGTACAAGTGTAACTGATCCTGGATTTACCTATGAATGGTTTAAAGACGGCGTTTTGATTCCTAATAGTGATAATTTTTTATTGAATTTACCGCAGAGTAATTTTGCAGGTATATATACAGTTAATGTAATTGGTACAGAAACGTGTTCGGTAACTACAGATCCTGTCGAAGTAATTAATTTAGGTTCGGATATTTTGACCCAACCGCCTCCCTTGATCATGTTATTGCCTACACAACCTACGCTAACGTTGTCGATTACAACTAATGCTCCAGATGCAGGTAGTACAGTCCAATGGTTTAGGAATGGAATTGTTTTTCAACCCACGCTTCCGATTACAGATCCGGGAGCTTTGTCTATTGATGTAACTAATCCAGGAGTTTATGTTGCTAGCGTATTTGCAAATGATGTTTGTATGGATACTTTGGATGCCACCACCGAGGTTTTCGAACCAGTTGGTTTTCGAACTCAGATTTCAACTTTGTTAGATTGTGATGCAGACACGGGTACTTTAGGATTAGAAAATTTATTTGGTATTACTGCTACAGGATTAGAAGTTCCTATTACTACAGAACAATATGCTCTATTTGACTTTGAATGGTTCTTAGAAACTCAATCAACAGGAGTAACTGAAACAACGCTAACAGTAGACCAAGATAACATTGGAGAAGTATATGCATTAGAAGCAACACTAAGAGGTACTTCTTTTGATACAGCTCGATCAAATGAACTAACAGTAGAATTCTTGTCAGATGTAGTTGTAATTGATGCTTCACCGGCATTTATTCCTTTTGGTGAAACAACTACATTGAGTGTGCAGCAAAGTAATAACTATATGTATGAATGGTTTAGAGTTGTGGATGGAGAAAATCAGTCAATAATAGATGGTACTACAAGTGACGGGACTATAACTGGACAAGGAACCAGTGAAATAGTAACAGATATCAGAGGACAATATTTTGTGAGAATTACATTGTTAGATTGTGTTATAGATTCTGAGATAATTACAATTTCTGATGTAGCGGGTAGTTCAGAGATCATACCCAATATAGTTACCCCAAACAGTGATGGTATTAACGATAATTGGTTATTACCAAGTTCACTTTTTAATCAACAAGATGTAGAAGTTATTATTTATAGTTCTAGAGGAGAGGTTGATTTTAATTCGGTAAGTTATCAGAATAACTGGCCGGCAGAAAATTCAAAATCCTCAGGTCAAGATCCTATTTATTATTATATAATAACAAAAAATAATTCCGTAGTCAGAAAAGGATCAATAACGGTAATGAGATAGTTTTATGGTCAGAAAATTACTTTTAATAATTATATGTATATCCTTTAATCTTCTTAAAGGACAGGATGAAAATACTATTACCTACGGTGTACTTCCTACAGATATTCCTACCAATAATCTCGTGAAATATAATCGATTTTATTTTAACCCTACCTTTTCTTTGGTGCGTGAAAATAAAAAATCAATAAATATATATAACAAGACACAATGGGCATCATTTAATGATAACCCACAAACATATCTTATCAATTATACCGCAAATTTTGATGAAAGAATAGGAGTTTCTATTGGATTACATCAGCAAAATGAAGGTATTTATAGATACTTTGGAGGTATTGCCAACTTTGCGTATAATGTAGAGTTAGATAGAGATATGAATCTTACTTTTGGTATGAATCTCGGTTTTTCTCAAAGCGGGATTAAATCTAATATTGATTCTGCTACCAGTACAATATTAAATAATGGTGTCCAAGTGAGTGATCCTGTCATTCTTAATTTTGAAAACAGCTCTGTTTTTCAATTGACTCCAGGTGTTAACTTTAATTACTTAGACTTTGATGTTGGAGTTTCTGCAGCGAATCTTGTTGCATACAATCTTACATCTAGTGAACTACTTACAGACAATATGGCTATTAGAGGTCATGTTATGTATACAAGACCTTTAGAAAGAAGATCAGATAAGCTTATAAGAGGGATGGGGTATGTTAATATGCTGTCTGATACGGGTGGAGATTCGAATTTAAGGTATGGAGGTAATGTGATTGTAGAATTACCGGCATTAGGATGGGCTCAAGCGGGATATAATAGTTTTTATGGCGCCTCAGTTGGAATTGGAGGTAATATCACTTCAAATGTTTCTGTAGGATATACTTATGAAACAGGTTTTGGTGACACAAGTAATTTTGGAGCTACTCATGAAGTAGGTCTGGCTTATAATTTTGAAAGAGAAAAACCAAGAAGAAGAAATAGTCGATCTAAAACAGGTACTCAAAAAGCATATGAAGCAAGGGATTCTGAGATAAGAAGATTGAAAAAAGAAATTTTAGAACAAAATAAATTAATAAGAGAACTACAAGAGCAAAAAGGCGATTCCCGAAGTCAGGAGCAAAAGGCGATGAATGAACTTGAAAGATCGATTGCAGAAGCTCGGGAAAAAGAAGCTGAAGCAGCAAGACAATTAGAATTACAGAGAGAAGAAGAGGTAAAACTACTTAATAAGAAGAAGGCAGAAGAAGAAGAGCGTCTAGCAGCAGAAAGAAGATTAGAAAGAGAAGAGGCACAACAGAAAGCCGAAGAAGAACGATTAGCGGCACAAAGAGAAGTAGAACGCGAAGTTTCTGCCGAAAGAGCAGAAGAAGAAAGAATAGCAGCAGAGGAAGCTGTAAGAGAAGCAGAAGCTGCTAAACAAGAAGAAGAAGAAGAACGCCTTGCTGCAGCGAAGCAGTTAGAAATAGAAGAGGCAGAACAGAAAGCCGAGGAAGAGCGATTAGCAGCACAAAGAGAAACTGAACGCGTAGAAGCAGAACGGAAAGCCGAGGAAGAGCGATTAGCTGCGCAAAGAGAAATTGAACGTGTAGAAGCAGAACAGAAAGCTGAAGAAGAGCGATTAGCTGCGCAAAGAGAAATTGAACGTGTAGAAGCAGAACAGAAAGCTGAAGAAGAGCGATTAGCGGCACAAAAAGAAATTGAGCGTGTAGTGGCAGAGGAAAAAGAAGAGGAAGAGCGATTAGCTGCACAAAGAGAAATTGAACGTGTAGAAGCAGTACGATTAGCAGAAGAGAAGCGATTGGCAGATGAAGCAGCAGCAGAGGCGGCACGATTAGCAGAAGAGAAGCGATTGGCAGATGAAGCAGCGGCAGAGGCGGCACGATTAGCAGAAGAGAAGCGATTAGCAGATGAAGCAGCGGCAGAGGCGGCACGATTAGCAGAAGAGAAGCGATTAGCAGATGAAGCAGCAGCAGAGGCGGCACGATTAGCAGAAGAGAAGCGATTGGCAGATGAAGCAGCGGCAGAGGCAGCACGATTAGCAGAAGAGAAGCGATTGGCAGATGAAGCAGCAGCAGAAGCAGCACGATTAGCAGAAGAGAAACGATTGGCAGATGAAGCAGCAGCAGAGGCAGCACGATTAGCAGAAGAGAAGCGATTGGCAGATGAAGCAGCGGCAGAGGCGGCACGATTAGCAGAAGAGAAGCGATTGGCAGATGAAGCAGCAGCAGAGGCGGCACGATTAGCAGAAGAGAAGCGATTGGCAGATGAATCAGCGGCAGAAGCAGCACGATTAGCAGAAGAGAAGCGATTGGCAGATGCAGCAGCAGCGGCAGCTCAAAATCAAAATGAAGAAGGTTTAGATGAGATTAAGAAAGAATTAGATAATAGTAGTCGAATTACAAGCAAAATATATGCACGTAGAGATTCATTATTAACTACAAGTCTAAATGTAGATAAGCGTGAGTTTAATAAACTTTTAGAATCTCTTGTAAATATGGATGATGATGCAGGTGAGGCTAAAAATAACCCAGCTAGTTCAAAAAGACTTACGGCAAACAATAGATTTGTAAAATTTGCTGAAACTTCAAGACCAGAAGCTCAGATTGCTACTAAGTTTATACCAGGATATGCTGAAGGATATTACTTAATTGGTAATGTGTTTAAAGGTGGTGCATATGCAGAGAAATTCTCAAGTACCCTTAAAGACTTAGGATTTGATAACTCAACGATTATTCTTAATCCTGAAAATCAATTCCAATATGTTGCTATCGAAAGTTATACTGATAAAGATGAAGCGGTAGAGAAATACTTAAGTAGTATAGATAATAGATTCTTTGGAGATATGTGGATATTACATATTGCAAAGAGTAGAGTAGAATCCTATAAGAAACTATTACAAGAAACAAGACTAATAAAAGATACAGTCAAGGATGACACGGTATTAACAGAAAGTCTATCCTTTATTGGAGGACATAATATCGAAAATGGATATTACTTGATTACGAATATTTTCAAAAGAGAAAATTATTTCGAGAGAGGAATGGCGAAACTTCGATCTCAAGGATTGGAGCCTCAATATTTCAGGAACCCAAAAGATAACTATATATACGTATACTTAAAGAGATATGACAATCTTGATGATGCAAAACAAAGTCTGTTCTCTAATGTAAACAACTCGTATGGTGGAGATCTTTATATATTGAAAATTCAATAAATGTAAGAAGAGACTATGATGACTAAATACCCCAACACAAACACAACACTGCTTATGAAACTTAGACTGAAATCTGCCATCATTTTAGTTTTTTTAATGATAGGCTCGCAATTATTTGCTCAGGTTCCTTTTGGAGAGGTTCCTGGAAGTACCCTGAGAATTAATGGAGAACTAAAAATCATTGGTAATGCCATAGTCGGATTAAATCAGACGTTGGGAGGTACTACGTTTACTCCTAATGATAATTATAATGGAACCACATTTAACAACCAAAGAACATTTGGATATATTGATATAGATGGTGACGGGAGTACATTTAGTTCCAGTTCAGCAGACCTGGATCTGACTTCTGGTTGTGAACGAATAGCCTATGCTGGGCTATATTGGGCGGCCTCATATTTTGTTGATAGAACACCTAGTGGTAATAATGTACAATATACAGGATTACCGTTTCCTGATAATAGACCAGAGTTTAGGAGTATTAAAATTAGGCATCAAAGTCAGGCCGGTTACACAACCATTACACCAGCACAAACACAGGTGATATATGATGGATATCGTAATACAGCTGGGAATCCAAGTGATGCTGCGGTAATTGATATTCCTTACGTATGTTATGCTGATGTTACAAGTTTTGTACAAGGACTTGGAGCAGGAAACGCTAACGGAACATATACCATTGCTGACATGCGTGCATCTACTGGTTTTGCAGGTTTTAATTCTAATGGTATATCTGGTGGTTGGGTATTAGTAGTGGCTTATGAAGATCCAACATTATCAGCTAAATTTATAAGTACAAGACAAGGATATTTAGTAATTGCACCTGGTGACCCACTTCAAACGTTTAATTATACAAACTTTGAAACGTTACCAGCACCTCTTCCAGTGCGTGCTCGATATGCAGTTGCTACTCTAGAAGGAGACAGACCTTTTGCAGGAGATATATTCCAGGTACGAGATACAGGGGGAACATTTCGAGACGTTTTTACAACTCCGGCAAACCCCTCAGGAAACTTTTTTGATAGTTCTATAACCATAGATGGTAATTATGTAACAAATAGAACCCCGGCTTCACAAAATACTCTCGGTTTTGATGCAGACATATTTAATATTGATAACCCAGGAAATACAATTATAGGGAATAATCAAACTAATGCCGAATTTGCCACAACTTCTTCTGGTGATGCTTATAGTGTATTTTTTAATTCATTTCAAATTGAAATTATAGAACCAAGGCTTACTGTTACCAAAAGAGTACTAGATGATATTGGAACGGACATTACTGGTGATCCGGTAAATTTTGCAGATCAGTTGTTTTATGAGTTAACTATAGAAAATCAGGGAAATGAAGATATTACTGCGGCTACAATTAGAGATGTACTTCCCGACAATGTAGATTTTACTATAGGTAGTATTACTACTAGTAATCCCGGCATAGTTGCAACTCCAAATGGAACAAATCGAGAAATCGATATTACGATTACGGATGACCTTATTGTTCGTGGCGGAGGAGTGCATACAGTCCGTTTTGGAGTTCAGGTTGTTGCGACCTGTGCTGATTTACGGGATGCATGTTCTAATCAGATTAATAATGTTGCTATCTCGACATATACAGGAGTTGATTCTGGAACCACTCGTACGGGTGAAACCAGTATTTTAGAACAGGATGCCTGTCGATTCGATATCGTTGGTTCATCTAACGTTTTGATTAATGATGGGATTTGTTTTACCGAAAGCACTCCTGCTTTTATTTGTACTGGTTCTTTGGACCTTACAGCGGGTAATGGTTTTACCAATTATGATTGGACCTATGTAGATGATCCAACTGTTGTTTTCCCAAATTCTCAAACTATAACAGTAACCCTTCCGGGAACGTATACTGTTTTGAATACTGGAGCTCCAGGTTGTCAGGATTCTCAACAAACTTTTGTTGTAGATGGTTTTACTACAGTTACCAATCCTGTTATAGACATTGCACGTAATTTAGGAAGCAATCCTAATGTAAATGGTGAGCCAAATGATGGGCCTCCATCAGGAACGGGTACCCCATGCCCAATTACAGGAGAACCATTACCTGAGATATTTTTATGTGGTGCAGGTACGACACTAAATATTCCAATAAATTTCCCAGCTGGTACAACAGTGGTTTGGGAACGACTAGATCCTTCCGCTTGTCCCACGGTAACAAGAGATCCTAACTGTCCAACTCCTATTATAGATTCTGGTGCTTGTGATGGCGACTGGGTACAGGTAAGTACAGATATTGGTAGTTATACAGTTGCACAATCAGGTGAATATAGAATAAGAGCTACTTTTGATAGTAGTTGTACGATTCCATTTTATTTTAATGTATTTCAAAATAATTTTGATCCCGATCTTGTTGTCGTACGTCAAATTATTTGTGGTACCCCAGGAACATTACGTGTTCAGAACTCTTCTCTAGAATATGAATATCAATTAGTAGCTCCAGGTGGCGCTACAACAGCATACCAGGTTTCCCCAGAATTTACAGGATTAACAACTGTGGGTAACTATACAGTTAATGTTCGTCAGACAGGAGGCCTGCCTACGGCTTGTGTTTTTCAGGATGCAGTATTTTTGGATGAGTTGGATGCAAATGAAGTGGTTGATGTAACATCGCCTACTTGTCCAGATGGTAGAGGAACAATTTCGATTACAGTAACAGATTCACAGATTAACTATACGTATACGATCAATAGTACAACAACTGCATTTACAGATACAGAAGGTCCTACTACAACACCAAGTCATACGTTTACAGGCCTGGTACCTGATACTTATGAGGTACAGGTTTTATCAGCAGATGGTAGTTGTTCTGAAACGTTTACAAGAGTAGTAGCAGCTTCGGCACCATTTTCTGCTACAGTTGTACTTCTAAGTGATTTAAGCTGTAACCCAGGATATCAACCAGACCCAACTCTTAATGATATTTCTCATCCAAATTATGACCCAACAGCATTACCATTCGATCCAGATCAATTTATAGCAATCTATGAGGTTACTGTAATAGGAGGATCTACTAATCTTGCATTTAATAATCAATTAGATTTCTTGGGTACAACATTAGTACCATTAACAGGAACAACATATCAATTTAGAGCTACGGCTGCAGGTAATTATCCTGTTTTTATTAATGATTTAGATAATGGTTGTACCATTAGTGCGGGTAGTGTTAATGTAACAACATATGAGCCAATTGAGGCTACAGCTACTGCAATTAATCCAGATTGTAATGGTAGTTTAGGAGCAATTGATGTTACCATTACTGCAGGTCTTGCAGAGAATCCATTTACCTATATTTTGGATGCAGGTACTGCCACAGAGGTAAGAATCGGTCCAAGTAATAATACAACCGAGAGATTTAATAACGTAGATCCAACGGTTCCTCATACGGTTACTGTTGAGGATCAGTTTGGTTGTGATTTTGTTATTACTCCAGATATTACTTTTACTTCACCAGCAGGTATTACCGCTACGATCAATGACGATTTCCGTTTATTAAGTTGTACGGCTACTCCTGGTGCTCAGGCACAGGTTACAGCGATTACTGGAGGTTCAGGTACCTATGAGTGGAGTTTAAATCCAGCAGGTCCATTTACTGCTGTAGTTGGTCTTCCTTTTGAGGTTGATTTTGCTACTGCAGGTTCATATACGATATACATAAGAAATCAGGTTACTCCACCTACAGATAGTTGTGTTGAGAGTTTCCCTATAGTTATAGATCCTTTATTAGAGGTAGACAGTGTTACGATTACTCCTGGAGATCAGGATTGTTCAAATCAAACGGTGGATGTTGTCCTTTCGGCTTCACCTTTTCCTCTTCCTGGAGCTGCTTTTTATGAGTTTGAGGTTACCCCAGACCCGGCTAGTGGAGCAGCTGGCACAGGTACAGTAGCTTTTGATGTAGCGACAAATTATACCTTTACTAATGGAGTATCATATACGGTTAGAGCAAGAAGAAGTGATACACAATGTATAAATACAGGTAACTTTACAGGAGTTACTGTTCCAGAAATACAAATTACGAGTGCTACACAGGATAAACCTGTAAATTGTGTTGGAGCGAGCGACGGTATTTTATCTTTCACTGTTGGAAATAGTGCTTCATATACGTATACCGTTACAGGTCCTACAGTTGTTGCGCCAGGAGCAGGAGCAGGAGTTACTCCGGTAACTATTCCTTCTCTTTCAGCAGGTACGTATACAATTACAGTAACAGATACTAGTCTTTCTGCACCATCAGTAAATTGTTCTACGAGTACTACGGTTGATATTACAGAACCTTTGGTTGCTTTAAGTTTTACTCCTGTTGTAGATGATGCAGATTGTGGTAATCCTACAGGAACTATTACAGTGAATGCTGTTGGAGGACGAGGAGGATATGAATATGAATTACGAAATGCTGCTGGTACGATAGTGATTACAGCATATCAATCAAGTAATGTATTTAGTGGTTTGGCACCAGCGACATATACTGTTTTTGTAAGAGACGATAGTGATCCTTTATTAGCTTGTGAGGTTAGTCAACCGGTAATTGTTCCGGTTACAACCGTACCTACCATCGCTGCAGCAACTGGAGGAGATGCATGTTATACACCTGCAGATCCTGCGACACAGTGGATTACGATTACGCTTGGAGTTCCGGCACCCGTTGGTCCATTTACATATAGTTTAGATGGTGGAGGCCCGGTAGCGGTTGCCTTCTTACCTGGTCCTGCACCGGCAAATACTTTTGAGATTCCTAATTTGGCACCTGGTGCTCATACAGTAACGGTAACGAATACAGGTAGCACATGTTCTTCTAATACGGTTAATTTTACGATTAATCCAGAGTTGACTATTACTGCTAACTTGACTAAAGATTTAACTTGCGCACCAACGGCTGACGCTACAATAGAATTTACGGCTATAGGTGGAGATACTACCTATACCTTTGATGTTCTAGGACCTGATGCACAGACGGGAGTAACTTCTCCTGCATCGGTAAACACAGCGGGAACGTATCAGATTAGAGTAACAGATGGTCTTGGTTGTATAGCTACTTCAGCAGATATTATAGTGACTCCATATGAAGCATTAGCTGGTGGTCTTACCCCAATGGCTCCGGAATGTCCAACTGATAATGGTGGAATTACAGTTACTTTAACTGCAGGAGAAGGTCCATTTACTTACATATTAGATCAGGGAACTGCATCAGAAGTTATTTTTGGACCTATTGCAGGTGTAACGCATACTTTTAATGGAGTTACTCCTTCAGTACCGCATAATATTACTGTCGAAGATCAGTTTGGTTGTGATTTAGTATTAGGTCCGTTAACATTAACCCCACCTAATCCAATTGTTGCCACGATCAATGATGATTTTCGATTATTGAGTTGTACAGCTACTTCTGGTGCTCAGGCCCAGGTTACTGATATTACTGGTGGTTCAGGTACGTATGAGTGGAGTTTAAATCCAGCGGGTCCTTTTACACCAATTGTGACTACTGTTCCGTTTACTCCTTTTGAGGTTGATTTTGCGGCAGCAGGTTCGTATACGATTTATATAAGAAATCAGGTTACTCCCCCTACAGATAGTTGTGTTGAGAGTTTCCCAATAGTTATCGATCCATTATTAGAGGTTGATAGTGTTACGATTACTCCTGGAGACCAGGATTGTTCTAACCAAACGGTTGATGTTGTACTTTCGGCTTTACCTTTTCCTCTTCCAGGCGCTGCTTTTTATGAGTTTGAGGTTACCCCAGACCCTGCTAGTGGAGCAGCTGGTACAGGTAGTGTAGCTTTTGATGTAGCGACAAATTATACCTTTACTAATGGAGTATCATATACGGTTAGAGCAAGAAGAAGTGATACCCAATGTATAAATACAGGTAACTTTACAGGAGTTACTATTCCAGAAATACAGATTACGAGTGCTACCCAGGATAAACCTGTAAATTGTGTTGGTGCTAGTGATGGTATCTTATCATTCACTGTTGGCAATAGTGCTTCATATACATATACTGTTACCGGTGGTCCTACAGCTGTTCCCCCAGGAGCGGGAGCAGGAGTTACTCCAGTAACTATTAATTCGCTAGCTGCAGGTACATATACGATTACGGTTACAGACACGAATCTTACTGCACCTTCTGTAAATTGTTCTACGAGTACTACTGTTGAGATTACAGAGCCAGCGGTTGCCTTAAGTTTCACTCCTGTTGTAGATGCTGCGGACTGTGGTAATCCAACGGGAACGATTACTGTGAATGCAGTTGGCGGACGAGGAGGATATCAATATGAATTAAGAGATGCTGCAGGTACAGGAGTGATTACAGCATACCAATCGAGTAATGTATTTAGTGGTTTAGCAGCTGCGACGTATACTGTTTTTGTAAGGGACGATAGTGATCCTACCTTAGCATGTGAGGTTAGTCAGCCGGTAATTGTTCCGGTTACGGTTGTTCCAAGTATTGCTTTGGCTACAGGCGGAGATGCGTGTTATACCCCTGCAGATCCTGCTACCCAGTGGGTTACAATTACACTAGGAGTTCCATTACCAATAGGTCCATTTACCTATAGTTTAGATGGCGGCGGTCCTTTAGCGGTTACTTTTTTACCAGGTCCGGCACCGGCGAATACTTTTGAGATTCCTAATTTGGCACCAGGTGCTCATACGGTTACAGTAACGAATACGGGAAGTACTTGTTCATCTAACACGGTTAACTTCACGATTAATCCAGAGTTGACTATTACAGCTAACTTAACTAAAGATTTAGATTGTTCTGCGACACCAGATGCTACAATATCATTTACAGCTACGGGAGGAGATACTACCTATACCTTTGATGTTCTAGGTCCAGATGCACAGACGGGAGTTACTTCTCCGGCATCAGTAAATACGGCAGGAACATATCAGATTAGAGTGACTGATGGTCTTGGTTGTGTAGCTACTTCAGCAGATATCATTGTTAATCCTACGGTTACCCCAACTGCCACTACAGCTACTGTTCCAGTGCTTTGTTTTGGTGAATCTACAGGAGCTGTTACGATTACTCCAACAGCTGGTGAAGGTCCTTTTGAAGCAAGAATACTCTCTCCAGGACCTGCAGGAGTATTTGGGCCGGATCTTACCTTTACTGGTTTGGCTGCTGGAAATTATGTTTTTGAAATCAGAGATTCAAAAGAATGTGTTAGTGCCAATATACCGGTTACGATAACAGAGTCACCAGAAATAACGGCTACAATTAACACGATTACCAATATAGATTGTTCTACGAACGTAACAGGAACCATTGTATTGAATCCTGCTACAGGAGGTTCTGCAGGTATAACAGATTATACTTATGTGTTATTGAATAGTGATTTAACTCAAAATACAAGAACAACGACTAATCCCCAAAATTTATTGGTAGGAGTCGGGCCAACATTTGATCTTCTTGATCCAGATTCATATTTTGTTGATATTATAGGTTCTGATGGATGTAGTAATCGTATAGGTCCATTTGTTGTGACACAACCTCCTTTTGATTTGAATTTTGATGTTACTCCAGTTCCAACAGATTGTTCTTCTGGTGCAACGTATCAAATCACAGTAACAGGAGGAGAAGGGCCATTTTTAATTAATGAATTTAGAACTACCCCTCCCATATCTACAATACCGCCATACGAAACTTTAAATGGAAATTTAGGTGGAGTAAATACTCCATTGCCAAATGCTTTTGGAAATGAAACACGACATGAATTTATAGGTTTAGATTATGGTACTCCTTATGTATTTGAAATTATTGACACCTCTTCTGGATGTAGATATTTTGAAGCTGTTCCAGTAGTAGATCCCCCAGGATTTGATGTTGTGATTGATAGTACAGATCCTGCAGATTGTTTTGGAGATACTAACGGTACAGTAACCTTTACTGTCACTACTTTAGCTACTACAGTAGATTGGGAAGTGTTTGATGCTGATACAGGACTCACAACAGGTA
>NZ_VLNR01000103.1 GCF_007489275.1 Aquimarina algiphila
CTGTACTATCTCTAAACTTATGAACTTCGCTCTGTTTCTGTAAGCGGGTGCAAATATACAACCCTTTTTTATTCTACAAAGCTTTTTTTAATTTATTTTTGAAAAGTTTTTCTAAACCTCAAATCCAATATAAAATCC
Source organism: Aquimarina algiphila (assembly GCF_007489275.1). Lineage (GTDB taxonomy): Bacteria > Bacteroidota > Bacteroidia > Flavobacteriales > Flavobacteriaceae > Aquimarina > Aquimarina algiphila. Next base: position 139 of record NZ_VLNR01000103.1, read on the forward strand.
CAAAAACATAACCGCTCTGAGCGGGCGCAAACATACAACCCTTTTTTATTATATCAAGAAATTTATTAAAAAAATTTAAAACATCTTAAATCCCTAAAAAAATAAACCAAATCTCAATGAACTAAACAAAACAATACCCCGTTTTGCGGGTGCAAATATAGAACCCTTTTTCTTTATGACAACAAAAAAAATCAACTATTTTTTAAAAAAAATATAATATTCTAGAAACATTGACGTTACGAAGCAAAAAAAATCCTCACTCACATAAATACATTACTACTTTCTTTAAATAACCCTATAATTTTTACGTTTTATTTTTATCCTTCTCGCGTGAGGGATAGTCGTAAAATCCCACAGCCTGAGTTTACGAAGTGCGAGGAATTGAAACAAATAGCCCGACCGAAGTGTAACGAAGGGGACGCCAAAAACAAAAAAGAGTCTTTATTAAATAATTACTGGCTATATCTTTTCTATTTTAACCACAATAGATTTACTTATTGGCGTATGACTTTTATCTGCAAAATGATTATACGGAACCAGAACATTGGTTTCTGGAAAATATGAAGCTAAGTTTCCTTGAGGAATATTATAAGGTATTACCAAAAAATTAATTGCTTTTCTTTCTTTATCATTATAATTACTTATCAAATTAACTATATCAAGTTTCTTCAATCCATACTTTTTCATATCCTCTTCATTCATAAGTACAATTCTTCTTTCATTATATATTCCTCTGTACCGATCATCTAAACCATAAATTGTAGTATTAAACTGATCATGAGAACGAATAGTCATTAATATAAACTCGTTTTCATCAATCTTATGTTTTGGCATGGTACAAACACTAAATTGTGCTTTACCATTGGGTAATTTACTAAAATCTAAATCTCTTACATTATTAGGAAGATAAAACCCAGACCCTTTGGATCGGTTATTTATATCATCAAATCCATTAAGAACTGCTTCAATTTTCTCCCTGATCAGTTCATAATGTTCGCTTAATTTTTTCCAATCTACCACATGTCCTTTATGAAAATAGGCATCTGCAATCCCTCCAATGATTTCGGGTTCGCTTTTTAGACTTCCAGAAGCTGGCTGCAACAATCCTTTTGATTGATGTACCTTTCCCATACTATTCTCTACAGTGAAGTATCTTGGTTTTCCATCTTTACTATCTAACTCTGATCGCCCAAGTGTTGGTAGTATCACCCCTGTTTTACCAGTGACTAAATGTGTTCTATTTAATTTTGTACTTACAGACACTGTAAGATCACAATTCTGAAGCGCTTCTGCAGTATATTCTGTATCTGCGGCTGCAGACAAGAAGTTACCTCCTAACGCAATAAACACCTTAGCTCTCCCTTCATACATAGCCTCTATAGCATGTACCGTATCTAACCCTTCTTTATCTGGAGGCGTAAAACCAAAGGTATTTTCTATCGCCGTATTTAATGTCGGTGAAACATGGTGCATAATACCAACTGTTCTATCTCCTTGTACATTACTATGCCCTCTTACCGGACATGTTCCGGCCCCTGGCTTTCCTAAGCTTCCTTTAAGCAATAATAGATTTACACATTCTTTTATATTATCAACACCATTTTTGTGTTGCGTTAATCCCATAGCCCAACATATAATAATCTTATTATTATTAGCCAACAACTCCACTACTTCGTCTATTTTACTTTCTTCTACTCCGCATAATGCTAAAAGCTCTTCCTCAGAATATTTCTCTACATCTTTTATCAAGTTTTCATATCCCTGAGTATAGGTGTCTATAAATTTATGATCAAACACATCACCTCTTTCTTCATCTAATACTTTAAGTTTTTTAATGATTAGTTTTAAAAGAGAAACATCCTGATTTATTTTTACCTGGAGATGGATATCTGTCAATCTAGTTCCTGAAGATAAAACTCCTTTAATTTCTTGAGGGTTTTTAAATCGAATCAGACCGGCTTCTTCTAATGGATTAATACTAACAACCTTCCCTTTATTTTCTTTACATTTCTGTAAAGCAGACAACATTCTGGGGTGGTTCGTCCCTGGATTCTGGCCTATAACGAGGATTACTTCTGCCTTATCAAAATCCTCGAGCTTGACTGATCCTTTTCCTATACCTAATGTTTCACTCAAGCCTACTCCACTTGATTCATGACACATATTTGAACAGTCCGGCATATTATTCGTTCCGAATGCTCTAATAAAAAGTCCATACAAAAAAGCCGCTTCGTTGCTAGATCTACCCGAAGTATAAAATACACCTTCGTCTGGCGAATCTAGTTTATGTAATTCATCTGCTATTAATCGATATGCTTCTTCCCAGGAAATGGGTTCATAATATACACTACCTGGTTTTAGAATCATTGGTTCTGTTAACCTTCCACTTTTACCAATTTGGTAGTCTGACCAATGTGATAATTCTTCTACTGAATATTTTTCAAAGAAACTTTTATCTACTCTTTTGTTTGTTGCTTCTTCTGCAATTGCTTTTGCTCCATTTTCGCAATATTCTCCCAATTTTGAAGGTGCTTCTGGATCCGGCCAAGCACACCCAGGACAATCAAATCCGTCTTTTTGATTCATATGCGCCAGAGTATGCAGTGATTTTACCACCCCCATCTCTTTGAATGAATGTTGAAGAGCGACTTTGACTGCTGGTATTCCTGCTGCATATTCTGCAGGTTCTTTAAGTTTAATCCCGGTGAATTCTGTGGGTCCGAGTATAGAAATATTTCTCCTTTTGATGGTGCTCATTGGTATATTTTAAAGTCAGCAATATTGGGTAATGCTGATCACTATCAAAGATACATCAAAATGTATAATCCTTATCAATAAGAATGCGTTCTACACTCTAAATTACGATTTTGGATTAGATTTTTAGCTATATGTTATACAAAGGGTAGTGGCTATAAAAGTATATAGCCTTCCTTAATGAAAGAGTTTCCTGAAAATTAGGTTGCAACTATATTGATTTTATTTATTTAGGCATAAACCTTGAAGGATCTTCCTTAACTTTTTCTTCTTCTGTGGAATAGTTTCTTCTATATTCTGGTTCTTTTTTCTGCAGTAAGGTTTCTTTGATATTGCTTTGCTCTTCTTTAAACAACAACATTTCCTTCTTCTTTTTAAATCTATAAATTATATAGCACAGCAATACACCTCCTCCAATAGACCATGTAAACACTGCTTCCTGGGTAAAAAAAGTAATTCCAAGAATAAGCAAAAGAAATCCCCAATACTCCATATTCATCCAAAATATAGTATGCTGATTTCGTAAAACTATTTGTTCTCCAGTTTTCGGGTCTATAGAAGGTTTTGGAGAACTATTCCATTTATGACCTAACACTATACTAAACAAACCTGACACGATTAGAGGCAAAGCAAAGCCATACTGAGCATAATCACTTGACAATGCAAAAAGCAAAATAAAAAAAGTAGCGGCTAAAACCAAAACCGTTAAAATCCCTCGTCCTTTCCAAATAAGAATCATAATTCAAAAATTAATTTCAACACAATTAGTATTTTAATTGACTAATTATACAATTACCTAAATATTAGCACATATTACATTACTAATATAACAAATCCTAGAAGTCGATGGTTAATTTCTGAGTTTTAAAAAGACATTGCAACATTAAAAATTAAATAATGAATTACTTAATACCATTACCATGAATAGAATGTCTTTTAATTTTCTAAGGAATTGTTCCTATCTCTCTTAACTTCCACTCTCCTTTTTTCTTTATAAATTGAAAACTATGCTGCCCTCCTTCATGCTCAGCACTGGGTTCTGTAGTAGTCACTAAAACTTCATACAATTCTACTTCTTCATTGTCATTTTTATAGAATATTGTCTTTTTCTCTTTGAGAATTGACACAAACTCTGGATTAAAAATCAAATCAAAATCTTCATTTATAAATCTATCTATTGGGATATATATATCTTTATCATATAGTTGATTATACCAATCTGGATCTGACTCTCTTTTAGCATCTAATTCTTTTTGCTCTGCTAAAGTATTTTCTAAGCATAAATAACACCGTATTGTTTTACTTGATACCTCTTTAAATGCTGCTTTATCTTTTTCCTGAACTATTGTCAAAAAAATTTCCCAGGTTTTTTCTATTCCATTTTCAACCAAAGAGCTTTGATCTTCTTTTTTTAATTTCACACAAGAATAAAGTATAGTAACAAGAAGAAATATTGTAGTAATTTTTTTAATCTTCATAATCTTAAATACTAGTTAATACCATTTCTCACATGAAGTTACCGTATAAATTGTCTCTTTAGATCTCATGTTGTGTTACAAAATTGATCGATAGCTATGGCTATCCATAAATTTTCTTCCTTACCTAAAATCAAAATAGTTCAATTTCGTATTTCAGTAATTTTATATAAGAATTGGTATAATTTCAAAACCTGAAATTATCGTATTCTATATTCTTATCCAAATTGGAAATATAATAGTATTGCCAAAATGATTTGATTAAAAATTGATTAAAGAAAGAAATTCCAAACAATACCAAAACGAAGTACAGCATCACGAGTTGCATATCCTGGTGTAGAAAACTCTTTATTTTGACTAAAGGCTTCTCCAAAATTTTCAACCTTGAAAAAAATGCGCGTCTGTCTCACTTTAGCATTAAAGAATAAGTCAACCTGTGGGAAATCTCCTATTTCCTGATCATTTTGAACATAAAATTCTGCCAGAACAGGATCGTAAGCATCTGCTGTATAACTGGTGAAATATTTAAAAGTGACTCCTGCCTGCAAGAAAAGTGCATTTTTCTTAAACCAATGATCTTGATAGTATAAACTATTTCTTGTAACGACCCTTGGGATGTTATATACCTGGTTTCCGCCTCCTACATTCTGATACATCACAGTATTGTCCAGACCAAGTTTCCATAATTTAATCCCTTGAGTAACTTTTACTTTTAGGATATCAAGAGTTTCTGAAGCTTGCAACGGAATAGTTGCCCCATCTGCATTTTTAGCAAAATATGTATAGTTATCTATCGTAGAGAAACTCCCTTCTACTTCTGCAATTTTTTTTGCTTTAATATTTACCTGTATTTTCTTCGTTTCTATATTAGAAAAATTATCATTTTGCCAGTTGTAATTTACATAATCACTTTGATAAAGAAGAAAGTTATAATTTGGAGCAACCTCACTAGCGCTTATCTTTGCCTGAATACCATATTTTTCGTTCAGCTCATATCCTGCACCTGCATTAAAATAGTTCCCTTTAAAACCTTCGTTATTACGTCCTTCGGCATTTTGAGATACAATTGTTTTTCCGTCTGCAAATATTTGAAAACCTTTATATGTATTATGATACTCACCTCCAACAGTGAATATATCTCCTTTTATACGATTGGTAATATTAATTTGATTATTCGCGTCATCTACCTGATTTAAAATCGTATTATATCCATAATTGTAATTAGAGTTTCCTCCCAGTACACGCAAATTACCCAACCAATCGTTTGTAAAATCAACAAACACATTATTTGTAAAATCTTCTAAAGCTACATTATCTGCAATAGCTCCTGACACATATGCCTCTCCTAGGAGGTTATTAGGCGCAATTGCAGCCTGATCAAAACGGAACCTTTTATCTGTAATATCTAAAATATGGCCAAAAGACAATCCCGTAGATGTACTATCTGTTTTTTTAATTATTGCATACTCATGATTTAAGTAAAATCTTTTACCAAGAAGGATATTTTCTGCATCTTCATAATTGACACTTATTGAGCCTCGGTCTGCAAATTCACTTTCCTCACCTACAAATTCTCCTCGAGCTAAATATTGATCTAGCCCTTCTTCAGACAATCCTCCATTTTCTTCATTCAGTAAATCCTGAGTTACAAAATGTGTACGCACTTTATATCTATCATTCTTTGTAACATAACTTGCTGTTGCCCTAAAATTACCTGTACTGGTTAACGCATGTTGGTATTTCCCTAACGAACGCACTCCTTTATAAGCAATAGAAAGATTTAACCTAGGTGAAGTATTTACTGTAAAAAAAGCATCTAATTGTTGTCCTTGTTCAAAAGTAGTATTAAAATATAGTTCTGTAAGTGGTGTAGCTACCTGATAATATTTTATATCATCAGCTTCCATAAAATTAAAATGTCTTGATCTGGCTCCAAAGAGTGGCAATAAATGATCTCTCTCTTCTCGTTTTATAAGACTATTATAAGATTGGCCAATATTATGAATGGGTAACAATCCAAAATCATCTCTTCTAAGGTAATTAAATTTATAATCCTTTTGTATCGTTAAAGTAGTATCCACTAAGGTGGTATCATTATCTATTGTAATGATTTTGTATGATGTTATAGGCGGTTTCTCCTTTTCCTTCTTTGGTGCGAATTTCCTCTCAAGCCCATTAGAATTTTGATTTGGATCTTCTTCTTGATTCCTATCCTGTGCCCAAATCACTGAAACTGATAGTACTAAAAATATAAGTAGTATGTTTTTTCTCATTAGAATGCTGAACTGTGGCAAAAATATACTTTTTTAACGAAAGTAAATCATACTCATTGTTTGTTTAAGTTAACTTTTTCTTCAATTTTATCTGTTTACATTTATTGTTTTGATGTATCAGACAGAATTCGCTAATAATCATTTTGATTACTCATAAATACTTTATATTAATTCATTTCCAAAAATAGTTTTTAGGTATTCTATTCATACTGTATCTTCGCGTTATGCTTACTTTAAAACTAAATCCTGATATACTCGAGTGCGGAACAGATGAAGCCGGACGCGGGTGCCTGGCAGGGCCTGTTACTGCAGCTGCAATTATATTACCTGACGATTTTAACAATACCATTCTAAATGACTCCAAACAACTTAGTGAGTCCAAAAGAAAACAATTAAAACCGCTATTAGAAGACTGCGCTTTGACCTATGGTGTGACACATATTTTTATGGAAAAGATTGATGAGATCAATATTCTAAATGCTTCTATCCTTGCAATGCAACAGGCTATAGAACAATTACAACCTCAGCCAGAACATATCATCGTAGATGGAAATAGATTTAAACCATATCATAATATACCTCATACTTGCGTTATTAAAGGAGACGGAAAATATTTAAATATTGCAGCTGCCTCGGTACTCGCAAAAACATATCGTGATGAGTTTATGGAAAAAATACATGAGGAATTCCCAATGTATAACTGGAAAAAGAACAAAGGATATCCTACGGTAGAACATAGAAATGCAATTCGTAAGTATGGAATTACCAAATATCACAGAACCAGTTTTAGGTTATTACCAGAACAATTCACACTAGATCTCAAATAATTATATCTTTGAGATCTAAACAATAAGGAAACTAAAATATATTTGGATTATATTTCAATTATTAAATTTGGACTTTATATTTAACACATCAGAAAACTAAAAAATTTTATTTTGATCAATGAATTTAGGAACACAAAACTCACACATATAATGAAAAGAATAGTTGTCGTTCTTTTAGTTTTTATGGCTATTTCTTGTGATGATATTTCAAAAACATCAAATTCTTTAATCGATCACATTCCCAGAGATGCTCAGGTTATTATAAAGATTAATGATTTAGAAGGAGCTACGAGCAAGTTAAGAGATAATAATTTTATTAAAAACAACAATCAAATAGCTTTTTTTGAGTATTTCAAAAAACTCTCTATTCTAGATGAAACTAATCAGTCAGAAGGGCTCTTATGTTTTTCTCCTCTGGGTAAAAATGATTTTGAATATACTTATATTTCAAAATTTAATCCTGCAGCTATCAATCAAGATTCATTAAAAACCAAAACGATTGAGACTATAGATTATGCTGAAAATACTATTTACAAAATTACATCAAAAGGACAACCATTCTTTGCTACCAGACAAGATAGCCTGTTAATTGCTTCTTCTTCTCAGTTATTTATAGAGAATGCAATTCGAATGAAGGCCACTCCAATTCCTATTGATAAAGATTTACAAAAAGTATATGAAGTCTCGAGTACAGACAATACTATGTCTATACTTATAAATGGTAAGAAATTACAAAATATTCACAACTCTTTTCTTCCGAGTGCAACTTTAGAAAGCCTACAGAATTTTAGTGGTTGGATATCTGTAGATGCTTCTGTAGATCAAAATGCCATACGTCTTGATGGTATTGCCATAGAAAAAGATTCTTTATCAAGTACTATTGGCATCTTTGACAATACAATAGCACAAGAAAACAGAATCTCAAGAGTTACCCCGGTGACTGCAAAAGGTTTTGTATCTTTTACTTATGATGATTTTGATATCCTGAAAAAAAACCTCTCTATGGCTCAGGACAGGGCATTGGAAGATATTCCTGAAGATCTTGATGAATTATTATCTGGAGTTACCGAAATAGGCACTATTTTTCTAGAGAAAGAAAAAGTACTAGTCTTAAATTCTTTAAATGGAGAAACTGCTAAAGAGAGTTTGGCTGGTGACCGAGTAGAGACTTATAGAAACACTACGATATATAGCTATAAAAACAGTGCTTCTTTTTCTCAAATCCTCACCCCTTTAGTTAAAAATTTTGAGGCTAAATTTTATACCATTCACGGAAATTTTGTCATTTTTAGTTCTTCTATCAATTCTCTTAGAGATGTTATTTCTAATATTTTGAATCAAACATTACTTCATGATCAAAATTATTACAAAAATACTATTAAAGATTTATCTGATCATGCATCAATACTAATCGCTGGAACTGTCAAAAATATAAAACAATACATTTCAGAAAATGCAGAAGAAGAATATAGTACGCAATTAAAAGAGATAAAAGACAAGGGATATCAGATTGGTTTAATACAGGTTATAAAAGAAAATGATTTTGCTCATATCCATAGTATCTTGCAAAAGAATATGGTTAAAGGTGCAGCAACATCGGTTACACAAACGGCCTCTACATCCTTAGAACATAATCTTCTTAACAAGCCTATTCTTGTCAAAAACCATAGAACAAAAGGTATGGATGTTGCCGTACAGGATATTCAAAATAATCTTTATCTCATCTCTGACAAAGGTTCTATATTCTGGAAAAAACAAATTGATGGTGAAATCCTTGGTGATATTCAGCAAATCGATATTTTTAAAAATGGCAGATATCAATTACTATTCAACACTGCTAACACATTATACCTGGTTGATCGTGATGGTAAAGATGTCAAACCATACCCTAAAAAGTTTGATGATGAAATCACACAACCTCTAGCCTTATTTGATTACGACAAAAGCAAACGCTATCGTATTATTATAACTCAAGGCAATCAGATAAAAATGTTTAATGCCGAAGCTGAAGTGGTCACAGGGTTTGGATTCAAAAATACCGAAACGGATCTTATCATGAAACCGAAGCATATTAGAATTGGAACAAAAGATTATATCTTACTTTCTGAAAAGAATGGAAAATTAACTATTCTTGATCGATTAGGTAAACCAAGAGTCAATGTAAAGGAGAAAGTTGATTTTTCTAAAAATGAATGGTATCAATATCTCGATAAATTCACCTCAACTACTAAGAACGGAAAACTGATTCAGATACAAAATGACGGAAACGCTGTAGAGCAAAATTTAGGTTTGCAGGAAGATAACAGAATGGTGTCTACCAACAAAACGCTGGTAACATTTTCAGAAAATAAATTAACCATAAAAGGAAAAACTCTAGAATTAGATTTTGGAGTATATACCGAACCTAAACTCTATTTTATCAATAACAAGATCTATATAACTATAACAGATATACAAGCAAAAAAAGTATATCTCTATGATAGTAATGCAGAATTGTTTCCTAATTTCCCTGTATATGGAAATTCGGTACTAAGTCTTGGCAATATGGATAAAGATCCTAATCTGGAGTTTGTAGTGCAAGGTGAAGAAAACAGTATTTTGATCTATCAGATAAATTAGATCATACCTAAAATTATTACTAAAAACCGAAGGTGAAACTTCGGTTTTTAACTTTAATAGAATCCTTGTTACTTCCTGTTGACTAACACTTTCCTTTGTCAAAAACCTTAAAACAATTACTAACAAAAATTAACACTACGTTAAGATTTCATTTAGATTTTAGGCTCGTTGCGTTAAAAACGGGCTCCTAAGTACTAAATTTTAAGATTTTGAGTTGTACAAATCAACTAACACAAATCAACTAAATCATGAAATCCAGTATTTTACACAAAATACTGATATTCACTTTTTTATTAGTGAATATTAGTGTTAATGCTCAATTATGGAACCCCATATCTCCCAGCACCGTACAAGCCAAATCTCAAGAGCTTAGAAAAACAACCCCTAATCAATATCAACTATTTAACCTAAACACTACTGCTTTAACTTCTATTCTTAAAAACACACCTTCCAGAGTACAGCAAAAAAGTTCAAATATCATAATGGAACTTCCTACTAAAGATGGTATATTGAAAAAATTCAGAGTCCTTGAAGCTTCCATTTTTGAAGATGGTCTTGCTAAAAAGTTCCCCAACATACGATCCTTTATTGGCTATGGAATAGATGATCCTACATCTGTAGCGAGATTTAGTTTTTCAAAAATCGGATTCCACGCTATGATAACTTCTGGAAATCATGGCACTATATATATTGATCCATATAGTAAAGACAAAGAAAATTATATCTGCTATGCTAAAGCAGATTTACCCTCAAACCCCAACAGTTTTAAATGTTTGGTAGAAGACAATGTCAAATCTAATTTCTCTAACCAAAAAATCAATAGTATAAAAAATGCTAATGACAGTAAATTAAGAACATTTAGGCTTGCTGTTGCATGTACCGGAGAATACTCTCAATTTCATCTCAATAATCAAGGAATACCTGCAAGTGCTTCTGATCAGGTAAAAAAACAAGCTGTTCTTTCTGCTATAAACACTACCATGACCAGAGTTAATGGTATTTTTGAAAGAGACTTGGCCTTGACCATGGTACTCGTAAATAACAATGAAGATATTATCTTTCTAAATGCAAGCACAGACAATCTTAGTAACAGCAATGCTAATGCATTAATAAATGAAAGTCAAACCGTTTGTGACAATTTTATCGGTTTTAATAATTATGATATTGGACACGCCTTTAGTACAGGAGGAGGAGGATTAGCACAACTTAGATCTCCATGCACCAATTCTAAAGCTAGAGGTATTACGGGAAGTCAACGTCCAATAGGAGATCCATATGATGTAGATTATGTAGCACATGAAATGGGGCATCAATATGGTGGTAATCATACTCAAAATAATAGTTGCCAGAGATCGAATGCTTCTGTAGAGCCAGGAAGCGCTTCTACAATTATGGGCTACGCCGGTATTTGTTCTCCAAATGTACAGAATAATAGTGATGCGTATTTTCATGCTATCAGTATCCAGGAAATGTGGCAAAATATTTCTCAAGGAAATAGTAGATGTGGCTCACAAAGTAATACAGGAAATGCCGCTCCTACTGCCAATGCAGGACAAAACTATACTATCCCAGCATCAACACCATTTGTATTAAAAGGTAATGGATCAGATTCTAACACTGGAAATAGTCTTACATATTGTTGGGAGCAAATGGATTCGCAACCTGCAACTATGCCCCCATCAGCTAATTCAACTGGTGGGCCAGCTTTTAGATCATTGAATCCTACATCTTCTCCCGATCGATATATGCCTGCAATATCGACAGTAATTGCCGGACAAACTTCATCTACATGGGAAGTTGTTCCTTCTGTAAGCAGAACAATGAATTTTAGGCTTACTGTAAGAGATAATGCTTCTGGTGGAGGTAGTACTGCAAGTGATGATACTCGAATCACTGTTACTGACGCTGCCGGGCCATTTGTTGTAAGTACTCCTAATACAAATGTTAGCTGGGCTTCAGGATCAACACAAACTGTGACATGGAATGTAGCAGGAACAACAACCAATGGCGTAAACGCTGCTAATGTTGATATCCTACTATCCACTGATGGTGGAAACACATACCCAATCACTATTGCTACTGCTGTAGCTAATGATGGTTCTCAAAGTATTACGGTCCCAAATGCAGTAGGAACGCAAAACAGAATTATGGTTAGAGGATCAGGACATATTTTTTATGATATTTCTAATGCAAACTTTGAAATAACTCCGGGTAGTGGTGGAGATACTCAAGCTCCAACAATACCTGACGGACTCAACACTTCTAATATCACACAAAATTCTGTTGATCTTAATTGGAATGCCGCTACAGATAATGTTGGAGTTACAGGATACGATATATATCAAGGAAATACTGTAATCACAACAGTGTCAACTACCTCATATCAAGTAACCGGACTAACTGCCAATACTTCATATAGCTTTAGAATAAAAGCTAAGGATGCAGCAGGTAATATATCTGATTTTAGTGCTACAGCCAATGCTACAACACTTTCTCAACCAGATACTCAAGCACCAACAGCTCCTACTAATTTAACTGCTTCTAACACTACACAAACCACTACTGATCTAAACTGGAATGCAGCTACAGATAATATTGCTGTTAGTGGTTATGACGTATATAGAGGAACTACTGTGATTTCAACAGTAACTACAACATCATATCAAGCCACAGGATTATCTCCAAATACAACATATAGTTTTAGTGTTAAAGCAAAAGATGCTGCAGGTAATGAATCCAATGCAAGTAATAGTACAAATATTACTACACTGCCATCTGGAGGTACTACTTCTTGTACAGGTGGAATTTCATCATTCCCATACACTGAAGGATTCGAAAACACCTTAGGAGCTTGGACACAAGGGACAGGAAATGATTTTAATTGGGTTACAAATGCTGGAGGAACCCCATCAAGAAATACTGGACCTTCTAGTGCAGTGCAAGGAACAAATTATATATATATGGAGTCATCGTCTCCTAATTATCCAAACAAAAGATCTATTCTTAACTCTCCTTGTTTTGATTTGAGCGCTCTTACAGCAGCAAACTTTACATTTCAATATCATATGTATGGTGCTTCTGGTATGGGAAGCTTAACATTAGAGGCTAGTTCTGATAATGGTATTACCTGGAATTCGGTTTGGTCTAAATCAGGGAATCAAGGAAACTCATGGCAATCTGAGAATATTGATTTAACATCATATCTAGGCTCTACAGTACAATTAAGATTTAATGGTATTACAGGTAACACATGGCAGGGAGATATGGCAATAGATAATATAAACCTTACTGAAGGAGGTGGGCAAACAACTTGTACTGACGTACTTATCACTCTTAATTTTGACGATTATCCTCAGGAAACAAGTTGGCAAATCACCGATAGTAATAATCAAGTTGTCGCTTCTGGAGGAACATACGCTTCTCAGCCTGATGGTTCTACACTAACAATTACTGAATGCTTAGATCCTGGAACATATACTTTTACACTTAATGATAGTTATGGAGACGGAATTTGTTGTGCTTACGGTAGTGGTTCATACACCCTTACATCACAAGGAACAACAATAGCCTCGGGCGGATCTTTTGGAACTTCTGAATCAACTACATTTACCATTGGTAATCCTTCTGCCAGAACACTAGTTACTATTGATAATACAACAACTACAGATCCTTTAGAAGTTTTTGTATTTCCTAATCCCGTAGGAGACCAGAGCGTATTAAATGTTATCGTTTCTAAGAAAGATACAAAATATGAGATTGTTAACGTTCTTGGAAAAATTGTAATGAGAGGCGCATTAATTAAAAAGACAATTAACACAAAATCATTACCGTCTGGAGTATATATCTTAAAGCTCAATCCAGGAGGAGAAGGTAAATACAAATCGATTCAATTTGTACAGGAATAGGATAGGTTTAGTAAAAAAACGAATTAAGCGATGTATTGAAAAATGCATCGCTTTTTTTAGCTTCACCTTTTACTTTATAGAAACTATGTTATGAGACATTCTCTATACTTCTGTATTTTGTGATATGAATTGGGCTTCAAACAAAATGGCAAAATGTTTTAGTAGTTTTTCTTTTACTTCTTCTTCGTTTACTTTTTCCTGTCCAAGTTCAACATTAAGGGATGTAACTGCTTTACCTTTTATCCCACACGGAATAATATTATCAAAATATCCAAGATCAGCATTCACATTAAGCGCAAAACCATGCATGGTAACCCAACGACTAGCTCGAACTCCCATTGCACAAATCTTACGTGCAAATGGCGTTCCTACATCTAACCATACTCCTGTTTCCCCTTCACTGCGAGTTGCATTAATGTCATATTCTTTTAGCGTAAGGATGACCATTTCTTCAAGAAAACGAAGGTATTTATGAATATCAGTAAAGAAATTATCAAGATCAAGAATAGGGTATCCTACGATTTGACCAGGCCCGTGATATGTTATATCCCCTCCTCGATTAATTTTATAAAATGTAGCTCCTTTTTCTTTAAGCTGCTGTTCTGATAAGAGTAGGTTACTTATATCTCCGCTTTTACCTAAAGTGTATACATGCGGATGCTCTACAAAAATGAAGTAGTTCGGCGTATCTAATCCAGCATCTTCTCTTCGGTTTTTTACTTTGATATCTAAAATTCCTTTAAAAAGATTTTCCTGATATTCCCAGGTTGCTTTAAAATCTCTGCTTCCGATATCCTGTATTTTAACTTTTTTATTCATAGCTATAAAAGAAAAGCAAAGATACGACGATAAAAAAGAGTGAAAAGAGAATCGACTACTTTTCTAACTCTACTTCTACGTCTAGTATTTTAGGATTTTCCATAAATTCAATAAATCCAACTTCGAGAGTAAAGCTCTTTGCATCTAGACTAAAAGTAGCTTTGTCTGATGACATTTTTATTATTTTTCTCGGAAAACTATATTTCAATTTATATTTAGAACTTGCCAAAAACATTCTCATTTGTTCTAAACTATCAACATTTTTTTTCACCTTCTCGGCATCAATAATCTCAGTAATTCTACTAAACTTATTATTCTTGAAGTTATATTTTACTCTAGTACCATCATCTTCTGATATTGTCATTCCTGCAGGAGTCTGAGCATTATTTTCCCCCAACTCTTTACCACTCATTGTCATTGCAATTTTAAGATCCCTGAGTACATCTCCTAATTCTGAAACATCCCCAAAATCTTTATACATATCCATATTCATCTTCCCTAACTCAGAGTTCACCACCATATGCATTTCAAAGTCTTTTAATCTGTGTAGTTTTTCTTGTTGATCTGTTGGTAATTTAGAAATACTATCTTTACCCGTTGTGCATTTAGTTAATATTAATTTTTAGGTTGTTTATATTTCTGTTGAATTCAAACCTATTGATATATTGAATAATGGTCATTGCTGTGATCTTTGATAAGATTCTATTTTTAAATCCCTCA
>NZ_VLNR01000104.1 GCF_007489275.1 Aquimarina algiphila
CCTTTTAAAACCTTGAGTATTTTATCGTAATTTGCTTGAAAGTTGTGCATATGAATTATAGTGTCGTAACTACAATTTACTGCCTTTTAGCAGTTTGCGCAACTTTTTCTAAATGCACAACGGGTTAATATATATAGTATTTTATTCATTCTATAGAAATAAAAAAGGAGTTGAAATTTTCAACTCCTTTTAAGTTTATCATTATTAAAAACTTAATTTTTAATAAGCTTATGAGTAGTTTTAGTATTACCATTAGTAACTCTTGCAAAATATAGTCCGGATCTTGCATTTGATGCATCCCATATTTCATTAGTACTTGCATTCTTATTTGAATATATCATATTACCAATAGCATCATAAATTTCGATAACTCTAGGTTCATTTTCATTAGATTTTAATGAAGTGTCTTTAAAATTAAATGAGAATATATCGGTAGACGGATTTGGTGCAACTGTATTCGATATTTCTATAGTAGCTAATGGCTCTTCTACAGCCTCTGGAGTTGTTGTTCCATCAGTGTCATTATTAGAACCGTAAATTACAAATATTTGATCTAGTAAAGGTCTTCCTAGCGCAGCTGAAGCAGACGTCCAGTCTGTAGCTCCTGTCCCAAATAAATCAATACTATCCCTAAAATGCGATTCTTGGCCAATTCCTCCTTCTTGAGAAGCCCAAAACCACTGTGTCACATCTGGTAAAAATGCTAAATCAACATAAACAGAAATCCAATAATTCCCTCCTTCTAATACAATTGCTTCTGGAAGTACTAAGTTTAAATTAGCATCATTAGGATCAGAAATTGGAGCAATTGTCCCACTGCTATATATCTCCTCTCCAGGAACCCCGGCATTGTCTCCATATATCACAACATTAGCACTAGTTAATTGAGGCCCTCCTCTTACAGTACCAAAAGTCAAAATTCTCTCAATAGTCCATGAGGTTCCCTCAGGAATACTAAAATCATCTGCCGATTGAGCTAAACCACCAAAATCTAAAAAGAACTGAGATGGTAATGTCGATACATTTTCTTCTATTTGATTATAGATTCCTCTTTCGAAAACTGATATTGTAAACCCTTCAGCGACACGCTCTTCTCCTGATGTTGCAATAAGCCCTATTGTAGCTTCAGTCACCTCAGGAATATTTTCACTAAATGAAAGTGTAACTGTATTTCCATTTAATGTTGCAGTTACCAATTCAGGGTTAGAATTCACTAATTCAATATCAATAGCAGCTCCATTAGAACTAGTAAACAAATCTGTTACATCTACTTCTAAATCTTCTAAAGCTTCATCAAATTCTTTTACTACTCGAATATCATCTAATAAATATGCAACACTTAATGTAGTTTCTGGTAATTCATTAAACACCGGGAATTTTGCACTAAATAATCCATTACCATGAGCTGATACAGCAATAAATCCATCTTTACGAGTCTTTACCTCATCAGTAACAGCATTACCAATAACAATGGGTTCCTTAATCCAACGTGTTCTTTCTCCATTTAATCTATTTGTGTAATATAATCCAGTACTTGTCGCTGCGTATACTTTTTGTAATCTAGCTCCAAAAAAGCCTTGACTACCTCCAAAAAAAGCAGTACTTCTTGCAGAAGGACCGTTTCCTGATCCGTCAGGATTTTCTTCTAGGTTACCACTAATATTAGTCCAAGTATCTCCTCCATTAGTCGTAAGAAATAAACTTATGACACCATAGTTAGAAAATGTAATGATAACTCTATCTGGGTCAGATGGATCAACATTAATATCATTCACAAATCCTTCTGGCAATCCTTTACCCGAAGAGATATCAATTACATCTTGATTATCAAGATTTGCATTATCCATTCTATAAACACCACCGTTATTCGTTCCAAAATATAACCTATTAGCTACTGGGTACTTAGAAACATCTAGCGATACTACATTAGAACCTGCAGGAGCACTTGTGTTTTTAAGTTCTACCCAATTTACATTAGTATTTGCATTTGAAAAAAGTGGAATCTCATCTAAATCGTTATTTCTCCATATTCTATTGCCAACAGGCATATACATGATATTATCATTATTAGGGTCTAGGATAAATGGTGTAACGAATGCAAATCCACTTGCTCCTGCTGGTTGTACTCTAGTAAATGATTCAAATTCTCCAGCCTCATTAAAATTAAATCTGAATACCACTCCTCTTTGTGCAGATACGTATCGTGTTCTTCCACCATCTGCGATAGCATTATACGACCCATCTCCACTAAAATCTTCTACCCAAGGCTCAGTTCCATTTGTAGAATTTGTAAACCAAGTACCATTATCTTGAAAGCCTGCTAATAAATCATCACTATTTGCATCCGGATCAAATGAAACATGATACGGTTGCGTAGTTACATATCCGTTATTCAAAGAAATCCAATCTACAGGTTCTTCTGCAGAAGTAGAAGTTGTAATATCCTCTGTTACAAATACTCCTCCATCATTACCTGATAATACTCTATTGGGATTGGAAGGGTAAAAAAGAAATTCATGCTGATCTGGATGTTGATCTGGATATACACTAATATCATTTAATGGAGAATATCCTGCAATCCAGCTTTCTTGACCTGCAGGGGTTGTAAATCCAGTTGTAGATCTGTAAATATTAGTCCCTCCAATAAATATCAAATTAGAATCTGCGGGACTAACCTTAACTACCATATTATACCCTCCTTGAAGGTTTAGACTACCAACATCTCCACCTATCGTTGTAGGTAAATTAGCTGTTAGATCAGTATACGCTTCTTCTGGTGCAGCTGTAGCATCATACTTGAATAAAAATGCTGGCACTCCCCCGCTCTGATTCTGGGTGAAAAAGTATACTATGTTTTCATTAGAAGGGTCAATTTCCATCACGGTTCTACCATAAGTCGCTGGTAAAAGGTCAGTAGTAATTTCTGTCCATGTATTTCCATCAGTTGTTGTAAAAAACCCATTATTAGGATCTCCTCCAGAACTTATTGTAGCATAAATTCTACCCGTAGATGTAATTTCAACTTCTGTTCTATTATCATTTCCTCCTACCAATACTTCTTCAAATGAGCTTCCTCCGTTTTGAGATCTAAATACGCCGTCCCATGTTCCTACGTAAAGATCTCCATTTACAGGATTAATGTCTATAGAATTTATAATATCAAAAGCTGAGAGTGTATTAATATCATCATCATTAGTAGCATTAAGAAGTCTCCATGTTCTTCCTCCATTGGTAGATTTAAAAATTCCTGTACCTCCAAAAAATGCTCCACCAGCACTCGCAGAATTACCAGTATCCTCTCCAGATCCATAATACCAAGTATTGTGTTGACCTGGTCTTGGGTCTTGTACAATACAAGTAATACTAGGAGATTGTCTACGATTCGTTACCTTTCTCCAAGATTCACCACCATTGGTAGATCTCCATAACCCTCCTGAAACACCACCGGCAAGGATTACATTTTCGTTTGTTCGATCAATAGCTAATGCTCTTGTTCGACCTCCTACATTCCAAGGCCCTCTGTTTTTCCAAAACGAAAAGCTCTTCGAATTTGAAGATTTTGCTGCATTGTTAAGTAATTGTTTTGAATCATCTCCTATAGCAATTTTGCTAGAAAATTCATCCTCTGCTCTTTTAATATTAGAAGGAATCGAATTTGTATTAGGATTTCTAAACCTTTCAAAATCATACTCCATCCTTTCTATGGCATTGTCACCTACCTGTTTAGGTCCTTTAAGATTGTCATGAAGTTTAGTCATCTTATAAAGTTGATGACCCTTTTGAATTTTTTTGTCTTGATTAGCCTGCGTATGAAGCTGTTGCGCATTAACTGAAATAATGGTTCCAACGATTGAAACCATCCAGACAGAACGTCTGAGACAGAATAGTGTTTTTTTCATTTTTTTAAGCTGATTTGTGAGTAATCCTCAAATTTAACGTAAAATTTCGACTTTTTTTCTTAAAATTTAAGGAAATTTAGCAATTTATTGGTTTTTTCTTAATAAAACCTCCAGGCTTTCGGTAATAACGTGACAGATATCTTCGTTGACAATAATAGGACCGTTCGTGCTTGTAGTGTATCCGGTTTTATTTACTACAATTGTATATGTTCCTTTACGTTCATGTGCACCCACAAAGACATTAGTACCTATTATATTCTCAAGGGTTTCTACATATTCATTATCAGTTGCTACTACTTCTACCCCTTCTACCAAGAAAATATCATCCATAGCATCCTTAACGGTAATTTCTAACCCTGGTCTCGCTTCTAATGTACATAATACAGGATCTTCAGTCTTATCATCATCATTACAAGACAATAAAATAATACTAATTAGTAATAAAAGCTTCCTCAT
This sequence comes from Aquimarina algiphila, assembly GCF_007489275.1. Classification (GTDB taxonomy): domain Bacteria; phylum Bacteroidota; class Bacteroidia; order Flavobacteriales; family Flavobacteriaceae; genus Aquimarina; species Aquimarina algiphila. Next base: position 4,356 of record NZ_VLNR01000104.1, read on the forward strand.
CTATTTTATATTTTTATACAATAGTACTTGTATATATTAAGATGCATTTTAAAAGTTAAGGTTGCGTTCTTTTAATATTTTAGGAAATATACTCCTTATATACTGCAATAGGAATCAATGCAGTCCATCCACAAAAATCATTTTTGGACGGCATCCCATAAGAAACCAAATCAGGAGCGTAGTTTTCCCAAAAAGTATTAGTCATTTTAAAAACTTCTGCTATAGATTGATATGTTTTTTCAGCCAGTCGTTTTGCCAATTTATCCTGACCACAAACTGTTAGTCCTTTTAGTACCATATAGGTGGTAGGAGCCCAAACTCCACCACGCCAATAATCTCCCCAACCTTTATAGTCAGGATCATCTGCAGAAAGAGCAGGTAATGGTGTTCGTCTTCCAAATTCTTTTGGATTCTCGAGATGGGATAGAAATTTATCCATTCTATCTTCAGGAACAATTTTTCCTAATAGTGCCCAGTACATTCCGATATGTTTACGTTGTATTTGTTTTCCAAAACCCAGATCATAATAGATTTGATCTTCTTCATTCCAACAATATTCATTGACAGCTTTAGCAATCATACTATGAATTTCTGTATACTTATTTATATCTTCAGACGGGGCTTCAATTAATCCCGCAATAGTTTTAAGCTGGTCGGCCAGCATAGCCATTTGGCAAGAGAAATCAACAAGTCTTCCTTGTTTGTTCCATACTCCTTGTAAAGTTTTTGGGTATTCTGTGATAAACATAGTTAAGCTTGCTTCACTACTAAGATTCATCTTACCGATCTTTTCTCCAAGTTCGTGGTGTGTCATTCCGTTTCCATCATTGTTCCATCCCTCTGGATAACGCTGAATGTTATCCATTCCCATTCCTAGAGTATCGGCATAAAATAGATGATCTTCTGTTTGATAAGTCTTAACAAGAAATTCAAAATTCTTTTTCAGCGTTGGATATACTTTCCGTAATCGTTTTTTATCTTTTGTAATAGAATAGATCTCAAGCTCTGCAAATGCCAGTAATGGAGGGTTTATTGAAACTGGATGTTTCTTTGACCAAAGTGGTGATCCATTATGCCGATATTCTCTACATATATACCCATCTTCATCCATTTGATCGTAAAAATTATCCAGAGCTTGGTAAACGGGAAGTTCATCTAAATGATATTTTGCAAAACATACCATAAAACAGGTATCCCAAAGGAAGATGTTCTTAGAAAAAGCAGCATCTATAAACGGTTTTTTAAAAAACTCTTCGGTATCTCCGCCTCTCACTTTTGCTTTTGTGATTTCTAGTGCACGATCATACATTTGTTTTGATAATTCTGGAGTAATTTTAAATTCTGGAGGACAATCAAGTTCCTTTTCTTGTTTGGATACACTTGTTTCTGTATTGCAAGCATAAATACCAGAAATTCCTAATAGTCCCGCACTAGCCCCTAATTTTTTAGTGAATTCTCTTCTTTTCATAATAAACCCATTTGTTTTTATGAAGTTACTAAATAGAAAATGATCAACAAAAAAGCACTCCGTGTATGGAGTGCTTTTTACTATATTATTATAAAATATCCGGCTATAAATCAAATTTGATTCCTTGAGCCAAAGGTAATTCTGTAGTGTAATTTATAGTATTGGTTTGACGACGCATATAGACTTTCCAGGCATCTGATCCCGACTCACGACCTCCACCTGTTTCTTTCTCACCTCCAAAAGCACCACCAATCTCTGCTCCTGATGTTCCTATATTTACATTTGCGATACCACAATCTGATCCTGCATAAGAAAGAAAGCGCTCTGCTTCTCTTAAGTTATTGGTCATAATCGCAGAGGATAACCCTTGAGCTACTCCATTTTGAACATCAATTGCATTTTCGATATCGCCACTATATTTAAGAAGGTATAATACTGGTGCAAAGGTTTCATGTTGTACAATTTTAAAAGAATTGTCGGCTTCTGCAATTGCTGGTTTTACATAACAGCCACTCTCATATCCTTCTCCAGAAAGCACTGCTCCCTCGACTACGATTTTCCCTCCTTCTTCTACTACTTTTTCTAGTGCATTTTGATATCCTTTTACAGCATCTTTATCAATAAGTGGTCCTACGTGATTATTTTCATCTAATGGATTACCTATTCTTAATTGTCCATAAGCATCAACAACTGCATTTTTTACTTTATCATAAATAGATTCATGAATAATTAATCTACGTGTAGAGGTACAGCGCTGCCCTGCAGTTCCTACTGCTCCAAAAACAGCACCAATTACTGTCATTTTAATATCAGCATCAGGCGTTACTATAATTGCATTGTTTCCTCCTAATTCCAAAAGTGATTTTCCAAGACGTTCTCCTACGGTAGCTGCTACTATTTTACCCATTCTGGTAGATCCTGTTGCAGAAACCAAAGGAACTCTCTTATCCTTAGTCATCATTTCTCCAACCTTATAATCTCCATTGATTAAACAAGAAATTCCTTCTGGAAGGTTATTTTCTTTTAGGACTTTTGCAATTATGTGCTGACAAGCGATACCACAAAGTGGTGTTTTCTCACTTGGTTTCCAAACACACACATCACCACATATCCAAGCTAAAGCTGTATTCCATGCCCATACTGCCACTGGAAAGTTAAATGCAGAAATGATTCCCACAATCCCAAGAGGGTGATATTGTTCATACATTCTATGTCCCGGACGTTCTGAATGCATCGTTAATCCATGTAACTGACGTGATAATCCCACTGCAAAATCACAGATATCGATCATCTCCTGAACTTCTCCTAAGCCTTCTTGATATGATTTTCCCATCTCATAAGAGACTAATTTCCCAAGAGGCTCTTTTAGTTTTCGTAGTTCTTCACCAAACTGTCGTACAATTTCTCCTCGTTGAGGCGCCGGCATAACCCTCCATGATTTGAAGGCCTCACTTGCAGTCTGAATTACTTTTTCATAATCTGCAGCTGTAGTAGTTTCTACAGTACCTATTAACTCACCATCTACCGGAGAATATGATGAAATTTTCTCTTCGGAAGAGAACCAATCAGAACCTGTAGATGTTCCTTTATTATGATTTGAAACACCTAATTGCTCCAGTGCTTTTTCAATTCCGAAATCTAATATTGCTGTTGCCATGATATGTTGCTTTTTGAAAAGGTAAAGATACTGTCTTTTACAGATAAATTAAATTTTGGTCGATTCTAAAGTTGATTTTGAATGATTTTTCAAAAAAAAGGTTTCAAAAAAATCAAATTAATAATAAAACACAGGAAGCCTAATAAATTTGACTTCTCATTCTTCAGATACAAATCGTTTGTCCACAGACATTATAGTTCCACAATTATCACAAGTTCTTAAATCTTCATCTCCATAAAAATGTTTGAAATGTTTTAAGAAATCCTTTTCGATATCATCAAGCTTAAAATAAACATCATGTAATTTTGAATTACAATTGTCGCAGAACCATAATAACCCATCTTCTGCTTCTAGATCTACTCGTTTTCTTTCGATCACCAAACCAATTGACCCTTCATGACGAACCGGAGAATGAGGAACTTTGGCAGGGTGTAAATACATATCTCCTGGACCAAGACTCATTGTTTTCTTTTCTCCATTTTCCTGAATATGAACTTCGATATTACCTTCTAATTGGTAAAAAAGTTCTTCTGTCTCATTATAATGATAATCTTTTCTGGCATTAGGTCCAGCAACAATCATTACGATGTAATCACCAGCTTCTTTATATAAGTTTTTATTCCCAACAGGAGGTTTTAATGTATCTCTGTTTTCCTCAATCCACTGATTAAGGTTGAACGGTTTTTGAATTGCCATATATGCTACTTTTTTAGGAATATAAAAGTACGGAATTGGGATGAAAAGTTTAAAAAAAATTGATTAAGAGCAATGAAGCAAAATGCCCTTACAGAACCTCATGATTATTCTTCCTTATTTATTTGTAGTTTTTTACTTTTCTGATTCCAGTTTTTCGAGTCTTGATTGTAATTCCAGAAGCTTTTTGTTCTGTAACTTCAACTCCTCTATTTCTTTTTGTTGCTGAATTGTATAAAGAGTAAGTTCTTCAATCTTTTGGAGTAATTTCGAGTCCATTTCTCCAAGGAAGATTCCATTTTTTTCAACTTCTTTGGCACTTGGAATATCTTTTAAATGTCCTTTTTGTTTAATATGACTTTCTACTTCACTAAGTGTTGGAAGTTTATAGTTATCATAAAAAACAAAGTCAGACCAACCAGTCTCTACTTTGATTTCTTTTGCTCTAATTTTACCGTTAACAGCGAGCCTCCAAGATTCAGGATTAATAGTTCCAATACCTACATTTCCACTATGATTAATAATCATATCGTAACCTGTATTAGTAGTATTGTTATGAGGTACTTTAAATCCTAAATAACCTTGATTATTTCCAGTTGTATATAACGATATATCGGAATGTAATGTACCTCCTGTATTACTTTTTGAGCGAAATCTTAAAGTAGCTTCTTTACCTGGGCCGTCATTTTCTAACCTTAATAAATTAATGTCGTCACCATTCAAGGTCAGTAATCCATTGCCCGTGAATGTTGTTCCTATGCCAATTTTTCCTTCAGGGTTAATTGTCATTAAATGACCTGCTCCTTTATTATAGAAAAAAATATTTCCAATCGTTTTTTCAACACTTCCAATGTACATATGATTAGATGAATTAATTCCAAATGCTCTCGAAAAATCTGATTCTCCATTTTTTTGGATTCTTATATAATCTGTACTATTATTTAAATCGATATTTTGTGCGTGTAATCCGAACGTGATTGCAGTAAAAGCGATAAATAGTTTTATTTTTTTCATATTATTTTTTGATTATTACTAAAAATAAATGTCTTATGACAGGTAATTGTTACCCTCATATTAGGAATAATTGTTTACAATACTAAAATAATCGCAATAAAGGAAGTTAAAAATCGTGATTTCATCGGTGGGTTTTTTTATATTCAATTCAGTAGATATGATTTTTGGTTATCTCTAAATTATAATTATAGAATATCTACCTAAAAAAGAAATCGCTCAAACAAGATTTATCTTGTAGAGCGATTCCCAACTAAATAACCAACCAAAAAGTTTAATATTGTTTAAGTGCTAACCTTACTTTTTATTTTGTAAGCTTCATAAAGTCAGCTTTTTTAATTCTTTTTCTCTCATTCTGAGTAGGTTTACCCTTCTCAGCACTCTTAAACTGTATATGTCCTCTACCCACAAATCGGTATACAGTTTCAGAACTTGGATGAAACAATTCTATCTTGTTGTCATTGATAACGGATAATTCAAAGAATTCATTGTCCGGAGAATCGTAATCAAGTGTTAAAGTTTTCCTATCTAAAGTGTTAATAATGTCATTAATCTCGTAATGACCGCTATAATCGTAGAAGATATCATTAATCGGAATTCCATTTACATCCTCAGAACTTTTAAAATTTTCTCCTGCTCCGAAATATTCGAACTTTAAATAATTTTCATTATCAAACTCATTCAATACCCCAAACTCACTTGTAAATATTTTTTCCCATGTTTCATATTCCTGAAGGAAATAATGAATATTATCATAAAACACTTGATCATAATCAAAACCATTACGCTGATAACCAACAAGGTAATAACTTGTATTTGTGACTCTATCGTATATTTCTATCTCATCGTCTGCAAATTGCGTAACTTCAAGCTCATACACTCCATCAATATCATGAGCAATATCCAAATTCATTCGAAAAGTATCGTAAGAGCCAACATCCAATCCAAAGCCATTTCCATTATTTCCTAACCCTACCAAGTTATTATTGGCAAAAAATGTTCCGTTCCTAAAAGAAACTGTAAATGCCTTTTGTAAAAATGGGATCTCACCCGTTCCTTTTGTACGTTCGATATCTACATACCAAATCTCATAAGAGCTCAATACAGTATTCAAACTAATTACAGGTTCTTCTATATAAACATCTTCTTCGACAACTACCTCTGCAACGCAAGAAGTTAGTACCATTGAACCTAAAAAAATAACCGAAAGTAATTTTAACGTCTTCATAAGCTGTGTGTTTTCAATTTCATTTATGAAGAACCAAAACATGTGCCAAACTTATAATAAATTGATTATCAAGCTTTTATTTTGAAATGTATTTTCCTTATTTTTGACGCCTCAATCTTTTTTATGGAAAAAAATCCGAAATTTGCAGTCTTAGGTGGTGGTAGTTGGGCAACTGCTATTGTGAAAATGCTTACCGAAAATCTAAATGAAGTTGGTTGGTATATGCGAAGTGTATATGCAATAGAACATCTCAAAAGACAGCAACATAATCCTAGCTATTTAAGTTCTGTAGAGTTTAAAACCGAACAACTTAATCTAACTAATGATATTAATGAAGCAGTAGTAAATGCAGATTATTTGATTTTTGCAATCCCTTCTGCATTTTTACATAGTGAACTCGAAAAACTTACTTCTTCTCTAAAAGATAAAGTTATTTTTTCTGCCATTAAAGGAATCGTACCCGAAACCGGATTAATTGTAGGAGAACATTTTCATGATAAATATGCAATTCCTTTTAACAATATTGGTGTAATCACAGGACCATGTCACGCAGAAGAAGTAGCACTAGAGCGTTTATCGTATCTAACGATTGCCTCTAATGATGAAGAAAAAGCCAAAATCATGGCCAATCATCTAAGCAGTTACTATATCAAATGTAAAGTAAGTGATGATATTATTGGTACAGAATATGCCGCTGTATTAAAGAATATTTATTCTGTTGCTGCTGGTATTGCACACGGACTTGGATACGGCGATAATTTTCAAAGTGTTTTAATGAGTAATGCGATTCGTGAAATGAAACGTTTTATCAAAAAAATACATAAAATGAAACGTAATATTAATAATTCGGCCTATCTGGGAGATTTATTAGTAACGGGGTATTCTACGTTCTCTCGTAATCGAATGTTTGGTAATATGATCGGTAAAGGATATACTGTAAAAAGTGCCCAAATGGAGATGAATATGGTTGCCGAAGGATATTATGCTGCAAAAACGGCATATGAACTTGATGCTACAAAAACCACTCGAACACCAATAATTGATGCTGTTCATGCTGTATTATATGAAAATAAAAATCCCAAAAAAGTATTTAAGAAACTCGCGGATAAGCTAGATTAATTATTCTTATCTTCATAGCTCCTATTTTTACTATACAATCTATGAAGGAACTTATTGAAACTTTCTACACAGCCTTAAATAATCGCGATGCTAATACTATGATCTCTTGCTATCATGAGGATATCATTTTTATAGATCCTGCTTTTGGAGAATTAAAAAGTGATCGGGCAAAAAACATGTGGAGAATGCTTTGTAAAAATGGAAAAGATCTCAAAATTGCATTTTCTCAAGTCGAAGCAGATGAAAACACAGGGAAAGCGCACTGGGAAGCTTGGTATACCTTTAGTAAAACTGGTAGACCTGTTCATAACAAAATCGATGCTCAATTCGAATTTATGGATGGTAAAATCATAAAGCATATAGATCATTTTAGTCTACATCGATGGGCCTCTCAAGCTATGGGTTGGAAAGGAAACTTGCTAGGCGGCACAGGTTTTTTTAAGAAAAAACTCATACAACAGACAAATAGAATGCTCGATAAATTTATAGCTTCCCGATCGTAATACAAAAACATGAAAGAGCTTATCAAAACTTTTTATACTTCACTAAATGATCATAATGTCGATCTGATGATGTCATGCTATCATGATGAAATCATTTTTGAAGATCCTATTTTTGGGAAATTACAGCCTGATAAAGCTAAAAAAGTTTGGTATTGGCTTTGTGAGAATGGAAAAGACCTGACTGCAAAATTTTCTGATATACAAATTGAAGATCAAAAAGGATCTGCATACTGGGAAGCGCGATATACTTTTGGTGATAGAAAAAGACCCGTTCTTAATAGAGTAAATTCTTATTTTGAATTTAAAGATGGTAAGATTATAAAGCATGTAGATCATTTTAGTTTAAAACAATGGGCTTCTCAAGCTATGGGTTGGAAGGGGAAAGTCTTAGGGGGTACTTCATATTTTAGAAAAAAAATACAACATAGATCGAATCGATTACTTGATAAATTTCATATTGACTCGTAAAAACCAATGAAAAACTTAGAAATCACAACACCTCTTGTTTCTGTTAGTTGGCTCTCTAAACATTTAGATCATCCAGACTTAATAATTCTTGATGCTACCATCAAAAAGGTAACCTCTCATGATACTATCAAAAAACCGAATGTAAATATAAAAAATGCTCGTTTTTTTGATATTAAACACACGTTTTCTGATACAAATACTAACATCCCTAACATGCTATCCTCTCCAGAAACATTTTCTGAAGCTTGTAGAGCATTAGGGATTAGCTCTCATCATAAAATTGTGATCTATGACAAATTAGGGATCTATTCTAGCCCCAGAGTATGGTGGATGTTTAAAGCAATGGGGCATAATGCTGTAGCAGTGCTTGATGGTGGTTTACCTTCTTGGCAAAAAGCAGGATTACCGTGTGAACCCGAGGAAAACTCAATAAAGATTACAGCATCAGGAAATTTTGAAGCCACTTTAGTTCCCAATCTAATTCAGGATGCAGACGCCATAGTAAATGCAATGAATAATAATGACATTCTAATTCTGGATGCTCGCTCTCCTGGTAGGTTTACAGGTGTCGAGCCTGAACCAAGAAAGAGTCTCAAAGGAGGTCACATCCCTAATTCTATCAATTTACATTACACCAAAGTGCTTAACAATGGTAAAATGCTACCTACTTCAGAATTATTAGAAATATTAAAACCCTTTTCTATTGAAAATAAAAAACTGATCTTTACATGCGGATCAGGAATCACCGCTTGTATACTTATGTTAGCTTCAGAACTTGTGGGATATCATAAAGTATCCATATATGATGGTTCCTGGAGCGAATGGGGGCAACTAGATGGTGTACCCATAGAATGTTAAATACAAATCAAAAGTACCTGCTTAATTATATACTATGAATTATTTTTTTCGATTTGCTTTTTGTTTTGGGCTTATAACTATACAGACTTCTGCCCAGGAAATACCAAAATTTGGTTTACAGGACTTTTACACTAATAATATAGAATTAGATCGTACTGTTGATTCTATATTCGATGTACTTAGTGATCGACAAAAAGTGGCGCAAATGATCATAACTTCTGCTGGAGAATTAGGCAAATCAGAGGCTACTGTTCAAAAGTTAGCGTCACAGGATGCTATTGGTGGTGTAGTATTCTTAAAAGGCAGTAAGAAAAAGCATACCGAGAACATAAATACCCTTAATGCTATTGCCTCAAAAAATAAAACCCTACCACTACTGTTTAGTATGGATGCAGAGCCAAGTCTGTTTGCCAGTAGAATTAAAGGAGCCAAAGACGTAGGTAAAACTATTGATATTAAAAATGATACTCAATCAGATTCTGTTGTTAGCATTATCAACCAAGAACTTAGAGATATTGGAGTCCATCATAACTATGCCCCTGTTTTGGATATTAGTCCAAATAACGAGGCTATCAAATCCAGAAGCTACGGAAGCAATAAAGATTCTGTAATTAATCTGGCAAATCAATTTATAAGATGTACTCAGGAAGGAGGAATTATTGCTACTGCAAAACACTTCCCTGGTCATGGTCTTGTAAAAGGAGATACACATAAACAGAGTGTATATATAGACGGACCTTTACAGGAAGTAGATAATTATAAAAAAATTATAGCAGATGGAGTACTTTCTATTATGGTCGCACATATTACAATACAAAATAATACAGAATATGGCACCGATGGATTGCCCTCTAGCTGTTCTAGAAAAATTATTACTGGCCTTCTAAAAGAAAAAATGGGATTTAAAGGTATTGTCATTTCTGATGCACTAAATATTATGAAAGCGGTCACAATTTTAGATAACGCACCTTTACTTGCTTCTAAAGCTGGTTGTGACTTGATCCTAATGCCACAAAATGAAATAAAAACGATTAATGCTATTCTTGCAGAAACAAAAACCAATCCTGACTATAAAAAACAAGTCATGCAATCTGTAAAAAAAGTTCTACGATTAAAAATTTGTGCTGGAGTCATTTAATGTATTATCAGGTCTAACTTTGTATCAAGCATATCAAAATCAACATATCCTCTGGATAGAATAATATCATCTGTACCATTTTTTAATACTACAGATGGAAATCCTCCAACTTCTTGGGAAGCAACATATGTAAACTCTTGTTGGGCCATTTTTATATATTTTTCGTCTCTCATCTTTAAATTGAGATCTTCAATATTTACACCAATTCCTTGTAAAATAGTCGAGTACATACCAATATCGCTTGGGTCTATCCCATCAAAATAAATAGCTTTATGTAGCACCTGTGACAATTCTATTGTTTTTTCTGGATAATTCTCTTTTATAATACAAAGGGCAATTGCTGGAGGCAAAGAGTCCAGTATCATTACATCATTTTCTAAAAACTTCTTTCCAAATTCTATCCCTGTTCTCTGTTCTACTGTTTTATAGGCTCCTTCTTTGATATAAGGTGCAATTTCATTAATTGCCCCTACTCTATGACCAATAAATAAACCTCCGCTTAGTATTTCAAAATCTACTTTTTCTTTATATTTCATGTAGATTCTATTCATTACCGGACTAAATCCATAACACCATCCACATAGGGCATCATAGTAATATGTAATTTTATATTTCTTCATTTTTTTAATTTCATTTCCGAATGGAATGAGTCGTCCTAAAATAGGTTGACAATTTTACGATATTTAATTTAGTCCTGTGAAGCTAGCTTCACAGGATTTTTTGTTATGTATAAAATTAGGTGTTTTTAAATTAAGACTCCAATGTGGTCTTTTA
>NZ_VLNR01000105.1 GCF_007489275.1 Aquimarina algiphila
ATTTAAAAATAGAATCTTATCAAAGATCACAGCAATGACCATTATTCAATATATCAATAGGTTTGAATTCAACAGAAATATAAACAACCTAAAAATTAATATTAACTAAATGCACAACGGGTTATAAATAAAAAAACTAATAATTAACGCAACCTTTTAAAACAATACAGTCTAAAAGAATGAACATGATGATTAATGTATTATTTTTAAATACCACATGCTTAGCATTAAAAATTTAAACGCTTTTTATGAATCATATAGAGTTCAAATACAGATAATGGTCTTTATAAAGCTTAAAACCAATTGGACACAAGAAAATTAATTAAGAAGTGCCAAAGAAATAACCGCAAAGCGCAGAGTGAATTGTTTCATCTATATAAGGATATACTTTTTGCCCTGAGTCTAAAGTATTGTAAAAATTATAGTGAAGCAGAAGATAATTTACAGGATTCATTTATCACCATTTTTAAAAAAATAAATCAATATAATTTCAAGGGATCTTTTGAAGGTTGGATGAAAAGAATAACCATCAATAAAGCCATTGACAAATATAAAAAAGCACCTTTGTTAGATATAAGCATCGATGAAGAAAAAATTGCTGATACCAGAGTTGATCCTGAAACATTAAATTTTCCGTTAGATGAATTATTAGCATTTATACAAGAACTACCTGATAGATATAGATTGATTTTTAATCTATATGAACTTGATAATTATTCTCATAAAGAAATAGCCAATATGCTACATATTTCTGAAGGAACTTCTAAATCTAATTTACACAGGGCCAAAGTTATACTAAAGACCAAAATACTATCGAGTAATAATTGTTTAAAAAAAATTGCAATAAGTAATGGCTGACCCAAAAGATATAGGAAAAGCTTTTAAAGAAAAACTTAAAGGTTTTGATCAAGCCCGCAGTACATTGACGTGGGAAGATATAGAACCTAAGTTACCTAAAAAAAGAGAAAATGCCCTTTCATACTGGGCAAAAGGTGTTGGTATATCTTTATTGCTCCTTTTGTTAATTTTATCTACATCAGATACTTACCCTGATAGCAACACTTCCATTTTATCAAATAATTCGATTCAGCAAAATCATAGCACTATAGACAACTGTGAAGAAATCGATACGCAACAAAATAATCAAATTATTGTAAACAATATTGAAAACAAATCTATTGTATCTGCTTTAAAAGCATCAGAAGTAAATACTGATAATGCAATATTAAATATACTATCTCTACCATATAATACATCCAACTACAAACGCAATTCATCAACAAATACGAGCAATTCAAATTCTAAATTTAAAACTACTACTACAGTTCGTTCTACATTTAGAGATAAAAGCAATTCATCAAATACTACACAAAAAAACAATCTTTCATTAGGAAAAAAAGAGAATTCATATACTAATCCTAGTATAGATAAAAACAAAGAGTACCCTAAATATCAAATAAAATCAGAAAAATTAGGTGCAGAAATATCAAATTCAAAAAAATCATCAATTCATACTAGAGATAAGAACTTTACTGAAAATGAAGAAAGGTCTTTGGAAAATGATTCAATTCATAAAAAAGAAACTTTAATCACTATGCGTAAGCCAAAGGATACCTTAATATACATGAATCCTTTAAAGAAAAAACCATTTCAGAAGTTTAGTCTGGCATTACATGTTGCTCCAACATACTTAATTCCTTTAAGTGGATCTTTAATAAGTGATCGCTTATCAGAAAACAAAAACAATGGTAAAATAAGCCTTAATTACGGCATTGTTTTTAAGACATATTTTAATGAAAAAACTGCTTTAAGAATTGGATATAATAGATTAAAGTTAAGCAATACTATAAAAAACGTTCCTGCAACTCAATTATCTGCTGCATTACGTGATGCTGGAATATTCTTTTCTAGTAATGATACTATTCAAAATTCTGAAGATGTAGATTTGACCCAAAAAACAAAACTGCATGAACTTTCTATAGGAATACAATATAGTATCATAGACAAAAAAATAAATACATCCCTAATTGGAGGGCTAAGTTTTCTGTTTTTTGACAAAAATAATATTACAATTAACACTGCATCAAATGATTTTAAGGTAGGGAGTAATGAAAATCTGCTTAAGACCAATTTTAGCATTCACATGGGGGCAAATTTCAGATATGAGCTTTCAAAAAAAATTATGTTTAATGTAGAGCCCCTTATCAACTATCAATTAAAAAATGCCAGTGAAAATTCTAATAGTTATAGTCCATTACATTTTACTATCCAAACTGGATTTTCTTATGAGTTTTGAAATAAATATTTTTTCAAATTGTTTTTATTTTGATTACTTTTTTAGGTAAACCTATCTTCCTTCTATACTTAAATAAGGAACTTGTAAAAAGTATATATATTTAGGCTTAACTCAAATAAATTAATATTTTTTTTCTCAAGAAAATTTTTATTATTAAAAATAACTATTGCTTTCATAGTAATTCTATTTGAATTTGCCTTCATGTATTACCTCACAAAACATAATTTACTGACTTTAAAAACGTTAAATCCTTTTTCACAATGTAAGAAAGAATATTAACTCTTAAAAAAACAAGAAAAAATTCTGTAATCTTTTCATTGAAAAAGCGACTAATATTTTGTTATAAATTGATAAATCATAAAATAAAATCAACCTTTTTGTAACATTTTTATAACATTATACGTATTATTAATAAAAGGCCCTAAAAATTCACAAAATTAAACTTCAAGGAGAACATAGATGAGACAACTTAAAATTACGAAGCAGGTAACGAATCGTGAGACTGCATCGCTAGATAAGTATTTGCAAGAAATAGGAAAAGTCGATCTTATTACTGCAGATGAAGAGGTGGAATTAGCTCAACGAATAAAAGCTGGTGACGAGAGAGCCCTTGAAAAACTAACGAAAGCAAACCTTAGATTCGTGGTATCTGTTGCAAAACAATATCAAAACCAAGGACTTACACTTCCTGATTTAATTAATGAAGGTAACCTCGGATTAATAAAAGCAGCAAAACGTTTTGATGAAACAAGAGGTTTTAAATTCATTTCATATGCTGTATGGTGGATTCGTCAATCGATTCTACAGGCACTAGCAGAACAATCTCGTATTGTACGTTTACCATTAAATAAAATTGGTTCTATAAATAAAATTAATAAAACATATGCTTTCTTAGAGCAATCTCATGAGCGCCCACCAAGTGCCGAAGAAATTGCCAAAGAACTTGATATGACTATTAATGATGTGAAAGAGTCTATGAAAAACTCTGGACGTCACGTCAGTATGGATGCACCTCTTGTTGAAGGAGAAGATTCTAACCTTTATGATGTTTTAAACTCTGGAGAATCTCCAAATCCTGACAGAACATTATTACATGAATCTTTACGTACAGAAATAGAACGTGCTTTAGAAACCCTTACACCAAGAGAAGCTGATGTTATTCGTTTATATTTTGGTCTTGGAGATCAACATCCAATGACTTTAGAAGAAATTGGAGAAACATTTGATTTAACACGTGAACGTGTACGTCAAATTAAAGAAAAAGCAATTCGTAGATTAAAACATACATCTAGAAGTAAAATATTGAAGACTTATTTAGGATAAATTCCTAAATTGCGGTTACAAACAGTTTTATAACATAACTGTTCGTTTTTTGATTGATGAATGACCTCCGGCTGATTACCGGAGGTTTTTCATTTATATGGTTTTTAAAACAATTATATTTAAAATTAGTAATGTGCTATTGGAAGATAAATTTATAACTTGTACGAACTAATTTTAATGTAGATCTAATCAAAAAATGAAAAAAAGAAACTTAGGAAAGAATGGATTTGAAATAAGCGAGGTTGGTTTAGGTTGTTGGCAGATTGGGGGAGATTGGGGGAATGAAATCAACAAGGAAAAAACTTTCGAAATTCTTAACGAAGCTGTTAATAATGGAGTTACATTTTTTGACACTGCAGATGTATATGGTAATGGAAGAAGTGAAGAATTAATCGGTGAGTTTTTAAATAACACTCATGCTAAGATTAAAATTGCAACAAAATTTGGGCGTAGCTCAAATATATTCCCTGATAATTATACCGAGCAGGCTTTAAGAAATAGTGTGGATGCTTCAAGAAAACGCTTAAATATAGATTGCATTGATTTATTGCAGTTACATTGTATACCAACAGAAGTATTAAAAAAAGGTGAAATTTTTAATTGGTTAAGAACCTTAAAAAAAGAAGGAAAAATCACTCATTTTGGAGCCAGTGTAGAAAGCGTAACACAGGGTTTATTATGTCTTGAACAAGAAGGACTTCAATCACTTCAGGTTATTTATAATATTTTTAGACAAAAATTAACCCAAGAATTATTACCTCAAGCATATACAAAAGGTGTGGGGATTATCGTTCGCTTACCTTTGGCAAGTGGTCTACTCACAGGGAAATTCTCTGAAAAAACGCAATTTTCAAAAAATGATCACCGAAACTTTAATCGCGATGGAGAAGCTTTTAATGTGGGAGAAACTTTTGCAGGACTTCCGTTTGACAAAGGGTTAAAATTGTTGGATGAATTGAAAATGTTATGTCCTCAAAATATGACAATGGTAGAAATGGCTCTTAGATGGATATTGGATCACAAAGAAGTATCGACCATTATTCCTGGGGCAAGCTCTCCTGCACAAATTCAAGGAAATTCAAAAACTAGTAATTTACCACCTCTATCAGAAAAACTAATAACTGATTTAGAAGAGTTTTATAAAAAAAATATTCATAGCCATATTCGAGGAGTTTACTAGACAATGTTAGATTTAGATTAAAATAAAGAAGATAACAGTAGCTAAAAACATCCATAACTCCTATTTGACCTCTACAACATAGTTCTATAACGAGATAGCGTGATTAATCAAAAACAACGTGTTTGCTGGTTGTCAAATCTTTTCATTCAGCTTTAAAAACAAAAAGCGAAAAAAAAGATTTGACTTTTCGTAAATCCGAAAAATAATCAATTGCGGTCTGCCTTAAATGCCATATATTTAATTGCATACGGATATTTGCAAAAAATAAAAATTTAATAAATGGAAAGGAGAGAACTTATTAAATTAATAACTCTGGCAACAGGTGGTGTTATTTCAATACCTTTATCAAGCTCATTATTAACTGCTTGCAAAAAAATAGAGCATGTAAAAGATTCGGATTATAAGCTTTATTTTTTTAATAAAAAGGAGTTTTCTTTCGTTCAGAATTTGCTAGGTATACTTCTTCCTAAATCAGATAGCCCATCAGCAACTGATGTTGGTGTACACCAAATCATGGATACTATGATCGGGACTATCTATAATCCGGCGCAGCAAAAAAGATTTACAGATCGATTCACAGCTTTAACCGAATTTATGGGCTACGAAGCGCAATTAGACAAGGTTAAACTTTTATTAGAGTCTGATAATAATCAAAATAAACTAGCAAAAACAGCATTACTGGATATAAAGCAACAAGCAGTTACATATTATCTGTCAACAAAAGAAATCGCAACTAATTATTTAAATTATTTACCTATCCCTGGAGAGTACGAAGCCTGTATTTCTTTAGAATCGATTGGTGGAAAAGCTTGGGCATTATGAGTATAAACAATTCAGAAAAAAACACCTATGACGCAATTGTAATAGGTTCAGGTATTAGTGGCGGTTATGCTGCGATGGAACTTTGTTCTAAAGGATATAAAACCCTTGTATTAGAAAGAGGTAGAATGGTAACCCATGGAGAGTATCCAACCGCTAACAAAGACATCTGGGAATTACCTAGTCAAAATGTGGTTTCACATGAAGAAAAAGAAAAAGATTATTTTCAACAAAAAAGGCTGGGTTGGTGGGTAAATCAAGATAATAAACATTGGATCAATAAAGACAGTGATTATTCCTATGACGAGGTAAAAAGATTTGATTGGATACGTGGACATCACGTTGGCGGTCGTTCGATTATGTGGGGTAGACATTGTTATCGCTGGAGTGATTTGGATTTTGAAGCAAACAAAAAGGAAGGAATAGGAGTTGATTGGCCAATTCGTTATAAAGACATTGCTCCCTGGTATGATAAAGTCGAAACTTTTGTTGGTGTAAGCGGACAAGCAGAAGGCTTAGCCCAAATTCCTGATGGAAAATTTTTAAAACCTTTCCCCTTAAATTGCGCTGAACAATATTTCAGAGAAGAAGTTTCAAAAGCATATCCAGAAAGAGTGGTTACTCCGGGAAGAGTTGCAAATCTTTCAGAATATAAACCTGAAGTACATAAAGGATACCGTAGTCAATGCCAAAATAGAAACAGGTGTTGGAGAGGTTGTCCTTTTGGTGCTTATTTTAGTAGTGTTTCAGCAACTTTACCAGTAGCAGAAGAGACAGGTAATTTAACCATCAGATCAAATAGTATTGTATCTGAAATAGTATATGATAAAATTTCAAAAAAGGCATCTGGTGTAAAAATTATAGATGCCGAAACCAAGGAAGAAATTATCTTTTTTTCACGTATTATATTTTGTAACGCTAGTACCATAGGCACAACAGCAATTTTATTAAATAGTAGATCCGAAACCTTCCCAAATGGATTAGGTAATGGAAGCGGAGAATTAGGTCATAATTTAATGGATCATCATTACGGCATGGGAGTTCGTGGAAAAATATCTGGATTCGAAGACAAGTACTATAAAGGAAGAAAACCCGTTGGGTTTTACATTCCAAGATTTACGAATATAAATGAAAAAACAAAGAAAGAGACCTATTTAAGAGGTTTTGGTTATCAAGGCGGAATATCCCGTGTTACAAATAATCCCGAGGATGCTTATGGAGAAGAATTAAAAGATGCAATTCTCAAGCCTGGTCCATATTGGTTAAATATGACAGCTTTTGGGGAAATATTACCAAATCATGAAAACAAGATGTTTCTTAATTTTGAAAAAAAAGACAAATATGGTATGCCAACCATAACTTTTGATGCCGAATTAAGAGAGAATGAATTGGAAATGCGAAAAGATGCTGTAAAATGCGCTATTGAAATGCTCGAAGCAGCTGGATGCGAAAATATTAGTTCCTACAATAGTGAGACCGCTCCTGGTGCTTGTATCCATGAAATGGGAACCGCCCGTATGGGAAATGATCCTAAGACAAGTGTATTAAATAAATGGAATCAAATGCATGAGGTATCTAATGTATTTGTTACAGATGGAGCTTGTATGACAAGTTCGGGAACCCAGAATCCAAGTATTACTTATCTGGCATTAACCGCTAGAGCAGTTGATTATGCAGATAAGCAAATCAAAGAAGGAAAATTATGATAACCGATACTCTGTTTAACTAAAAACGTTAGCTGTAATTCATATATCTCAAAGATTACTAAATTATTTAAGCTTTAAGAAGTACTTCTGATAACTTTAAAAATTAATTTCTCAATTAAGTTATCTCAAAAATTGTATCTTTAAGTAACATCTCCCTTATTATTTTATTTATGAGATATATTATTAGTTATGTTAGTACGGTTAATCCTGATATATCAAATTCTGATATCTCCGAACTTATGGATTATGTTAGCTCTCATAACAACGCTATAAATATCACGGGTATTCTTATTTATTCTGAAGGGAATTTTTTTCAAATTCTGGAAGGTAAAGAAGAACTCGTTAAAATGATGTTCGAAAGAATTAAAAAAGACTCCAGGCATTACAATATCATTAAAATGTTATATAAAGAAATAAAGAAGACTTCTTTTACAGAATACCACTCTTCTTTTACAGTAATATCAAATGGTTCTAGCCAAGAAGAATTACAACTATTTTTACAAAAAGAAAAAATAAATAACCCAGAACATTATAAAAGTATCTCTTATCTGACTCAAAAATTTATGAAGCTCGGTTAGTATATTATTTAAAACTTAAGTAGTATTTTTGCCGCAAACAACACAACTTTATGTCTTCAAAAAGAATTGCCCCATCGGTATTAGCTGCAGATTTCGCGAACTTACAGCGCGATGTAGAAATGATTAACAATAGTGAGGCCGACTGGTTTCATATAGATATCATGGATGGTGTCTTTGTTCCTAATATTTCTTTTGGGATGCCCGTTTTAAGAGATATCGTAAAACATGCTAACAAAACTATCGATGTACATTTAATGATTGTAGATCCTGATAGGTACATCAAGACATTTGCTGATCTTGGAAGTAATATTCTTACTGTACATTATGAAGCTTGTACCCATTTACACAGAACATTACAAGCTATTAAAGCCGAAGGAATGAAAGCAGGTGTAGCTATAAACCCTCATACCAATGTAAATTTATTGGAAGATGTTATAAATGACATTGATTTGGTATGTATTATGAGCGTAAACCCTGGATTTGGTGGACAATCCTTTATAGAAAACACGTATAAGAAAGTTAAACAATTACGAGAAATTATTGTTAAAAACAATGCCAACACTTTAATTGAAATTGATGGAGGTGTTACCAGTAAAAATGCCAAACAATTAGTAGAAGCAGGAGCAGATGTCTTGGTTGCTGGTAGTTTTGTTTTTAAAAGTGAAAATCCAACTCAAACCATCAGAGAATTGAAGGAGATTACCAATATCTAGATCACAACAATGGAGCAGAATCCTATCCCATCTTTTGATACATGGACATCAGTTTTCCTAATCGTAAGTGCAATGGGATTCTTTTTAAGTATTATTCTTAGTATTCATAAAACTGGACGAATCAATAACCTCCCCATAATTTTATTAATTATGGGGTTTTCATTTATTCTATTACAATATGTCTTTTTCTGGACAAATTATTCCTCTGTCTACTCATATTTATATTTTTTTGATTCTAGTTGGTATCTTGCATTTGGTCCATTATTGTACGCATATATCACAAAATTTTATCAAAAATCATTTAAGATAAAATGGTATCATTTTGTTCCTTCAGTTTTATCTTTTATCATTAATGCATATTATCTTATTATTTCAAGTGGTTTCCAAAATTTTGAAAATTATAAAGGCAGCTTTTCTCTTTATCTTTTTAGATCACTTCGATCTCCATGGTTAGCAGCACTGTCATTATCAATTTACCTCATCATCATAAAAGATTTTATTACATTTCAAAAGAATGATCAAAAACATCAATATGAAATCATCAGAAAAAAATGGTCTACTTTTCTTATTCATTTATTTCTGATCTTTATTATAGCCTATGTTAGTTACTATGTTTTAGTAAAATTTTCGTTCTTTAATATTCATTGGGATTATGCGATTTCTTTTTCTATGACTATTGCCATATATAGCATCGGATATATGGTATACAAAGAGCCTTCTATTTTTAATGGAGAATTACTATCAAAATTATTCCTAACAGAAGAGCAAAATACCGAACTTACCGAAACTACAAAAAATGAATTCTACACTCAATTGTTATCGTATATCAAAGCAAATAAACCATACCTGAATAATGATTTACGATTAGTTCAATTAGCAGATGAGATTGGTTTTTCTAGTCATGTTCTTTCAAAACTCATTAATGAAAAATCCAGAAAAAACTTTAATCAATTTATCAATGAGTATAGATTAGAAGAAGCTAAAAAATTACTTCTGGAAAATTCTGAGGCAAGTATCAAGACTATTTATTATGATGTTGGATTTAACAATAAAGCTACATTTAATACCGCTTTTAAGAATAAATTTAATTGCACCCCTTCAGAGTATAAAAGAAAAAATCTTGAAGTTCAAAATAACTAAAAAGGTAAGAAATTATAATTCTAAACCAGTTTCAGCACTTCTTTATTGAACTTTATTCTTATAACTCTTAAAATCTTCGAGCTTATGAGAACTTTATTTTTACTTTTTTTTTGTAGCCTTACCGGTATTATTTCTGCACAGAAATTCACATTAATAACTGATAGTATTAACCCAATAATTTCTGAGCCAGCCATTGCAGGTATATACTTTGGAACTGCATGGACAGATATCAATAATGACGGTAATATTGATTTATTCTACGCCGGAAGTATTTTTAAAAATCTAGGAAACGGAAACTTTGAAGTTACAGAAAGTAGTGCAAACATTCCTAATGCAACATCTCTAAACAGCGCTAGTTGGGCAGACTATGAAAATGATGGAGATTTAGATCTGATTTATTCAAGGTTCACCCTTCCATCTACACTACAAACCAGAATTTATGCTAATGATGGAAAAGGTCAATTTTCTGAGGTAAATTCTGTTCTTAATACTATTAACTCTGCAACATGGAGTGTACAATGGTGTGATTATAATAATGATAGTTATGTTGATTTCATTCTCACATTTGCAGATTTATTCCTGGGATCAAATCGATTTCCTAATCGTTTATACAGAGGAAATAGTGATGGTAGCTTTACTGAAGTAACAGAACCGTATGAATTTTTAACAGAAAAAGCGGCTTATACAGTATCGAATTGGACCGACTATGATCAAGATGGAGATACCGATTTATTTATCGCCAGTGGTCCAGCAGCTGGTCCTACTGGAGCCAAGCCTGATTTTTTATATAAAAACTTACAAGTAGAGACAGGAAACGAAGGATTTGAAAAATTAACCAGTACATCACTCTCATTCGCAGAAGATCCACAGGATGGCCAATGCTATAATGCTATTGATGTTGATAATGATGGAGATCTTGATATTTGTCTTACCAATTATTCTGGTGTAAAAAACAAATTTTATAAAAATGATTCGGGCAATTACATAAGTACAGAAACCCCATTTACAGCTTCTAATCATCAAAACTTATCCAATACCTGGGGAGATTTTGATAATGATGGTGACCTGGATGTCATTGTTACCGCTTCAAGTGAAACCGGGAGTGGGTACTTTATTAATAATGGTGATGGAACATTTGCAGAGAGTAGTGTCAACCTTATCAATACTACAACTTCTGGAAATTCAACAGGAATCACGGTAGGAGATTATGATAATGATGGTGATTTGGATTTTTTTGTTGTTGGTCAGGGTATAAAAGGGCTTTTTAGAAACGATTTAACTCTTAAAAATCATTATGTTAATATTAAACTTATAGGTAATCCTTCGAACAAAGCAGGATTAGGAGCAAGGCTAGAACTAACCACAAAAATAAGGGGTAAAATAGTGACTCAGAAAAGAGAAATTTCGGCATCTAATACTTTTATGGGCCATAATAGCTTACGAGCTCATTTTGGGTTAGGTAAAGCTACCAAAATTGATAAACTAGCTATCTATTGGCCTTCGGGCAATGTCGATACTTTCGAAAACTTAAGAGTGAATAAATTTTACACTCTAGAAGAAGGTAAAAAAAAACCAATTAGCCCTCCCATTAAAGAAATAAATGCAAAAAAACTCAATGTAATTGTATATCCCAACCCTTCTAAAAAAAGAATAAAAATTAAAATCAATACCTTAGAAAGCAAATCTCCGATAATAGTCAAGATTCTAGATAATAATGGATTGCTTATTTCTAAAAACAGCTTTAGAACCCAGGAAGATATCATTCTAAACACAACTTCTCTATCCAGTGGAAACTATTTTTTAAATATAAGTGTAGCTCAAAAAAACATCGTAAAAAAAGTAGTAATTAAATAAGTAGTTAGTTACTAATTATAAAAAGGTAAGTTTCACTGTAGAAGCTTACCTTTTTTTGCATTAGAACGCACAAAATTTATTAGTTTTACAAGAGCAATAAATCTTTTCAATACTCCTTTTCTAATGAAACATATAGATGTAATAATTGTTGGTGGTGGTCCCATTGGCATTGCCTGTGGTCTTGAGGCTAAGAAAAAAGGACTTGACTATTGTATTATCGAAAAAGGCACTATCACCAATTCATTATATAATTATCCGATTAACATGCAATTTTTTTCTTCTTCAGAAAAACTTGAGATCGATAATATTCCTTTTATTAGTAACGAAGCAAAACCAAAACGCAATGAAGCACTAGAATACTATCGTAGAATTGTGACTTCTAATGATCTAAATATTAATTTATTCGAGAAAGTAAGTTCTGTATCCAAAAAGCAAGACACATTTTATGTAAAAACAGATAAAGAAGAATACACAGCACTTTATATCATTATTGCTACGGGTTTTTATGATCTTCCAAATACTATAGATGTACCTGGAGAAAATTTACCAAAAGTATCACACTATTATAAAGATCCTCATTTTTTTGCTAAACAAAAATTAGCAGTTATTGGCGCTAGTAATTCTGCAGTAGATGCTGCTCTAGAATGCTATCGAAAAGGTGCTGAAGTCACCATGTTAGTTCGAGGTCCAGAAATAGGCAGACGTGTAAAATACTGGGTGAAACCAGATATAGAAAATCGTATTGAAGAAGGTAATATAAAAGCATTTTATAATGTTACTATAAAAGAAATATTACCTAATAAAATCAATATAGAGACCTTAGATGGCGAATTTAGTATTGAAAATGATTATGTACTGGCGTTAACAGGATATAAACCCAATTTTGATTTTCTTAAAAAAATTGGAATTAAACTTTCTGATGACCAAAAATTGTATCCTCAGTATAATGAAGACACTATGGAAACCAATATTGAAAATTTATATTTGGCTGGAGTAATATGTGGTGGAATGGATACTCATGTATGGTTTATCGAAAACTCCCGAATACATGCAAAAACAATATTTAAATCGATTACAAAAAAATAGCATCAATTTCACAGTATAGATTATTACCATGACGTAAAAAAGCCGAACGATGTTCGGCTTTTTTTTATGTATCATTTTTATGTTTATTCTCTTGACAGAATACTTAAGATATACCAGAACAACAACATTAGTGAAGCAAATAATCCTAATGAAGCTCCTACATATTGATCTTCAGAATACTTATGAACCATATTTGAAGTTTGATAAAGAATAGATCCCGATGCGAGTATAACCATCCCAACGCTAAACCAAAGCCCAAGATTAAATCCAAATATCAATCCGGCGACGATCAATCCTAAAGCGATAAAAAATCCAATAGTTAGCATCGATTTTAAGAATGAAAAATCTTTCTTAGTAATCAAAACTATAGCAGAAAGTCCCGTAAACAAAGACAAAGTTAAAATTGCAGCTTGATTAAGAATATTAGCTCCTCCACTTTCTGCAATCATCATTGCGATACCAATAAGCGGAATGAAAATAAAAGCTTCTGCAATCACATACAATAGTAAGCCTAAATACTGCTGATTAATGTTATGGTTCTTATGTGCCATTTTTTCTGCATAATTTGTGATCAGCATAAAACCTCCTAACATAATAAACCATCTCCATCCTTCTGTCAATGAAAATGCTAAATTTACAATAGGTTCAATTTGAAAAAATACCCATTCTACAATAACAAAAAGTAGAACAGCCATAGCCAGATGAGTATATGTTTTTCTATAAAATGCAACCCTTTTGTCATCACTAAGTGCACTAACGGGCAGTATTTGTTTAAATTCTTCCATAGATATAACTATAAATTGTTAACGATTTTAATTAGATAAAGATACTCGTTTCTTAAGAATCATTAACCTAACTACTTCTCAAAATACTTAAAATTTAGCATTTGCACTACGTAGTAGTAAATCTCGGGAAACTTTTCTTTTAATTCCATAGGGGATTCCATAAAAACTTCTACCAAAACAGCTATAAATTCAAACTTATCTGTATATGCATAATCCCTTAATATTCTAGTATCTACAATATTTTTTCTTATTTCTTCATCACCCAAATATTGTTCAAGTTCTAAAAAAGTATCATAAAAAATTTCACAACTAATGTTATTATTCTTAATCGAATTATAGTGGATTGCATGTGTGATTTCATGAATCCCAAGGCTTTTTCCTTTATCTTGATGCATATTTCCTTTTTGAAAATCTTTCCAGGATAGTGCTAGTGCTTTAGATCTGGGATTAAATTCTCCTATATTTTCTGTTTGATTGAGAATTGAATAAAATGATGTTGGGTACAATACGATAGTATTTAGATGTTCTAATAAATAATGGCGCATTCCAAAAGTAAGTTGTATTACCATTATCGATACCTGCATACGCATGAAATCGTCAACAACTAATCCTTCTCTGCCTACAAAATGTGTCTTCTCAAGAAATCTAAATGTTCTATGAGAAAAATATCGTTTTCTTTTTTTACCCAAAGAAGTATAAAAATCATTCTCATCGAGAAATGCTTGCAAATTGGCAGGCAACTTTTTAAGGGTAGGATAAAAATGAATAAAATATGGTTTCTTCTTATATTTTACATAAATCGATTCTAGATATCGAAGGACATAATATACACAAATAGAAACAATAGTAGCAGTTAAGAATACTCCAATTACATTTTGGAGTATAGAATTAGTAGGTACTTCTTCAAAGGATAATAAAGTCGTTATATATAAATTCAAAAAAGGGCGATCTAGGTTAAGTCTACTAAAAATAACGTTTTAGAAACAAAAATGTTATTAAAACCCGTTGTGCATTTAGAAAAAGTTGCGCAAACTGCTAAAAGGCAGTAAATTGTAGTTACGACACTATAATTCATATGCACAACTTTCAAGCAAATTACGATAAAATACTCAAGGTTTTAAAAGG
>NZ_VLNR01000106.1 GCF_007489275.1 Aquimarina algiphila
GGAGAGTCGATGAGAAGAAAAAGAAAAAAATCGTAATTTTAACACTGAAATAAACACGCTTTTGGGAACTGTTTTGCTATGCTCTATTTAAACAGGAATACCCGGGTCAATTTCATAGGAATCTCCAGTAAAAAAACTCAAAACGTAAAAACAACACGACTACACGACTACACAAACCAAAAAATTGTCTTTTTTGAAAAAAACAAACTACACTAAACTACATTTTAAGGACTACCATATATCATATTATTATATATATAATTATATAATATATAGTATTTATAGGGAGTTTCAGAGGTTATAGGATTTTGTGTTTTGGAATGTAGTTATGTAGTCGTGTAGTTTTAACTTTTCAACTTTTTTTTAAAACCTTGTAGTTTGTTGCAAAATGTAGTTTTGTATCGGTTTGTTTTTTTAGAAGAAATACGCTTACAAAACAAAAGCCAATAGGATAAACTCCTATTGACTTAAAAAACACTTTAAAAGCTTCTTATTTGCCTTTAAATAGGTCAGGGGTATTTGCTATTGTTTGTTTTTTATGAGTTTCTTTTACTATTTCTACCTTGTCGAGTTTCGCATCTTTCTTGATCTCTCTTTGAAACTTGTTTTCTTGTTCATCAGATATTTTACAAACTGCATATACCTTCCTTGGACTTTTCCCGTTAATACGCTTCGCAATAGGTTTCCCATAGTTCAGTTTTTCAAAAGCCTGTGATAGCTTTTTATGATTTAATTTGAATCCAGAGAAAGCGGAGAGTGTAGAAAGGATTTCTGAAGACATTAAAAACAAGGCATTAGGTGCATCGGGTTTACAAGGCTCATATATTTTAGCTAACCATTCTTGCTCTAAAGTAGCTGTTTGAAAATGCTCATTCATTTTGTTAAGCTGTTCTATTTCTGAATCAGAGAACCAATAGGAATATCCTTTGTTGAGTAATTGCAACGCTTGTGACCATACTTTATGCATGGGGATATTATGTTTGAAATTTATTTTTTCAGTAGAAAACACCAAGTACCTGCGGTTGGAGGTATCGGTTAGAAATTGTGGATTATTAACAGAACCCATAAAAGAACATACTCTTGCTCTGGTTTTGGTTAATCTGGCAAAAGCTTTTCTGTTGGTTACAAAAGGAGCGGTTATAATTGCTTTCAGGGCATTAAAGTCTTTGAAAAAAATGTTTTCTAGTTGGTCATCGATATTTACGAACCATTTTTCAGCCAGAAGATTGACCGTGCGGTTATCAGTCATTGATGGATTGATATGCCCACAAACTGCAAAATCCTCCATTCCTGAAGAGCATAGTTTGTTGAGCCAAGTTGTTTTTCCACTTCCTTGCCCTCCAACCAGGATAAGGCAAGTTTGATTAATCCCTTTACCTAAGCAGGTCGCCACACTAGCCACTAACCATTTCTCTAGATAAGTTCTCCAAAGTTCTTTTAACTTTAATTCTTCAGCTTCTAAATCGGTAATTTCAATAGTATCAGCTAACATCCCTATGTAATCTGTGTCATCATGCTCTGGGAGTTCTTTAAAGTATCTTTTTAAAGGATGGTATGACTTGGTATATTCTGATCTTAGGATTTTGTCTAATGTCTTATCAGAACATTTTAATCCTTCCAGCTGCAAATCTATCCAGATGGTATTTAAAACCCGATCATCAAGGGTTTGAAACTGTTTGTCTTTATGCTTCTTAAATTCTAAGGTTAGGGTTAATAGGTTAAACCGTATTTGGTAGTTTTCCTGTAAATATTCCTGAATGTCTGTAATGTAATTAGTACGCCTTGATTTTGGTTTTTCTTCTGTACCTAAGTCTTCGATAGAATACTCCTCCTTTTTAATCTCTTTATGTTCTAATGCCATAAGATAAATGGTTTAAAAAATTATGTCATTGTTTCTATTCCTTGGGTTTCTTTCTGGAATCATTCATTTTATTTAAAAGCCCTTCAATTCTTTGGTTAATCCTCCTAAATAAAATAGTTTCTACTGTTGTTCGGTCCTTCTCCGGAAGCTCCTTAACATATGTTTTCATCATATCAGTAAGCATAAACCCTTTTTCATCGTTATGAAGGTCAATAGCCCAGTCTATAAGGATGTGTTTAGAATAGCTTAGAAAATATGGAAAATCTAGAATCCCATGTAAAATACAGATCGCTTCAAACTGTATGATGCGATCTGTGAGTTGTTCCCTATGCCTGTTATTGGCAATTTGTGTTTCTTTGAGCTGATCCTGTATGTTGTCAATAAGGTATTGGCTCTCATTGTAATATTCAATAAGGCTTTTAAGGATTCGATTTTGTTTTGCAATAAACCTATCACTTACATTCCCTTTATTGGCTAATTGTTGTAAGTCAGCTTGCATTGTGCTAATAGCTCTTTCAAAAGCTTTAGTTTTCTTATCGAAAGTATTATGCACAAATTAATTCTGAGTGTTGGGGGATGCCTAAATGTTTTACAATAGTCTCGACCTGTTTGGGAGTATAACAGCGGGAAAGATAGTCTCCTATTTGATTTTCTATGGGTTTGAGCCAAGTATTAAATGTTTCTGCGGTTACTCCGTATGCTAATGCTAATGTCTTTTTTGAGGATGATTTGTATGTCCCTTTCATAATGATTCGTCCTTTTGTGTTTGTTTTTTGTTTTCCTTTGATTGTTCCTTGTATTATCTTCTGCGTGTCATCTTATGCCGTATTTCAGCTTTATTGACTTTGTAGTTTTTTAAGTCATTAGCCTCACAATCCAGAAAGGAGGCAATAATGTCTAAATCTAAAGCAGGAATGTCTGCAAATTCATCTGCGCTAATGGTACAATACCGGTCAAAAGTGCGTCTGGTTTTTCCCAAAGCTTTGATGATTTCGTTTTTTAGTGTTCGATAATGGTGTACAGGAAGCGCTTCCAATCGCTCCTTGATACAATACTTGTAGTTCATATAGGTACATAGATTAAAAATTAATAAAAGTAAACTCATAAAGTTTACATCATTATCAAATTACATTCTGGGTAGGACAGAGATCGATAAGCTGTGAATATTAAGCTATTATTACGCTATAATTATATATTTATTGTTCCAATTACAAAATATAAAATATTACTATATTTGCACAAATTTGTCAATCATCAGTAATTATATTCCAAATGTAAAACAATATTGTTTACATTTTATGTCTAGATCGAGACAATATTTTCTCATTTGTAAAAATCAATATGGAACTATATAACTCTAATACTTTCCATCAAGGACATATCTTAAAAAAATATGTTACAGCGCATGGTATCAATAGAAAAGGGGGCATCAAAACACTTGCCAAAGTGTTAGGGTTAACAAGACAAGGGGTTTATGTGTTATATAATCAAGAAATTATAAAGGAACAGCATCGTGCTATCATCATCAAACATCTTGGGTTACAACCTGATTTTTTCCCAGAACCTTTGCCAATAAAAGAACAATTGGAGCAGTTAAAAGAAAAATACTTCAAGTCCCGATCGGCAAATATCGAGCTTCAAGAGCGGTTACTATCCATAGAGGAAAGAAATTTATCCCGTTTGTACATTCAAAATCTTGATCATAAAATTGTTCAACAAGATACTAGCAATATAGTAAAACTGGTTTCTCAGGATAATGCAGATAAATACGTAAACAATTTTTTGGATATCACTTTTTTAGAAAGTTTGCCTTTTATATCATTACCCTGTATGACTTCTGGATTTGCTTTTGAAGTAGAAGGCGATAGTATGAAAGCAAAAGAAATCCGTCATGGAGATTTGTTAATCTGTAATGAACTTATAGAAAACACTAAAAATATAAAAACGGATATCCCTTATGTTATTGTGCTTAAAGAGAGTGCTAAGAAAACAAATATTGTTTGTCGATATTTAAGATTAATTGGCGAAGAATATTGTCTTATTTCGGCTGACAAGAAAACACCGGATTTATGTCTATCTTCAAGCCAAGTAAAACAGGTTTGGAAAATTCTTGGGAAATATACGCCTGATGTTTCATTTTTATTTTAATTATTTCATAAGGCAAAAAAAAACAAAAAAGCGGGACAATTTTGTCTGGCTTTCTTGTTAGTAATTGTTACTTTTATATGTAAGAAATAACAACAATTGTTATCATAACATTGTTGTAGGTAAGCGTAAAAAAGTTAAAGTAACAAACTAAATCTTACTATATGGAAAATGATCCTTTTAGTGGACTTTCATGGATGACAGAAGAAATGAAAAATGAAATCCGAAAACGAGATGAAATTGTTCGTAAAGAAGATTTTGAAAGTCTATTCTCTTTAAGTAACAACTCTGATTTTTCTATAGCATTATATGAAATACTTGTAAAACGATACAATGAAAATCCAAAATCACTGAACAATAAACAACTGAATCTATTTCTATGTATGCATTTGGAGAATGCAGGTCAAGCAGATAGTATCTTGAGCTTTTTACAAGAATGGTTTCCAGAACAGAGCCTACAAATAATTAAATCCTTAAATGAAATTGGAGCTGTTAAATCTTCAAAAATAATAAAACAAGCTATTGATTTACTACCGGAAAATGGAAGTTGGTTTTATGAAAGTTCTGACGAAAATTCTGAAAAAATAATGGATAAACTTGATAGTGATTTTTCTGATTACCCTGACGGTTCTATGGTAAATTTATACAGAAAGTATGCTGAAAAACACAGAAATGAAATTTAAAAAATCTACCTACAACACGATATGTGATTATAGCTGATTAGTGATTAATTGAATGGTTCTTGTATATTTATTAGGGTGCAGTGATTTTAAAGCTGAAAAAGCAATAAAATCTGCGCAGAAGTGTCGCAGGTTTGGTAACAATTTGTTCTGCTACGACACATATATTAAACACTGACAATGTATGAATGAATTAGACTCAAAATATAAATTAGAAAGATACATTTAAGACATAGTAAGTCTTTATTATTATTTTTTAAATAGTGAATAATCTTTCAATTGTTAATTTTTATTAACTTGTAAACTTATAACCAACTTAATTTTCTTAATGGGAAAAAGCACGAAAACCATTGCCTTAATATCAGAATTATTAATACTTATAATAGGGACCATATGGTGGATTAAAACTAAAGATTATGAACCTTTAATTGTCATAATAGCTTCAATTACTGCTATAGTAGGCTCCCTTATTTATTTTAATAAATCCAGTAATAATAAAGACTCTACTCCGAATAAAGTGAAAATCAAACAGAAAGCAGGGAAAAAATCCAAGCAATATGCATCAGGAGGAGATATGACGATAAATAAAGGCAAGAAGGATTAATGAGTAAAGAAATTGAAATTAGCCAAGAAGCTGGCAATAATTCTGAACAATATTCTTCCGTTGGTTCAATGCACATTAACAAACCTGTATTGAATCTTCACAATACAAGCGTGAGGGATAAATACTCCGAATATTTACAATTAGTTGAAGAATTTGAAAAAGAAGTAAATGAAGGAAACACTTCTTTAATTGGTTTTATAGAAAAAATACAACACTATACTTCTAATATAGACACTGAAGTTATTGGTTTACATGAGAAATTACGAAGAGCTGGGTATGAAAAACAATATAAAAGGGTAAATTATCTAAAAGAAAAATATTCTAAATTATACTCAGAAAATGAACTTTCTTTAGCTACTCAAAAAATTCACGCTCATATTTTAGCTAAAATTTGGACATTGTTTTTGACCTATGTAAACCCTGCAATTGATGAAGGATATAGTAAAACCCAGATTTCGGCAATTATGAATGAACAAGTTATAAAGCCTGTTGAGGAAATTATTACCCAAAAAAATGTTCTCAACTTGGACTCAAGTGATATTGTAGGAATGATATATTTTCTAACTGGCAATTGTCATATAAATTGGGATTAAACTTATGATTATTTATCATCCACTTACAGACGTTTATCACTCTATAAATAGAGGGCTAATATTATTTAATCATTTCTCAAAGATAGAAATGGATAGGTACAGTATATATGATTATTTTTTATTATTTCCACAAGATTTAAGAAAAACCTCGCTTCCTAATGGGTTCAGAGAATTTAAAAAAATAAAGTTTCAAAACAAATATAACCTTATAAAGAACCGTAAAAATACTTTCAAAAGATTAAAAGAAATTCAAAATATAACCATTAATTCTCTAATAATGTATGGTATAGTTGATGCGAATGATTTTAAGGATAAAGGTATCCTAACTGTAAAAAACAACTCAAACTTTAATCAATCGTCATCTGAAACTGACGAAAAAGTCATTGAACTCATTAATAAATATTTCAATAATATTACTCTTAGAGAATTAAAGGAAAGAACAAAATTGACTGAATATAGATATGAGCATTCTTAAGATAAATGAATTAATAATAGTTCATGGAGACAAATATGTGTATCATGAAAAATTTCATGATAAAATCAATATTATAAGAGGAGATAATAGCACTGGTAAATCTTCATTATCAAGTTTCTTATTCTTTATTCTTGGGGGAGATTTTACAGAGTGGCTTCCTGAAGCTAAATCATGTGATTATGCCATTGCTGAACTATTTATTAATGGAGTAAAAGTTACGGTCAGAAGAAATCTTGAAAAGAATGAAAGAGGTAATAGTATGCCTAAACGACCAATGTATATTAATATTTCCCCACTAGAAGAAGCTATAAAATCGTATACTAAAGGTTGGAAAATATACCCATACTCGAAAACGGATAAACAAGATACTTTTAGTCAAGTCATTTTTAACTTACTCGATTTTCCAGAAGTATCTACGGACAACTTAGAAACAATCACTCTTAATCAAATATTAAGATTATTATACATTGACCAACTCAGTTCACTAAATGCCTTGATGAGAAATGAGGATTTTGATTCTCCTCTAGTTAGAGATGCAATTGGTAATTTATTGTTAGGAACCTATAATGATGATAAATTAAAACACGAAAAAACATTAAGAGAGCGCAAAAAGGAATTATCTAGTATAAGGTCACAAATTAGTGCTTTAGAAGATGTATTTAAAAATTCTTCTTTTGAACTGGATGCTTTAAAAATTGACAAAAAAATATCTACATTAGGAAAACAATTAGATAAAGTTAATGAAGCTTTAAAAGAACCTGAAGAACTAATTGGTAATGTTAAGGCTACAGATACAAAAAAAGAATTAGATGTTCTTTCAAAAGAATTGAAAAAGCGAAAGGTTGAATATACTGATATAGCAAGTGAGATAGAATATTTAGAAGCAGATTTCTTAGACAGTCAAGATTTTATAAAAGTATTAGAAGATAAATTAAATGACATTAATAAATCAATTATAACCCGTGAACATTTTGGAAAATTACAGCTTGAATATTGTCCATCTTGCTTACAGAAATTAAAAATACCTAAAGAAAATCATTGTAACCTTTGTGCACAAGAAGTAAGTGATTCAACGAACCTTGCCAGATTCACTAGGATGAAAATTGAGTTGGAAATGCAACTCAAAGAGTCGAATTATCTAATTAAGGAAAGGGAAA
Source organism: Aquimarina algiphila (assembly GCF_007489275.1). Classification (GTDB taxonomy): domain Bacteria; phylum Bacteroidota; class Bacteroidia; order Flavobacteriales; family Flavobacteriaceae; genus Aquimarina; species Aquimarina algiphila. Next base: position 7,516 of record NZ_VLNR01000106.1, read on the forward strand.
ATGATTTACTAAAACTAAAAGCAGAGTATAAAATCGCTGTAAGGAATTTTAAGAATGCACAAAAAGACATTGATATATTTACTTCTCAGACAAAAAGTTCTAAAAGTAATATAATAGATAAACTTTTAGATCAAAAGAGTAAGCTAAAATATGACATAGAATTCCAAGCTAAACAACTTGAGTTAATATCCTCATATGGTGAATATAAATCAAGAGAAGGTCAATTAAAAAACCAAATAAACACACTCGAATCTGAAATAGAAAAATCTCATGCTTTGCAAAGAATAAAAGCTTCAAAGGCATATTCTCTCATAAACAAATATGCTTTAGAATTAATAAAAGCTGATGGAAAGTATGAAGAGAAATTCAAAAGTAGTACAAAAGTGACAATTAATTTTAGAGAAAATACTTTTTATTTAGATAACCGAAATAGGTTCTCAGCTAGTTCTATGGTTGTATTGAAAAATTGTGTTCGATTTGCTATTTTTTTTGCTTCAATCCAATTAGGCTTTTTTAGATACCCTAGATTCATATTATGTGACAATATGGAAGACAAGGGAATGGTTGATAAACGAAGTAAAAACTTCCAAAAGAAGGTTGTTGAAATTGCTGAATCAGAAGATTTTATAAATAAAGATTTTCAAATAATTTTCACAACTTCTAAAATAGCTAAGAAATTAAATATTCCTAAATATACAGTAGGAAAGTTTTATACGCCCGAAAATAAAAGCTTAGATTTTAGTGAGGTATCTTAAAATTGTTATATAAGTTGATTTGAACTTTTTCCAATTCGCTAAAAAATTTCTTTTCTTATGTCGTATTACAGAAAAGAAATTAAATAAATATTTAAAGATTTGTCTCTTTTAATCTTTACTTAGTAATCATTAACTCATTTTTTAGCAAAGGCTTAAATCTAATAATTTGTTAAACTATCTTGAACTCTTTTGTTAACTCCTTTACCAAAAAGCTTTTTGATCAAAAGAGTTCGATATTTGTCTTGTCAGGGTTAATTTTAAGACAAAACTACCAAAACTCTTAAATAAAAGTTAATTAAAATTTATTCAATGCATTTCTAGCAAGCTATTAACAAGGTTCGATGTTCTTTTGCATACTCTGAAATTTCTTCTAAATATTGTGTTAAAAAGTTTGAACCGTGAATGCTTGGGGTCACATCAAGCAAGAAACCACGCCATTTGGCGTGGTTCTTTATTTTATGGAAAAGCCAAACGTAGTTTGAAGCTTTGGAATAAAATAAAGAACTAGAGCGATAGCTCGTGGTTTCTTATTTGCAGTAGTGAGTGTAATGGGATCAACGCTAGTTAATCCCTCCTGGGTCAATTTTAAGACAATTTTACCAAAGCCAGACAATTTTGTCTGGCTTTCTTTTTATTATAACTTATTGATATATAGTTTGCTATTTCCATAATAGGGTTTGTCTTTAAAGTTTTAATTTTGTCTTTTTTCTTACTATACAAAATCCCTTCGGGGAATAATAATTTTTGCAACCGTTATTTCTCATTGTAGATACTTAACTTCCATGATTTATCGAGGTTAGGCTTCATCGGTCTCAGATTTGGGTGAAAGCCCTGCAATTTCATTGCAACACTTTTAGTAGTTCGAATATATATATTAGATTTAGATGGATTTTAAAATACGAAAAGGTTCTCATACAGTAAGTCGATTGACCTATCATATAGTTTGGTCTACTAAGTAATAGGTATAAAGTTCTACGTGGCGATATTCAAATACGTTATAGAGAACTTTTAATTCAAATTTGCTGAGATATTGAAAAGTGTTGTTAGTACAGACCACGTTCATATGCACATTGAATATGCTCCAAAGTTGATTGTTAGTTATATAGTAAAACAATTGAAAGGTAGGACATCAAGGAAGTTACAACAAGAATTTCTAAGCATATAAGATTGTTATTGAGGGAAGCATTTTTTGGCAAATGGCTATGGTGTTTGGAGTACAAGGAATATTACAGATAAGATGGTTAATGAATATCTAGAGTATCATCGTCGGGGTAATAATGATGATTCCAATTTAATATTGGAATAGGCTTAGAGACTTTAGTCCCTTGCGAAAACGAACCCCTGCACTTTAAGTGCAAGGTGGTTTAGTGCTAATAAATTCTTCAAAGTTTACATCGATACTCCAACTCAACTTGTTTTTAGAATTTGATTTAACTTCAGAATTATCTGCTTCCAAATGTTGCACCAATAATTTTTTAAGAATGGAGATGAAATCTATGAAGATACATATTCTTTCACTTTTATAAATTATTGGGTTATTATTCATTTTTGTTTTTTTGGAATTAATACTAAAAAAAGTACAAATAAAAAGGTATATATTATGCAATAGGTCTGAAAATAAATTAGTTATATTTTTTCAAGGGTATAGAGTTGGATGATTCAGATGTAGTTACATCAAAAATGCACATCTGATTGTGTAATATTTAAGTATCTTTGATTTAATCACTCTATTGTATTACTCAACTCTTAAAACAATTTAAAGACAATGCAGTTAGAAAGTATCAAAAAAGCCATTAGAGAATGGGGAATTTTAAGACAATCTGAAAAAGCTTCCACAGATTTTCTTGGTCAGGGTTCATTATTCCATATTGATGTCAAAAAAGTATTAAAGGTTTCACCAAGAATCGATCCGATTGTTCCTACATATGTTCATGCCTATCTTGGCGTACATGAGGGGAAGTTATTATTCTTTTTAATGAATAATATAATGGACAGCGAAAGTGAATTCAGTAAAGAAGGAGAAAGAATTGAAGATTTCATAATTGTAGAAGAAGCTAAATATATGGACCAAGATCTATTCGGTCCTTTTATTACCACTTCTCAGTCTAGATATTTTAATAGCACAGATGCCATCCCATCTAATGAAGCAATTACAAGAATCATTCACTGGTCTGTGCTTAAAGATAAATGGATCAATAGTGCTATAACAACGCCAAATGGCCTTTTTGAGGCTTTTGTTATTCCTTCTACTGATTTAGAAAAAGAAACTGAAGTTTTTGCTTTGTTTGGACTTAAGAAAAAGAAACTCTATCACTACCCCGAAGCAGAGTTGATCATATGGAATGAAACAAATGGCTTTTTATTATCTAACTCTGAAGTAGAATCTTCATTTGATGATATTGTTCGCCCTGTTCCTCCATTTGGTCAGGGGACTATTGCTCCTCAAAATTTTCATTTAATGCAGGTTTCAGAATTGTCAAGAAATGTTGCTCCATGATGTTCTTGAAATAGTTCTTTACCTATCTCCGATCACTTTGATATTTGGAATAGGACTAGGATTATATCATTACAAACATCTAACGTCAGTATATAAATTACTTATTGTTTATTTTGTTTTTGGGCTTCTGACAGATTTGATAAGTAGACTCCTTGATACTTTATATGGAAATAACCTATTGATAATACCAATATATGGATTAATAGAACTAATTATATTTTCATGGATGTATTATAGATATTTGCTAAGGGACAAACGTTCTATTTTACTCCCTTTAATAATCATTTCTTTTGTCATTATTGTTATAGATATCATTCATGTTTCTGCACAAAGCCCAGAACAATTCCAATCATACGGAATAGTAATGGGAGATATTTCCATTATTATATATACATTTCTTTTTTATGGAAATGTGCTTAATGAAAAAGAAGAAAAGACACATATATATATGTCATTAAATGCGACATTACTGTTGTTTTTTTCGGTTAACCTGTTGTTATACTTACCTATCAACTTGTTAATCAATATTAATTCGGAGGTAAAATTTTATTTCTGGGCAATTAATTTTGTCATTACGGTAATGTTTTACTCATTTCTTATCTACTTAATATGGAAAAATGGCAAGAACCCGAAACTCTCATACTTTGGTTGAGTATCTCACTACTTGTGATTACCTCTTTCGCATTGGCTATTATAGTATTTACTCGTCTTTATTTCAAAAGGATACTCAAATCAAAAGCCTTGCTTATAGAGACGAAATTAGAACATCAAAAAGTATTAACGCATATCAGTATTGAGATTTTAGAGCGAGAACGAAGCAGAATTGCTCTGGAATTACATGATGCACTGATCAATAAATTAAATGTAATACTTCTTATTTTTTCTTCACGCGATCTTGAAAAACACTTTGAAAATAGTATAGTAGAGTGTATCTCACTTACAAGACAACTATCTCATAACCTCAAGCCGCCATTTATCGAAGAATTATCCCTTTATGAATTATTGAAAAGTTTATTTTTGCCACTAAAATCATCATATCAAGTAGGGTACACCCTATTACGGTATAATACTAATATCACGCTATTATCGGAGCAAAAATTACATCTGTTAAGAGTGGTACAAGAAATCATTAATAATATCATCAAACATGCTCAGGCCACAGAAATATATTTTTATTTACGTATATCAAATACTACAACAGCATTAAAAATTAGTGATAATGGAGTCGGATTTGATACTCTCAAGATTCAAGGTTTAGGATTGCAAAACATTGAACTTCGTTTGCAAATATTAAATGGTGTGTATAAATTTAAGTCAAATCAAAAAGGTACAACTTTTATTGCCTGTGCCCCATTAACCCAAGAATAATGAGCAAACCTATTTCATTAGCAATAGTTGATGATGACAGTCTTTTAGTATCATTATTGACTTCCTTTTTTGAAAGTCATAATATGTTGGTGAGTATATGTGCTAAAAATGGGATAGAGTTTTTTAATGAACTAAAAAATATAGAATCTGTTCCGGATATTGTGGTGTTAGATCTTCGTATGAAAAAAATGGATGGTATGGAAATATTGGAATTACTAAAAAATGATTTCCCTGAAGTGAAGGTTGCTGTTATTTCTTCATATTACAGTAACTCCTCTATAGGTTTTATGCTTAAGGCAGGAGTCAACGCGTTTTTACCTAAAGGCATATTACCAGAGCAACTATTGGAAGCAATTCATGAAATAGATCAAAAGGATTTTTACTTTACCTCAGAACAAATAGAAGTACTAAGAGATCAGTTGCCTGAAAACCCTTCTGCAAAACCCCAAATTGTAAAGCATGATCAAATCTCAAAAAGAGAATTCGAAGTGTTGGACTTAATTTGTATGCAATATACTGCAAAGGAAATAGGAGAAAAACTCTTTATAACACAACGCACAGTAGAAGGACACCGAACCAACTTATTATTAAAAACGGGTGTCAAAAATACCGCGGGTTTAGTCATTTATGCGGTAAGAGAAAACTTATTTGATCCTTCAAAATTAGTACTATATTAATTTGAATAAGTATTAATACACTATCCTCTTTTTTTCTTCTGTTTAGTAAATTATAAAGACATCAAAAGTTAAAATGGTATAATTATTCAGGAGTAATCCTGAGATATTGATATTGTTATATCTCTTTATATTTTTTGCCACTTTATCTATTAATCTTTTGAAGCACGTATTTTTACCTGTTTTTCTTAATACAGTAATTCTACGTTGATTTTTATAAGAGATTCGTATCATCTTTGCTATGTATTAAGACGCTCGTCACCCTTAATAAAGAAACGTTTCACACTAATTAGACGCAGGTATAAAAAATACCTGGAAATAAATTAATAATCATTTTAAAATTTAGAATTATGAACAATGACAATTCAAGTGCAATAAAAGATACATCATTAAAGGGTGTTTCTGCAATTCCACAACTTTTCTCTTATGTTAATGACAGTATGAGTATTTTTGTAAACGGTACACCACCAACACCAGACTCAACAATAGCTGGATCTATGGTAAGTGATACTAATAAACCTGGTAGTATCGCGTTTGTAGCTACTCCGAATACTCAAAGTAGTACACAAACAATGATCACTAATATTGTTAGTAACAACAGTGCACCTTCTAATAGAGCTTTTAACTTTATGTTACCACCAAAAGCACTACAAGAAAGTAGACCTGGTCAGATTTGCTTACAAGTACTTCCTATTACTACATCTTTGTCTAATGCAGATAGTCCATTACTCCATAATGGGCAAGGAAGTGGTAACTTGATTCCAATTATTGTTGGCCCGTCATCTGTAAGTTTAGCCCAACCATTGACAACCGAAGAAATGAAGCTTGCTGGTTTTAAGGAAGATCTTGGAGTTGATTGGGGAGGATTATTAAACGGTGTAACGAAAGCTATTCCTGTAATAGCTGATACTGGATTAAAAATTTATAATGAGCTCTCTTCAAGCAGTCAAAGTGACACCAAGTCGGGTGTAAAAGTAGAAGGTATCTTTTCGAGTATAGGATCGGTTATTGATACGGCAATACCATTTGCCGCAGCATTACTTTAAATCTAATTATTAAACCCTATCGGTACAAATCCATATGTGCATGATAGGGTTTATCTTTCAAAATATAAAATCATGAATAATAAAATACAAGATCCGGCAGGGGCACACGTTTTTGGTTATAATGGGGAGTATTCTTCTTCTTTTAACTTTCAAAACATAAATACTTATAACCCTACCCGTTGTGCATTTAGAAAAAGTTGCGCAAACTGCTAAAAGGCAGTAAATTGTAGTTACGACACTATAATTCATATGCACAACTTTCAAGCAAATTACGATAAAATACTCAAGGTTTTAAAAGGATT
>NZ_VLNR01000107.1 GCF_007489275.1 Aquimarina algiphila
GGGATTTAAAAATAGAATCTTATCAAAGATCACAGCAATGACCATTATTCAATATATCAATAGGTTTGAATTCAACAGAAATATAAACAACCTAAAAATTAATATTAACTAAATGCACAACGGGTTATAACACTATATAAATAATCACTTTGTTAAATATTTATATTAAAATATAGTATTAATAAATCAAGTAAAGACACAATGAAATATATATTTATTCTGTTATGTTTACCGTTATTGGCAAATACAACAATGTCATGTAAAAATGATGATGATAGAGCTTCTGATATGACGCCGGATATTGATGCAAATGCTTCCGCAGAGATTGTAAGTGTAGTAGTCTCTGGAGATGAAAACAGCTATTCTTTTAATGTAGGAATCAAAAGCCCTGATACAGGATGTAATCAATATGCAGATTGGTGGGAAGTTATTTCTGAAGATGGTAAATTGTTGTATCGTAGAATTTTGGCTCATAGTCATGTCAATGAGCAGCCTTTTGTTAGATCTGGAGGTTCTGTTGCTATTTCAAAAGATCAGATAGTGTATGTCCGAGCACATATGAATACTAGTGGATATGGGACGAAAGTCTTTAAAGGCAATGTGAGTCAAGGATTTGTAGAAGGTACTTTGGATAAAACTTTTGCAGCCGAATTAGAAACAGCACAACCACTTCCTGATGGCTGTGCATTTTAAAATGAATATACATTGAAGAAAGAGGATATCATACAAAAACTACCCTATAGCAAACCTTTTTTGTTTGTAGATGAGATTATTGAGATTGACGATGATCATATCAAAGGGGGATATACATTTCTGAATGACGAATATTTTTATGAAGGTCATTTTAAAGATAATCCTATTACTCCTGGAGTAATCCTTACAGAGTGTATGGCCCAAATAGGAATGGCCTGTTTTGGAATTTACCTTTTAAAAGGTAAATGGGATGAGGGAGAATGGAGTGTAGCAATGACTAGTAGTGAAATGAATTTTAATAAACCCGTTTTTCCAGGAGAAAAAGTAATAGTGATTGCAGATAAGGTGTATTTTAGGTTTAATAAACTAAAATGCAATGTAGTTATGTACAATGCAGATGATATTTTGGTGGCAAAAGGTGTTGTAGCGGGTATAGCATTTAAAAAGTAAAATAATCACATGAGTTTAGGATATTCTTTAGTAAAATTAGTACTTAAGTTAAAAGGGGAGAAAAAAACATGGTCTCAGGATCCGATTGACTATATCAAAAAAAGAAAGCAAGATGTTCATGTGCCAAATAGAAGACTGTTTTTGGGTAGTTCATATGAGACCAAAGAGCATCTTCAAAGTAAAATAACATATATCACTCCTAAAAATATCAAAACAGATATCCTGTTAATGTATTGTCACGGAGGAGCTTTTGTCTATGGACCAACACAAGAAAATTGGAAAGCATTAGCCAAAATAGCTAAAGAGACAGAGGCTAGAGCATGTATGATAGATTATCCTAAAGCACCAGAGCACACTATAGATGTAATTACAGATAATGTATATCAGGCATATATAGAGGCAACTAAAGTGTATAATGCCTCAAAGATTATTTTACTAGGGGATTCTGCAGGTGGAAGCCTGATACTTACATTAGCTCAGCGATTACAAAGAGAGCAAAAAAATACTCCTAACTGTTTGATTCCTATTTCACCACTGGTAGATGCAAGTGTAACAAATGCCAAAATACCAGAAGTTGATGTAAAAGATATTATTCTAAGTCTTAAAGGAGTAAGGTCGGCAAATACTATGTGCGCTGGATCCCTGTCGTTAAAAGATCCTTTGATTTCGCCCTTATACGGAGAGTGTAGTAATCTGCCCCCAATACATCTTTTTATGGCTACAGATGATATACTTACGCCTGATCAGGAGTTATTTGTCGAAAAAGTGAAACAAAATAAGGGGGAGATCGATGTTATTGTGGGAAAAGGAATGCCCCATGTTTGGCCTATTTTGCCAATAATGCCCGAAGCAAAAGTTGGATTGCAAAAAATAATAACCATTATTAATTCGGTTATAAATGATAAGTAAACGGCGTGTAGTGATTACAGGTTTGGGTGTAGTAGCTCCTAATGGAATGAACGTTTCAGTTTTTAGTAAAGCTATTCAAAATGGTACAAGTGGTATACGTTTAATTGAAATATTAAAAAAACTTAATTTTTCATGTCAAATAGCTGGTTTACCAAATTATAAAAAAGATTACTTAAATAATTACTTTAATTCAATTCAGCTTAGAGGATTACAAGCCTCAGGGATGGAATACGGTGTGATTTCGGGTATAGATGCTTGGAAAGATGCTGGATTATCGATTAATGATAATGATACTCCGTTATGGGATGCCGGAGTTATTTTTGGTACAGGAATATTAGGAGTTGATAAATTTAGAGAAGCAATTTATAAGGTCGATGAAGGAAATGTAAGACGTCTTGGTAGTACAACTGTTATCCAAACTATGGCTAGTGGTATTAGTGCATTTTTAGGAGGTATGTTAGGGTGTGGTAATGTTGTAACTACAAATTCCTCTGCATGTAGTACGGGTACAGAAGCAATTTTAATGGCCTATGATCGAATAACAAGTGGTTCAGCAGAAATCATACTTGCAGGAAGCACTAGTGATAGCGGGCCATATGTATGGGGAGGGTTTGATGCTATGCGTATTCTCCCATATAAATATAATGATATCCCTGCAGAAGCCTCTCGACCTATGAGTGCAAGTGCTAGTGGTTTTGTGCCAGGTAGTGGAGCAGGGGCTCTTGTCATCGAGAGCCTGGATAGTGCTCAAAAAAGAGGAGCGACCATTTATGCAGAAATTTTAGGCGGACATGTAAATAGTGGTGGGCAACGTAGCGGAGGAAGTATGACTGCACCCAATAGTGAAGCAGTACAGCAATGTATAAAGAGAGCGATAGAGAAATCAGGGATAAAAGCGGATGAAGTTGATGCGATTAATGGACACCTTACAGCGACTACAAAGGATAGTGCAGAAATACAAAATTGGTGTGAAGCATTAGGCAGAAAAGGAGCTGATTTTCCTTATATTAATTCATTAAAAAGCCTTGTTGGACATTGCCTCGCGGCTTCTGGAAGTATCGAAAGTGTAGCTGCAGTATTACAATTAAAAGAAAAGTTTATTTTCGGAAATATTAATTGTGAAGATTTGCATCCAGACATCGAGTCTTTGGTAGATAGAGATAAGATACCTACAAAAACACTTGATTTTTCAGCAAATATAATAGCAAAAGCCAGTTTTGGATTTGGGGATGTAAATGCCTGTGTTATCTTTAAAAAATATTAATAATTATGTTGAATTTCGTTTTACATAAGAATTGACATAATAGTACTAATAACAAAAATGATTTATGACTAAAGAAGAATTATTATCTAAATTGAAAATTATCATAACTCCGTACGTTCAAAATCAGGAAGGGCTTAAAAACCTTACTGAGAACACTGACTTTATAAAAGATCTGGAGATTAATTCTGCAAATTTGGTTGATGTAGTGCTGGATGTAGAAGATGAGTTTGATATTGAAATTGATAATGAAGCGATGGAAAAAATGTTAACGGTGAAGGCTTCAATAGAAGTAATAGAACATAAACTTGCTGTAAAGTGATTGGTAATGATATTGTAGATCTTGCACTTTCCAGAACAGAAAGCAATTGGAAAAGAAAAGGATGGGTGCAAAAGATATTTACTGCGATAGAACAACACTATATTTTTGAAGCTGATCATCCTGAAATACAAGTTTGGAAGTTTTGGAGCATGAAAGAGGCTGTTTATAAAGCCCATCAAAGACGATTTGGACATCCGCCAAAGTATAATCCAAAAGATTTTAATTGTACGTTAGGAGGGGAGGTAATGATTGATAAGTGTGTCTATAAAACCTCTACAATAATTACAGAAAAATACATTTATAGCATAGCAAAAGCATCTAATATCGAGTATGATACTCAGATTTTTGATGAAACACTAAGAATGCATCCCTTGTTATTACAAAAGATTGCTGAAAACTATAAGATAGATTCGTCTATAGTTACAATTAAGAAAGATGGTAATGGAATCCCTATGGTACGTATAGATCAAAAAGCAGAAGACATTCCAATTTCCATAACACACCATGGCCAATATTCAGCGTTTGTTATAGGGCTAGAATAAAGAATATATAAATCAGGATTTAGAAAATCACTTTTGTATTGGGTAAAGCTGTTTTGATTCTGGCTTGTTCTTCCTCAGAGAAATGATTATTGCTTAATTCTAATACTTCTAATTTTGAAAACCCTTTTAGGTCTTTTGGCAGTGATGTAAACTCGTTGTTTCTTAATAAGAGGACTTTTAGACTTTCTGATTGATCAATATTCTTTACAACTTCTGCCATGTGTAGTTCTGGATTTTTATCTAATACCAAACCTTTCAAATTTTTCGCTAAAGCAATTTCTGCAGGAACAGATTGCAGGTTATTATACTTCAAATCTAATATACTTAGAGATTTCATTTGAGCAATAATCTTAAATGTATACGGCAAATCTAAGTTAGGGTTATTAGCGAGACTAAACTCTTGCAAAGTATTAAGGTTTTTTATGTTTTCAGGAAGTCTTTGTATTTTATTCCCATCTAATACGAGTTTGTCTAGTTTTTTCACTTTAGTTAAAGTAGTGATTACTTTTGGGAGCTGTAACTCTAAATTATATCCTAGATCAATTTCTCTTAGTTTAGGCCATTGCAGTATAACTTCGGGTAGTTTTTTAAATTGGTTCTCTCTTAGATTAATAACATCGATATGATCTAAATTTTTAAGATTCATAGGGAGTGATGTCAATGCATTTTTAGAGAGTTTTAATAGTTCTAATGTATTCAATTTCTCTATGCCCTTAGGAAGAGTGGTTAGCTCACAATTGGTTAAGAATAATACCTTTATTTTTGTCAGTTTAATAATCTGCTTCTCAAAATCAACCAGGTTTTCTTTATTCAAGTCTAACCATACTACCTCGTTAGTTGTAGTTAGAGCATCTTTAAAAGAAGTATATCGCGTTGGATTTTGACCATACGATGTGGTGAATATAGAGCTTAATGTAAGCAAAATGATAAAAGGAGTTATTTTCATAACTGGTAGGAATTTTATAAAAGAGCCTGAATTATTTATTGAATAACAGGAAAGTAAAAGCGAACATCTAGCTTGTTTTTTTCTCGCTCATCGTGTATGTTAACTCCAAAATCGCTGGTGTAAATTGTGGTTTTACCTAATAATTTTTTATCATCAAGAGAAAAGGTGATGATCACTTCTTTCTTGGTTTCTTTAATGGTAAGCATACCAATAACTTTATAGGTGTTCGTATCAAAAGGAACAACTTGTGTGCTTTCAAATTTGATTTTAGGATATTTTTTCTTGTAAAAGAATTTTTCCCACATGAGATGTCCGTCTCTTAAAAAATTATCGGTATCTAATGTTTTAATTAACGCAGTACCGCTAAAAGATGCATTGTCGGGATCAGAAGGATTAAAATCTATTTTAAAATCTAGGCCAGAAATAGTCCCAGATGTTTCTTCCGAAACAAAATCAAAAGAAATCCTTGATTTTTCCTTGTCAATGGTCAATCCTCGATAATCATTAATCAAAGCATATTCGCTGGTATTATTAGATATATTGATTTCATTTGGAAAATCAGTTTGAGCAAATCCTTGTGAGATAAGAACAGTGAGTAAAATACTTATTAAAGCTTTCATGGGAGTATGATAATTATTTTTAAAGATAACAAGAATCAAGAATCATTCCAAGGCTTATCAAATTTAGATATTGCTTGTCGGGGGAAATTCACTAGTTGATATTAGGTGTTTTGCCTCTTTCATCTTGGGATTGAACAACATAGTTTTGATAAAAGGGTATTACAAAGAATTATGTTAAAAATTACGGGCTAACCATAGAAACATATGAGTTTGTAGGATTTTGGATTACAAGAGCTCTTAAAATAAATATAAAGTGATACAAATGAATAGATTAAAAGTAAAAAAAGTAATAAATTAGAAAGACCATTGATCGTTAGCCAATTCATGAACCTAAAAAGTTGAATTATGAGTAAAGAAAAATCTAGAAAAAAAAGACGCTTTGCAGATTTCCAGACAAAATATCGTAGATCTTCAAATTTTGGATATGGATCAAAAAGAGATCAGTTTGCCATCGCAGGAAATGGGGAGTTATTTGCTCCAGAGTATGATGAACAAAATAATAAATCTCAGAATTCCTAATATAACATCTTGAGATCATGAACACACCTTTTTTTGGTGTGATAAATACTTCGTTTGTGACTTTTGTTACTTCATAAAAAAATAAGGTATTGTACCTTTGTCTAAAATTATATGAAAAGCTATTTGATAGAGAAGGAACAATAGTATAATGTTATGGGATAGAGTCATAAATATTTTTAACCTCTAGTTGCTCTAACTGCTAATCACCTGCGTAGTGATAATAAATCGTTACTTCTTTTATATTGTAAGCTGCCATTATACGTGTCAAATACATGAAAATATTAATTATTCTATGGACCATATTTTCATATGGTTCTTTTAGCTATCAAAAAGAAGATATAATTAAAATTATAGATATTGAAACCTTCAAAAGTGCAGTTATAGGCAAAGATGTACAACTCATTGATATTCGTACTCCAAGAGAATATAAGGCTGGTTTTATAGATGATGCTATCAATATTAATAGTTATGATGCTCAACAATTTTCTATAGCGTTTCAAAAATTAGATAAAGAAAAGCCAATCTATATATATTGTTACTCTGGTGGTAGAAGCAATCGTGCTAGTAAGAAGCTGGCTGCAATGGGGTTTAAAAAAATCTTTGATTTTAAAGGAGGATATAAGGCATGGAGCAATCAATAACTATTAAGAATACTATAAAACTTAAAAAAATGATAGACAAAGAACAATATGAGAGTATTGCCAAAGAAATTCATAGTGATACTAGTCCTGTAGGGATTGATGCTAAAAAAACTCATATTCTGATCCTTCAAAAATTAATAAAAATTGAAGAACGATTGGATCGCTTGGAAAATAAATTACAATAGAATTATTCATGTGGGGTTGTGTATGTAATTGATATTGTTGTTGTTATGGTTTTTGAGTAAATACATGTAACATTTGTCACAGTATTTTATTTTTTTTCAGAATATATTTGTACTTATAGTTCTTAGGGAATTTAATTGCTAAAAAAGAAACTAAGTAATTTGGGAAGCTGTCATAAAAGGCTCAAACTTCGACATTGTCAGATTGAATTTTATCAAAACACATTTGTCAAAATGTTTTGTTTTTCTGGATTTCAGAATTCAATTGGATAGAGGAGTATACTTTTTTGACAGCTTTAATATTTTAGTAACCGATATATTTATTTTCATACGTTAAGGATATGAAATTAAAAACTAAAGACATTGGTTTTGTAGTTATACAGTTTTGTTTATTTATCATCTATCTGTTTGATAGCGATTTTTTAAATTTTGATGTATTACATTTTATACGAATTATAGGTATATCTATAGCCATTTTGGGTGGATTCCTTATACTCATTGCTACAATACAACTCAATACAAGCCTATCTCCGTTTCCTAGCCCAAAATCAGGCGCTAACTTGATACAAAATGGGGTTTATCGTTATATAAGGCATCCAATTTATACCGCAATTCTATTGATCGCTTTTGGCTATGGGATATATATAGGATCTCTTTTTAAGATATTAGTGACTATTGTACTCTGTGTTCTTTTTTATTTTAAATCTGTATATGAAGAAGAACGTTTAGTAAAGATGTTTTTACAGTATACCTCATACAAGAAGCGTACAGGACGTTTTCTACCAAAATGGTTAAACTAGATTATGCGTTTATCATTTTTTTTGCAGATACTTTTAAATACATAAGGATTACAATAGATAATATCGAACAGACTAAAAAGCCTATAAATAGAGGTAGAGTAGAAGTTATAACAAACCTTCCGATATAGGTGCTAATAGGAACGGCCATTATAGTAGATATAAATCCTGTTATAGCGGCACCTATTCCTGCAATATGACCGATAGGTTCCATGGCAAGAGCTCTTAAGTTTCCAAATAAAAATCCAATCGCAAAAAATTGTATTCCGAAGAAAATCAATAGAATAACAACATTAGGGTTTGGTGAATTATAAAACAAAACGATATATAGAAGAGAAATAACAAAAAAAGCAAATAGGGAAGTGGTTACCAATTTTTCCATTCCGTACTTTAATACCAGTGTCCCATTAAGGAAAATAGCAGATCCAATCGCTATAGCCAAAAGGCCAAATATATATGGAAATTCTTCTTTTAGGTTATACTGTTGCTCAAAAATCTGTTGCGAAGTACTTAAATATACCATAAACGAACCTACTATAAAACCAGAGATGAGCGTATATCCCATTGTTGTTTTATATTTTAATAGTTCTTTTAGTCCGTCCAAGAAAATATTAGAAGTAAATTTTATACGTTTTGAAACGTCGAGGGTTTCTGCTTGTCGTTTCCAGAACCAAAAAGAGACCAACAGACCAAAAATCAATTGTATGTAGAAAATAGCTTGCCAATTATAGTGGTCTAATACAAATTTACCCAAAGCAGGAGCAATAATAGGTACGAGAAGAAATACTACGGTAACAAATGACATAATACGTGCCATATAATCACCACTATAGATATCTCTAATCATTGCTATTGCGATCGTTCTGGGTGCAGAAAGTCCGATTCCTTGTAAAATCCTTCCTACCACCATCATTTCTATACTTGTAGCAAAAATGCATATAAAACTTGCAATGATAAAGAGTAAAAATCCCATATAGACTACAGGTTTTCTACCAAAACTATCAGATATAGGCCCAAAAAAGAGTGGGCCAATACCAAGTCCCAAAAAGATCATGGTAATTAATAATTGATTATCTGCGATTTGTGTGACACCAATAGTAACTCCGATAATATCTAATGCAGGTAGAAGAGCATCTATGGCCAAAGCAACAATTGACATTAAGGATGCCATGAGTGTTACAAATTCGAACTGAGCGAGCTTCTTTTTTAACATCCCGCAAAAGTAGCCGTTTTACTATTGTTAAATGATAAAGTAATGTTATAATTATTTAGGATTTGTAACGTGTATATTTTTTTATAGTTATTTTGATAAAACTGTATTAACCAACATGATGAAAAACAACTTCTTTTTAGTATTATCATTCATATCTAGAAAAAATAAAAATTACATTATAACTACTGCAATGATATGTGCTGCTGTTTTTTTTGGAGATACTATAATGGCACAAAATGAAAGCTATACTTCTGTACCTGCCAGAAGAAAAAGTAGACTAACCATCGACGGAGTTTCTTATGTTGGGCGACCGAGTCTGATTACTCATTTTAGCCCGGGAAAACAATCTAGTTTTACTGTTAACTATGAGTTTAGTACTAACTTTCATGCCGAGATAGAAGGTCATTACTATCTCTATGATTTAATGGATGTTTTTATTGTTTCTTTTATTGTTCCTATTAGTACCAAACAATATGTGTCTGATAGGCTGTATCTTTTTACAGGAGGAGAAGTAGAGTTTACCAGATCCTTTAATTATGGGGCAGAACCAATTCCGCCGATTTTTAAAATGATTAACGGGGTTGGGTATGATGTAAATGCTAATTTTTCTTTAGAAGTAAAACAAGATTTAAATTTTAATACTACAACTTTGGCGCCATTTAGTAATCCCAATATGTTTTCGGTAAAAGGTAAGTTTAAGTTTTAATTAAGAGTTAATCCTTGGTTTACTGTGTTTTAGAGTCACAAGTCACGCTTAAAAACCGTATATTTGGTACGAAAATTGATAGATGTAGCATATAAATCCAGATGAAATGAAAACTCTTTTTTTAGTACTTATAGGTGGGATATTGATAAGTTGCGGAAGCACTCAAAGTATTGAGGTTACTGAAGCACAGCGTAAAGCATTAGATGAAATAGTAACTCAAAAGAAGTATGAGATTATCTCTGATTGGGCTTCACCGCTTACTACGACAAGTGTTAATGCCGTAGCCAATAGTGGATTACTTCCTCCGGGAAGCACGGTAAACAATATCAGTTTGATAGGCAACGGTAATCATTTTAGAATGGATGGAGATAGTGTTGATGTATATTTACCATATTTTGGGGAGCGTAGACTATCGGCTAGATACAGCACAGATGCTGGTATAAAGTTAAAAGGAGCATATGATAATTATAAGGTAGAATATAACGAGAAAAAACAACTGTATTTGATCAAATTTAATGTTGACGATATTCAGGAATCCTATAGAATTATTATACGGTTATACGCTAATTTAAAGAGTGACATTAGCGTTAATAGTAATTAATCGAACTACCATTAACTATAGAGGAAACGTATCTAAACTATCAGAAAAAAGTACAGCTACAGTCACTACACAATAGATTATAATAAGTGTTTTTTAATAGAATCTTGTATTGTGGTAGGATCTTGTTCTACCAAAAACTTCATGAATATATAGATTCCCAAAATATGTGCTGAAACAATAAAGAATGTACAGAAATTATTCAATAAAAATAGCTCATTAATAACGGTAAAACCTACAACAAATTGACATAAAAAAGCCGATATGATCAGTTTAACACCATGACTATAAGTGTCTGATACATATATATAATAGGAAATTCCAGCATATAACAATAATGTCAAAATTGTAGATACAATATAAGGAATAGTATTAGGTAGTAATTCTAATACTAAGTCTGAAATTGAAAAAATAAGATACCCCAGTAAACCAATACTAATGAATAATGGAAGTGTCGTTGTCTTTTTCCATCGAAATGTAATATGTGCACAGTACTTTTTTAATGCTAAAGAAGAAAATAAGGCATAAATAATGATACAAATGCACATATATGAAAAGTAATCTGTAAAACTTACATAAATTAAGTGGTCTGATATCATTAAAGACATAACACTAATGATAAAAAAGAAATTTATTTTTAGATGTTTTCTTTTAAAAACTTCGTATAAATAGGTAAGCAATAGAAATAGTAACGTGATCGGAAGCAAAATGCTCAAATAATGTTTGTCAAAAAAAAGCGACGTTATAATAACTGTGAGACAACTGAGATATAAAAAGTACTGTAGGGGATTAAATTCTTTCAATATAAAAGTATGTTAGAAACTTAATTGAATATAGCAAAATAAAATGAATACTTATGTAAGGATGATTGTAAGCAGAATTTATTGAATTAAAATAGTATAACAAATTTAACCGATAGGGAGCTTCCTAAATATTCTATTTTACATAATATAAATTATAGTACATTTTATAAATAGGTTTATCCAGTGGATGAAGCTATTTATAACACAGATGGCGCGCTGGCGAAATTATGATGTATTTAGGATTATTCTATTTATAAAAAAAATGATAGCTATAATGTAATACTATGTAAAATATCCCAGGATAATTCTATTTCATAGTGATCGTAGCTACTGGGGTCATTAATATTTCTTTTAAGGCGTTTATGATTAAACCTCACGTTTATATTTGTAGCTATAATTTGCCGTTATGTAAAATTGCCGCGCCCAACCGCCTTTATTGTTTTGTAAATAAAAATGCTTAATGCATTTTTCTCTACACACAATTTGCCAACGCTTGGCCACACCAAAAAAAAACAAACACTTTTAGGTGGTTTATAAATCGCGTATTCGATAAAACATACGTGGAAAAAGTTTTTATGCGATTTTTCGCAAGGTTAATATTGTTTTAGATGAGCTCAAGATTGCTATCGCAGTTCTCGTGAAATTGCCGCATTAGCATAAAATTACTCTGCGAGATAATTTCTATACACTTGCTATCCTAGGAACACAGATTAAACTTACTAAGGTTTGCATATCTTTTTGTCTTGACCCTTCGATAAACTCAGGGTAAATGACAAAAGAACAAAAAACTTGTGCTGAGGTTGCTGAAGTATCAAGGCTGCATAAAACTTTGGAAACAATCACGGCGCAGTCGGGATATTTTAGACGGCATAAAATTGAAAGTCTAGTAGACTTTTGATTTTGTGAGCGAGCTGGCGTGTTGGCGATTTGTAACGTTTTGTTTAATCAATTGTACTATCATTATCCTGCCGCATCATCTCGCAGCTACAATAATTCCTCCACTGGAGCAATCATTGTATCTCGTGTTTTCTCCAAAGTTTTCTGAGGCCGTTTTAAACTTTTAGGTTCTATTTTACATAATACTTCATAACTAACTATTAGCATTTTGTTGAGCCCACCATTTAGCATTTGAAATTATTTTTTCAAAATGTTTTAAAATCGCCTCCTTAAAGCCTTCTATACAAGATAATTCAAGTAATTTAGTAGTATTTAAGACACTTTTTTCTAATGAAATTAAGTAGTTCATAAAAATTTCCATTCTTTCTAATCTAAGCTCCAACCTTTGTACTTTATTATAATAATTATTTTCTAATTCTAAAGTTATTGATTTAAGCTTTTCCCATTTTTCTAAATCATAAATATTTGTATCGTACATAACCTCTTCAACATAAACAATTCTTTTTGCAAAAAATGAAATATAGTATCCACCTGAGAGAGTTAGATTATATAATTGATTACCTGTAATTCCATCATTATTAGAATGAATTAACGAGTTTTTCTCTAATACGTGTAATACATTTTCAATTATATCTTTAGAAGCTCCCATATTGGAGATAGCCTTTGTAATTTCATTAGTTGATACCTCAGAGGAACCTATTGTCGCTTTTGTATGCAAAAATTTCAGTACATATAACCTTAATAATTGCAAAGAATTACTCCCTAAATTTGAATCATATATGTTTATAGCTTCTGCCCTTTCATCTTTAAAATACCTCCAAGTACCTAAGATACTTCCTTTAAAAACTTCGTGATATGGGAAAGTGAAATCTGCTTGACCATTAATATAATTATTTAATGCTCTATCCGCTTGGATATGCCCTGAAGTGAAAAAATTTCTAACAAGAGTTATTCCTTTTCTAAGATTTCTATCACTTAAATACCCTAATAGTTTACCATTGTCTTCGTTGAGCAAACTTTTTTGAGCAATAGTAAAAAACAAACTAAGGTCAGTATCTTTTAAAATGGCTCCATTAGAAAGTTCTATATCAGCCTTTTGATCTTTTAAAATTAATTTAGAATAATTTAATCTTTTGGATAAAATTTCATTGAATGAGGGTGGGTTTATCCAAAGTGGAAATTCTTGCCAAACTGACCCACCTATTCCTATTATATTGACCCAGTAAATCCTATTTAAACTGACCCACCTATTCTTGTTTAAATTGACCCACCCCCAAAAGTGTGTGTATTAAATAACTTGT
>NZ_VLNR01000108.1 GCF_007489275.1 Aquimarina algiphila
ATCCAGCTTTAAGGATTTTTGGAGTGGTTTAGGAGATAACGTCTCTGATGCATTTAGTAATCCATGGGAAGCCTGGAAGCAAAATATGGGAGCAGAAGGAGGATGGAAAAACTTTATCCCTGGGTACACCCCGCTCGGGCATAGTATGTGCTGGTGCTAGTTTGCAACTAGTACCGAGTATGAGTGCGGATATCACTCTAGAACTGGAATTGGATTGTCATATAGAGTAACTAGAAATAATATAACTTTGGCTAAAGATTTCCATACAATAGGAGGTAAATTTCAATATCATTATCACTTTATCGAATCTGGTAAGTTCACAAAAGGTCATCTATCCCCATCCTTGCTAAAACAAAATGGTTATAAATTTAATGATTTATGGCAAGGTTTACCTGATGTAAGATGGAAAAAGTCCCCCGCTACCGCTAGAGTGCCTCTAGTGGCGTCAAAGATTGGCGGGCAAGAGTAAGATAGTATAGGGAGCAGCTATAGGTTTTGTGACTTATAGCTGTTTTTTTTTGTATGTTGACATAGCTTTGTGCGGCACACTAGTGAGACACTAGCGGCAGCGGGGGCAAAACCAAGGTTTGACATTCATCCTCTTAATTATCCATCAAAACCAGCTAGAACATTAACTATTCCAGCTTTTTTTAGAAAAAATAAAATTCCTTTACCTCATTATCATAGAGGTAGAGGTAATAACTTAAGATATCACAGACCATGGGAGTTAGACCCTAATGGAAAAAGAAAATGGTAATGACTAAAAAAGAATTTTATCAAGTATATATCCCGGCATTGGAAAAAGCATTGGATACTGATCATGTAAATCTTGGTTTTAACGTTAAAGGGCCTGAAGATTATATTGATCCTGAATTACAAGTTAAGTTAGAAAAATACTTAGAGAAAAATGAAGATAATTTTCTCGAAAAGGTAGCCTATTATTTTGATGCAAAATCTCATAATTTTCCTTCGATTGGGGAAACGCCTATCGAAGTATGCAAAGTAGAATTGGTAAACGAAATTCATCGTATTAAAGCAGAATTTATTGAATAAAACCCTCTCGCTTTCCGCAGAGTGATCCCCGCTCGGGCATAGTATGTGCTGGTGCTAGTTTGCAACTAGTACCGAGTATGAGTGCGCGGTATGCATAAGTAATAGAAAAAAGGAACAGTCATAGGTTTTGTAACTTATGGCTGTTTTTTTAGTTTGTTAGTATAGTTTTATGTGACACACTAGTCACAGACTAGCGGCATCCGCATACAAAGTACTAATTAAATCATAGGATATCAACACTATAGAGCTACAAGAAGAGTTTAAGATTAAATGTTATCAAACTCTAAAATTCATAAACTACTAAAACAATCCAAAGATCTTTTTTCTCTTAGCTGTATTAGGTCTATTAAGATCAAGAATGTCGGTTACTTTATGTTTATCAAATCCATCAAACAAACTATCTACTCCTTTTTTCATCTTAAGCGCTACTTCTTCTGTATACAATGGTATTAATGCAAAAAAGTTTACTGTTTTATTCTCTAGTTCCAAAGACATAAACTCCTCTCCTAGTACAATCGAAGGAAGTAATAGCATGGTATTTAATCCTGTATTTTCTGTAAATGGTGCTGGAGGATCCCCATTAGGTATTGTATGTCCGAAACCTAACCAGGTATCATATTCATGAGGAAATCTTGCTAAAAATTTAAGCCAGTATATCGGCCAATAGTTACTATCATCTTCAAAATCTTCTTGTGATATTTTCCATTCCTCGGGTAAGCATATGCATAATTCTGCATATGCAGCATTGTCTACCCCTTCTGGTGTATTCATTGCTTTATCACTCATCCCCGAAGTAATTAAAGTATGAAATGGTTTTTCTTCTGTAGGTTGTACCCAATGTACATCTATATGAACCTTATCAGAGATAATTTCATGAAAAACCATATGTATCGGTCCGATATACTTTTCTATATGATTTGATATATCTTCAATAGTATCATCATCTCCAAATGCTGGCTCGAATTCTTTAGGGGTTTTATTCTCATATCTGTAGATCGGAGAACCTGATTCTGATTTTTCCATTCTTAGTTAACTTTTAATAATTGAACAAATGTATCACCGAGCATTAACTCTCCCATTTCTCTGGGAGATTTCTCGTTTTTATTTTTAGTGTCTATGTCTGCTCCAGTCTTTAATAGCAATTCTACAATATTATAGTCTCCTTTGGCATTAAAGATAGCTGTCCAAATAGGAGGATTACCATAATTGTCTTTACTATTTATATCAGCTCCGTGCTCTACTAGAGTTGAAGCAATTTCTATATTTTTATTTTGAGCCGCAAAATGTAAAGCTGTATATCCTATTTTATCTTGAAAATTAATATCTGCCTCCTTATCAATCAATAATTTTAAGATCTCAACATTTCCTTTTGCCGCTGCATTAATAAGCAACGTCCTTTTATACGTATCAAGCAATCTACACCAAACTCGTTTATCAAATTTGTTATTCCTTGAATATCATTATCCTTAATATAATGATCTAAGTATTCAAGTTCTGGTGCAACTTTTATAGGCCTTCCTCCTTTTCCCATTCGATAATTGTGTTATAAATTATACTTCTCTGCAAATTGTTTAACCTTCTTTTCTGGTCCAAACATAAATTGTGCTGTTTGATCCCCTGTATCTATAAAGACAAATCGTTCTTTATTCCCTGCATCCTCCAAAACCTTATTAAGAAGTTGTAATATGACTTCCATATCATACCAATCACCTATATCCCCTGGCGTGGCAATATATATCTTATCATTTGCTATGAGTGTAATTTTATAATCAAGTGCATCATTCACAAAAGGTTTTTTAGACACATCCATCCAAACCATAGCATCTTTAAATTTTCCTCTAGCATTTTTGAAAAAATTGGTAATTAAAACATCATAATCTACAGGAATAAAACCAGTCTCTGTATCAAACCAAAGGAAAATACCTGAATTCATTAGAAAGCTATAAGTATACCCTGGATCCTCCATAAAATCTTCAGACTCAGCATACTTTTTTGCTTTATCAAATGTCTTTTTTTCGAATGCATGATCTACAATTCCCATTTTATAAAGATCTTCAGCCATATCTTGCATGGTCACAGTAGTTAAGAAATGTGCTTTTTTGATTCTTTGTGCTAAATTTTTGTTTTTCATTGTCTTATCAAGCACATCCAAATACGTAGCACCTCCAATTTCATGTAAGATTCTTGCGATTTCATCAATTTCAAATTTCTTAAAGTCCTCTTTCGCTTCAAAATGTGAAATTATATCCATAACAATATCTTCATCTTTGGTAGCTTCATACATTAAAACTGCATTTTGAAGTACTATGCTAAACTTTTCGGGATCTTTAAGGTATGTATAGAATAAAGGCTTATGTTTTTCGCCTTCTAATTGAATTAATGTCCCAAAAGCTTGTTCTTCTGATATCCCTTTCTCTAAAAGTTCTCTCGCAAAAGGAACAGCACGATTGTCTCCCGATTCTAAAAGAATAGTTGTTAAATCAATTGCTGGATTTGAAGAAGACCACGAGTCCTTCATCTTATTAAAATTCTCTTGGCTAATGAGTTTTTGTCTATAAATATCAAAACATAAGTCAATTGCTGTTTTTTTGACATTCTCATTTCCATTTTCTACAAACCCTTCAACTCCAGACATAAGCCAATCTTCCTCATTTAGATCAAATTTTCTACTTAGAATCTTATTTTTTAAGTACTCAAGTGTCTTAAAACTAGAACCATCTTGTCCTAGCCAATATATAAGTCGTTGTATATCTTTTGATTTTCCTGAAAATAAATGTTCCTCAAATTTCTTTACATAACCGGGTAATTTCATAATGCCTGCCAGCTGTATAGCAGATTTTTCATCTTCTGGAGTATCAATATTATCCAAAATGATTTTTATAAGTTCAGGTTCTACCATCTTATATTCTGGAGTGTCGTAGGTAGTACCTAATTCATAATAAAGACTTCGTTTTGCTTTTGCATCTCCTTTTTGTAAAATTTCAATTAATTGAGGTATTACTGTTTTATCTCCTTTTTTATATCGCCCAGCAAAGTCTTCCTCAAAAATCTTCTGTTCCTCTTCTTGTTTTTGTTGAATATTTTTAGAAATTCTTAATTTTTCCTTCTCTACTTCTTTAGCATTAGATATAATCTTAATTTCTTTTGTATCTCCTCCATATTTTGCACGATCTTCATTTTTCTTTTCCTGTTCATATAAAAGCTTCATTTCCTCTTCAAAGGACCGATTCTTTTCTTGTTTTTTACATGATGTGATAGCTAGTATACAAATACTTAAGAACACTAGTTTTCTATAATTCATAATGCTATGGAAGTTTTTAATAAAACTAAACAAAAATATTTTTCTTACTTACCGCTAACCTTAATATTATCAATATGATATCGTGTTGTAGCTCTTGGGTCCCCTCCTATGTATCTAAAACCTATTCTAACGACACCCTCAACACAAGATAGACGTATTGGTCCAGCTGAACCAAAATTGCCAAAAGCATTTAGAGGGCCTCTTGGTACTGTTGCGTCGAGTTTTGTCCATATTGTGGTTACTGGATCCCCTGTAAAATTATTAGTAGCAAAAATCTCCATAATGTTACCATTATCATATCCAGCTTGTATATCAAAATTTAAGAATTCGTTTGTTGATATGTCGAGGTTAATATCTGGTGTAATGAGCCATACCTCGTATAGACTTTCTTTGGATCTAAATCCTGTTATCTGCGCATATTGATTGTTATCAAAATCTCCTATTTCATAATCCAATTTTCCATTATTTGTATTGATATTAATCCATCCAGAATTTACCAAATCTTTAATTTTAAGATCTGTAAAATCCTCTTCAAATAACACCGTAGTACTTTCTGAATCAATTGTACATTCTAAAACAGTTGGGTCACACCTCGTTTCTGTATCAAAAACTAATCCCATTGGATTATTAAGTACTAGATTATACCTGTTTCCTAAAAAATTCTTGGTTAAGATTCCTTCAAAACTCCCTTGACCTGATGGTAAGGTAAGACCTTTAAAGTCTGAAAATGTACTCGTGCTCAATACTGTTGTTCTTCCTGTTATACAGCTTTCGACGATACGTTCACCATCAAATTTGTCATTAGTTTCTGCTGCAAACGTAAAGGCATTATCTTTTAGAACGAGGTTTTTGTTAAACTGAATGTTACCAATTTTAATATACAGATTAAGCAATTTATCTGTAAAATCTTCTAAAGTAATTTCTAAAGGTATAATTGTCGCTATTTCTGCAGACCTAATAACAACTTTGTCTATAGAAAATGACGGAATCGCACTAATATCATTTCCTTCTGAAACTCCTAAAGTTGGAATCCCATTTTTGATACCCAGAGATAAACCATCCAATTTAATATAAACTTTACGGCCAAACTCATAGGTTGTAAATAATGGATTATCATCAATTAATACCCGTACGCCAGAAGATGGATTCGTGTGCGTATCCTGAAGTACTAATTCTTTAAAAAAATTACTGGCTTTGTCACTTGACACCACATAGCCTTCTATTATATTGTTTGTGTTTTCAAAAACGACTTTGGCGTTTTCTCCTTCTTTTTCTAATTCCTGACCAAGAACTCCTAGTATCGCATCAATGGTAACTATAGTTCCTTCAATTTGGGGTTCATCAACTACCAATTCTGGAGTTTTAAACTCCTCTTCTGATGAACAAGTTGTAAAAATACAAGTCGAAATAAGGACGATAAAAATTTTCTTTATGTTGGTTATATACATTTTTAGATGTTTTTGTTAGCATGAAATTATTATTTACTCAATTATATGGATAGACCTCACAGGTCTTAAAGACCTGTGAGGTCTGGTTTTAAAATCTTACATATACGTTTAAGTAGTACGAGGTACCGTATCCAAAGAAATATTTAGAACCAAAAACGGGTGTGTCGCGCTGAGATTCTTCTAGTGCTAATCGATAATTTGCATTTCTGGCTTGTTCAAATCCTCCTGTTCTATATTCCTGATTCAGAATATTATTAATCGATGCAAAAAAACCTATATAATACTTCTTGATTCTCCAGGATTTACCTCCAATCACATTTACTAGGAAGTAATCCTCAAATTGCTCCTGTTCTAAAAGAGTTTGAGCAATAATTTCATCATAATTATTGAATGGCAAACCATCTGTATCCTGATAAAAATTTGAAGTTCTTGCAAAAGGGCTAATGTTTATATATGCATTAGAAAAATAATTCGTTGTCGCTCCAAACCACCAAAAATCGGGATCACGATATTCAAAACCCAATTGAGCCGCACGCTGTGGGCCTCCTGCAATATGATATCCTTCTAAAAAAGATTTTCCAAAATCCCGTGTTCCCTGAACTTCCAAAAAGGCATCACTCGTGCTGGTTAATATCAAATCCGGGTTATTAACATATGTATAGCTTCCTAATGCAGCCGCACCTTTAAGTTTTATTGAAGGTGTGATTTGGTATTCGACCCCTAACTCACCTCCTATATGAAGCTTGTCAATATCAGTAAGAATCTCTTGTACAAAACCAACATTAGATCCAGATATCGCTTCAGTAAAAAAGAAAGAAATATTAGTTGCATCCTGTATACCTGTATAATATCCTGTTACTTTGGCTTTGATTTTTGGAGAACGAAATATATAACTTGCATCTGCAGATTGAATTTTTTCACTTTCCTGAGTTCCTCCAATCAATGTTGCTATAGTATTATTATTTTGTCTTGCATTCGCAAACGCATTACGAATTGTGGGCGCTTTATTAAAATATGCACCCTGAAACGTAATGAAATTATGTCCATTGATAGCAAAAGTTCCTCCTCCTTTTACTCCATAATTCGTAAAATCTATGGGTTCACTTTTTCCAAAAGATGCATTTCCCGGAAAATATCCATTTTCAAATATCCCATTTCTTTGATAAGATGTCTTTGAAACTGTACCTCCTAAAAAGAAATCTATTCTATTAAATTTGAATTGCCCTTGAATAAACCCATCAAGTATTGAAGCATCAATCTCATAGTTATAATCATAACGGTCACCGACTCCAACAATACGATTAGGGTTACGCAAATCACTTTGTGCTCTATTTACTAATTCCTGAGAAGTCAATCCGCTTGTTGATAAAGCAAATACATCTACATCCAAAAACCCTACTCCACCTAAAAGATCGGTTACCTCAGCAAAATTTTGACTTTTTAAGCTTCTATAATTAATCACAGAGTTTAACGTGATATTTGAGCTGAGTTTACTGTTTACTATAACATTACTACTAAGTTGCATATCTTTGGTTTTATCCTCGTATAAAATATACGTAGCATTACCTCCTTGCTGTGTGTTTTGTTGATTGGTTCGAATTAAATCATCCCAAAGTAACTGACCACGATCAATTAAGTTTTGTTGTGCTAAAAAAGCATTTTGATAATCCAACGGACTAGGGTTTGGGTTTTTCAAAAAAGAACTAGGTAAATTATCTGGATGCACTGGATTTGTGTCTGCACTCCTTCCTCCTCCGATATAAGTTTGTTGTCCATTTGGTCCTTGTATTAAATCACTCCCTCCATTATCAATTCTACTGTTTCCTATACTACCTGTTTGAAACGCAATATTTGTATTTATTAAGGTATTCGGAGTGATATTCCAATAATGGTTAAGCATCACAATAGGTTCTTCAATTTTTCGCTCCCTGGAGTTTCTTAATTTTCCATCTTGATATCCCCAATTAGGGTTATATGTATTTCCTTTTAGATTAAATACTTCTTCTGTAATTGCAGTCGATCTCCCTCTGCGATTTGGAGTATAAAACCCAGTTAGATTAAGGCTATGTGTTTTCCCTAGTTTTTTTTCAATTGAAATAAAGAATGAGTTTGCATCATATAATGTACCATCAACAAAACCTTCATTACCAAACCTTCTGGCTAGTGATACAGAAAAAGCCCATCCATTGGTCATCACACCAGAATTATACGTTCCCATTATTCTCCCTAGATACGTACGATTAGAGGAGGCATAAGAGATTCTTCCTCCCTTACGATATTTGGAAGCACGCATAATGATATTGGAAGTTCCTGAAAGACCTCCGAAAGTATAGTCGTTTTCTGAAATCCCTTGAGAAAACTCACGATTACGTTGCATATCATTTAGTCCTCCCCAGTTACTCCACTGTGGTCTTCCATTAAAGAGTTTATTCATTTCTATACCATTGATTAAAACCTTTCCGTTCTCATTTCCTAAACCTCTTGGGCGAAAAAATGTCGAACTAAAATCAAAAGCAGCCGCATTAAGAAATACATCTCTAGTAGACTGAAGTAAAGCTGCCGCATTAAAGGAGATATCATGGTCTTCATCCAATTCATTATCAGAAAGACTAATAGTTCCTATTTGCAGTTGCTCATCATTAAAATCATATTGTAAATCTATGTCACCCAGGTCCAAGGCTGTATTTTCATTAATAATAATAGGAAAACGCTTGGTTATAAATCCTTTTTTTGAAATGACAAGTATTTCCTCTCCTAAAGGAAGTACCACATGACCAAAATCAAACTCACCATTAGCATTTGTTAGTATAGAAACATTTGATTCTAAGGTTTGTATAGATACTTCTTCAAGGCCTTTTCCTGATATTGCATCTATAATTTTTCCTTTTAACTCTGTTTGTTGAGCATGTAGAAAAGAAATCCCAAAAAAGAAGATCAATACAATCTGTTTTGGATTAAAAAAGTGATACACCATAAATCTTGTTTGTGTTAATTAATGGCAATTATAAAATATCCCAGTTTCATTTTTCGACACTGGAAAAAATAATATTTGCATCTGATTTCTAACTCTAAAACAATTTTATGATCTTAAGAAGCACCACTATATTTTTGATTTTTTTATTGTCCTCATCTCTTTTTTCTCAGGAAAAGAAGGAGTATAAGATTCATACCATTGCATTTTACAATTTGGAAAATCTTTTTGACCCTGAAGATGACCCAATAACATTTGATAATGATAGAACTCCAAATGGAAAGGACCATTGGACATATCAAATTTATAACCAGAAGGTTAAAAACATGGCAACTACAATTTCTGAGTTGGGTATAACCATAACAAAAAATGCTCCTGCTATTTTGGGTGTCGCCGAAATAGAAAATAGAAAGGTTTTAGAAGACCTTGTTAATGATTCTAGTCTGATAGCTAAAGACTATGGCATTGTTCATTTTGATTCTCCTGACCGAAGGGGTATTGATGTTGCTTTATTATATCAAAAAAGGTTATTTAAACCTAAAAACACTAGTACTCACGAACTCATACTTTATGACACAAACACCAATAAACGAGTATATACGAGGGATCAATTGCTAGTAAGTGGGTATCTTGATGGTGATCTAATTCATATTATTGTAAATCATTGGCCCTCAAGAAGGGGTGGTGAAGCCAGGAGTCAATATAAAAGAAAAAAAGCAGCAGCATTAAATAAAAAAATAATGGATTCATTATTTGCTATTGATCCCTACGCAAAAATTATTACCATGGGTGATCTTAATGATAATCCTAATAATGTAAGTGTTAAAAAGGTTCTAGGAGCAAAACAGCATAAAAAAGACGTTTTTTTAAAAGAAGTATACAATCCAATGTATGCTATGGCCAAAAAGGGGATGGGTTCTCTAGCCTGGGGAGATCGATGGAATTTATTTGATCAAATTATTGTTTCTGCAAGCCTCTTATTCAAAGACTATTCTAGTTATCGATATTATAAAGCGGGTATATTTAATCCAGAATATTTAGTTACTTCTAAAGGTAAGTATAAAGGATATCCATTTCGTAGTTTTGCTGGTGGTTCTTATACAGGTGGATATAGTGACCATTTTCCTGTTTATGTATACCTCATCAAACAAAAAAAGGGATCAAAATGATCCTTTTTTTCTAAAAACATATTTCTTAAATTCAGTTTGCCCCGATTTGAGCACATGCAGCATTAAATTGTTCATCAAAAGTCGAGCCATCTGGAATATCCTGAGCTGCGCCTCCTTCTACACTAAAAGTTCCGTCTCCGTTATCACAAACTTCAATACTTACTGGCCCATTCGAACATGTTCTGCAATTTCCATTTCCATCATCATCACTACCACATGCAGTAAGGCTTAGTACAAGGATACATACTGCAACATACATAAGATTTTTCATAATTTTGGTATTAGGTTAAATTCTGATCACGAATATAGAAGCAAGAATGTTGATTAACAAATATTTAAGTTTAAAAAAAGAGACCCAAAAAGGTCTCTTTTATATATATTATTTAATCTTCTCTACGAAGTAAGTAAGCATTACTCACAATCAGAAAGTTCTATATATCTGCTATATGGAATCCCGGTGTCTTTATCTTCAGTATCTTCATCGCCATCAACAATAAAAGCATTTCCATTTTCACCTCTACATATCGTCTGTGTTATTCCGCTGTTAGTACAACTTAAACATGTTCTCCCAGAAAAGGTACAATCACCTATTCTTTTTAATTCTTCCTCTAAAGCTTCTTTTGCCTCATCATCGGCAAAACAACCATTAATTACTACAGTTTCTAATGCCGTCCTATAAGCATTACAAACATCTGTAGACGTTTGATTTTCGCCATATGCCACTGCAGCTTCTGATAAGGCTACATTTGCTTCGCCACAATCTACATCGTCATCACTCCCACATGCTGCAAATCCAAGGGTAAGGACATATGCAACAGCATACATAAGTTTTCTCATCTTACTTTTTAGTTTTAGGTTAAGTAGCTTCAAAAGTAAGAAAATTAAACCGGATTCTACAAAAAGCCTATATAACAGGGTTTTATAAAGGGATATCTTTCACGTTTTGAAAGACAGTATATTTATAGGGCATAATACAAAAAGGGAATAAATAAGAAACATAAAAAAACTCTTTGAGATCAATAAAAATGGGGCATCACAGTTTCAAATTGCTTCAAAGTGTAAAATTCAAAATGTTCTATAATACCTTTTAAATGCCCATTAAACTCCTTCCGTAATTCGTAATAATACCTATTTATCCTTTCTTAATAATTCATATTACCAATAAAACTAATAATAACACTCATGCCTTATAAATAAAGAGCTGAATAAATAAACATTTGCCTAAAAATCACCTTTTAAAATAGTCTATTTAAGGATGCATTAAAAAAATGCGTAACTACAGAAAATATCTGTTAGGGTTTACTTTGGGGTTTAACTTGCGGTTTAATTTTGTACATCAAAAAAATACTTTATAGATGTGATAACACTTAAAAAAAAAGGATTTTCTTTAGTTTTTTACTTATTCCATACCGTTAAGTCCTGCACTATGTTTAGCGAGATAGATTTTAACAATCTATTATTCAGTATAATAGATTTTTAACATGTGCTGTTTATTTAAAAAAGTTTTTATTACTACAGAAAATAACTGATAAGTAACATTAATATTGAAAAATTTTACCTAATTTGGTATAAACTTTGAGGGTTATTAACTGCATATGCACAACATCAAAATTATGCGGTTATACCGTAACAGTTTTTTTTTGTTTAGAACTATATTTGCATCAATGCTCCTACCCCTAGATGCATTAATTATTTCAATATTGAGCATATTTTGTGCTTGTGTAATTTATAAGTTATTTTTGGTTAAATAATTATAAATAATCAAGTTATGAATATGCCTAAAGGTTACCTATTTTTTGCCCTTTTTACAATGATTATATTTAGTAGTTGTAATTCGGATGAATTAAGTGAATATGAAAACCCTGAATTAACTAATGAGTATACAGAAGATTTTGAATTATACCTTTCCGATAAGGAAGAAGAGCCAGACCCGGACGACAGACTTATACAATAAAACATTAATTATATTATTAGTTATAGGTGCAGTTTTGATCTTTACTGCACCTTTAATTCATATAGATTTTCCAAAAAAATCTATGAAGATAATGTCAGCAGAAAAAGAAGTTGATTTGCTGACCTCGAAGCATCAGAAAAAGCTTATTCAGTTAAAGTCAGAGTATATAAAAAATAACATTTCTGCCTCTTCCTATTTATTTGAACTAGACAAATTAAACAATAGTTTTGATCAAATAATATCATGTTCAAAAGAAAATGTGAAAATTGCTAAAAATGAGTTTAAAACTTTTGGATTCAGTTCTCCAAGAGTTTTTTTAATTGGTTTTGGGATAAGATTCCCATATCTTATATTTAGTTTTATAATATTATTTTTCTCTATATATTATAGTAAATCTTCTGATAGCAATTTATACATAAAGAATGCCCTATCATTTTTATATACCGTTTCATTTTTGATATCTTTTTATATGATTGTCTGGTTTATGTGGACAAGAAGTCAAGATTTACCAAAATTAACTTATTATATTTTGATAGGGGTCATCTCAGTATTAAGTACATTTATTGTCATTTGCCTATCTAAATACTACAATACCTCTATAGATATATTAAAAAGTAAAGTTCGTTTAGCTTATTCGTTTATAATAAATACACAGCAAAAAACTGTATTGGATTTTGCCCTTAAAGCTGCTCAAGAATCACCTGAAAAAGTTGAAGAAATAAAAAGAACTGGCTATTTCGGAGTGACTGTGCCACCTATTTCGGTCAAATGGTGCCACTAAGAGAGATCTTGCAATAATAGTTAAATTTTGTTATTAGTCCTTTTTAATTTTTCCTTTTCTTAATGATTCCCCCACA
>NZ_VLNR01000109.1 GCF_007489275.1 Aquimarina algiphila
CCAGTCAATGTAACCTCTGAAGGGAATTATGTAGTAACCGCTACCAATACCATTAACGGATGTAGTATTCAACAAACTGTAACTGTGAGTGCAGATTTAACCAAGCCTGAGCTTACCGCTACTGCTGACGGAATCATTACCTGTACTAATACCTCGGTAGCATTAACCGCCACATCAACTACTCCTAATGTAACCTTCAACTGGGAAGGATTTACCGATGGTGAGAATCCGGTCAATGTAACCTCTGAAGGGGATTATATAGTAACCGCTACCAATACTATCAACGGATGTAGTATTCAACAAACTGTAACTGTAAGTGCTGATTTAACTAAGCCTGAGCTTACTACTACTGCTGATGGAATCATTACCTGTACTAATACCTCGGTAGCATTAACCGCCACATCAACTACTCCTAATGTAACCTTCAACTGGGAAGGATTTACCGATGGTGAGAATCCGGTTAATGTAACTTCTGAAGGTGAATATAGAGTAACGGCTACTAACACAATTACAGGATGTACTAAACAAGAAACCATAATAGTAAGTGCAGACTTAACTAAACCTGAGCTTACCGTTACAGCAGATGGAATGATCACTTGCAGTAATACTTCAGTAACCCTAACGGCTACATCCACAAACCCCAATGTGATCTTTAGCTGGACTGGGTTTACTGCTGGTGAGAATCCGGTAAATGTAACTTCAGAAGGTGAATATATGGTAACCGCTACTAACACAATTACAGGATGTATTAGACAAGAAACCATAATAGTAAGTGCAGACTTAACTAAGCCTGAGCTTACCGCTACGGCTGATGGAATCATTACGTGTACTAATACTTCGGTAGCGTTAACGGCAACATCTACAACACCTAATGTAACCTTCAACTGGGAAGGATTTACTGCTGGTGAGAATCCGGTAAATGTGACCTCTGAAGGTGAATATAGAGTAACGGCTACTAACACAATTACTGGATGTACTAAACAAGAAACCATAATTGTAACTGCTTTTTGTGATGAGAAAAACGATGACATACAAAATGTATCAAACATCGAAACTAGGACTTTCTTTAAGTTTGAAGCAAAAGCATACCCTAATCCATCTAAAGACAAAGCTACCATTACTTTTAGCAGCGAGAAAGAAGGAAGTGCAAGGATAGAGATTTACACGATTACCGGTGTTTTAGTGAACACTTTATTTGATAATAAAGTTGAAGCTAATAAGCAGTACCACACTACTTTTAACGAAGATGGAGATTTACCATCTGGAGTTTATTTTTATGTTTTACGTCTAGGTAATGATTTTATTACAAATCGTATCATTTTAGCAAAATAAACTACCTTAATACTTAATAGAGGTATAACAAATACAACCTGAATAGATAATTTGAATTACTATTCAGGTTGTATTATTTTTAAATCAAAATACACTAACAAAAAAGGTATTCTATTTTCAACCCTTGGATCAATAATAGAATCTACTTTAAATCCCTCCCCTCCTAGTATTTATCAATATATAATGAATTAAAAAGGGAAAGTTTATCTCTGTTGTTTTTAAAAGTTAAAACCTTTTAACAAAATAATGTAAAGTAAAAACCCCCTGATCAAAATAACCCAAAATGACCAGGGGGTAAAATATCAATCTTACATAGAAATATTTATAAAGTTTTTATCACAATCGTCAAAATAAAAACAATAACCTTTCTACATATGTATAGAACAATAGTTTCTTAATTTAAAAAAACAGGTAATACATGACTGACATCATTTCTAAATTTTATATCTCGCTATAAATTGGTTTTATAATAGTTTATTGTATTTCACATATAGAAGTAAACAAAAAGTATGTTTAAGCTTCTTTCATGAGGTAAATTAATAGTTAGCTCTCAATTTTCTTCTTTTTACTCTATTTCAAGTTGACTACAATGTATTAAGCTTAATAAACTATCTACTTTATTTACTAGCTCCAACAGTTTATATTGTGTAACCATATTAGATTCAAGAATAATTTTATTCTCGATTTTAAGTCTATTTATTTCATTCTTTCCTATAGAATTGAAAATTTCGTCTTCTTCTGGTATTACATTAAAAAGAATCGATATAACAAACATTATAGTACCTACAGGTAACACCCACTCCATTTTTTTCATAAAAACATTTTCAAAATAATAGACAAATACAATGGTTTTTATCAACGATAAAGTAGTAAACATCTATATAGATTACTAGAGCAATATTATGGTAAAGCCATAAATATCTTTAGAAAAAAGAGCATACAAAAAGAAACATTATTACATCAATAGGTTACTTTTTAAAAGATAAGGAGGAACAAAAGAAATCATCAAAAAACAATCAATTAAAAACGTTGGACATAGTATTTTAAAGAGCAGTTTTAATAAAACAACAGTAATATATTGATATTGCAAATCCACAAAATATATTCTGTTTTATGAGAAAACGGTGTTATAGAATGATACTATTGTATGAATAAGACAAAAAAAGCAAAACCATAAAAATATTGAAAAAGCTAAAAAAGAAACAAAACAAACTCCTGAAAAACAATAGATTAAAGATAAAACTTAAGAAAATCAAATTACAAAAAAACCTTTTACCTCTCTAATACCTCTTAGTGTCCCCCTTTTGTACCCTCAGTTTTTTTTTAGACAACAAGACTACATATTAAATTTGAGTTAAAACCAAATTAGAATTATAGTTCAGACTCTTAATTGTAAGTAGTTTTGTTTTTTCAAACCTCAAATACCTTAAAAAAGAAATAAAAACCTATTTAAACAATAAATTCATAAGATACAAATCATCAAAATTTACCCCTAACTTTTTAATAAACTCAGATATGGCCATTCACAACACTTCATCTTTAAAATTACTTTTTCATCCAAAAAGTACTATAATATTAAAAAAGAAGAATTTTTATAAAAGCTAGAAATTCTCTTATCTTTTATTAAAGACATTAAATCTTATTCTTTAAATTCTATCTTAATCATAACAGAATTTATCTTTATTGGATA
This sequence comes from Aquimarina algiphila, assembly GCF_007489275.1. Lineage (GTDB taxonomy): Bacteria > Bacteroidota > Bacteroidia > Flavobacteriales > Flavobacteriaceae > Aquimarina > Aquimarina algiphila. The sequence goes on from NZ_VLNR01000109.1 coordinate 3,023, forward strand.
CCGAATTAAATGTATCTAAATTGTATAAATTAAAATTTAAAACAATAGTTACAGAATCACAGATTCTAAGTAATTGTGCTAGAAATACCATTTATATTGCTTATCTTAAAGTGTTATGTTAGTGAATTTTAGAAATATTTTTAATGATTTATATAGATATGGATTAAAATAAAAACCAAAAACCCCCTTAATAAACCTCTTAATAACCCAACCCCATATGATACTACTTCTACACTATTCTTTTTATAGATTAAACTTAATATCTGTATCATTACCTAATTTACGGAAGATACATTTAACGATCTACACTATTTTATTTATGTGTTTTTTACAAAGTATAAATGCACAAAATCAAAAATTAACCAATTTAGAAAATGAACCTACTCAATATTACAAAAACAATACTATAAGTGTTGATATTCTAAGCAGTATTGGCTATCAATATTGGGTTCAGGGAAATTATAAAGAAGCACTTCGATACCTTCTTATTTCAAAGAAAAAACATAAAAAAAATAACAATTATAAAGGTGTTGCCAGCACAACACTACACATCGGATTAATATATGCCGATTTAAAGGAGTACAATGAAGCGCTTAGAGAATATAACAAAGCGATTCATCTATTTACAGATTTAAAACTCACAAATGATGTTGCTACTACTTTCACCAAAATAGCAACTATTTTGATTGAGCAAAACAAGCATATTGAAGCCTTAGAATATCTAAATAATGCTTTGGAAATACACACTAAAAGTAATTTTACTTATGGTATTGCAGAGATTCATAATCGTTTGACTTTACTCCATTTAAATAAAAATAACCTCGACAAAGCATCGTATCATATTCATGAATCAATTAGACTAAGTAAAGAAATTGGAGATACCTATGGATTGACAAGTAGCATGATTCTATTAGGTAAAACTTTAAGACTTAAAGGCAATTTGAAAGAAGCTGAGCATAACCTAAAAATGGGATTACAGAGCTCAAAAGAAAATAATCTAAAAAAGCAAGAGCTAGCTTCATATCAAGAATTAAAGAAGTTAAAAACCATAATGAACCAACCTGAACAAGCTTTATTGTTTTATAATAACTATGTCAAACTTAAAGATACTTTGTTCAATTATAAAAAATCAAAAGAAATAGCTTTTTTAGAATTTAAAAATAAATTAGAACAAACCAATACTAAAATTTCTATTCTTGAACAGGAACATGGAAAGAAAAAAATCATCAACTACACTCTCTTTACCAGTATTTTACTCATCTCCATTAGTGCATATATTATCTTATCTGTGTATAGAAAACGTTCAGAAAAAGAAATTGAATTTGCAATTAAAGAACAAGATATTTTAAAATCTCAAAATTCTTTAGCTCAAAAATTTATTCAAAATGAAAAACTGAAGCAAAAGGAGTTAGAAGAACAACTAGAATTCAAAAATAAGCAACTTACCTCTTATACTTTTAATTTTCAGCAAAAGAATGAGATCATCAATAAAATACAGAATATCGTTAAGCATTTAGATCAAGTGTCATCTTTAGAAGAGAAAAAACTTATTCAAGAATTAAAGAAGCTGGCAGAAGAAAACCTGAGCATTGATAAAAATTGGGAGAATTTTAGAAATTATTTTGAAGAAGCTAAAATAGGGTTCCATGCCAAATTAAAATTAAAACATGAAAATTTAAAGGCTAACGATCTTAAAATATGTTCTTTGATTAGACTCAACCTTAATATTAAAGAAACGGCAAGTATTCTTGGTATTTCGCCAGGAAGTTTAAAAACTGCCAGATATCGTCTTCGTAAAAAGCTGGAACTGAATCCTAAACAAGAAATCATTGATTATTTAATTAGTCTTGAAAAAGAAATGATTCCTGACGATAAATTGTATAAATAGAAGTTTTGTATTATGTGTTCTTTTGTGAATACCTTATGCCTTATAATTAAATATCTCTAGAGGTTCATGACTAGGTTTTGAAGGGATTCTTCTGGTTTTATATTTAATTTTTTACGAAGACGATATCTGGCCTTCTTTACTCCTTCTTGAGTAATGTTAAGGATTCCTCCAATTTCTTTGTAAGACAAATTCATTTTTAGTAATGCAATTAGTCTTAATTCTCCTGGAGTGATTTTAGGGTATTTCTTCTTAACAGTTGTATAAAAATCTTGATGGATATGTTCAAAATAATTTCTAAAATTCTCCCAGCTTTCATCATCTCTTAATTCTTGTTGAATAATTGCTGTTAATTGACGATAGTCAAATGTTATATTTTCTTTTTCAGCCAATACAAATTTTTCTATCGTTTGTTTTAGCTTTTCTAATACGGTATTCTTTTTGGCTAAGTGTAAAGCATGTGTAATTAACTCTCTTTTCTTAAATGACAATTCATCATCTAGCTTTTCTTTTTCCAATCTAGAATGTTTTGCCAGCAATTTAGAACGTTCTATTTTTTGTTTGGTTTCATAAAATCCAAACCCCAAAATAATAAGAATTAATACTAAAACAATAATCAATAAGGAATACTTTAGCTTATTAATTTTTACTCTTTGTTTCAGTAATTGAATTTCGTTTTCCTGTTGATCAATTTGCAGTTCTTTTTGTTCTGTTTCATACATCATTTGTAATTGACGTGCTTGTTTTTCATTCTCTATTTTAAGCATTGAATCTTTTAACTCCAGAGCTTTTTTATAATATCCAGAAGCTTCCATACCTCTTCCCTCCTGCTCTACGATAGATGCCAAAATAGTATACGTATTCTTTTCGCCTTTTAAATTTTTGATCTTTTTAGAAATTCCCAATGCTTTGGTTGCATAAAACTTTGCCTGACCAAGTTTATGGATAGCTAAATAAGTCTTGCTTAACCTATGACAAGTAATCATTTTACTAGTGTAATCACCATTATACACATGGTTTTCTAACGATTTCTTTAAATAATCAATCGCTTTATTGTAATCCTTAAGATGATAATAGATCTCACCGATAGAACTTTGTGTAGAGGCTATATTCTTTTTATTTCCTGATAGCTTTTTATATTCCAGGGCTTCCATGCTATACTTCAGCGCTTTATCATAATTATTAAGTCCAACATAACATCTCACTATATTTTGTAAAGCAACTGCAACCTGTATATTATTACCTGATTTTCTTATAACTATTAAAGCTTCATTAAGATAATCCAATGCTTTTTGGTATTCTTTCTGATCTATTAAAGAACGACTTAAATAATTATATTCACGACTGATGCCATTTATATCATGTTTCTTTTCGTATATACTCATTGCCTGCAAGTGAAATTCCATTGCTTTGTGATGATTCCCAATATAATAATAGCAACTTCCTATATTTTCTATTGCCTTTGCAAAAGAAATAGAATCATTAATTGAATGAAATAACTCTCTGGATTTTTGAAAACTTTCTATTGCTCTAAGATAATTAGCCTGATATTTATGAATTACCCCTATTTGGTGTAATGCTGATCCTTGCCCCCAATAGTATTTTTCTCTTTTATTAATCGCTAAAGCCTTATTAAAATATACTAATGCAGAGTCATATTGTTTCTGGTAATAATAAACAATCCCTAAACAATTTTGAGCACCAGCGATACCTCGTTGATTTTTACTGGATTTAGCAATTTTTAGTGCTTTATTGATATAGGTTTTTGCCAATTTTGAATCTGACGTAGCATATTGAATTCCTAAATCATTATAACCAATTACTAATGTAGAATCAGGTGTATCATGATCATTTACTAAAAAACGTAAACTATCTACAATTTTAAGGTTTTGGGCTGACAATTCTTGAGATAAAAAAACTCCATAGCATAAGACAAATACTAAATAGAAAATTCTCATTTAGGGATAATATTAAGAAATCAAAAATAAAATTTTAAACAAATACTTTTTATAGAAACAATACTGGAGAAAAATAGAATTAGCATTTTTCTACACACAATCTATTAACTTCATAATATTGTTTCTTACAAAACAGACAAAGGTATAATCGTAACTAGTGATTTAGCAATATATAGGGTAGACAAAAGGTTACAAATACAAATCAATAGGTGTACAATTCTTTTATCAACAGAACATAAACCTCACAAAATCAATCAACTGTCATTTAACTATGTAAAAGAGAGAATTTGCTATGGAAAAAAATAAAAAACGCCCAAAATCGGGCGTTTTTTATTTTTTTATATCAGATAATATTCAATCGGCAAACATAACTTCATTTAGATATCAAGAAAACAGATTTCAAATTAAATTAGTTTCTTTATACATTACCTAAGATAAAGAGGCTATTTTATTTATGAAGTTCTTCGTATATATTAATAGGTAGAAAATTATGTCTTTGCGCATTGTCCTCACCATTGGATGCGTCAAATATTTCATTGAAATACCCTACTGCTCCATATGAGTAATTTACTTTTTCTATCCATTGATTGAAATAATCTTCTTTTTTATCAGAAGTAGCATATTCAAAAACTTTACCTTTTAATTTTTCCAAACCTGCTTCTGTAAAAATTGGACGTGATGGGAATATTTTAAATTCACCTTCTGTGATTTGAAGTTTGGATTCAATCCATTTTACATCAGCTTGGTATTGTGCGACAAGTTTATCTTCTAAAGATAAAAATATCTTTTCTTGTAATACAATTCTAAGGGTACTTCTCTTTCCTATCAAATCTTCAACCTTAAAAGTAAGACGACCATTACTTCCTAATTGATATTGTCCATCATTATTACTATTTTCTAAGACTATTGTAAAAGGAATTCCATTAATACTGCTTACAGTAAATTCTCTATCATTAATAGATTGAATAGAAATTTGATCATTCTGTGCCTTCATTTGTATAAAAAAGCATAAGATTACCAGGGTAAGTAATAACTTTTTTGTGTTCCAAGTATTCACGTTGCGCATAATATTCATTTTTTGGGGGAGTAAAATTATGATTTCATAAATTGTTTTCAAAGTTCTAATTGCATAGATTTCTTTTTATTTGAAAGTTAATCAAATACGACCATCTATAAAAAGTATATTTAATAATTAATAATAGATAAACAAAAAACATACCAAAATAAATAAAAGCCTCCAACAATAACGTATTAAACATTTTACTAACCTGTTATAAACTAAACACATAACATTCTTAGTTCGTTATCTTCTTCTTTATTTTACAATAACTTTTTAGAATAAATATAATACGCTAATGAAGATGTATGGGATAAAACAATTTCTAAACTGATACTGATATTCTTCAATTAGGTATTACACAAATGATCTATTTCTGAATTTATTTGGTTTAAAATACTATGCCATTTGACTAAACCTCTCATAATCTCACATTTAGTACTTTCTGATACCGTTTTTAGATCGCTATTAAAAGTATTTTTATAATATGAAATACCTTCACTTAAGTTTTTGGCAAATGTTGTCAAGTACTTTTTTTGTTTAGTATCCAAGGGGGTTTTCATCTCTTCGAGCTTAGTTTTTAAGTAATTGATATAAATCCCTAACTCTTTTATGAACATATTTGGACGATCTGTTCTTGTTATTACATCAGATTCTCCATAGATATGATTGGTCATTTCTTTTAAACTCATAATCTTTGAAAAGTAAGCCATATTGGGGCCTGGGCAAATAGAAACACCTTGTCCTTCGGTTTTGGTATTTAAGTTATACTTTAATAATGCTGAAGTTCCTAATCCAACACAAGTACATGACTTTTCTATGATTTTATTATATTCTTCCTCATATTTATCTTTAGAAAACTCTTTTTCATCCAATTCTTTAATTTTTAAATACTGATATTGACGAGAAGCAGTACACATCCCTTGTTCAGAAAAATCTTTATTTAAAGCTACGTATTTTTTAGGGCAGGAACTCCCCGGTCTATTTTTTGATATCAAAGCAAGTTTTTCCTGATCTTTAGTATTTCCCTTAAGATTATTAAAAGGTATACCCAAAGGAGAGATATTACTTAGATACAAATCTTTTTCTTTTGCTTTTACTAATTTATCTAATGAACTATCATCTACAGTTGTTGCTTCGGGAACCAAAAGAAATGGTGTCCCCCAACCTACAGAATCTACTCTATAGTGTTCGAGTAAAAACCGATGTTCTTCTGCTGTACCAACTCCTCCTTGAGCGGTTATTTTTATAGATAAAGGTTCTTGTAGAATATGACTTCTTTTATGAAAAAGTGCTTCAATCATTATCTTGTGTATTTCTTGTATCAATTCCTCCTTTTGATCTCTAAATTGAGCTAAAATAGGTCCCAGAAGATATCCATCGGTTGCAAATGCATGCCCCCCACAATTAAGCCCAGATTCAATCCTATATTCTGAAACCCAAAGTCCTTTTTTAGCAAGAAACTTTCCTTGTATCAGGGCAGATCTGTAATCACTTACTTTTAAAACTATTTTCTTTTTAATCTTCCCGTTCTTATCGGGATAAAAATCATCAAATTCTTCCATATAGCTATATAACCTAGGATTCATACCTGCCGAAAGTATTATAGATGAAGATAAATCGCTTTTAGCATATCCTCTAAGTGCAGAGTGAGCGTCATTATATATATTAGGTAATTTTTCTTTTTTCTTATAATTTTCTTTATCTACTTTAGTCATGATATTAACATCAATACTTCCTATACATAAATGATCTTCTATAAAACTTAGGAGTTCTTTTACATTATAATTTGTATAACTCAAATTTTTAAATCGTTGTTTTAGGACAGAAGTACCAGGTAGAATGTTTAAATATTGTTTTAATTCTTTATTCAATCCATTTGAAATATTTTTGAGTTCTTCAAACTTCTTTTCTGCTACATTATTCATCAAATTAAGATAGGAAGTAATCCGTTTGGCTCTAAAATCTTCTATACTTTCAGTTATTTCACTATAGGGTTCTTCAAATAGATTGCAGTACATTTTTCTTAGTTTTTCTAATAGAATATCATCTACTAAGGAAACAACAGAGTCTATGCCTAAATGAGAAACTTTTAACGGAGTATCGATGGTAAAGCCTATTCCCATTACAGGAATATGAAATGAATGTAGTTTCATAAAAGAATAAATTAATTTTGCTGCAATTGCGCAACTATAGATTGTTAATCCAAAATATTATGTATTTACATATATTTATACAGATTCTTAATCGTCAAAATTGACAAATGGAGTCAGAACTAAATATGATAATTATCATATTCTATGAACTTCTAATTTTTTAACAATAATTAGTTTGAATTTCTGGTAGCTCTCTTTTCATACCTTCTATTGTATAATTTCTAAAACTATGTTCTAAGAGTCGTATTTGACAAAGAGTTTTTATTGAAGATTTTAGATTATATAAATCTAAAAAAAGGTAATTTAAAATGTTATTGTACTCGAATCAAATACAGGGTCTCTCAAAATATTCCCTACTGCAGCCTCAAAAATTCATCAAATATATATCCAAATAAAACGGATATTAATTGAGGGATAACCTCCTTAAAGAAAGTATATACATTTGGAATATAATATTAATTAATTGTTAGAAATCAGAACAAATACATCACTAACAACTCTGAAGAAATAGAAAATCTTTTAACAAAAATTGAAAACGTATCGTCATGGAAGAATATAAAGAATTTGAATATAAAAGTACATTTTCATATTGGACATTCATGCCTGCTATTATTTTTGGGGCACTAACACTTTATTGCTTTTATTACAATGCAGGGATTACAATTAAAGGTAAAAGTATTATATCAAGTCCATACAGTTATTATATTTTAGGAGTTTTATTCATTTCATTTTTGATATACTCCATCTACAAATTAAAAGCGCATAAAACTGCCATTCAAAATAAAAATACTATAAAAATATCTCAGACTACAATTAGTTTTCCTCATAAAACCACTCAAGTCATTTTAAGTTTTAAAGATATCAGCAAGTTATATATTAAGGATGATTCTGATGATGGAGAATCTATTATCATTTATACGAATGATAATAAAGATAGATTTGAGTTTTTTCATGACAACTTTATTTCATCTACAGCATATATCGAGTTTAAAATTTCGTTAGAAAAATTATGTATTAATGTAAGTAGTACATAATCCAATAATTCCTAATCATAATAACATGGAAAATAAAGAAAAAATAGAACAAGAAGTTCAATTAGAAATTATAGAAAAACTACCTAAACAAATATTACAGGAAATGCTAGACATTTATAAAAAATCAGCTGAAATGGAAAGTTATGTAAAAATTCCTTTTTTGATTATTGGTGTCTTTTTCTTAATTCATAATATTTTTATAGCTGGTAGAAGTTATAGCTATGATACCTATAATACTATCAAAACAACAGAATTTTCTATAGTTGGAATCATAGTTATTGTTGTATTCATTATGGCAGGAATAGCGATTGATAAAAATTTAAAATTAAAGAAAAAATTAACTAATGCCTCGAAGACTTACAATATTTCATTAGAAACAATGCAAAATGAATTTAGTGGTATAGCTGCCAATTTATATGGTGGTAGAGGAGTTAAACTAACAAAGTAAGTTTTCAATATTTTCTATTAAAATAACATAAATATTTTCAATCTAGAAAAGAATATGAAATCAAAGATTAATATTTCTGTCATCGCACTCTTATATGAGGGGCAAAACCAAAAGTACAAACAATAAAAGGGGTTAACAAATGTTGAAATGTTCATTTATGTTCATTCGATGTTCATTTTTTAGGCTCTATTAATATTATTTTCTGCAAAATGTGAATTTAGGGTTGAATATACTACTCATAAGGGCTTAGAAGGCTCTATTTAGACCAAAAAAATTATAATTACACATAAAACTACACCAAAAATTAGGTTTAATACTGCTATAAAACAAGGTTTCTCTTTTTTTGTATTGTTTTCTTAGTGTTTATAAGGCTTAGACCTTAACTACATTAGCTATATTTTTTGCACTTTTGGTTATATCCG
>NZ_VLNR01000011.1 GCF_007489275.1 Aquimarina algiphila
TTTAAAAATAGAATCTTATCAAAGATCACAGCAATGACCATTATTCAATATATCAATAGGTTTGAATTCAACAGAAATATAAACAACCTAAAAATTAATATTAACTAAATGCACAACGGGTTATATATAAATCAATATAATCAACCTAATCTCAAAATCTGGGGAGATGTAGCAAAAGAAGAATGGGAATCGTTAAACTGCGGTTCTTGTCATAACTAAAAACTAAATAACAATGTATTTTGAAGGAATTATAACCATCGATCCGTCTCAAATTACCAAAATAAATTATGTTAAGCCAACTAAAGCTTTTAGAAAATTTTTACATAGCATAACATTAGGCTCTGTATCTGACAAAGAAGAACGTGAAACATTTACCGCAGTAGCTATTCTTCAACAAATTAATGCTTGCTTTAGAAATATCGGAGTAACTAATGTTATTAAAATTTCTCACGATGAGATTGATTTTTATCATGATAAAGAAGGGAAAGAAAATGATTTAAAACTGGCTTTAGATAAATATGAAATAGAGGTCAATGAAGCGATGTCAACTCATTTTTCTAAGCTTACTTTGGTTTTAGAACATAAAGATGAAACCTTTAAATATCTTTTTGAAATCAACATTAATAGAGATCATAAAATTGGAGTATATCCAATTGAAATTAAAGTTTCAGGACTTCTTAATAGGTTTGCAAAAAACAATCCTAAAGACGAAATCCAAAAAGTAGTAGAATATCAAGAAGTATTTGATCTATTTAAAAAACAAAAAAGTGAAGAATTTGAACGTTTTCTTGATGAAATAAAATTCGAACTTAAGCGGCAGATAGAAACAGATGATATTAAAATTTTCACAAAAACAAAATACGTTCTTCCTTCAAAGACAATTAACAAAGAAGGTCCTTTGCCAAAAAATCCAGAAAGAGGGGGTGTTTATGGAGGGTATTATGGTTTTAATGATTATCTATACTACAACTTGATTTGGTCTGATGTAATGCATCACTGCGGAAGTACAATTACTCATTCTCATTTTGAAAATGAAAACGGAGAGTTTCTAGGATATGCAGAGGAAATCAATGCTCAGGATTCTATTTTCAATAGTGATTTAAATGATCAAGAATCAGTAAATCAAACGCTTGAAGAAGACCCAATAATAGTAAACGAAGAGCCTGTTGAAGAATCTTCTGGCTGGTTTGATTCAGATAACTGGAGTTTTTTTGATTCTGATGATAGTTCCTCTGGTTGTAGTTCTTGTTCTTCTTGTTCTTCTTGTTCGAGTTGTTCTTCATGCGGAGGAGATTAGAAAATAGAGTTAAACATTATTTTAATAACAAACATAACTTAAATAGTAACCTTTGAAAGAACTTATAGACATAGCATTTTCATCAGTAAACATGGTATTAACCATCCTTATGATCTTATTGATCTTATATTGGTTATTCACTATGATTTCGGGAGTTGACTTTGATGTTGACGTGGATGTAGATATAGATATTGACATGGATACCGATCTTGACGTAGACACAGATGCAGGTATAGAAGGCGGGAATCTTGATTTTCAAGATATTGCTAATACTGAAGTCAATAAAGAAGATGTGGTAGGGAAAAAACGAAAACCACTGAAATGGTGGCAAATTGTACTGATCTATTTCAACTTTGTGGGACTTCCTTTTATGTTCACCTTTACATGCTGGATTTTTATATGGTGGTTGTGTACTGTAATAACTACAAGTCTAACTTCAACTTATAATAACAGTCTTGGTTATATCATTTTCTTGGCTGCAATTTTACCTTCTTTACTACTAACAAAGATATTTACAACTCCTTTTAAAGGGTTCTTTAAAAATTTAAATAAAGATGGTGATGCGCCAATTGATTTAATCGGACGAAAAGGAACTTTACAATCAACCATTTCTGGGAACAAACTTGGTTCTGCAGAAGTTATCGCAGAATCAAACCCACTTTCAATCTATGTTAAATCATTGAATGGAGAACAAATAAATTATCATCAAAAAATTCTGATCATAAAACAATCAGAAGATAAAAATTACTATTTCGTACAATCATATAACGATTAATTAACTTAAAACTATGAATACTATATTACCATTTATTGGAATTGGAATAGGCTTAATACTATTCTTGATTATTGTATACTTTGCGATCATCGCAATGTTCTATAAAAAAATCCCTCAAGGACAGGCTCTTGTAAGAACTGGGTTTAAGGGGACTAAAGTTGCTACAGATAAAGGGCTTTATGTTGTTCCTGTATTTCATAAAGTTGAAATCATGGATATTTCTGTAAAGAAAATTCAAATCGAAAGATTAGGAAATGACGGGCTTGTATGTAAAGACAACATGAGAGCTGATATCAAAGTAGCTTTCTTTGTAAGAGTAAATAGCGAAGTTGACTTCATCAAAAAAGTTGCACAAACTATTGGTTGTGAGCGTGCTTCAGATATCTCAACTTTAGAAGATCTTTTTGAAGCCAAATTCTCTGAAGCGTTAAAAACTGTTGGGAAAAAATTCGAATTTACTGAGCTTTATGAAGCCAGAAGAGAATTTAGAGATGAAATTGTAGATATTATCGGTACTGATCTTAATGGATATACATTAGAAGATTGTGCAATTGACTACCTAGAACAAACACCTGTAACATTCTTAAAATCAGATAATATATTAGATGCAGAAGGAATCAAAAAGATTACCGAATTAACTGCCGCTCAAAATATGAAATCTAACCTCATCAAACGAGATGAAGAAAAAGTAATTCGCAAACAAGATGTTGAAGCACGTGAAGCTATTTTAGAATTAGATAAGCAACTTGCTGAAAAAGAGGAGCAACAAAAACGCGAAATTGCCAATATCAAATCTCGTGAAGAGGCAGAAACCCTTAAGGTATCAGAAGAGGAACGTCTCAAATCTGAAACTGCTCGTATCGCAACTGAAGAAAAAGTAAAAGTTGCAGAAGAAAATATGCAGCGACAAATCATCGTTGCTTCTAAGAATAAAGAACGTACAGACGCTGTAGAAACAGAAAGAGTAGAAAAAGACAGAATGCTAGAGGCTACAGAACGCGAACGTATTGTAACCTTAGCTCAGATCGAAAAAGAAAAAGTAGTAGAAGTTGAGAAAAAGAACATCCAGGATGTGATTCGCGATAGAGTAACCCTAGAAAAAGGTGTGGTTGAAGAGCAAGAGAACATGAAAGATATTGAGGCTTTCAAAACTGCTGATCGTGAGAAACAAGTAAAAATTACCATTGCAGAAGCAAATGCAGAAGAAGCATTGATTAGAACAATCAAAGCTGCAGAAGCACAAAAAGAAGCCGCTAAGCAAAAAGCAGAAGAAATTAATATCGAAGCTCAAGCACAGAAAGAAGCTAGTGAAAAAGAAGCAGAAGCTCGTAAAACATTAGCTGAAGCACAAGCAAAAGAAGAAGCTACATTAGGTATGTCTGAAGCACAAGTAATGCATGCTAAAGCAGATGCGCATGAACGTGAAGGTCTTGTTGAAGCTACTATTATCGAGAAGAAAGCAAAAGCTGAAGCAGCAGGTATCTTAGCAAAAGCTGAAGCGATAAAAGAAGAAGGGCTAGCAGAAGCAGATGTAATCAAACAAAAAGCACTTGCAGATGCAGCAGGAATTGAAGAGAAAGCAGAAGCAATGAAGAAACTTGATGGTGTTGGTAAAGAACATGAGGAATTCAAGCTGCGTCTGGATAAAGAATTACAAGTTGACTTAGCTCATATCAATATCCAGAAAGAAATTGCCGATGCACAAGCAGAAGTAATAGGAGAAGCGCTTAAAGCAGCTAATATTGATATCGTTGGTGGTGAAACTATGTTCTTTGATCAGATAGTAGGTCAGATCACAAAAGCTAAAGGAATTGATAGATTGGTTCAGCATTCTGACAACATTCAGGATGTAAAGGATGCAATCTTAGGAAGCGAAGATGTAAAAGGTAATCTTTTAGAAAAAATAAAAGATTTTGCCACTCAATATGGAATCTCTTCTGAAGATATTAAAAATCTAACGATCGCCAATATATTAATGGATTTGAAACAAAAAACTACAGATCCATCAGAAAATGATTTATTCACAAATCTATTTAACCTTGCTAAAGGATTAGGGTTATCAGACAAAAAATTGAAATAAAAACTGAATAATACTCCTCCTTCTTTTTAATCAAGAAAGAGGAATTCAGAAACAATAGAATGAATATCATAACTACATTTTTAAACCCATAAAAGTCTTCCCATCCTGGGGAGACCTGGGATGGGATTTGTTTAACTTTTAATACGGTTTAATATGGGGTTTGGAGGATCAACAGCTGCGATGATTACATCGCTAAAAAATAATAGTAGAAGGAAAAAACGTGAAGCTTTTGATGGATGGACGAGTTCTGACAAAGAAAGCCAAGGAATTAAGACAGAACCTGTTTCTCAAGAAACTTTAGCAAAGATTCGTAAAAAGATGAGGAAACAGAATCGAGTGAATACCATAAAAGGTGTAATCATCATTTCGATAAGTATAGCGATAACAGCTTGGTTGTTTTTTAGGTTAACTTATAGAATGTAATCTTATGGGAGGATTTGGATCAGCTCAAGGAATGATTACTGCAATCAAAAACAACAATCGTAGAAAGAAAAGAGAAGCTTATGATGGATGGACTGAAAGTGACAAGGAAAGTCAAGGCATCAAAGTAGAACCCGTTTCAGAAAAAACTTTATCTGAAATAAGGAAGAAAATGAAAAAACAACAGCAAGTTACATTTATAAAAAATTTTATTATTGCAATAATTGGACTCATTGCTTTTTTCTTTTTCATACAATTAGTCTTCTTATATTTTGAAAATGACCCTGGAATTGGATGGAATCCATATTAACATATTAATCTTAGAAAAATGAATAAAAAATTTATAGGATTACTCACCGTATTATTAATAAGCATCAGTGCACTCGCATTAAATACGCATTTCAAAAAAAAGAAGTTAAATGCTAATGGCGTAATCGCAACGGCAGTGATCGAGAAGATAACATCAAATAAATACGAGAATGAGATAGGCACTCCTGTAGATAACATTCATATTACGTATAAGTACATCGTTCATACCAAAGAAATTGTAAAAACTCAGGAGATTCTTAGACACGAACATGATCAATATTTTGAGACCAATACCGTAGTCGGGGATTCGATTAGTATCAAATACGATACTAAAAACCCTAGTAATTCAAGGATTGAGAAAATTGCGCAATTATCAAACTAAAAGAAGAATTTTAGTACAACTATGCAAGAAGAAAACGCAAACAACATACAACTAGACGGGGGAACCTACGAGATTATCCAAAATCGTTTACAAAAACAAAAGGGTGAACTCCAAAATCGTCTAACACAGCTTAATGAAGCCCGTAAAGAAGTTTTTGGTAATGTAGAAACAAAGCTTATTGCCAATAATCGAATCAATACAGAACATAATTGTATTGCCCGAGACATTGTAACCATTGGTGAATATTGCCTTTTTGGGTACAATGTACATTTTGGACTTCGTACAGAGATTACGTTAGCAGATGTATTTAGTATATACACGTATACAAATGATCATTTTACTATTAAACCATTAGATCTCATAAACGATTCGATATTTATAGATGATTTTACTAATCTCTATAAATACTATCGTAATACCATATTTTCAAAATTTGCTATTGTTGGAAATTACTTGCATATGGTATTTCAACTTAGTGAAAGCGTTTCTGATATTAAAACCTTTAAATGGTTAATCAATGAAGGTAAACTTACCTATATTGATAACCGTAGCGAACATGAGTTTAAATTCCCAAGACAACATGAATTTAATTGGACCGAAGTTACTCGTGACATGCATCGTTATGGTACACATCCACATATCTCCATTCTTGATAAAGTATTCGTCGAAACTGTAGGAGGAGATTTAACCATTAAAATAGAAGACAATACTGATGATGGAAAAGGAATTTTGGATGAAGCTGTAGAGCATATAGACCAAACACTAGATGATGGTCAGTATCGATTTGCAGATATCGGAAACTTAATCGCTTTAGAAATTAAACCTTTTCAGGAAGCACCTCGCTATTTTGTATATAATCACAAAATGCAGGAAGTCAAAAAAATAAGTTGTATCAAAGATGCCTGTGTATTGCTTCCTGATGATCAAGGGATTATTTATCCTAATGGATATTACCTACAATCAGGTGAATTTAAATTATTTACTAATGAAGTAAATGATGTAAAATTTCAGGAAAAAATTAGTTCTCCTAATGGTGAAGATTTTCTTTATGTTTTTTACGAAAGTGAAAAAGGGTTATACACTCTTATGTCATACAATGTAATCGAACAAGAAGTAACAACCCCCATTATATGTAATGGTTTTACAATACTAGAACAAGGAGAATTATGCTATTTCAAAACAGAAGATGAACAAACCAAACATCATGTTATTCAGATATGGCAAACGCCTTTTATAAAAGGTAACACGATACCATCAGAACACACTGACACATTACTTTATAAGATTGGAAACAAAGACATTGTTAAAGCAATGGCAGAGAGCAATGCCCTAATTACTCTTCTTAACAAAGAAGATAATTATGATGGTTTGTATGATGATATTTCCAAATTTTCAAATGATATTGTCGACAGCTACTATTGGATTCGTGAGGATGACACGTTTAGGTTAGATATTCCTCTCGAAGAAATTAATGGCGCTGCCAATGCTGCAATTGATGAATTCGAAAAAGTAGTTCAGCTTAGAAGAACTGCAACAAATATCACCAAAGAAACTAAAGATAAAGCCGAAGGTATTTTTGGCAAAATCAAAAGCAGTTCTTTTAAATCCATTGATGACTTTGTCCTGGTATTATCACAACTACGTACCTTACGTGGCGAAGTAATAGGCTTGAATGACATTCGGTATGTAGATAAAGTATTTATCGAGAAATTAGAAGCTGAAATTGCAGAACAAACTGAAAAAATTTCACAACGATGCGTTCAGTTTTTACTAGACGATAAAGCACTACTACCCTATCATGCTCGTGTAAAAGAAAAACAGGAGTTATTAGAAAAGATTAAAAAAGTAATTGATGCCAAAAAATTAGAAGAAGAGGTAAATCAGATCGCTATCGACCTCGAAATGTTAATTGATATTGTTTCTAATTTACAGATTGAAGACACCTCCCATTCTACTAAAATTATTGATAACATCTCTTTGATTTTTGCTACAATAAATCAGCTTAAAGCAGGAATCAAAAACAAAATCAAATCTTTGGGTAGCAAAGAAGCTACTGCAGAATTCGCTGCACAACTCAAATTGGTAGATCAAAGTATTATCAACTATTTGGATATTGCCAATACTCCAGAAAAAACAGATGAACTGCTCAATAAAGTATCGGTTCAATTAGAAGATCTCGAAGGACGATTTGCCGATTTTGAAGAATTCATCACCCAGATTATTGAGAAAAGAGAAGAGGTATATAATGCCTTCGAAGCTCGTAAAAATGGTCTGATCGAAGCTCGAAACAAGAAAGCAGTTGCTTTAGAAAATGCTGCCAATCGAATTCTGAAAGGTGTAAATAAAAAAGCATTAAGCTTTGGTTCTGTTGTAGACATCAATGGGTATTTTGCATCAGATCTTATGATCAATAAATTGAGAGATATTGTTAATCAATTACAAAAACTAGATGATGTAGGTAAAGCAGAAGCTATTGAGACTGCTATAAAAGTAGCCAAAGAAGATGCTACGCGTAAACTTAAGGATAAGCAAGATCTATATGAAGATGGTGAGAATATCATCAAACTTGGAAAACATAAATTTGGAGTAAACAAACAACCTCTTGATCTAACTATTGTATATAGAGATGGTAGTTTGAATTATCATCTTACAGGAACCGATTTTTACCAGGAAATTACAAATGAAATCCTGTTAAAATCAAAAAAATACTGGGATCAGGAACTCATTTCTGAAAACCAAGAAGTTTACCGCGCTGCTTATCTGGCTTATAAAATATTCAAACATCATAATACTGTAGATTTAAATGCACTTAAATCTATGGACGATGAAGGACTATTAGCCCTTATAAAATCCGAAAGTAGTAAAAACTATGCAGAAGGGTATGTAAAAGGAGTTCATGATATAGATGCTGCCAAAATACTAAAGGTACTAGTGACCAAGGATCATGATTTAGGATTATTACGCTTTACACCCAATACACGAGCTTTTGCACAATATTTCTGGCATAGTTTAGAAACAGAAAAACAAAACTATTGGAATGAGACAATCAAAGCCTCTGGTGAAGTCCTGGCTATTTTTCCTGATAGCAATGAATATCATAAAGTACTTTCTCATTTAGAAAAAGAGATCAGAAATTCATTTTCTTCTTTTCTCGTTGGAATAGAAGGATATTCAGATAACATCTCTAATAAAGTTGCTGAGTATCTGTTTACAGAATTACAAAACGATCATACGTTCTGTATTAGTCAAACAGCAAATGAACTTTATGACACTTTTATTGCAGAATTGCAAAAGAAAAAGGGATTTACAAAACTAAAGAAAGCACTTCAGCTGGATACTAAACCTCGCTCAAATGGCAATGTGGATTGGAACAACAGAATCAATCTTGCCATACAGTGGGTAGCCTCATATCTAAAAACAAATCATCATACATATACGGAGTATAAACATGAGATCGTTTGTATTTTATTATTTAAAAATGAATCTACTTCAGAAGTGATTCATATGAACCCATCACAAACCATTACAGAATTAAATGGTAGTCATAGCTTAATTACAGATAATATTTTCGAATTTAATTATCATGATTTTATTTCAAAAATGGAACAATTTACAACTATTGAAGTTCCGGCCTTTGAAGCGTATAGAGAAGCAAAACACTCCGTTACCGAAATTCTAAAAGACGATCTTAAGCTCAATGAATTCAAACCAAAAGTACTTTCCTCTTTTGTAAGAAATAAATTAATTGACCAAGTATACTTACCACTATTTGGAGATAACTTATCCAAACAATTGGGAAGCGTTGGAGACAATAAGCGTACTGATCGAATGGGGATGTTATTACTAATATCACCTCCAGGATATGGTAAAACAACTTTAATGGAATATATGGCTAATCGACTGGGGTTAGTATTTATGAAAATCAATGGTCCGGCAATTGGTCATGAAGTAACTTCTGTAGATCCTATGGCAGCCAATAACGCTTCTGCAAGAGAAGAACTCAAAAAACTCAATCTAGCTTTTGAGATGGGTAATAATGTAATGTTATATCTAGATGACATACAGCATTGTAATCCCGAGTTTTTACAGAAGTTTATTTCTCTGGCAGATGGTACCAGAAAAATTGAAGGTGTCTACAACGGAAATCCTAAAACTTATGATTTAAGAAGTAAGAAATTTTGTGTCATTATGGCTGGGAATCCATATACAGAAAGTGGAGAAAAATTCCAGATTCCGGATATGTTAGCTAACCGAGCAGATATTTATAATCTAGGAGATATCATTGGAGATACAGCAGATCTTTTCAAATTAAGTTTGATAGAAAACGCTATGACTTCTAACCCTGTTTTACACCAATTAAGTAGTACATATTTTGAGGATATCTATCAATTAATAGAAATTGTTGAAACAGGTTCTCAGGAAGGTATAGAGCTTAAAGGTAATCATACAAAACAGGAAGTACAAGATTACTTATCTGTATTAGGAAAAGTGGTTACTATACGTAATACAGTGCTAAAAGTGAATGAAACGTATATTAAATCTGCTGCCATGGAAGATGCATATCGCATAGAACCTTCTTTTAAATTACAAGGATCATATCGTGATATGAGCAAACTTGTTGCCAAGGTAGTCCCAATTATGAATGAAAAAGAGCTACAGACTCTACTCCTATCTCATTATGAAAATGAATCTCAGACATTAACCAGTGCTGCAGAAGCCAATTTGTTAAAATATAAAGAAATGACCAGCACAATTTCTAAAGAAGAAACTACACGTTGGGAAACCATCAAGGAGGCTTTTGTTAAAAATAACAAACTCAAAGGTTTCGGAGATAAAAATGAAATGGCTCAGGTACTAGCTCAAATGATGCAATTTAGTGACCATCTAGCGGGGATACAAGAAGTATTAAAAAAGGGATTAGACAAGTAATCCAATTCATTATATTCGTTAAAACGCATTCATAAAATCACATTGAAATGAAAAAGAAAATTGATCCTAATCTATTAATAGCTATCGGAGTTCTTATTGCAAGTTTTTCTGCACTTTTTGTATATATGAGGCAAGCTAGTATTATGAGTAGGCAAACAGAAATTCTTCTAGAACAAACCAAAGCTAACGCCTGGCCCAGATTATCTGTCAATGCTCATCTAAATTGGTCAGATAAAAAACTAGAAACGTTACAGGTCAAAATCCATAATAAAGGCACAGGGCCTGCTATCATAGAAGGAGTAAGAGTTTTATATGATGGTAAGTATGTAACACATTGGCAAGATTTATTTTTAAAAACTAAAATTCCAGATTCTATTAGTAAAAGCATTTCGAATAAAAGTGTCAACAATTCTGTAATGTCAGCCAACGAAAATTTCTATTGGGTACAGTTTATTAATGATCCAAATCTAGCAAGTTGGATGTACAAAAATCGTCAAAAAATAACAATAGAAATTTGTTATAAGTCCGTTTTTAATGACTATTGGCTATTGCGAAAAGAAGGGTTCGATAACGATACGACTATACAAAAATTAGGTACTCAAGAATGTACTATACCATCAAATGAAGTTTTCAAAACATAAAGTTGTAGAGATTGCTTTACACCTAGTACAAAATTAGGATAATCCTACTCCTCTATTTTTAATATCAAAAAATATTTTATACTTTTACATAAGCACTTATATAAATACTTATGCAAGATCATTTGCAACAGTTTGGAGAATTAGGTTTAGGATCCAGGTTAAAGCGGTTAAGTGAATTTATGATGAAAGAGATTCAACTTGTATATACAACCTGTGGTATTGATTTTGACCCATATCTATTCCCTATATTCAAGGTGATTATTGATCAGGAAGTTGCAACTACAACAGATATTCAGGAAAAACTACAATACACACAACCTGCTATTACACAAGCCTTGAAGAAATTAATTGACAAAAAATTAGTTGATTATAAAATTGACTCATCAGATAAGCGAAAAAAGTTTTTTAGATTATCTAAAAAAGGAAAGGAAATGCATCAAAAAATGATTCCGCTATGGGTAGTGATCGATCAACAGATCAAATGGCTTACTGAAGGAAGTGCAATAAGCTTACTACATCACCTTACCCATCTCGAAAATCAATTACACATAAAATCACTAAGCAAACGAATTCTTGAAACGTATCAAAACAATTCTTTATGACTATTATAAAAGACATATCAATAATTCCATTTGACCCAAAATACGCAAAAGACTTTGCTAGTCTTAATGTAGAATGGCTAGAAAAGTATTTTGTGGTAGAACAACTTGATGTTGAATTATTAGAGCGATGCGAAGAAAACATTATCAATAAGGGCGGATATATTTTCTTTGCCAAAGTTGAAGAGGAAATTGCAGGAACTTTTTCTCTCATCAAAGTAGAAGATAACATATATGAATTAGGAAAAATGGCAGTCTCCCCAAAGTTTCAAGGTCATAAAATAGGACAACAACTACTACAATTTTGTATTCGTTTTTCAAAAGATCAGGGATGGTTAAAACTACTTTTATACTCAAACAGGATACTAGAGAATGCCATTTACATATATATAAAATACGGTTTTAAAGAAATTCCGATAGAAAAAAACCCGCTTTATAAACGAAGTAATATCAAAATGGAACTTACATTATAAGTAAAGTCCGTTTCATACCATTAAATTATGAAACGGACTTAGCAGTAAATCCCCTTTTTACCAATTATAAATCTTTTTGGTTACCGTATAATTCTTCCCATAATTATTATCCCAGTATTCCAGACCATTTACTCGGTAAACTATAGCATACTCAACAGTATCTATTGATTTATCTATTTGTACATTTCCTGTCCATCGCTCTATTCCAAAGTTATTTGGACTTTCGACTAGAAACAAGGGCCCATTATTCCAAAATGGTCTATATCCTAGTGAAAAATAACCTTGCGTCTGCCATCCGTCGGTAGTATATACAACTCCTACTTCCTTACTTGGCGCAAGATTTCTTATGTCTACGGTAACAAACATTGAATTTTGATCATAATATGGATTATAAGATACACTTACATAGTCTTTATCAACACTCACATTAAGATTAGGATCAGCAAAAAAATAACCCTCCTGAATGGACATAGCATAATTTTTTTCTCTATTGTTATCCCAATAAGTAGTACCATTTACCTCATATTTGATAACAAATTCATCATCATAAACTTGAGTTGAAGTACTGAGATTTCCAACCCATATCTCATTTTCATCATCAATATTGAAATCATAAGATAACTGGATTTCTTCCCAATTCCCATCTGTTTTTTTATGAAATACACTTACAGTTTTATCAAAACCTAGATTGGCTACTTTAACTGTAAATTTCTTTGAATATGTAGTAAACCCTCTATAATTACCATAAGCTGTCCATGCTTTGATCAAATGTACTGGGGTAATATCATCTTTTGCAGATATTCCTGATACTGTTCTCTCTTTATGTTCTATAAAATCATCTTCTGTTGCACAAGAGAAAATGATTAAACTCAGTAGTAAATAAAAATACTTTTTCATTTTAAATCGGTTTTTGGTTAATGTGTTTAAGTTTTCGAAAAATTTAGTATTCGATTATAAAGTCAAACTGAAGTACGTTAACAAGACCTTAACACACAATTTGCAGTCTGAGATTTAACTTTTTTTTTACCAAAAACGTTTTCGATGGAGTAAAGTTTTAACTCAAAATTAAGCTCAAAAAATAGGAATTATAGCATCCTTAAAAACATGAGATTATAATTTTTAAAATGATTTTAATAGCGAAATTTTTAGGCATTTGATCACGAAAATTATAGTAGTCATTTTTAATCAAAAATGTGTTACGAAAAGCTTTTCAGAGGTTTCTTTGAAAACTAAAGGACCTTTTTTTCGTGGATAATGGTATAGATATAAATATTCACAATAGTTTAACACCAATCTATTATTATAAAAAAAGACTTGTAAAAACAGGCAAATCATTAGAAGTGATCCTTAAAGGCATTAATAAATCTTACTTACTACTTCTTTATCTCTGTAATAGTTCTAAAATTCAATCGTATTATTTTATGCAGAAAATATTGGACGTTGATTTAATTATTTATGGCATTTAGAAAATCATAAAAAAAGTTAATATGTGTAACAAAACAATTGCGATCGACATAAACAAAGTATGAACGTAAAAAACCAAGATTCCTCCTTTGTTAAAAAAACAGGCAGTGAAAAATTAGAAGTATTATCAATAAAAGGACAATCATTGTCTTTTCCTAAACATTTTCATGAGTCATATTGTATTACGCTTGTACTTCAAGGGATACAATGCACAAAACTAGGGAGTAATACTATATTTACATCTCCAAATAATTTATCTATAATTAATCCTTATGAGGTGCATTCGAGTTCTTTTTTGCATCCGAATGCACATTTCTATACCATATACATAAGCCCTAAAACAATAGAATCTTACTCAAATAACTTGATACAATTTCAAAATGACCCAATATATGATATTGATCTAAACTCAACATTCATTGATATTATAAAGAAAATAAAAGTTAATGATGTAATCTCTACATCAAAAGTTTTAAATTACTTTATTGAAAATCTAATTAAATATAAAAAAACCATTAATACTAGTCCGACATTTACCATACCATGGCAAAATGTCTCGGATTTTATAAACAACAATCTAGAAAGTTCTATAAAAGTATCAGATCTCGCGACAATAGCAGGTATTAACAAATATAATTTTTCAAAACAATTTAAAAATACCTCTGGTATGTCCCCTATGCACTATATCCTAATGAAACGAGTTTTTGAAGCTAAGAAGAAAATTAAACCATCGACAAACCTTTCTCAACTCGCTTACGAGTATAATTTTGTAGACATGTCTCATTTCTCCAGGCATTTTAAACGCTTTGTCGGGCTTTCTCCTAAACAATACCAAAAAGTATTATTCTAACATTACCAAGATTGTACAAGTATTTATTGTTTTTTATAGTTTTCTTTAAAGAGAATTAGTATTAATTTAAATCATATACATCATGAAAAAACAAAAATCGATGGACTCGCTACTAAGCAGTCTAGAAAATCAAAAAGAAGCAGTTGTGCTAAATGAAGAAGGAAAATCTATACAATACTGGTGTGGTGTAGGGGCATATGCGGGTGATGAATTTGGAGGACATCCACCACAAGTACTTCCAAACCCTTAATCCTAATATTGTTTAATTTTTAAATCATACAAATTATGAAAAAACAAAAATCGATGGACTCGCTACTAAGCAGTCTAGAAAATCAAAAAGAAGCAGTTGTGCTAAATGAAGAAGGAAAATCTATACAATATTGGTGTGGTGTAGGGGCATATGCGGGTGATGACCTAGGAGGTTCTCCTCCTTATGTAATTGATCCAATCGGATAGATTTATTTATAAAAGTATAAAAATAAAAGCTGTTACTTAACTTAGTGTAACAGCTTTTACCATTCACCACAAATTCAATCAATGCATCTCATTTTTTCTGAACACCTAGACTTTTCTGTAAATAGAGTCATAGATTGGTTATCCTACTATAACCAACAGTATGATAAATACATAGGGCATTCAACTGTAGATGATCATTTTGCTTTTAATGACAAAATGATTACTATGAGTTTTGGTGGTACCGATAAAAAAGAATCATTTATTGTTAAAAATGACAACCAAGAAATTGATTTCGATTCTATATGGTTTAGAAGGCCTAGTAGTGATATCAGTCCATTTTTATTAGATTTTGAGCATAAAGCAACCTATCCCAAAGATTTTCTAGAATACACTATACAAAAAAGAATTAAGGTCTTTTGGGATTTTCTTGGATACAAATTAAAAGAAAAACTACATCAAGGTTCTTTTAATACCACAGGATTAAACAAGCCCATTGTTCTACAAGAAGCTCAAAATCTAGGACTAACCATACCCAAAACATTACTTACTAATGATAAAGAAGAACTCAAGAAATTCTTTGAGCAATGCAACAAAAAAATCATTACCAAATCAATAGATGGATTGATCCCACAGCATAAAGAAAAAATTACAGACAACAACAAACACCTGTTAGCCTATCAACTGACTACTCTTATAGACAATATAGAAAATACTCCTGCAACCTTTGCTCCATCTCTATTTCAGGAATGTATTGATAAAGAGTATGAGATCAGGACCATATTTCTTAATGGTACATTATATTCTGCTTGTATATTTAGCCAGCTTAATGAGCAAACCAAAATAGACATGCGTAACAGGGATGCAAACCACCCTACCCGATATATACCTTATCAATTAGATAACAAAATAGAAACCAGTATAATCAAACTCATGAATACCTTAAATCTTGATTATGGTGCCATTGATATTATAAAAGGGTTGGATGGACACTACTATTTTTTAGAAATTAATCCCGTGGGGCAATATGGGGACGTATCTTTACAATGCAATTACTATCTCAATAAAAAAATTGCAGAACACTTAATTAATGTGCAGCCTTGATATGAAAGACGAATCAAAGAAACATAAAGACTTTTTTAATATTCCAGAACATACCTCTATTCCTTTTGACTTACACTATATCTGTGTGTCTGAAAAAGAAAACACAGACGATATTAAAAAGTTTCATTACATGAAAAAATACAAATCAAAAGGTGTTATATTGGATTTTTATAAAAAAAACTCTAATATTCTAGAGATTGATATATGAGTACACAAGAAACTAATTTATTTTTTCTATTATTTCCTGCATGTATACCGATAAAAGGTGATCAATCCAGTATCATCATGGATCTTGATAGAGCATCTTATTTAGAAATTCCAAATTTATTATTTGACATACTCTCTAACGATCTTCAGAAAAAAGAGGTTAAAGAAATTAAGAGAATATATAAAAATGAGTATGATGACGGTATCGACAAATATTTTAACTTTTTGGCAGATAACGAATATGGTTTTTTCACCAAAACCCCTTCTCCTTTTAGAAAACCGAGTACCGAGTTTTATTCACCATATAAAATAATCTCATCAATACTAGAAATCGATAAAGATTCTAATTATAATATGTCAGAAGTTTTTAGGCAACTTGATACCCTATCATGTCAACTAATCCAAATCAGGATATACGATAGCTGCAATTTAGAAGAACTAGCTGTACATGTAGCAGTATTAAATGAAAGTTCTGTAAGAACAATTGAAATCTACATTCCTTATAATGATGACATTTTAGAAAAAGATCTGTTACATTTTATTCATCAATTTGATCGTGTACATCTTATCATCTATTCTTCTAAGATAAACAAGAAAGTTAAGATTTCGAGAAATTCAACACAAAAAATCATTTACACCTCAAATAAATTAACAAAACAATCTAAAGAGATATATGCTTTAAAATCATTTACTATTAGTCATCAAATGTATTATGAATCTTTACATTATAATACTGGATTATTTAGAAAAACATGTATCGACAGCAAAGGTAATATCAAGAACTATCTTTCTCATCAGGAAATATTCGGAAATGTAGCTCAAAATACTATTGAAGAAGTTGTTACCAAAGAGGTTTTTCAAGAAAAATATATACTACATAATGACCTAATCGAAAAATGTAAAGATTGCCAGTTTAGGCATATGTGTCTAAGCAATTCTGACATAAAATTTGACAATAATAAATATTACAAAGTAGACACTTGTGGTTTTGATCCATATACTAATTCCTGGAACTAATCTAGTACATGTCAAAAAAGTTCAAACATTACAGACAATTAAACATGATGGATTGCGGTGCCACGTGCATACGTATGATTGCAAAACATTATGGAAAGAATATTTCAATTAAAAAATTGCATGAGTTTACTGACACAACGAGAGTAGGTGTTAATATGCCCATGCTAGCAGAAGCAGCAGATAAAATCGGTTTTAGAACCATTGGTGTTAAAATAGACGCTGTGACTTTTTTTAATGAAGTACCTTTACCTTGCATAACATACTGGAACAAAGATCATTTTGTAGTAGTTTATAAGGTGACCAAACATTCAATTTATGTTGCAAACCCAGCCTCTACAACCATTCGTTATAGCAAAAAAGAATTTATCCAACATTGGATTGGTATTGATGCCAACGAAAAAACAAAAGAAGGATTAGCACTTATATTTCAGCCAACTCCAAGACTACATGAGACAGAAGAAGATATTGAGGATAACAAACAAAACTTCAGGTATCTATTTAAATACTTATTTGTACACAAAAAGTTTTTAGCACAATTAGTAATAGGAGTTATTACAGGAAGTGTAATTAGTCTTATTTTACCATTTTTAACCCAAAGTATTGTCGATATTGGGATTCGAAATCAAAATATAAATTTTATATATCTTGTATTATTAGCTCAAATATCTCTATTCATTGGTAAAATAAGTATCGAGATTATCAGGGGATGGATTTTATTGCACCTAAGTACCAGAATTAGCATATCCCTTATTTCTGATTTTTTCATAAAATTGATGAATCTTCCTATATACTTTTTTGACACCAAACAAACGGGAGACATTTTAGAACGCGTAAGTGATCATAAAAGAATTGAGAATTTGTTAACCAATTCACCATTATCTGCGCTCCTTGCCATTATTAATATTGTTGTTTTTGGGTCTATTCTGGCATATTATAGTCTAACTATATTTGGTGTTTTCTTTATTGGCAGTATATTATATTTTTTATGGATCTTACTTTTTTTCAAAAAAAGAAAAATCATAGATACCAGACATTTCTATTTAATGAGTCATGAAAATGAAAAAATCATAGAACTTATTAATGGAATGCAGGAAATTAAACTACATAATGCAGAAAGAGTAAAACGTTGGGGATGGGAGTTTATAAAAGTAAAGTTATTTAAAGTTGCTATTAAACGACTTTCACTCGAACAACTTATCAATATCGGCACCTCCCTAATTAATGAACTTAAAAATATAATCGTTGTATTTGTATCAGCAAAATTAGTGATTCAAGGTGATATTACTCTGGGGATGATGCTGTCTATAATGTATATAATAGGGCAACTTAATGGCCCATTACAAGAAATGCTAAAGAACAGTTATTCTGTACAAGATGCCAAAATAGCTTTAGAACGATTATATGAAATTCATAAACAACAGGATGAAATAAACATTAATCAAGAAAAAATAGATGTTACAGATATTAATCATGATTTACAAATTGAAAATTTATCTTTTACATATCCCGGTAAAAAAGAGCCAGTTCTCAAAAACATAAACCTTACTATCCCGACCAATAAAACCACTGCAATTGTTGGGGTAAGCGGAAGTGGAAAAACAACCTTAATAAAATTATTATTAAAATTTTATAATCCAAAAACCGGAAGAATATTATTAAAAGAGCAAAGTTTGGATCATATTTCTCAAAATTCCTGGAGAGATAAGTGCGGCGTAGTCATGCAAGATGGTTATATTTTTAATGATACCATTGCCAAAAACATTGCTATAGGACAGCAAGATATAGATAAGAAAAAACTAGCTCAGGCTGTTGAGATCGCAAATATCAAAAAATTCATAGAACAACTACCACAAACGTATAACACAAAAATCGGTAATGATGGAGTTGGATTAAGTGGTGGAGAAAAGCAGAGAATCTTAATCGCAAGAGCAGTATACAAAAATCCTGATCTTATGTTTTTTGATGAGGCGACCAGTGCCCTAGACACTAACAATGAACGTGTTATCGTAAAAAATTTGAATCTTTTTTTCCAAAACAAAACAGTTGTCATTATTGCACATCGGTTAAGCACTGTGAAAAATGCTGATCAAATTATCGTCCTGGATAAAGGGGAAGTAGCAGAAATTGGAAATCATGAACAACTCACCAAAATGAGAGGAAAATATTATAACTTGGTAAAAAACCAATTAGAACTTGGAGTCTAGTACAATTCTTTAATCTAGCTAAACAAATAGAGTAACTGCAACACAACAGTCAAATCCCTTTTTTAAAAAGGGGCAAAAACCCCTTTTTTCATGCATTCAAACTTACCCTTTATCATATCAAAAACCCGTTAAACATGTTTATTACCAGCCACTTGCGCTTATGTGGTTTTAACAAAATGCGTGTTTACTTTTTTAAAACTACAGAATAATAGTATTTTTATTTGCAGATAATACTTCTAAATGCATACGGGAGATATCAAAAAATTATCATTTTAGTAAAAATTGGAATTTAATAAAACTCTTTTATCTATACTAAACCAGTCAAAGTGTTGAACTGTGAATAAAGACGAAAACAAAAAAAGTAAACTATAATCAAAACAACCCTAATCAAATTTCTGGTAACTACCAGAGTCACGTAAACATCTTAAAACAACTAAAAAATGGACAGAAAAACCAATTCAATCGGATACCTTCCTGTAATCATTATCACAGCGATCATTACGGCAATCATTATGTATATCATATTATGTAAACTGAAGCCCGATCCACCAATTGTTGAAAAACCAGAAGAGATCATTTCTATTAAAGATGCTGTAGAACTTCATCTGAGTTATAGAAAAAATCGTTCTTGTATTATTAAAGCTTACGAAGGTCAAGACAGTACAATAACATCACTTTGTTCGACAAGAAGAAAACCTGACCCAAATTTTGTTCCTTCTTTAGCTTTTGATCTGGATAAAAAATTTCTGGAGCAATATATTGCATATGTTAATCAGATTACCCCCGATACTACTGATATTACAGGATATCGTTTGTATATTGGTAATTATCCTGATTCGACATACTTTAGAGACGGTAAACCAATACCAGACCGAAGAAGAAATACATTTTTTATCGCACCGACAACCTTAGTTGAAAACGAAACAAGAGGATTTACTTTTGTAGACAGAAACAACGATGGAGAACAAGAAATCCTTTTCCTGGAGGATGAACTTGAGTTAAGAACATCAACACCAAGTCAAAATCCTCCTAAAGCAAAGGTTAATACGGCAAGTTTCTTTTCGTTCACCAGTCAAGGTGGCGGTGATCAGAGTACTTTAGCAAATGAAATTGGAGGACATCCACCTAACGCACAATAATACGTCTAACATTATTATGAGCTACCTATTAGAATTAAGTATATTTATTTTATTTTTTCAATTAATTACAGCTTTAGTTGGGTCTATATACTTTTATAAATATAAAAAAACCTTTTTAAAATATTTTTTAATTTTCCTTTGGTATGTAGCTATTAATGACATAATCGGTTATATTTTAAATAATAATTCAATTGAAGTAGCTTGGCTATATAATATATACTATTTGATAGTTTTCAATTATCTAATGTTCCTTTTCAGGAATTATTTATCAAGTAATAAACATAAAAAATGGATAATAGTTCTAATTATTTTATACAACTTATCCATTTTGATAAATAGTTTTTTTGAAAACTATATTAACGAATATGCAACAATGCCATATATCATTGGCGCTAGTTTTGTAATCATTAGTATTATTTTTTATTATATAGATATCTTAAATTCAGAAAAAGTATTATATGTCCATAAAAACATCCTTTTTTGGATCAGTATTGGATTATTAATCTATTATTCAGGGAATATTCCTTTTAGAATTGTACGTAATTATGCTGGAGAACTTTTGAATGCCAAAGTTCAATTTTTAGTTCTTTGTATTTTATCTATAGTAATGAATCTTTGTTATATTAGAGGTTTTATATGGAGCAGCAAGAAACGGCAATATTAATAGCGAGTATTGTTCTTGTCGTAATCATTATTTTATTGATTGCATTATTTAGCATTTTTCAAAAAAGGAAGAATAGCTTGCTATTACAACAAAAAGAGGCTGAGAAAAAATTTGAGACCGCTATAGCAGAGACTCAAATCGAGATCAGAGAAGAAACCCTGCGAAACATTAGCTGGGAGTTACATGATAATATTGGCCAGCTACTCACGCTGGCCAAAATACAAGTAAATATAGCTCAGGATGATCCAGGCAAATTAGAAGAAGTTACCGAGACCATTACCAAAAGTCTCACCGAGTTACGGTCATTGTCAAAATTAATTAATCCAGATGCACTAAAAAGTCTTAGCCTCACAGAGGCCATAACGTTAGAAATAGAACGATTTAATCGCCTCCAGTTTATAAAAGCAACTATTACCAGCAATGAAGAAGTAGAGATTTTAGATGATAAAGTAGAGATTATTATTTTTAGAATCTTACAAGAGTTTTTTACCAATACGATAAAACATTCTAAAGCCTCTACCCTAGATGTTAACGTGAATTATGATGAGGAAAAAATAATTATACATGCAAAGGATGATGGCGTTGGTTTTGATAGTACAGATATGACCACCAGACAGGGCATTGGCCTATCTAATATGCAAAACCGAGGAAAATTAATAGACGCTAATGTTGCCTTAACTTCTGAAAAAAGAAAAGGAACAGCAATCACATTGACCTATCATTATAAAAAAGAAAGTTCGGCTACATTAGATGATGAAGTTGATTAACTTTGTAACAACAACAAATTGGTGTCATGCTGAACTTGTTTCAGCATCTCATAATGTGTTTCAAAATACTATTTTGTAGTTTGAGATCCTGAAACAAGTCCAGGGTGACAAGCAAATTATTATGTTTGCAGTAATTTGATTATTAAAATAATATAGAGCAAAGCAATACAACACAAGTCATGAAATACTCAGTAGTTATAGTAGAAGATCATATCTTACTATCTCAGGCACTATCTGGTTTAGTAAACGGATTTGCAAAATTTAAAATTTTATATATCTGTAAAAATGGGAAAGAACTTTTAACAAGGTTCAAAGATCCAAAAAACATTCCTGATATCGTTCTTATGGATATTAATATGCCCATTATGAATGGGATTGAAACTACAGCTGCCTTAAAAGAGCAATACCCACAAGTTAAGGTACTAGCTCTATCTGTAGAAGAAGATGAAAAAACCATTCTTAAAATGCTGAGAGCAGGAGCTAAAGGATACCTTTTAAAAGACACTGAAAAAAGCATCCTCGAAAATGCACTTGTCGAAGTACAAGAAACAGGATTCTACCACACCAAAGATGTTACTAATTTGTTATTGGGTTCACTAAATCCAAAAAAAGAAAATACTGTTGTACTTAAAGATCGAGAAGTAGAATTCATTAAGCATGCGTGTACAGAAAAAACATATAAAGAAATCGCAAATGATATGTGCTTAAGTCCTAAAACCATTGAAGGTTACCGAGATTCTATTTTTGAAAAACTAAACCTTAAAAACAGAACAGGTCTGGTTATTTATGCTATTAAAAGTAAATTATTTATTCCTTAGCATTTTCTTTTCACTCTACTTTATTGCCCCAACTCTTCGATTATGTGTGTATTGAACTTACCGAAGTGCTCAGGATCAAATAAAAGCTGGGGTTTACCATAATCATGATCTTGTATTGCAAGTTTTTTATTCAGTAGAAATCACCAAAAACAAGGCTATAAATAAACTATCTAAATATTTTTAGCACAATCCTATTCTATTTTATAAGGATTTGTAAATACAAAAAACTACCTTTATACATATTATAATTACTTTTGGCGCGTTTATTGATGAAAGCAAAAAAACAAACAGGAAAGCCAGAAAATTAATTCCTATAAGACCATAGTGCAAATAGCTACTGAACCTAATTTTCTGACGCTCTTGCTTATACCTTTTGTTGTTTGAATTTACTGGAAAAGAAAATTAAGATTTTTTACTTAAGTAAACTCAGAAGGCAAAGGGTGTCAATAGCTTTTTAAACGAACTAACCATCTTGTACTTCAATAAAAACAGTATACTTGTTTATTTTTGTAAGTATAAGAATATTGATATTTTTTATGCTAAAACAACAACTAAATTTTAAATTATCTCAGAAACTTTCTCCACAACAAATTCAGTTGATGAAGTTAATTCAACTTCCTACTCAAGCATTCGAACAACGTTTGAAGCAGGAAATGGAAGAAAACCCCGCTCTGGATGATAGTAAAGAAAAAGCAGATGAATATGAAGACACATTTAGCAATGAAAGTACGGGAGATGATGACTATGGTACCGAAAAAATTGAAGCAGAGATCAATGTAGATGAATACCTTAGTGATGATGAAATTCCAAGCTATAGACTAAGTACCAACAACTATAGCACAGATGATGAAGAAAAAAGTGTACCCTATGCTTCTGGAACATCTTTTCACCAACATCTTATTAATCAATTAAACACCTATAGATTTGATAATGAAGAAAGAGAAATAGCAGAATTTCTGGTAGGTAGCATAGACGAAAGTGGTTATATCAGAAGATCTTTATCTGATATCCTGGATGATCTTGCGTTTACACAAAATGTATATACAACTGAGGAAAAAATAGAAAGCATCTTACAAATTGTACATCAATTAGACCCTGCAGGAGTTGGTGCTCGTAATTTACAAGAATGCCTTTGGCTTCAGTTGGACAGAAAAGAAACAACTATACCTATAAAACTTGCGTCGAATATACTTAAAAAGGCATTTGATCATTTTAGCAAGAAACATTATGATAAACTTTTGGTGAAATTTGATATCACCGAAGATGATTTAAAAGATGCAATTGAAGAAATTGAACATCTCAATCCCAAGCCAGGAGGAGCATATGCAGGCAATAATCGCCTAATTGAACACGTAGTCCCTGATTTTACTATTAGAATTGTAGAAGGAGAATTAGAACTTACTTTAAATGGTCGTAATGCTCCAGAATTACATGTCTCAAGAGAGTACAACAACATGCTTCAAGGCTACAAAGCGAGTAAAGAAAAATCAAAATCACAAAAAGACGCAGTACTATTTATCAAACAAAAATTAGATGCTGCAAAATGGTTTATTGAGGCTGTAAAACAGAGGCAACAAACACTTTTTATTACCATGAGTGCAATAATGCACTATCAAAAAAGTTATTTCCTTAGTGGAGACGAACGAAATCTTAAGCCGATGATCTTAAAAGACATCGCAGATGAGATCGATATGGACGTAAGTACCGTTTCTAGAGTGGCAAACAGCAAATATGTTGATACCCCATATGGAACAAAACTTATCAAAGAATTCTTTTCTGAATCAATGACCAATGATCAAGGAGAAGAAGTCTCTACCAGAGAAATTAAAAAAATACTGGAAATAACTATAGGCGACGAAGACAAGAAAAAACCATTAACGGATGAAAAACTTGCCAAGATACTTAAGGAAAAGGGATATCCTATAGCCAGAAGAACTGTAGCTAAATACAGGGAGCAATTAGACATTCCCGTTGCCAGGCTAAGAAAGAAAATTTAATGAACTTTTTTCTAAGAAGCGTTTCATACATTTTACACCCATTATTGATGCCTCTAGTAGGCGCAATAATTTATTTTAAAACAGCTCCAAGGTTTTTTCCAGATGAGATTATTCGAGCCAAAGTCTTTGGTTTAGTCGTTCTTACGATCTTAATACCAATTGTATTATACTTTTTATTAAAAAGCCTAGGCACTATTAGCTCTATACATCTTGAAAATGTAAAACAACGTAAAATACCATTATTACTGCAATCTATTTTATTGATTGTAGTAATCAAAATGATCATTGATATTTACCACTATCCAGAACTGTATTTTTTCTTTTTGGGAATTTTGTTTTCGTCTTTAAGTGCTGTTTTTATGGTACTGTTCAACATTAAAGCAAGTTTACACATGATCGGAATAAGTGGAATTACTATGTTTACGATTACATTAAGTATTCATTTTGGAGTTAACTTAACACTACTCATTGCTGCTTTAATGATTTCTAATGGACTGGTTGCTACATCAAGGTTACACTGCAAAGCACACAGCAATCTAGAACTCATTCTAGGGTTTTTGATTGGTGTAATCCCTCAGCTCACTTTAGCCAACTTCTGGTTATAAAATATAAAACATCAAACCTATTTTAGCCGTATTGAACCCAACAGATTCTCCATTAACTACCGCATCATCATTAAACAATGTGTTTATACTGTAATAGAAGTGAAAATTGAAAGTATTCCATCCAAAAGTAAAAGTAGCTCCAATTCTCCATCGGTTTAACTCTTCAACTTTTGTTTGCTTTACCTCTCCAATAGCTCCCTTAAACCTTGATTGAAAAGAATACAAATATCCCATTCTAATGCCCGTATAAATTCTATAAAACTTGTGCGTTTCTGGCGTTGAAGTACGCCACCTAAACTCTAAAGGAGCTTCAACTAAATGTGTTGTAAATCTATTGGTACTAAAATCGATATCGTCCAGACTACTAAAAACACCTCGCTCTGTTTCCTCTTCTTCTCCTATAAATAAATCTTGATTATAAACATTTAACGAATACCCTAAACCCAAGCCAATTGCAATATTTCGTCTTTTATTTATTGGCATATCTCTGATAAATCCCAAATGAAGACCTCCTGAAAAACCTGACTGACTAATACCTCTGGGCTTATTTAACAGTAAATTATAAGTTACTCCTACGTAAAACTGATCTTCTCGATATAAGGAGTCTATTTCTATTTCTTGATCAGTATCCTGTTCTGTTTCTTGTCCTAAAGAAACAAACATACACGAGAAACAAATGACAAATACAAGTAATCTTTTCATAGAGTTTACTAAAATAAATCTATTTCTTTAAAAATTAGACAAACTTGATAAAAACAAGATCTAAATTATAAAAAACCCTGCCCAAAGACAGGGTTTTATTTTAAATTGAATACACTTCTTGTTTTATCGATTAAAATTATCTTTAGCTTCTCCTCTATTGGTAGTATAATTAATCTTAAGCGCCTGCACTTCTCTTAATTCCTTTTTTATATCCCCAACGAGTCCCATCTTTGTTTCTTTATCCACTTTTAAGGAGGTGATAAGAAAAGGAACCTCTCCTGGTCTTTTAAGAGCTCTTTCAGCCAAGATAAAAGCTTTTATATCCTTTATGTCGGCAAACTTGTCATTAAGCTGAATTCTTGCCTCAGACCCCATATCTCTATATCTTGAATTAGGCTTCCCTGCATAAATATTCATAATGAGCTTAGTATCCAATTTTTCAACTTGATCTGCGTAGGGTAACATATTTTGTATCATTAAAGTGTCATTGCGCATTACCGTTGCTACCATAAAGAAAAAGAGTAGCATAAAAACGATATCTGGTAATGAAGCTGTTGAAATTTCTGGTAATTGAGTGTTTTTCTTATTTTTAAATTTAGACATAACTATAAAAATTAGGTTATTACTGATTTCTTGGTTCTGCTTCAGAAAGTTTCTCTGGAAACATCGATTGAATCTTTTTAACCCGATCCCTTAATTCTTCCTTATTCCCAACATAACGTCCATCTTTTAAATTTTCTTCCATCTCTATAAATGAAACACCATACAATCGCTCTGCTTCTCGATTACGTAATTCTGTATAGGCGGATACTAATTCATTTTGTACCGCTATATAAGTCTCATAATTAGTTTCACGGCTATTAATAAGAGATATAATTGCTTTACTTGGGTGATCAGAAGATTCTATATCCTTATCCCCTTTACAATAGTCACATGCTAGGTCACCTGACCCACCTCCATTATCCAAAAATGCAATCGCTGCCTTCTTAAGGTCTTGAATTTCCATCAAATTACCTTCTACTGATAGTTGATTAAGTTGATTTAATTCAACTTGAAAAAGATTCTTTTTTTTGAATACAACTTCTGGAGAATCTTCGATCAAAGGAGGTAATTTTCTCATTATTCCATAATCTGTTTCTATAGTGGTAGAAACCAAAAAAAAGATGAGTAATAAAAATGCGATATCTGCCATAGATCCCGCATTAACACTAGGTGCTAATCTTCTTGCCATAATAAAAAATATTTAATTAATAATTACTTACAAAATCAGCAAACGGTGATTATAAGCGACAAGAAGTATGTAGAAGAAAAATGTAATCGAGCTGCAACTCTTTTATCTAAATATTCAATATCGCTTTTGGAAGGTTAGATATCGATTTTTATAAAAATTAAATCACAGTTATCACAAAATTTGGATCAATTGTCATGCCAACATTTTAGTAAGACTAAAAAAAGAAATATGGATTTATATATTTTTAAAGGACAAATATTAAGAAAAGCTTATAAACTAAAAAATCCCGCCAAAAGGCAGGATTTTTTTATCTAATTAGAATATTTTCTATAGCGCTTTTACCTTAGATTATCCGTTGCTTCACCAGTTCTGGTAGTGTAGTTAATCTTAAGTGCCTGAACATCTCTTAATTCGCTTTTGATATCTCCAACAAGTCCCATATTGGTCTCACCGTCAACTTTTAAAGCTGTTGTTAAAAAGGGAACTAATTCCTCTCTTTTTGATGCTCTTTCTGCCAAAATAAATGCTTTTATATCAGCTACTTCAGCAAATTTATCATTAAGCTGAATTCTTGCCTGAGTACCTGCACTTGCAGCATATCTCGAACTAGGCTTTCCAGCATAAATATACATTACCAAATCTTTTTTATCTAATTTTTCAATTTGATCTGCAACAGGTAATCTATTTTCTATCATCAATGTATTTTGACGCATTACCGTTGCAACCATAAAGAAAAATAATAACATAAATACAATATCTGGTAACGAAGCCGTAGAAATTGCAGGTAATTCACCGCCGCTTTTCTTTTTAAACTTAGACATAAGAATTTTGTTTTACGTTATATTATTTTTTTGGTTCTGCTTCTGAAAGTTTTTCAGGAAACATAAATTGTATCTTCTTGATATCTTCCTTTAACGTTTCTTTACTTCCAGTATAATTAACATCTTTTACATCTTTTTCCATTTGAACAAAAGATTTACCAAAAAGACGTTGAGCTTCTCTATTACGTAACGTTGTATATGCCGCTACCAATTCATTTTGAACTGCAATATATGTGGCATAGTTAGTTTCTCTATTATTACGCAATGAAATTACTGCTTTTGTTGGATTATCTGACGATGATGGATTTTTAGCTCCTTGACAGAATGTACATCCATCGGCTCCTTTTCCTCCACCATTATCCAAAAATGCAATTGCTGCTTCTCTAAGATCCTTCAACTCCATAGGAGCTTCCTCAACCAATAAGTCATTATTCTTATTCAA
Source organism: Aquimarina algiphila (assembly GCF_007489275.1). Lineage (GTDB taxonomy): Bacteria > Bacteroidota > Bacteroidia > Flavobacteriales > Flavobacteriaceae > Aquimarina > Aquimarina algiphila. The sequence continues at coordinate 28,391 of NZ_VLNR01000011.1, forward strand.
TTCTACAACAAAAATATTTTTTTCCTTTAGAATTGGTGGCTCCACATTATCCTCTTGTGGAGGCGGAAGTTTACGGCTAATACCACTATCAGTTTCGATAGTTGTAGTAACCAGGAAGAATATAAGAAGTAAGAATGCAATATCTGCCATAGATCCTGCATTTACCTCTGGTGCTGCTCTTCTTGCCATAATTATTTACCTATTAATTTTTTAACACCCGAAAGAAACATTAATCCAACTGCAATCGCAGCCAAGAAATAAAATGTATACAATCCGGTTCCTACCCACTTAGATCCACTTGCAGAAAGTATTTCTCCATCTTTTAGCGGGGTTTCAACGCCATCAGCCAATACAAAACCAATTATTGCAATGACAACAAAAGCGACAATTCCTATTGCAGTATTTTTAAGACTTGATGGATTTTTGGCCATAGTCGAAAACACAGCAATTAAAGTAGCTATAATAGTGATAACAAAAACCACCAAAGTAAGCATATATAATGGAGTTACCGAAGGTGCTGCTATTTCTAAAGGAAGTTCTCTAGCTTCAGAAACACCATTTTCGTCCATTAAGGTGCCTATTGAACTACTCATAAGATACCAAAGGATTATCCCTAAGACTCCTACTCCTAGCACAACATATGATAATATTTTAGAAATTTTCATGTGTCTGTTTTTTTAAATTTAGAATACATATCATTAGTATTCCGTTAAACAATAATAATATATAAATAGATGTATAAAATCAATCCTTATACATAGAAGTTTTACACTCCTATTTCTATTATCTTATTATTTCTTGTTTTTGTAAGCTACTAGCATATCGATTAAAGTAATCGAAGCATCTTCCATATCATTTACTATTCTATCAATCTTAGCTACGATGTAGTTATAAAATATCTGAAGAATAATTGCCACAATAAGACCAAATACTGTTGTAAGAAGTGCTACTTTAATACCACCTGCTACAAGAGAAGGCTGCATATCACCAGCTGCTTCAATCTTATCAAAGGCTTGGATCATACCAATTACCGTTCCCATAAACCCAAGCATCGGAGCAAGAGCGATAAATAATGATACCCAAGATACGTTTTTCTCTAATTGTCCCATTTGAACACCACCATAAGCAACAACTGCTTTCTCTGCCGCATCAATACTTTCGTCTGCTCTATCAAGACCTTGATAGTAAATCGATGCAACAGGTCCTTTTGTATTTCTACAAACTTCTTTTGCTGCTTCAACACCACCACTATGTAATGCATCTTCTACATTTTGTTGTAATTTCTTAGTATTCGTTGTAGAAAGATTTAAAAAGATAATTCTTTCAATTGCTATCGCAAGACCTAAGATCAAACATAGAAGTACGATACCCATAAATCCTGGTCCACCTTCTATAAAACGCTTTTTAAGCTCTTGATGGAAGGATAATTCTTCAGCATCAGCAGATTCAGGTGCTTCTTGAATTGTTGTCGTAGTAAGAGGAGCAATTAATAATTGCACATTTGCCGTTAATAACTGGGCTGGTGCAGTAGAAGCTTGTAAGTTTCCAAAAGTCATAACTGCTGCGATTGCCAGAATAGAAAATAATCTTTTCATTGCGCTTATTCTTAATTTTAATTAGTTAAAGGGTTAAAGATATAAAAATAATATAAAATCTATCAAAAAATTAAATATATTGCAGAGAGGAAGGGATTCGAACCCTCGATACGCTTTTGACGTATACACACTTTCCAGGCGTGCGCCTTCGACCACTCGGCCACCTCTCTCTGGTTTCCCCTAAAATTAGGGATCGGCAAATAACAAAAAAAATGTTAACTACTAAAATTTGAGGCGTTAATTTTCAGACATTTCACCTCGTAGCGAAGTTTCATAAATGGTTTTGAGCACTTTAAGTGGTAATTTTTCTCCTAACAAATACATTAATTTTGCTACTGCAGCCTCTGTAGTAATGTCTTTTCCTGATATTACTCCGGCTTTTTTAAGCGCAACACTGGTATCATATTTCCCCATTTCAACACTTCCTCCTGCACATTGAGTAACATTAACTATCGGAACACCTCTTTTAATTGTTTCAGAAATAAGATGTATAAACCACTTTTTTGTAGTTGTATTTCCTGCTCCATACGTCTCTATAATTATCCCTTTTATGGTTTCTGAAGAAAAAATATCTTCAAGAATTCGTTCATTAATTCCTGGAAACATTTTTAGAATTAGAATATCATTATCAAAATGAGTGTGATACACCATTTTTTTTCGTCTGTTTACCGTTCTTAAAAAAGTAGTATTGACTTTAAGATGAACACCAGATTCTACCAACGCGGGATAGTTCATAGATTGAAAAGCTTCAAAATGCTCTGCATTTATCTTTGTAGTTCTATTAGCTCTAAGTAATTTATATTCGAAATAAAGTCCTACTTCTGTTATCACAGGTTTTCCTTTTTTCTGTAATGCAGAAATCTGAACCGCTGTGATCAGGTTCTCTTTAGCATCTGTTCTTAAATCTCCAATAGGCAATTGAGAACCTGTGAAAATAATTGGTTTTGTAAGGTTTTCAAACATAAAACTAATAGCAGAAGCTGTGTACGACATGGTATCACTACCATGAAGCACTACAAATCCATCATAGTTTTCATAATTCTCATTAATGACATCTCCAAGTTCTTTCCATCTATCAACATTCATATCAGATGAGTCAATAGGAGTAGAAAAACTAACGGTATCTATATTACAATCCAATTGCTTAAGCTCAGGGATGTTTAACAACAATTCATCAAAATCAAAAGCAATTAAAGCCCCTGTCTCGAAGTCCTTTATCATTCCGATAGTTCCTCCGGTATAAATAAGTAATATATTCGGTGACGTATTCATATAGCAAATGAACAAAATTTTTGATGATATTTAAATTTATCTAAACTCCAAATACATCTTTAGAATTTTTGGTAGTAATCTCTGCTATTTCTATGACAGGCTTCTCATATATACTCTGGAGTTTTTCGAGGACATTAATTATATAGGAACTCTCATTTCGTTTACCTCTATAAGGAGTAGGCGCCAAATATGGTGCATCAGTTTCTAATACGATATGATCCAAAGAGATCTGATTTAAAAATGTATCAATTTTACCATTTTTAAAAGTGACCACGCCTCCTATGCCTAATTTCATATTATACTCAATAGCACGACGAGCATCTTCTAAAGTTCCTGTAAAACAATGAAAAATCCCAAATAGATCATCCGATTTTTCTAACTCTAGTACTTCAAAAACTTCTTCAAATGCTTCTCTGCAATGTATAACGATGGGTAACTTATGCTTTTTTGCTAATTGGATTTGATATCTGAAGGCCTCTTGTTGCTCAGTTAAAAAGCTTTTATCCCAATACAAATCTATTCCTATCTCCCCTATTGCATAAAACTTTTTACCTTCTTTATTACTCAAACGGCTTTCAAGTTCTTTCTCAACATGTGCAAGCTCTTCTTTGTAACTCTCTTTTACATGAGTAGGATGTAAACCTGTCATTAGAAAAACATATTCTGGATATTTCTCTTCGACAGCATACATTGCTTTGGTATATGTAGAATCAATAGCGGGCACAAAGAAACGAGTCACTCCATTTCTTATGGCTCGTTGCATCATTTCATCTTGATCTTCATCAAAGGCTTCGCTATAAATATGTGTATGGGTATCGGTTAGTATCATGCGGCAAAAATAATTAAATTTTATGCGCATTAATTATTCTTTTTAGAATATTAATTGCTAATATCTAACCTACGAATATTTCTTAGTTCACACTAATAATACGCTCTAAAGGAATAACTGTAGATTGTTTCAGGATAACCGATTTTTCAGTTATTCCCCATACGGTAGTTTCTACTGCTTTAGAACCTTGGTCATCTGCAAAAATGATTTTTACTTTTTGGTGTTCTAGATTACCTAGACTCATTGCTCTTTTCAATTTATAACGTCGATCTTGTTTTTCTCTTTTACCCTTTAATACTTCTTCATGCGGGAAATGTAAAAATTGTATTTGCTCTTTTTCTATAGCTTGTATTTTATTATGCATTCTCATGACATGTGCTCTTTAAATTATTCTAAAAGTTTAGTAGCATTTTCTCAATAAAAATTACACTTCAGCACGTTACCAGTCCCAAAACACCATATAATTAACAAACTTTATGATATTTCAATAAAAACACAACACCTAGTAAAGAAACAAAAACCAGAAAACCTTATCTCAAACTGGCAAAACTTTAATCTAAATAAAATCACTTCACAGCTTTAGCATTTATTTTAAGCCTAAAATAATATCTCTATTATCTATAGTACAAGAATCTACATAAGTTCTAAACCAGCCATTTCCAGAGTTAACCTTATTTCTATTAATTATACTATTTTTACGGCAAGTTTCTTCAAAACAAAACATGAGTACACTCCGAAAATTTTTAACGCAAAAAGCATATCAACGAATCAAACTTGTTTTTACAAAAACAAATCATTTTGAAGTTAAAGCGATCCTAAATGGTATTGAAGGAAATTTCATAGTAGATACAGGAGCCTCTAATTCTTGTGTTGGATTTGAAGCTGTCGAGAAATTTAATCTTTTTGCTCAAGACAGCGATGTAAGAGCAGCTGGAGCTGGAGCTACAGACATGCTCACTCAACTTTCTCAAAAAAACTCAATACAAATAGGAAGTTGGTCCAAAAAAAGAGTATCTCTTGTTCTCTTTGATCTTAACCATGTCAATGCTGCACTTATAGCACATCATGCAGAACCGGTAGACGGTATTATCGGAGCAGATATTCTAAAAAGGGGTAAAGCTATTATTGATTACGAAAGAACTTGCATGTATTTGAAGTAAAAAACTAACATTATCATGTAATATATTTTATCAAATTTTCCTCTTCAAAAAATATAGTTGCAAAAAAACTCTGAGATTTCGGGTTTTAAACAAATATTACTTAAATTTAATAAATCAGATCTTGTTATTTCTAATGATAATAAGCAATTCATTTATATAATGAAATATGATGAAATATTTCTTAGCGTATTTCATCATTAAGTTTACTTACAGAAGTACCATTAGAAAATCAACTTACCCCAGAGATCTAAATTGAAGTTTTAATATTACTTATTACCAACACATCTGTCAAGACATACATGATACCTCAAATTTATTCTTTGTTAACTTTTGTCACGTTTTATAGAACAATAAACCGAAGTTAAAAGAATACAATCGTATCATATTCTAATGAATTATTAATTAAAACAATTAAAATTATGGAATTTTACCTTTCTCAGATCGTGTATTGGGCGTGCAATTTTGCGCCTAGAGCTTGGGCTTTTTGTGCTGGTGCACTACTCCCCATATCCAGCAACACCGCATTATTTTCACTTATAGGAACAACTTATGGCGGGGATGGCAGAACAACTTTTGCCTTACCTGATTTAAGAGGGCGAGCGCCTATTGGTTTTGGCAATGGGCCTGGCTTATCTGATTATCGATTAGGATCAAAAGGTGGTCAAGAAGTAGTAACCTTAAATATATTACAAATACCATCACATAATCATATTATCGATACTTCTGATCTGAATATTGCTGTACAAATGAGTGTAAATAGTGGTCAGGCAGATACACATACTCCTACTAGTGGCGTATCAATAGCCGCTCCTTATGATGCTAGTAATTTAGCTGAAATTTCGGGATATAATTCAACAACTCCAGATATACCCATAGCAGGTGCTATAGGTGCAATTACCGGAAATGCAACGACTCTAAATACGGGAGGAAGTCAATATCACGAAAACAGAATGCCATATCTAACATTGAATCCTTGTATTTGTATTCAAGGCCTTTTTCCTTCTAGAAGTTAAGCATTCGTATGAAAAGCAAGGTCTATTCCATTTCAGATAAGAACTTGTATTGCATATCACCTAGTGTGTTGTTTGAAAAAATAATCAAACAACATACTTTTTATCTTAAAAAATTATGAATCCTATCAAAATTGGTTTTCTAACTCCATACTCTAGCATTTATCCCAATTTCTTTCCTCATCTTGCTACAGGGTTCTATCTTGGTCTTGATCAAAAACCAGGAAGAAGAGCAGATATAGAATTAATACCTGAATTTGCAGGTTCGGGAGGAATACCTTCTGTAGTAGAGGCTACCAAGAAACTACTCAACTTTAGTAATGTTGATATCATTTCAGGAATGATTAGCTATCGATCTCTTCCCGACCTAATTCCACTTATTGATAGCAGAAAAAACGCTATAGGTTTCTTTTTTGACATGGGAGAAATGTTGCCTACTTTTGACTATCATAGCCCGAACATATTTTTTAACTCTCACCAATTATATCAAAGTCAATATGCATTAGGCTATTGGGCTCAAAAAGAATATAAAGCACCTGGATTTATAATTACACCTATATACAATTCGGGATACCAACTACACACCTCTTTTCAAGCAGGTGTTCGGGATGCTGGAGGTAACACTATTTTACAAGCTGTTATTCCTTATGACAACAACAATCCTCATCATCTTAATATTGAAGATATCTTAATATTGAAGATATCTTAGAAAAGATAAGAAAAGAAGCACCAGCATACGTACACGCACTCTTTGTTGGCCCTCAAGGCAACGAATTTCTGAACCTATGGAAATCAAAATCATGGACAAAAGATATCCCACTACTTGTTGCTGAAAACATGTTGTATCCCGATATGTTAGATGATGTAAAACATTTAGGATTAAATCTATATGGAGCCATGTTATGGAACCCGGATATAGAATATAAAATAAATAAACAATTCGTAAAAAAATTCAAACAAAACTCTGGTCAATCTCCTAATCTTTATGCACTACAAGGGTATGAAGCGGGACTTATGTTTAGAGAATTATTACATCCTCTAAAAAAACGACATTGGGATATTGTAAAGGAAAAATTACAAAACACAAATATTGAAGGGCCTAGGGGTGTCAAAAACTTCTGTTCCAAAAGAGGGTTCTTAACACCAGATATTGATATTGTAAAAACAAGAACAGATAGCTCAGGAATTTATAATACCGTCATCGCTATTGGAAAAAAAATGAACAGCAATGTAACAACAACTCTTCTTCAGGAAGAGATAGATTCTGGATGGGTAAATCCATATTTATGTATTTAGAATTAAAACAATGTTATAACACTATGAAATTTATCCAACACAAACTAATAACATAGTCTATACATATCGTCATTAAAACCTTTACCTAATGAAAAGAATAATACTTTTATGCTTCATATCCTTTAGCTTCTTTAATGTAGTTATAGCTTATGCACATAGTAAAAAAAATACGTTATCTATAAAAGAGACGAATCACACTACAGCTTTTGTTTCTGATTTTTTCTCAACATTAGATTTTGGAGCTGATCCAATAGATGCGTATACCATCACAAAAAAAATAAACGAGCTAAGTTACTATGTACCGACAACTCCTAGTACTCCAGGTACAGCAACTACATTTACAGGAACAGATTTTTTTCTAGAACCCTCTGCAGTAGCACTAAGCAACACTCAATTTGTAATAGCGTATAGGTCCTCTGCTTCTGGCACGCCTGGAGAAGCCATTGTAGGAACACTTTCTGGAAATGCGATCAGCTTTGGGAACAGAACACAATTTGCTAGTACCGTAGGCGCTACACATACTGCTATTTCTGCTATAAGTGCCACACAATTTATCGTTGCTTTTGAAGATGAACGCGGAGTTGCTGACGTAGGAGAAATGAGAATAGGCACGGTATCTGGTAATACTATTTCTTTTGGTAGCTCATTTGATTTTGCACCCGGAGATGTTGATGCAATAGAGATGGAGGCTTTATCTTCAAGCAGTCATATAGTAGTCTATCGAGATGTCGAGGATAGTAATCGCGGAAAAGCAAAAATAATTACAGTAAGTGGAGCAACGCTATCCTTTGGAACAGCAGCAACTTTTTTAACAGACGCAACGATCTGGACCGGTCTGGATGTATTGTCTCCTAGCACTTTTGTAGTTGTTTATCAGGCAACTACTGCTGGTTCTGAAGGAGGAGCCGTTATAGGGTCAGTCAGTGGATCAACCATTATTTTAGGTAGTGCAAACATTTTCGAAAGTAATTGTAGACAAGTTGATGTAGTAGCTATTTCATCCAATAAGTTTGTAGTTTCTTATGACGACGACGATGATGGAAATGGTTATGTACAGGTAGGATCCGTTAGTGGGACAACAATAACAGGATATGGAACACGCCAGCAATTAGTCACAACCGTGGGAGGAGTACGATTAGCTCCTTCCTCTTCTGATAAATTTATAGCTATGTATACTCCTACAAGCGGTACTGATCCAACATATGCTAAGGAAGGTGAAGTTATAGGAACAGATATTACATTAAGTGCTCAAGCAACTATACATAGCGGCAATAGCGACATTCAAGCTATGGAAGTTGTCCAACTTGATAATGGGAAACATATCTATATCTATCAAGATGAATCTAATGGTAGTGTAGGAAAAGCTATTTATGGCGAAGCTTCTTCACCTACTCCTACCCCAAATCTTACAGCTACCCTCACAGATGCTTTACTAATTGATAACATATCTAATGGATTAGTAAATCCAGGAGAGACACTAAGATATACCACAACTATTACAAATAGTGATGCAGATGCAACTGGAGTCAACTATACGATTTCTACAGATGCGTTAACTACATTGGTAGTTGGGTCTGTCACCACCACGCAAGGCACTGTGACTACAGGAAATACAGCAGGAGATACTTCTACCGCAATAAACATAGGCACTATTACAGATGGATCATCAGTAACCATAACATTTGACGTTATCGTAGAAACTCCCGTAGCAAGCCCAGCAACGATAAGCTTGCAAGGAACTATAAGTGGAACTAACTTCACAACATTTGACACTAATGATCCTGCTACCGTAGCTGCAGCAGACGCCACAGAGATTTCTTTTGATGGAGTTGCACCAACAGGATATTCGGTATCTATTAATCAAAGTCCAATCAATGCCGGAAACACCAATGCAGTGAGTTACACTTTCTCTGCTGCAGAAGTAGGGGCAACATACAACTACACCTTTAGTAGTTCTGGGGGAGCAGGAACAGTAACGGGATCAGGAACTGTGGCGAGTGCAACAGCAACAATATCAGGAATTAACCTAAGCGGCTTAGCAGACGGAACAATAACACTAAGTGTAACACTAACCGATGTAAATGGTAATACCGGTAGTGCTGCAACTGACACAGAAACTAAAGACACTCAAGCACCAACAGGATATACTGTAGTAATTGACCAAAGTCCTATCAATTCTGGAAATACCAATGCAGTGAGTTATACATTCTCTGCTGCAGAAGTAGGCGCAACATACAACTATACCTTTAGTAGTTCTGGGGGAGCAGGAACAGTAACAGGTTCAGGAACTGTGGCAAGTGCAGCAGCAACAATATCAGGAATTAACCTAAGCGGCTTAACAGACGGAACAATAACGCTAAGTGTAACACTAACCGATGTAAATGGAAATACTGGTAGTGCTGCAACTGACACAGAAACTAAAGAAACTGTAGCTCCAACAGGATATTCGGTATCTATTAATCAAAGTCCAATCAATGCCGGAAACACCAATGCAGTGAGTTACACTTTCTCTGCTGCAGAAGTAGGGGCAACATACAACTATACCTTTAGTAGTTCTGGGGGAGCAGGAACAGTAACAGGATCAGGAACTGTAGCAAGTGCAACAGCAACAATATCAGGAATTAACCTAAGTGGTTTAGCAGACGGAACAATAACACTAAGTGTAACACTAACCGATGTAAATGGAAATACTGGTAGTGCTGCAACTGACACAGAAACCAAAGAAACTGTAGCTCCAACGGGATATACCGTAGTAATTGATCAAAGTCCAATCAATTCTGGAAATACCAATGCAGTGAGTTATACATTTTCTGCTGCAGAAGTAGGCGCAACATACAACTACACCTTTAGCAGTTCTGGGGGAGCAGGAACAGTAACAGGTTCAGGAACTGTGGCAAGTGCAACAGCAACAATATCAGGAATTAACCTAAGCGGCTTAGCAGACGGAACAATAACATTAAGTGTAACACTAACCGATGTAAATGGAAATACTGGTAGTGCTGCAACTGATACAGAAACTAAAGAAACCGTAGCTCCAACGGGATATAGTGTAGCAATCGATCAAAGTCCAATCAATGCCGGAAATACCAATGCAGTGAGTTATACATTTTCCTCGGCAGAAGTAGGGGCAACATACAACTATACCTTTAGTAGTTCTGGGGGAGCAGGAACAGTAACAGGTTCAGGAACTGTGGCAAGTGCAACAGCAACAATATCAGGAATTAACCTAAGCGGCTTAGCAGACGGAACAATAACATTAAGCGTAACACTAACCGATGTAAATGGAAATACTGGTAGTGCTGCAACCGATACAGAAACCAAAGAAGCCCAACCACCATCTGGATATAGTGTAGCAATTGATCAAAGTCCAATCAATGCTGGAAACACCAATGCAGTGAGTTATACATTTTCTTCTGCAGAAGTAGGAGCAACATATAACTATACCTTTAGTAGTTCTGGGGGAGCAGGAACAGTAACAGGTTCAGGAACCGTAGCAAGTGCAACAGCAACAATATCAGGAATTAACCTAAGCAGCTTAGCAGATGGAACAATAACATTAAGCGTAACACTAACTGATGTAAGTGGTAATACTGGTAGCGCAGCTACTGATACAGAAACCAAAGATACCCAAGCACCAACAGGATATACTGTAGCAATCGACCAAAATCCTATCAATTTTGGAAATACCAATGCAGTGAGCTATACATTTGCCTCGGCAGAAGTAGGCACTACTTACGACTATACTTTTAGTACGTCGGGTGGAATAGAAACAATTACTGGATCTGGGACTATTGTTACAACCACTGATCAAATCACCGGTATAGATCTAAGCGGATTAAGCGATGGTACAGTTACTCTATTAGTTACACTCACAGACCCTGCAGGAAATGAAGGTCTGGAAACTATGGATACTGTAAACAAAAATGCTTTACCTCCAGCAGCTAGTATCGTCATAAGTGATACCGCACTAACCATAGGCGAAACCGCTATAATTACCATCACCTTTTCTGAGGCTGTGACAGGGTTCGACAATACAGATTTAGCTGCACCTAATGGAACACTTACTACAGTAACCTCTTCTGATGGAAATATTACATTTACAGCAACCTATACCCCCACAAGCGATATTGAAGATGATACTAACATCATTGTTCTCGATAATACCGGAGTAACTGATAGTGCTGGTAATACCGGAACAGGAACAACAGATTCTCTTAACTTTAGTATTGATCTAATACAACCTACAGTAACAGTAGAAATTGATAACAATCAATTAATGACAGGTGAGACTGCTACTGTAACCATTACTTTTTCTGAGGCAGTAACAGGCTTTGATAATACAGACTTAACAATACAAAATGGAGTTCTTACTGATGTAAGCTCTTTTGATGGTGACATTACTTTTACCGCAATTTTCACTCCAACTCAAGATATTCAAGATGACACCAATATCATTACTATTGATAACACAGGGTTTACAGATATAGCTGGAAATTCTGGCATAGGGACTACAGACTCAGTAATTTTTAGCATCAATACCTTGGCCCCACCAGCAACTACCTTAACTTTTAACAATGGGTTTTCACCTAATGGTGATGGAATAAATGATACTTGGGTCATCGAGGGATTAGAAAATTTCCCAAGTCATAAAATTCAACTTTTTAATAGGTCTGGAAATCGAATTTTTGAAGCAGTAGATTATCAAAACGATTGGAACGGGGAAGCCAAAGTTAGTTCATCATTTGGAAACGGAAGACTTCCTGCAGGTTCATATTATTATATTATTGAAACAGGTACAGCAGAAGTAGCTCCATTCACTGGTTGGATATACATCAATTACTAACTCTATTTAGGCTTGGAAAAAGTTCCAGCTTCCAACTATTAACTATAAAAGAAGGATCAATGAAAGATTTCAAATACAAATACATTTTAATACTACTACTATTCACTTCAATTTTGGGTTATACACAGCAAGACCCTCATTTTAGCTTATATAGATACAATATGAATATAATTACTCCTGCATATGCTGGTTCGAATGAGCATCTTGAAGCAGTTTTCTCAGTACGAAGTCAATGGATTGGAGTACAAGATGCTCCACAAACATTTAACTTTAATGTAAATTCTCCTATAGGTAAAAACGTTGGTGTTGGATTAACAATTGTAAATGATCGGGTTTTTGTATTAGATGAAACACATGTATATGCAGATTTTTCATATAAACTTAAAATAGCAGATAAATTAGACCTATATTCTGGTATAAAAGCAGGCGGATCTTTCTTAAAAATAGATCTCAATAAAGTCGGTATCACCGATGATCCATTATTTAGTGAAAATGTAAATACGTTTAACCCCAATGTTGGAGTAGGCTTTTACCTTAAAGGAGAAAAATATTATGTAACCCTTTCTGCTCCTGGAATCCTATCAAATGACAGGTTTGAAAAAGATGGTGTTAATCCAGTATCCGCTAGTGATGATCAGCAGTTTTTCTTAGGCGGAGGCTATACTTTTAATCTTACTAACGATTTTAAATTACAACCTTCTGTATTAACCAGAGCAGTAACAGGAGTTCCTCTTACTATTGACATGACCGCTTCTGCCTGGTATAAAGAAAGAATAGAACTAGGTACAAACTATAGAATAGACGAAAGTGTTACTATATTTTTAACCACCACTTTTATTGATAAAGCATTACAATTTGGATATGCTTATGAACATACTACAGCGAACACAGGATCCTTTAATAATGGAAGTCATGAAGTAATGCTAAAAGTTAGTTTGAACTAAAACAAATACTCCCAAGTCTTTATTGTTTAAAGAAATCAAAACAATATAATCATCGATCTAAATTCTCTTAAGTTTTAAAAGCTTTATGAGGATTTATAAGTACCCGGAAATCAAAAGTCATTTTATCAAAAATTACATCCCAGTTCTAATAGCTTCAACAGGATCTAGTTTTGAAGCAGATATCGCTGGTAAAATCCCAGCAACTAAACCAATCATGGTAGAAGAAAACATTCCCCAAAACACATTGGAGCCAGAAAGAATAAATTCAAAATCACCTGTAAATTGAGATGCAAAAATAGAAATCAACCACACCAACACAAGCCCTATTAAACCACCAAAAATAGCTAAAATAACAGCTTCAAATAAAAACTGAAATAGTATAAATCTTCTCTTAGCACCAAGTGCTTTTTGAATCCCTATAAGATTGGTACGTTCTTTTACACTCACAAACATAATATTCGCAATTCCAAACCCACCAACCAATAATGAAAACATCCCTATAAAACCTCCAATCTGGGACATTGTACCGGTGATATTATCTATAAAATCAGTAAATCCCTGTAGTTGATTTACAAAAAAGTTATCGATCTCATCAGGTTTCAATCCACGATATGTCCTCATTTTTTGTTTTAACCCTGCAACAAATTCGGGAACATCAATACCAGACTCTGGCTTAATAATAATTGCGGGGAAAGCAGATTTATTATTATCTCCATAGACTCTTCTTACCAAGTTGACCGGGAGAATAACCATAGTATCTTTACTATTCCCAAAAAGTCCCATTCCTTCTTTTTTTAGCACTCCGATTATAGTTATTTTTCTTCCGTATAGACGTACTTTCTTACCAATAGGATCTCCAGAACCAAATAAATTATTAGCAATTTCGTCTCCTATAACTGCCACAGGAGCACCAGATGCAGATTCTTGTTCATTATAAAATCTTCCTTTCACCACCTGTAATTCTTCTATTTCATAATAGTCACTTGTAACGGGTACAATTTCTACATTGCTAACATTATTATCTTCATATTTTACGGTCTCAGGAGCAACATTTAAAATAAAACTAGCTGCTTTCATGTCAGGTAAAGACCTATTTATATATTGATATTCTTCGAATGTTACATCAGGAAATTGTTCTCGTTTCCACTGCGGTATATCTGTTGGACCAAATGAGAAACGCATGAGGTAAATTGTACTATTATCCAGAGAGCTAATACTTCCTTTTATTTCCTGCTTCAAAGAATCTACTGCTGCTAACACTCCTATTATAGAAAATATCCCAATAGTTACACCCAACAACGAAAGAAATGTGCGTAACTTATTGTTTATAAGCGCACTAATAGCAAAATTAAAACTTTCTTTTAGTACTCTAAGGTAGATTAACATGCTCTATTTTTTGAACTAGATTTTAAATTATTTAAAGATAGGACGTTTTCCTTATATTTTTGTTACAATTTCTTTCAAACAATTACACATAATTGGTTGTCTAATTGATTACTAAATTGCTACTTTTGCGTTTTACTAACTAAATTTTCTCATGAGCAACACAAAAACTGCTAAATCTGCTTTGATTTCTGTATTCAGTAAAGATGGATTAGCACCTATCGTAAAAAAATTAGATGAACTTAATATTACCATTTATTCTACTGGTGGAACAGAAAAATTCATTAGAGATTTAGGAGTTAATGTTATACCTGTCGAGGATGTTACTTCGTACCCTTCTATTCTTGGGGGGAGAGTTAAAACGCTTCATCCAAAAGTTTTTGGAGGAATTCTTAATCGTCAAAATAACGATAGTGATGTTGCAGAACTGGAACAATATGAGATTCCTCAAATTGATATTGTTATCGTAGACTTATATCCTTTTGAAAAGACCGTAGCTTCTGGAGCTCCAGAACAAGATATTATTGAGAAAATAGATATTGGAGGAATTTCTCTAATTAGAGCAGCTGCCAAAAATTTTGCTGATGTTACTTGTGTTGCTTCTGTTGATGATTATTCAGAATTTTTGTCTGTTATTTCAGAAGGAAACGGAAATATTTCTATAGAAGATCGTAAACGTTTTGCTGCCAAAGCTTTTAATGTATCTTCTCACTATGACTCTGCAATATTTAATTATTTTAATAGTGATCATGAAATAGCTTCTCTTAAAATAAGTGAAACCAAAGGAAAAGTATTACGATATGGTGAAAACCCACATCAAAAAGGATTTTTCTTTGGGGATTTTGAAGCTATGTTCGACAAAGTACATGGTAAAGAATTATCGTATAACAACTTACTTGATGTAGACGCTGCAGTAAATCTAATGAATGAATTCAAAAATGACGCACCTACATTTGCAATATTAAAACATAATAATGCCTGTGGTTTAGCACAAAGAGAAACTATTCTTCAAGCTTATATTGATGCATTAGCAGGCGATCCTGTTTCTGCTTTTGGAGGAATCCTAATTAGTAATACCGAGATCGATAAAAACACTGCTGACGAAATTCATAAACTTTTCTGTGAAGTGGTGATCGCTCCTTCTTTTAGTGATGAAGCTATAGAAATACTTAAAGGAAAGAAAAATAGAATCATTTTAGTACAAAAAGAAATCGATTTACCAAAAATGCAAGTACGATCTTGTCTTAATGGTGCTTTGCTTCAAGACAAGGATCTTAAAACGGATGCCAAATCAGATTTGAGTACTGTAACAAAGACCGCTCCTACTTCTGATCAAATCGAAGATCTTCTTTTTGCCTCAAAAATCTGTAAACATACTAAATCAAATACTATAGTTTTTACTAAGGGTAAACAATTATTAGCAAGCGGAACAGGACAAACTTCTAGAGTTGATGCACTTAAGCAATCTATAGAAAAAGCAAAATCATTTAATTTTGATCTTAATGGTGCGGTAATGGCTAGTGATGCATTTTTCCCATTCCCTGATTGTGTAGAGATAGCAGACCATGCAGGCATAAAAGCTGTGATTCAACCAGGTGGTTCTATAAAGGATCAATTGAGCATTGAATACTGTGATCAAAACGGAATTGCAATGGTTATGACCGGAACACGCCATTTTAAACATTAATTTTATTACATTTACTGAATTTTAACCCCTTTTTTTGACTTTTTATGGGATTTTTTGACTTCTTTACCGAAGAGATTGCAATAGATTTAGGTACCGCTAACACATTAGTAATTCATAATGACAAAGTCGTAGTGGATAGTCCCTCTATTGTAGCCAGAGATATTATGACTGGTAAAATTATTGCTGCTGGAAAAGAGGCGGCTATGATGCAAGGAAAAACTCATGAGAATATCAAAACTATCCGACCATTAAAAGATGGAGTAATCGCAGATTTTGATGCCAGTGAGAAAATGATAAGTATGTTTATCAAAGATATCCCGGCATTAAAGAAAAAACTCTTTGCTCCTGCTCTGCGTATGGTAATCTGTATTCCTTCTGGGATTACTGAAGTAGAAATGCGAGCCGTAAAAGAAAGTGCAGAACGCGTAAATGGTAAAGAAGTATATCTTATTCATGAACCTATGGCTGCCGCAATTGGTATAGGAGTTGACATTATGCAACCTAAAGGAAATATGATTGTAGATATAGGAGGAGGTACAACAGAAATTGCTGTTATTGCTCTAGGAGGAATTGTTTGTGATAAATCTGTAAAGATTGCAGGGGATGTATTTACTAATGATATTATATATTACATGCGTACACAACATAATTTATATGTTGGGGAACGTACTGCTGAAAAAATAAAAATACAAATTGGTGCTGCTACAGAAGATCTTGAGTTACCACCAGAAGAAATGAATGTCCAAGGACGTGATCTACTCACAGGAAAACCAAAACAAGTTCAAATTTCTTTTAGAGAAATGGCTAAGGCACTAGATAAATCTATTTTACGAATCGAAGATGCAGTAATGGAAACTTTATCACAAACACCGCCAGAACTTGCAGCAGACATATACAATACAGGAATATATCTTGCCGGAGGAGGTTCTATGCTTCGAGGGCTGGATAAACGTTTATCACAAAAAACTGATTTACCTGTTTATATAGCAGAAGACCCATTAAGAGCAGTTGTAAGAGGAACAGGAATTACACTTAAAAATCTAAACAGGTATAAAAGTGTACTTATCAAATAGTATTTTTAAAAAAATATGACCTGAAATATACCTAAATTTCTGATTTTACGTTATCCTGCTTTAATATTTATTAAGTAAAGGCAAAAGCCACTTATAACAGTACGTTTAACTAAAGAGATTATCACACGCTAAAGTATGCAGCAGATTATTAATTTTTTAATAAAGAATAAACATTCTCTGCTATTTCTTTTGTTATTATTTTTATCCTTAGTCCTGACAATTCAATCTCATTCTTATCACAAAAGTAAGTTCGTAAGCTCTACGAATTTTTTAAGTGGAGGGTTATATGGCTGGCAACATTCGATAACTAATTATTTTGGACTAAAACAGGAAAACAAAAGATTACTAGAAGAAAATGAATGGCTACATAACCAGCTTAGTGCATTAGGTGTAGATTCTATTGTAAAACGAGAGATAGATACAATATCATTTGATAAACCTTATACGTATACCAAAGCCAGAGTAATCAAAAATGATTATAGTAAGATTGATAATTATATTCTTATTGATAAAGGAGAAAAAGATAGCATTTTTCCTGATATGGGAATAATAACAGATAAAGGTATCATAGGGATTGTAGAAAATACTTCAAAAAACTATAGTAGAGTCATCTCTATTCTTAATAGTAATTCCCGAATTAATGCTGGCTTAAAAAAATCTAATCAATATGGTTCTTTAACCTGGAATGGAAAAGATCCAAATATTGTACAATTAGAGACTATTCCGAGGCAAGCTATTTTTAAAGAAGGAGATACTATTATTACACATGGTCGTTCGACCATTTTCCCTAAAGGAATCGGAATTGGAACAATTTCAAACTACAAGTTAAATCAAAACAAAAGCTACTACTTAATCGATGTTAAACTATTTAATGACATGAGTAATATTGGTTTTGTATATGCCATAAAAAGTAGAGATATAGAAGAAATTAAAAGTTTAGAAAACTAAATTTATGAATAGGGATACACTATTACATATTGTGAGGTTTATAGTTTTAGTTTTGGTTCAGGTAACGATTCTAAACCATATTAATTTCTTAGGGTTCCTTAACCCTTATATTTATATTATTTTCATACTCCTTGCTCCTATAAACATCAACAAAAGTCTTTTCCTCGTTATAAGTTTCATATTAGGGTTAATCATAGATATGTTTGGAGATTCTGGAGGTGTACATGCAGCCGCTTGCCTTGTCATTGCATTTTTTAGACCAGTAGCATTGCGATCTGTTTTTGGGCTTAGTTACGAGTTCCAAACAGTAAAACTAAGTCAAGTTGGATTCGGAGAACGATTTGCCTATGTGATCCTGATGGTTTTAACACATCATATTGTACTTTTTTCATTAGAAATTTTTAACTTCTCTCACATACTATTGATCGTAAAAAAAACGTTATTCTCTAGTTTATTCACAATAGTGATTACCATGCTAGTTCTGGTGTTGTTTAGAAGAAATGATTCATGAGAAAGTTATTACTATACCTTATAATTGTAACTACCGGTGTTGTATTTATTGCAAGGCTTTTTTACTTGCAGATTTATAATACTTCGTTTGCTTCATTATCAGAAGATAATGCAATTAAAGTAATTTACGATTACCCTCAAAGAGGAGCAATCTATGACAGAAACGGAAGGTTACTTGTAACTAACCAACCATCATATGATGTAATGGTTATACCAAGAGAGTTAAAACCTTTTGACACATTAGAGTTTTGTTCTATTCTTAATATCAGTAAAGACAAGCTTATAAAAAGTCTTAAAAAAGCAAGAGTTTATTCTCCAAGGGTACCCTCAATAATTGTCCCTCAATTAACAAAAGATGAATATGCTTATCTGCAGGAAAAAATGCGGAAATTTGAAGGTTTTTATATTCAAAAACGTTCATTGCGAGATTACCAAACCGAAGATGCTGCAAATGTATTGGGTTATATAGGAGAGGTGAATGAAGCATTGATTCAGAAAAACCCTTATTATCTCTCAGGTGATCTTATAGGTATTGATGGTGTAGAAAAACAGTATGAAAATTATCTTAGAGGAGTTAAAGGAGTAAAGCGTATCCAAAAAGATAGGTTCAACAGAGATATGGGAGCTTACAAAGAAGGAAAATTTGATACCTTACCCGTAAACGGAAAAGATCTTACGGTTACTCTTGACACAAAACTTCAGGCATATGGGCGCTTGCTTATGAAAAATAAACGAGGAGGTATTGTGGCTCTCGAACCATCGACAGGAGAAATATTAGCTCTTGTTACAGCTCCAAGTTATAAACCTGAACTACTTGTAGGAAGAAAAAGATCTCCAAATTTTACTAAATTAGTGTATGACACTATTGCCATTCCTTTATTTGATAGAGGACTAAAAGCAGAATATCCACCTGGTTCACCATTCAAAACCATAAATGCATTAATAGGATTACAGGAAGATGTAATTGACACTAGAGAAAGTGTTTCTTGCAGAATGGGATATTATTATGGAAAAAGAGGTCAAAAACTAGGGTGTCATTCTCACAGGAGCCCTTTAAGCATGATTCCCGGAATTTCAAATTCTTGTAATGCGTATTTTGCTACAGTGTATAGAAGAATTATCGAAAAATATGACACCCCGCAGGAAGGTATAGATAATTGGAAAAAACATGTGCAAAGTTTTGGGTTAGGAAATTATCTGGGAAACGATTTACCAGCTGGGAGACCCGGTAAAGTACCTTCTTCTGAATATTATAATAAAATCTATCAATATCCAACTTATAAATGGTATGCTTCAGCAACATTATCTAATGCCATAGGACAGGGAGAAGTATTAGCAACTCCAATCCAGTTGGCTAATATGACTGCTGCAATTGCCAATAGAGGTTATTATTTCACTCCTCACATTATAAAAGCAATAGATGGTAAGCCCATAGAAAATGAAAACTATACTGTACCAAAAATTACAACAATTGACAAAGAGCATTTTGAACCTGTAATTGAAGGAATGTATCAAGTATATACTCAAGGTACTGCAAGTTCTTTACAAGTAGAAGGAATAGAAATTTGTGGAAAAACTGGTACTGCCGAAAATTTTACCAAAATAGACGGAAAAAAAACACAACTTACAGATCACTCTGTATTTATTGCATTCGCCCCTAAAAACAATCCTAAAATTGCAATTGCAGTCTTTGTAGAGAATGGATATTGGGGTGCTAGATATGCAGGAAAAATAGCTTCTTTAATGATAGAACAGCATATAAATGGTAGTATTACCAGAACTGATTTAGAAAAATGGCTTCTCACTCATAGTCTCGAAGAGGAATATGCAAAACCTTATAGTGGCGAACCTTTTAAAATTAATCAATAATGGCAAAATCCAGTGTAGCTGCTATAGATTGGATAACGGTCCTATTATTTTTACTTCTAGTTGGGTTTGGATGGGGAAATATCTATTCTGCATCTTATGAAAATGAAGCGTTCTCTTTTACAGATTTTTCTGAAGTATATGTAAAACAAGGGTATTGGATTTTACTTAGTATAGTTTTGATTGTTATTACTCAAGCGGTAGAAGTAAAATTTTATGAACGATTCGCCGGATTAATTTATGTAATATCCTTGCTCTCTCTTTTAGGTCTTTTTGTACTCGGTAAAAACATAAACGGCGCTACATCCTGGTATGCTTTTGGACCAGTTGGATTACAGCCTTCAGAATTTGCAAAGTCATGCACTGCTTTGGCATTAGCCAAATATTTAAGTGACATGCAAACCAATATTAATCTACTTGGACACCAGGTAAGAGCATTTTTGATTATAGCAATACCCGCTGTAATTATTATACCTCAACCTGACCCCGGAAGTGCATTAATATACGCTGCCTTTTTCTTTCCTTTATACAGAGAAGGGTTAGCTGCAATATATCTTATTGTAGGAGCTTCTGCTGCCGCATTATTCATTCTAACTCTGCTTTTTAATCCTATTTGGGTAGTGCTTGCTATCGCCACAGTTATGCTATTGATATTAATTAAAAATAGAAAACAAAAACCCAAATACTCAAGGTATCTCCTTACAATTATCGTAGTAACTGGCTTCTGTTTTTCTGTAAACTATATTTTCAATAATGTATTCGAACAACGACATAGAGATCGATTTAATATTGTATTAGGTAAGGAAGTAGATACAAAAGGAATTGGATATAACACCAACCAAAGTGAAATCGCAATAGGTAGTGGTGGCTGGGTTGGCAAAGGATGGAAAGAAGGAACGCAAACCAAAGGTGGTTTTGTACCAGAACAGCATACAGATTATATATTTAGCACGGTTGGAGAAGAATGGGGTTTCCTTGGAGCAACTTTGGTTATCATTTTGTTTATTTCATTATTAATTAGACTTATTCATTTAGCAGAAAGGCAAAAAACACAATTTAGCCGTGTGTACGGCTATAGTGTTATTGGTATCTTATTTATTCACTTTGCTATTAATGTTGGTATGGTTACAGGACTAATGCCAACCATTGGAATTCCCCTTCCATTTTTTAGCTATGGAGGATCGGGATTATGGGGATTCACCATTTTACTTTTTATTTTTATTAAACTAGACTCCAATAGAGTTAATGAGTGGTAATTAAAATTTCCAACCTTTTGTACCCGAAGAAGCTTCTAATTGATTTTCTATTTTATCATCTAACTGTGGAAAAAAATCTATTCCGGTTAGCTTTTCGATTTTATCAACCGGTACAACAAATTGCTTCAAAGATGTATTAGACTTCTTGTGAGGCATTAAAAAAGCAATCATTTTGGAGTTTTTTGCATTTTCCTTTAATATAACTTTGTAAAAATATCTTGGTACAGATACAGCTTCATAACCAATATCATCCAGATCATCAGATAACACTCCCCCAGTAACCACGTAGACTCCATCATATAGTTGCGCCCAATATCTAGTTTTTTGTTCTAAGGCATTCCATATACCGCTATTAAATTCACGATTCTGTGGACTCACATTTGAAGTAAAAAATGTTTCCTCAAAAGCTTCATAAGTAAATCTCCTGTCTCCTGCGGGGCATAAGTGCCCTCTTTCATAGCCAGATTTTTTATAATTACGCCAATCTGCAGAAGATGATCTCACTTTTTTATCCTGTTTGAAATATGGTCGTTTAAAATTGTTATCTGACAAATGTTCTTTTTTTAATTCGTAAGCAACCCACTCCGCCTGTTCGTGCTTTTCAGAATACGATAATGAATAGTGATCATGAGTTATTATAGCCCCTGTAGTAGATGTCGGTAAGTAAAAAAAACCATACTCAGATACACCATCTCCATTTTGTTCTGTCGTATACTCTCCTTCATACTGCTCGACGTAGTAAAATCCAATAGTAACAATAATAATTAATATAGGGTAAAGATATTTTCTTTTCAATGTTTTATTTTTTAAGAAGACAAAAATAGTAAAATGATTATGTCATGTCTTTTAATTACTTCTAAAAGTAGATTACACAATTACAATCAATACTATATTTATCTATTTTCCATAATATTAAAAGAATATTTCTTTTTTTATTGAAAACTTTAACACTAATGTTCTTCTTTTTTAATTAAGTCATAAAAAAACCAATTCAACCCTGATTTACAGATAGATAACCCAACGAATCAACCCTAAAACTATCCAAATTACGGATATACCATTGTATTTTTGAGCTATATACATATTGACATACCGTTTTTAAAGTTTTATTTTAGTGAAGTTAACTTTTGGAGGTCAACACCCAACGGAAATTAAATTATACCTAAATCAAACAGTTACCATTTCTAGTAATCAGATAACCTTCAGTAAATTAATTTTTTACAGTTCTTAAACAAATCATTTTTAAAAAGTCTATGAAAAATAATATCGAAAAAATTGTTGAAACCGTTTTGGTTCAAAATCGAATAGGCAACTATGAAAAAAAAGACTTAGAACTTCAGTTACAAATACACCCTAATTACCCAAGTTTTCAATCGATTACTGATACTCTAGATTATTTTGATATCGATAATATTGCGGTAGAAGTTCCTCTAGATGCTTTGGATCAACTACCAAAAAGTTTTGTAACTCTGGTTAAAACGGCAGAATCTTCTGAAGAAATTGTCACTGCTATTAAAAAAAATCAAAATATAGAAATTAAGCACAGTAGCTTAAAGAAAAAGAAATTTACTCTTGAAGAATTTAAAGAAATTTGGATTCCCAAGGTTATTGCTGTAGAATACAATTCAAAACAAAGTCTTTTATCCAATGGGTCGTTTCTTCAGAATCTTCTTGCAATAACATTAATCGCCGGTTTAGTTTTATTAGCTATCAGTAGAGTCTGGACAATTGATCAAATTCTTTTTCTGATTGTATCTCTTGTAGGTGTGACCTTTAGTTTTTTTGCACTTCGCGAAAGTTTAGGTATTCAATCTCAAACCATTCATCAGTTTTGTACTTCTGTTGGGAACACAAATTGTGGAGATGTCATAAATAATAACAGTGGTAAGCTCTTCAAGAATTTTTCACTTGCTGATGCTGGCATTGTATTTTTTAGCGCACTTACACTATATCAAATTTTTTATGGTTTCACCAGTGTATTGCTTATTCCAGCACTTGCAGGAATTCCATTTGTATTATATTCTATCTATTCTCAAGCTTTTATTATAAAAAAATGGTGTGCAATATGCCTTGCTATGGTAGCTGTTTCTATTGGATTAACAATAATAGCATTACGAAGCCTTCAGTTTGATATTGATATTTCTCAAATCTCAGGGTTTTTAATTGTTACTACATTATTTACTTCAATTTATTTATTTGCAAAGGAAAAAATGGTGGAAAACAAGACTTTTAAAGGTGACAATTTAAAGTTAAATCACTTCAAAAGAGATAGTCAGATTTTTAACCACTTACTCAGTCTTTCAGAAAAAATAGAAGATAATTCGACTATAGAAAACGAAATCGTATTAGGTAATCCAAATGCTCCATTTAAAATCATTAGTCTTACCAACCCTATGTGTGGATATTGTAAAGATGCGTTCGAAGCTTACACTCGTACTTTAAAGGCTATGGGAGATCAATTGCAGATCATTATTCGTTTAAATGTAAAAACTGATGATCTAGAAAATAAAGCAACGCAAATAGCCTTGATTCTTTTTGACATCTACCAAAACAAAGGAGCTGATGAATTTATAATAGCATACAACAATTGGTTTGCCGACAGAACACATAGCAAATGGATAAAAAAATATGGTCTTCCTGCAAAGAATCCAGGCTATATATCAGTTTTAGACAAACAATCAGAATGGGCAGAAAAAAACAACCTTTACTATACTCCCGCTTCACTAATAAATGACACAATTTATCCTAAAAAGTATAGCTATTCAGAGTTTTTTCATTTTATGAATATTATGATCGAAAATCATAATGATGTTATCGAAAACCAAGAACCTGTTGAAATTTAATATTTAATGTAGTGTATTCAATATAGTTTAACTTAAAATCAATATAATATGTTACCAAAAATTTTGAGATTAAAAAATGTTAGACAACTTAATAAAAACCAACAACGTACCATTAAAGGAGGATTCACCCTTCCTGGATCAGATGATTGTGGATGTATTGTAATGGGACCCAGAGGTTTCTTAGAAATTATAGCTGTATCATGCAGTAGCACTTGCCCAGACGGGACCGATCCCATTGGAGGATTAGGTTTTTGACCAAAACCAAATAAGATATTGTAAGATGAACCATAGCATGTCATTTTGAATATGATGATGATTGAATTTTGATAAATATGTTAATTCTTAAAACCTAAAATTATGAAAAGAATCAAAAAATTACATGGAGCCAAAGTGCTTTCAAAAAAAGATCAAAGTACTATTATTGGCAATGGTCTTGTTATCTGCTTGGTATTCTGCCCTACATATTGTGTATGTATAGGTGATCGATGTGAATATCGCGATGGAAGAAATTGCTCTGCTCTATAAAATTATTAGTTGAATCATAATCTTAAAACCAAAAACAGATGCTAAAGAAAATTTTAAATTTAACAGATACCAAGAAAATTGAAAAAAAAGATCAAAAATCAATTTCTGGAGGCCGGATTCCTACATTAAACAAATGTTATCCAAGTAGTGATCCAGAATGTTGTGGAACTGCTCAGTGGCAATGTGGTATTGGACCTCACAGTGGTGGGTTATTCAACGGTTATTCTTGTGACTGTTTTTAGAACTAAATTAAAATTAAAAAAGTCCAACTCTTATTCTTATTAAAGTTGGACTTTTTTTATAGTTAACGACGCTGTACTTTAGAGAATAGCTTCAAGCCAGCAAGGTATACTAGATCTTACAGGTTTTGTATCAGTTATTGTAGGACAACTTTTAGTGAACTCTTCTCCTCCCTTAATTGATGACATGTTATTTAATTTTGTTACCCTAAATTTTTCAATTCCTAATTTTGATTTTTTCATGTTGAGTTCTTTTTATAATTATATCATTTTAAAAGTACATAATTATTAAAAATGATAGATTACAAAAATCCAAAAGACTCTACGTTTTCAGGAATTCGTATCAAAAAACAACTACATTTCTTCATTAGTCATTTCTCCTATTTTCTTAACAAAATAAGAGGGATGAATTCCTGTGCTTTTATAAAAAGCTTTAGAAAAAGCTTGAGTAGTATTAAACCCAACTTCTGAACCTATTGCTTTAACAGTATAATTTCTAAATTTCCGATCCAATTTGAGTTTCTCTACAACACAATTGATTCTTAAATCATTAATATAATTGCTAAAGTTTTTATTTTTATATGTATTTATAATCTTGGATAGGTATTTAGAATTGGTATCAAACTGTTTTGACAGGTCATTAATAGTAATGCTTGGATTCAAAAACGCATCACTATTTTCAAATTGCTCCAATCGTTGTAAGACATCATTAACAATATCACTAGATATACCAATAGCCCCCGAATTTGCTGTAGTTTTCTCAGAATTATGTTCAATTTTCGAATTCATTACTTCATTAAATCGACGCTTTAATGTTTTTTGTCTTCTATAATAATAGATCAATCCCAATAGACTTACTCCCAAAAGTATTGAAACCAACATTAACTGATTAGAGACTTTTACATTCTTATTCTCTAATCCAGATATTACTCTTTCTTTTTCTTTTAACAACTTAGGCGTATCATATTCTCTTGCTAGCTTTTTACTTAGATATTTATAATTACTATATAGTATACTATCAACTTTTAGGAGTCTTTCAATATATAATAACTGATTTT
Source organism: Aquimarina algiphila (assembly GCF_007489275.1). Taxonomy (GTDB): domain Bacteria; phylum Bacteroidota; class Bacteroidia; order Flavobacteriales; family Flavobacteriaceae; genus Aquimarina; species Aquimarina algiphila. The sequence goes on from NZ_VLNR01000011.1 coordinate 54,728, forward strand.
TATCATCATTTTTAGATTTATAATAATTAATCAAAAACTCATAAGTTTCCCTAGATTTAGGATGAATATCGTTTGTGATATTAAATAAAGAATCTACTTTCTTAAAATTTACTATTGCACTGTCTATTTCTTCTTTTTCTAATAATGTTTTTGCATAATAATAGTAAGCCAATATTAAGTTCGGCCTATCTATTTTCATTCTAAAGTTTTTAATAACTTTAGAAATACTATCATATGAAACATCATATTTTTTTAGGTAATATTTATTAATCCCTTCATTTAATACAAAATCATAGTATTTTACATTATTTCCTGAAAACAGTGATTCTTCTATCCCTAATCTATTATAAAACGTGGCTGAATCATTCTTACCAACTTTAACATAACCATCTGCTAACGAAAGTAAAGTGATTAAATAATTGTTATTATCTTTTTCTTTAAAATTTCTTTCATTAGCATACATCCAACTTTTTTTAAAAATTTCAAGAGCTTCTTGATATTCTCCTACTCTACTTTTTAATAAACCTATACTGTATTCCGTTATATAATTAAGTCTAGGCAAACTATCTACATATAGTTTGGCTGTTAAAAAATTATCCAAAGATTTATCAAATTCTCTCTTTTCATAAAAATAAACACCTTTGTTTAAGAAACTCATTCCCAAAAATCTAGAGTTATTTATCTTCTTAGAAATTTTAATTATACTATCAGAATAAGAAAGAACATTATCATTATTCTCGTTAATAGTTGATAAAAAGAAAAAGCCATTTAAAATTTGAATTGTGTCTCTTTCTTTTTTGCCTTTTTTCAAGATAGCTATAGCATAAGAAGTAGACTTAATAGAATCTTGTATATTCTTTATTAGTGAATTTTGAAGTTGTTTGTATGTTTTATTACTTAAAGAATCTGACTCAACTTCTTTTTGAATTTCTTGTTTAGCATAAGACTGTAATCCAAGACACAATACAGCGATTATAATGGTAATCTCTTGTTTCATAAGCTAATCTTACATTGAATTTGAACTAGTAAACATGAATTAAAAAACCAACCTAGCTTATAGTCCTGAATTTGTGCAATTGTATAGAATATAAATATAATATTTTTTGATGTTAGGCTTCTTCAAAAAACAAAAATTACACCTTCATTATAAGCCAGAGTTTTATCACATAATATACTCATACGGATTCGCGGAATTCATAGTACGTTTTCATGAATGCTTATTTACTTCCTTTGTTTTACCCTTATCTGCTGATCTATATTTGAGTTGAAAAATTAATCTAAAAACAAAATTTTATCATTATGAAAAATTCAAGTTTAGAAAGCCTTAGGTCTTTTGAAATGTCAAGAAGTGTAGCAATAACTGTAAATGGAGGCGGTCCTAGAAGAAAATGTATTAGAACTGCTAGGTTAAACGGAAACCAATTTTTAATACCACTTTGTAAAGAGTTACCAAAAGGAAATTACTAATTTCCGAAAAGTTCGTAATTAAAATCTTCTGGAGAATTATATCAAAGTATGCATTCAGAAGGTTTTTTTATTAACCATAATTACGCCCGCTAATAATGGATTTCAATACATCTAGACTACACTCTATGTGATAGATTAAAAATATTAGCCCTTTTCAGGATCATCTTAAACCTTAATTTTTCACATCCAAGGCATCCCTAAGTGCATTTCCTATTAACATAAAGGCCATCACCAAACTCATAATGCCTAAACCCGGTATAATAGCGAGATAAGCTTTACCCAAAATAATATAAGAATAATGATCCTTGATCATAGCACCCCAACTCGGCATTGGAGGCTGAGCTCCTATCCCCAAGAAACTGAGTCCGCTCTCGATAAGTATTGCGCCTGCAAAGTTAGCCGCAGAAATCACAATTACAGGAGCTAAACTATTAGGTAATATATGTCGCGTTATGATTCTAAAGTTTGTAAATCCAAGCGCTTTGGCCGCTGTTACATACTGCATTTGTTTTACACCTAATACCTGTCCTCTAACTACACGAGCTACTTCTACCCACATGGTTAAACCAACAGCAATAAAAACTTGCCAAAATCCTTTTCCTAATGCCAAAGTAATAGCGATTACAAGTAGCAAAGTGGGAATTGACCAAGTAACATTTATCAACCACATAATCATAGCATCTATTTTACCTCCAAAATAACCAGCAATTGCTCCAAGTGATATTCCTAAAATCAAAGAAATCAATACCGCAACAAAACCTATTGAAAACGAAATACGAATACCGATCAACATTCTACTTAACAAATCTCTCCCGTATTTGTCGGTACCTAATATAAACCTTTGGTCTGCAATATATTCTTTAACTATTTCTTCTTGTGTCAAGCCTTCTGGAAAACGCCCTAATTTGATGTCTTTTGATAATTCTATCACTTCTCCTTCACTATATGGAGAAATCTTTAATACATCATCTTCAAAACTATATCGTTCTATAGGGAGCTCTGTATCTGAGTTTTTTTCTCCAAAAAAAACTTTATCCAAAAATGATTGATCAGAGACATCCTGAGAAGGAATAGTAAGCATTTTAACCTTAAACCCTGGAGGTTTTGAATGAATCGATAAGTGCATCTGATTAGCATATTGCGAATCATCAGGAGCAAAAACATAAGCAAAGACAGCTATAATAGCACAAAAAACAATAAAGTAAAAACTCAAAACGCCCCAAAAATTCTTTTTGAATTTCTGGAGCGCTAGTGTACTTAAAGAGTTTGACTTTGCTTTGGGCATTAATACATTAATTCTTTACCGTAAGTGGGTTTTTAGATCTTCTAATATTATTGATCTTTAAATCCTCAAGTACGCTAATTGCCTCTTCTACATAAACATCTTTACTAAGGCTCTGATGCCATCTTTTTCTCTTCTCTGCCAAAACAGAATCTGCACTCATTAGATTCTTTTCATAAGGTAAAGATTCAAAAGTAAGATTAGTTTTATAATCATTTATCTTATCAAACCGTTCTGCTTGTTTCTCATTAAGAGCTATGTTTAATTTATACTTACTGTATTGTAAAGAATAATTGTTTATATCTCTTTTTTGACTCACCCATTTTGCGTTTTCGTCTATCAACTTTAATTGATCATTCTTTGACATACGTTCTTTACTATTATTGATCGTTTGATCAAAATCAATATAGCCATCCCAAATTGAGTAATCAGCTGCTGCTATTTTATCCCAAGGAAGTGGATTCTCCTGATCTTTTTCACCAATATCAATATAACTATAACGATCTGGAACTACTACATCACTTTTTACTCCCTCTAGTTGCGTTGATCCTCCATTAACTCTATAAAATTTCTGAGTAGTAAGTTTTAACGCTCCAAGATCTCCAAAATCATTGCTTCGCATCCAACGGTTAAGATCCATTACATTTTGAACAGTTCCTTTACCATAAGTTTGCTTACTCCCAATAATAATGGCTCTTTTATAGTCCTGCATTGCTGCTGCCAAAATCTCTGAAGCAGAAGCTGACAATTCATTTACCAAAATTACTAATGGACCATCCCAAAGAATATTCCTATCCTTATCACTTAACACTTCTGGAGATTCTCCTTTTGTTCGTACTTGAACTATTGGTCCTTTTTCTATAAATAAACCTGCAATATCGACAACAGTCTGTAATGACCCTCCCCCATTATCACGCAAATCAATCACCAAACCATCCATGTCTTGTTCTTTAAGACGGATAATCTCTTGTTTTACATCTTTGGCAGCATTACGTTGATTATAATCTTGCATATTAAAATAGAACTTAGGAAGATTAACAATTCCATAAGTTTTATCATTTTTCTTTACTACAGATGATTTTGCATAGGTCTCTTCCAGTTCTACAACATCTCTAACAATATCTATAATTTCAGTAGTACCGTCTACTTTCTTTACTGTTAATGTTACTTTTGTTCCTTTAGGTCCTTTTATTAGACTAACTGCATCATCAAGGCGCATTCCAACAATGCTTACTGGCTCTTCTTCTTCTTCCTGCTTTACTTTCATAATAAGATCTCCCACTTCAACTTCATTACCTCTCCATGCCGGACCTCCAGAAATAATTTCTACAATCTTAACATTATCATTTTTTTTCTGAAGTCTTGCTCCTATACCTTCTAATTTTCCAGACATCGCGATATCGAACCTATCTTTATCTTGAGGAGCAAAATAAAACGTATGCGGATCAAATTCTTCTACAATAGAATTTATATAAATAGAAAACCAATCTTTTCTTTCCAGGTCATCAGCAAACTCAAAATATTCCTTCAAAGAAGTTTTGGTAATTTCTCGAGCCTCACTTTCTAAAACAATAGATGTTTTACGATTGTAATCACTGTTTTTGGTAACAGAATCTATTTGTTCTTCTACTTTATCATAATAGCTGGATAACGCATTAAATTTAAGTTGCAGCCTCCATCGATCTTTCATTTGATCTTTAGTTTCTACATAAGGTAGATTTTCATAATCTGTATTGATTTCTTCATCTTTTTCAAAATTGAAAGGATGTTCCAAAATCTCCTTATGCAATCTTCTTGCATCAGCCATTCTGTCTTGCAAACGATCATATGTCAGATTAAAGAAAGTAATTTCCTTATTTCTAATTTCATCATCAATCAATTTTTCATATTTCTTAAACTCTTCAATATCACTCTTAAAGAAATAACGCTTTAAAGGATCTAAAGCATCAATATAATCAGTGAAGACTTCTTTAGAAAAATCATCATTTATATCTTTTGCATCATAATGCCCTTTACCTAAGACATAACTTATTAAATCAATTAGTAATTTGTCTTTATCCGGATCGTTTTCAACCTTAGAAGTAAAACTACAAGAAGCCGCCGAAACGATTACGGTAAGCATCAAAATCAAAAAACTCTTTTTCATACGCTCATTTAATTTAGGGATTCAAGGCAAAATACATTAAAAATCGTGCCAATAACTCGTAATATTACTAAATTTTTCTTAAATGAACTAATATTATTTCTCTCTCTTCAATCCCTTACTGTTTCATTGATTTATCCATATCAATTTTATAAGGATTAAATCAAATTTGTTAATTCTCATTTTATGCACCCCGAACTTTACTAAACTATCTTATTTCATATAAAAAAGTGTATTTTTACCAGTACAAAAAAGACCTTTTCTATGACTCAAAAAAGACCCTTGATCTTAGTAACTAATGATGATGGAATTAATGCCCCAGGGATACGAGCATTAATACAAGTGATGAATGAAATTGGAGAGGTGGTCGTTGTCGCACCGGATAGTCCACAAAGTGGAATGGGGCATGCCATTACTATAAACAGCACCTTATATTGTGATCCTGTTATTGTTAATAAAAATTCACCACAAAAAGAATATAGCTGTTCTGGAACTCCAGTAGATTGTGTAAAAATGGCAGCTCGCCAAATTCTTGATAGAAAACCAGACTTATGTGTCAGTGGTATCAATCATGGTTCAAACTCTGCTATTAATGTCATTTATTCTGGGACAATGAGTGCTGCTGTTGAAGCTGGTATCGAAGGGATTCCTGCTATTGGTTTTTCTTTACTTAACTATGCAATGGATGCCGATTTTGAACCTTCAAAGAAATATGTGAAAACTATTGTAGAAAATGTACTCAAAAATGGGTTACCAAAGGGAGTAGTCCTTAATGTTAATATTCCTAAATTATCCAAAAACGAAATAAAAGGAATCAAAATATGTCGACAAGCAAATGCACATTGGGTTGAAGAATTTGACAAGAGAACAAATCCTATGGGACGAGAATACTACTGGCTTTCTGGTAAATTTATTAATGAAGACGAAGGTGAAGATACTGACGAATGGGCACTAGGACAAGGATATGTTTCTGTAGTACCTACACAATTTGACCTTACTGCGCATCAATTTATAAAAGAACTAAACAATTGGCCATTACATGATTAAAAAAGAAATTCTTATCGGTGTTCTTACCGGTTTATTTGCTAATAGTATAGGGTTTATCTTATGCGTATTTATTTTTTCTGCATTAAGCGCCCAAACATTATCATTTTCTGAAACTATAAAAGCTTCACTACAAAATGACTCCTTTGGAAGTTTGATTGTTCTTGGAGCAATCCCAAACCTGGTTCTTTTCTTTCTATTTTTAAGAAAAAACAGAATATATCGATCTCGTGGCGTGCTTCTTGCTACACTTATTGCAGCTATTTGTATTGCAATTAGTAAATTTGGTTAATCTTAAAAAAACACAATAACAATTTACATAAGACCTAATGCATATTAACCCATTACATCTGATCATTAAAAAAGAAAAAATATAACCAGATGAAATACTATATTATAGCAGGAGAAGCATCTGGTGACTTACACGGTGCAAATCTCATGAAATCTATTCTTAAAGAAGACCCAAAAGCAGAATTTAGGTTTTGGGGTGGTGATCTCATGCAGGCTGTTGGCGGATCAATGGTAAAGCATTACAGAGATCTTGCATTTATGGGTTTTATAGAAGTTCTTCTTAACTTATTTACTATCCTAAAAAACATAAAACTTTGCAAAAGAGATATTCTCGAATATCAACCAGATGTCATTGTTTTTATTGACTATCCCGGTTTCAATTTACGAATTGCAGAATGGGCAAAAGAAAAAGGGTTTAGAACACACTATTATATTTCTCCTCAGATATGGGCATGGAAAGAAGGTAGGATAAAAAGCATCAAAAGATGTGTGGATATGATGTATGTAATTCTTCCTTTTGAAAAATCTTTTTATGAAGACAAACACGAATTTCCCGTCCAATTTGTAGGACACCCATTGATTGATGCAATTGCAGATCACAAACAAATCCTACCCGAAGTTTTTAAAAAGAAGCATAACTTAGATGATCGACCAATCATTGCTATATTACCGGGAAGCAGAAAGCAAGAAATTAGAAAAATGCTTGAAGTAATGCTAACTGTGGTAGATGATTTTCCTGATCATCAATTTGTAATTGCCGGAGCTCCCAGTCAGGATGCATCTTTCTATTCTCCTTTTATTAAACAACAAGGAGTTCATCTTATCATGAATCAAACTTATGATCTGTTAAGTTTAAGTAATGCCGCTTTGGTGACCTCGGGAACAGCTACCCTGGAGACTGCTTTGTTTAAAGTACCTGAAGTGGTGTGCTATAAAGGAAGTTATATTTCATATCAAATTGCAAAACGAGTAATTAACTTAGATTATATATCTTTAGTAAATCTCATTATGGATAAACCTGTAGTAACAGAACTTATACAGGATGATTTTAACACTAAACGTCTAAAAGAAGAGCTTAGCATCATTATTGATGATTATAAAAGAGCTGTTATGTTTTTAGATTATTATGATTTGGAAAAGAAACTTGGAGGAAGAGGTGCAAATGACAAAACCGCCAAGTTAATTGTCGAGTCTATACAATAAAACACCCCAAATGAAAAAGACATTCTACTACCTACTAGTTTGCTTAAGTTTTATACTGTATTCTTGCGGAAGTTCATCTGGAAGAAGTTCATCAAAAAACAAAGTTGTTATCTCTGGAAAAACAAAAAGTACTTCCAAAACCAGAACAACTAGTAATCCAAATGAAAAAACAAAAAACACTTCTAAAACCAGAGTAACCGGAAGTTCCAGCAATAAGAAGATTAAAAGCATTATTAAACATGCCAAAACCTTTAGCGGAACCCGTTATAAATATGGGGGAACTACAAAAAAAGGGATGGATTGTTCTGGTTTGGTATATACTTCTTTTAAAAAAGAAAACGTTGTCCTTCCCAGAACTTCAAGAACTATGGCAACACAAGGTAAAGCCGTTTCGTTAAAAAAAGTTGTTGTTGGAGATTTATTGTTTTTTAAAACCAACAAAAGAAAAAATGTAATATCTCATGTTGGACTAGTTGTTGAGACTAAAGGAGCTATTAAATTTATTCATGCTTCTACTTCGAGAGGTGTTATTATATCAAGTCTGAATGAAAAATACTGGAATAAGTCTTTTGCCTGGGCAAGAAGGGTATTATAAATAAAAACAAATCTAAAATGAGTTTAGATGCTCTAATTCATGATTTATAAGCCATTGTTTTCTTTCTATTCCACCTCCATAACCCATTAACTTTCCGTCTTTACCAATCACTCGATGACAAGGAATAAGTATGGAAATCTTATTAAAACCATTTGCTAATGCTACTGCTCTAATTGCTTTTGGATAATCAATTTTATTCGCTTGTTGCTGATAGGTAACTGTTTCTCCGTATGGGATATGTTTTAAAGTATCCCAAACTAAATTTTGAAAACTAGTTCCCGGAGTATGAAGTTGTACTTCAAAGCATTTTCGACTTCCGTCAAAATATTGGGTAATCTCATTCTTTGCTTGTTTTATATGCTTGTTTTCTCCAAGAATAATCTTAGCATCCAGTCGTTTTTGCAAATCTTTGAATTCTGTTTCCAACATTTTTCTATCTACAAACTCTAGTAAGCAAACTCCTTTATCTGTTGCGCAAATAAACATAGGTCCCAGAGGTGTTGTTAATCTGTCAATCAAAATTATATTTTTGTTCATACTCTTCTGAGGAGAATCACCTAAGAGTTTTTTAAATGTATACCCAAACCCACTTAATGACTCGTAACCCGTATCAAAAGCAGTAGCTGTGGTGTTTTTGCCGTTTTTTAATTCTTGGAAAGCATTATTGATACGATACATTCTTTGATAAGCATGAAAAGTCATTCCATAATTTTTATTGAACCATCTACGAACTATTTCAGGACTAATCTGATGTTGGCGAAGAACAAAATCTGTTACTTTTTCTTTTGGATTGTTTTTCACCATTTTAATCGCAACTTCCACTTGTTGTGGAGCTTTAGAAGTATTTTCTGTTGGTTTACAAATTTTACAAGGTCTATACCCATGGTCTAAGGCTTCCTTAAACGTAGTATAGAACTCCACATTTTCCCGTTTAGGTTTTCTTGCTCGACAAGTGGCAATGCAAAAAACCAATGTTGTTTTTACCCCGACATAAAATATTCCCACAAAACTTTGTTCTCTATTTAATAGGGCTTTATAAAAAATATCTATTTTTTTCTTTTCTGTAATCAACATATTAAAAAATGGATTTAAAGGATTTTTGAGCTTTTATCAAAGCTATCATCTTTTCATAATTTGTATACATTTCATCAAATAGGAAATTCCCCATACTTATACGCTTCACTCCCAGCATTTTTAAAGTTTCAAAATCTGAAAGATTAGGCATACACATAACATTAACAGGCAATCTCGTACTCCTTACTATGCTAGATACATCCTCTTCCTTTTCTATACAAGGTATAAAAATTCCATCTGCCCCAGCATCCTCATAAAGCTGAATTCTTTTCTTAGTTTCCTCTATTGTATTGGGGCATTTTAATAAAAACGTATCTGTTCTAATATTCAAAAACACAGATATATTATCCTTTTTTAGTCTTTTTTTGATTTCTAATATAACTCTGGAAAACTGACTTGCATCTACTAATTTTCGGTTTTTAAGCACAACGCTATCTTCAAGATTCACTCCTACTACACCAATAGTATACAATTGCTTTATATGCTCTGCAATTTCTACAGGATTTTGGCTATACCCAGATTCTAAATCTACTGACAAAGGCAGTACCGTATGTGCTTTTATTTGTTTTACGATACGCTCTAGTTCTAAAAAACTCATCTCTTCTCCATCACTGTATCCTAATATTGCTGCCATAGCGGCGCTAGAGGTTCCTATCGCTTCAAACTTCATTTTTTCGGCACTCTTTGCACTTGGCACATCCCAAACATTACACATTAGTAAAGGGTTATTTTGTTTATGCATTTCTTCAAAACTCATCACTTTTATTTTTAATCAAAGTACTGAAGTTGAAATTAAACCTACAACCGAAAAATGAACATGTATTTTTTATTTGCATTAGAAATCTATAAATAAAATATTTCAGTTCCGAAAAATGAAACTGACATATACTATACTTGTCTTCAACAAAACGCCAAACGTGAAATTTCTTAATATCCCTTTTTTAATTCTCACTATATCAATAGTTATTGGAATTTTAATTGGTTATTATTCTAATATCTCTCTACATCTCATATTGGTTTCATTATTAATTTCCATTCTAGGATTAACAATTACCTGGTATAGATCAAAAAAAATGTTTCGTAAAGGATTTTCCTTTTCATTTTTAATGATTATCGTCTTTATTCTCTTTGGGGTAACCTTGGTTCAAATACATAATCCAAAGAACCACACAAGTCATTATAGCAATCTATTACAATCGCAGGATTTTGAAGATCATAAAGTGGGAGTTCAATTTTCAATACAAGAACGATTAAAACCTACATCCTACTACCACAGATATAAGGTTTCTATTTTACTTTTAAGAAATCAAGTTGTAAAAGGAAGTATACTTCTTAAGATCCCAAAAGATAGTCTACATCATATTTTAGATATTGGCAACAGATATACGACATTTACCAATTTGCGAAGTATTACTCAACCATTAAATCCTGATCAGTTTAATTATGCAAACTATTTAAACAACCAGTACATATACCATCAAATTATTATAAAAACTGATCAACTTATCAAAAATCAAAAAACAGACTGGTCTTTATATAATCTTGCAAATCAAATTAGAAAAAGTATTAATCTTAAGTTATCTGAGTATACTTTTGATGCAAAACAGCGATCCATAATTAACGCATTACTTCTTGGACAACGACAGGATATTAGCCAAGAGACTTTTGCTCAATATCGAGATTCTGGAGCTATTCATATTCTTGCAGTTTCTGGACTTCATGTTGGTATATTATTAGTAATTTTAAATCTTGTATTGAAGCCTTTAGAAAGATGTGGAAGAAAAGGTAAAATATCTAAATTGGTATTCATCATTTTTTTTCTTTGGGGTTTTGCTATAATTGCAGGACTATCTCCATCGGTTCTTAGAGCTGTTACCATGTTTTCTTTTCTTGCGATAGGGATCCAAATCAGGTCAGTAACAAGTATCTATAATTCATTATTCATTTCTATATTTATATTACTTTGTTTTAATCCTTTATTATTATTTTCTGTTGGCTTTCAACTCAGTTACATAGCAGTTTTTGCTATTATATGGATACAACCTATCATTGCATATCCGTATCGCCCAAAAACTTATTTCTCTAAAAAACTTTGGGAAACGTTTACTGTCACTATCGCTGCACAATTTGGGCTATTGCCACTTACTTTATTTTATTTCCATCAGTTTCCACTTTTATTTTTTGTTTCCAATCTGATTATCATTCCCTTTCTGGGAGGTATTCTTGGATTTGGTATTACCATAATTACATTGGCTTATTTAAATATCCTTCCACAATCTATAGCAACACTATTTGGTAATTGCATAGATCTGATGAATGTGATTGTAAGTTGGGTGGCTCAGCAAGAGGAATTTTTAGTTACCGATATTACTTTTTCGTGGAGAATGCTATTAGCACTATACCTCATTATTATATCTTTGATTATACTATTTCAACACTATAAAAACATTAAAGTTTTATGGGTAACAATAGCTCTAATTATGATGTTTATCGTTATGATTTTTGAAAAGCATCTACATACCCACAAACAAGAATTTATCGTTTTTCATCATCATACCAATACTGCTTTGGGAGTTTTAGAAAACAAGAGATTAAAACTCTATAGTAGGGATACTATCTCTAATACAACCCAACGTTTTTTATTTGGCAATTACCTTGTTAATAACCAAGCCACTTTAGATAGTTCTTTATCATTAAAAAACGTATATACATACAAGGAACAGGTTATTCTTGTGATTGATAGTACAAGTATATATGCTATACCTAAAATAGAGCCAACTATTATCTTGCTATCTGATTCTCCAAAGATACATCTTGACAGAGTTATAGACAGTCTTCATCCCAGGCAAATTATAGCAGATGCAAGTAATTACAAAAGTTATATCGATCAATGGGAGATTAGTTGTGAAAAACAAAATATCCCTTTTCATCGCACAGATAAAAAGGGAGCTTTTATATTAAAATGATTTCCTTAAACATTAACGTCCTTCAACCAATACTCTTGCGCTAGGCACACGATATAGTTTAAGTGGAAATATATGATCTGGATATTCTAGTAAACCATATATCTGCAATGCTGAAGCAATAGCTCCTTCTTGCCAACCTGGTAGTTTAGACACCTGATCTCCTGTTATAAAAAAACCATTATCCTGTTTTTGCAATTCATTATAACACCACGCAGAACTTCCAATTTCTGGCTCGATTTCTAAGGGCATATTTTTTACCCTTTCATAATTAACCCAATCTTCTGTTTTGAATGTTTCTAATTCCTCATCAACTTTTTTCCAATCTACCCAACCTCCTTGTTGATATTCTATATTTTGCCATGCAATACTTAATCCATGTCTAAGTTGCCTTGAAAATTCCTCTCCATGTAACTTTGCTGCACCAATACGAGCTTCTTCCATACGTTTTTCAGGAAGCTCCTCTTCCCATTCTTTGGCATTAATACCATAATTATATGCCCCTGTAAGAATTCCTGTATTATCATTATAATCATTTGAAGGGTACCACATTTGTTCCATACGATTAGGGCTAATACGAGAAATCCCTCCAAAAACAGGAACGGTCTGCTCGTCTAACGGGTTTTGCCAATATTTGCGATCACTTTGCCATCCAACTTTGCATGTAGGTCTTAAGAAATCTTTTGTCTCCATTACTTTACTAAGTGCCTTCCAATAATTAGCGCTAAAATCCTCTTTTATTACTTTTCCTGAAAGTAAGGGAATTGGAATATTGCTCACGCAAATATCTGCAGCAATTGTCTTCTTATCTCCATACATTATATCCCATTGATTATCCGTTCTTTTAATATTATGAACAGGGGCATTAAGATGAATAGTTCCTCTATTCCTTCTTACTTCACGCTCTAATGCATGCACAATTTTATCCATACCTCCAACAGGCTGAAAGGAGGTGTCTTGCCATAGGAATTCTTCTGGTTGATAAAAATTTAAGTCCCAAAACACAGACTTTAATATATCTTTAAAAGGTAGTGGAGGTTCTATAATTCCCTCTCCTGTTCCTGGTAATTTTTTATATCCAGAACGAGAAGAACCTTGATACTTCCCTTCTTTATCTAATGCTCCATATTCGACAAGCCATTTTTTTAAATTTTCAATATCATCATTATTTAGCTTCTCTTCATCCGAACGTCTATCATTCATGTAGTTCAGAAAAGCTGCTCCGTTCTGGTATAAGTATTCTGCAAAATACCCTCTAGGGTCATTTGCTAAACGCCTATCTGTAATAGTAGTACCACCAAAACCTTCTATAGTTTTCATAAGATTAGAACGACTTTCCATCACATATACTTCTAATTCGACATTTAATGCTTTGCAATAATTAATGACATTGCGATGTCCCGATGGAATACGTCCTGGACCAGCATTAAGATATGGTACTCCTGTTACACCATTCGTATCGAATCTACATGTTTGCTCTATGCCATTGGTGAATTCTCGAAAAATATCTCCAGGCCTTAAGGTTAAACATCTTCCTCCCAAATAATTTTCTGCTTCCAAAATGGTAACATTATAGTTGGGCTGCTTTAATAATTCGAAAGATAACGCAAGGCCTGCAATACCACCACCAAGAATTACAACATTAGTGCGCTTCTTTTCTTTTTTGGGTTCGTCTATTGTTTCCACCTTTAAATCATGCTTTCCTTCTTTTGTAACTGTTGGTGTAACGAGTTCTAATCGCCCACCTTTTTCACCGGTTTGACGTAAAAAACTTTGCTGATTGTTCTTACTTGAATCTTTCATTTTAAAGAATTTAGATTAATACCTCTCTTAAAAATTTATGAAGGTTTAATTTCTCATTAAGCCTTTAGACAAGGTCTAAATTCTATGTGATTTAATCCATACGTATTAACACGTGAAAAACATGTAATATTTACGGGAATAGTGTGGTAAAATATACTATAGATAAAGGCACTTGTTTAAAATCTATAGAATAAACATAAAAGCTCCATTTTTATCATATGATAAAAATGGAGCTTTTATGTTAAATAAGAATATTGAATTCTATAACAAAACCAAAGATTCTTTTAAGTCCTTCTCTACAGGTGTTTTCATAATCCCTTGTATGATTTTATGCAAATCGGGGATACAGGTTCTGGCAAGACTATTTTGGCTATTAAAAAGTACACAAATTCCTAAATCTTCTTCGGGAAAAATTGCAATTTCACTTCTATAATTGTTTACACTACCTCCATGATGAACAATTGTAGTTGGTTCATTAGTTTGAGTATCCACAAAATTATGTACTCTCCATCCATAGCCGTAGAAAGATGATGAATATCCAGACCACCTTTGATAATATTGTCCTTCTTCCTCCAACCTGAATTTTGGGAGTAAATACATCTTGTATTGAACCTGGCATCATAACTTCAGGGTTATTTCCTAATAGAAATTTCATCCACTTACCCATGTCTTTAGCACTCGCATTAATTCCTCCTGCTGCAATGGCATTATTATAATATTTTTTATTGATTTTCATTGGCCTCCACCCATGTCTTACACGTTGATGAGGCTCTGCTACATTATTAGATTGTTCTAAAGCTTCATAACTAGCAGATGCAGAAGACATATGAAGAGGATCAAAAATCTTTTCTTGAAGCACTTCTTTAAAAGATTTACCTGTGACTTGTTCTACAATGGTTCCACTTAATGCAAACACTGCATTCTGATAGCTATATATTCCACCAGGTTTAGCAATAGGAACTAGCTCCTTAAAATTACTTGCTATTGTTCTAATTGGTATTCCATCCTCTACAAGGTTAGTAAAACTATGATATGGCAAACCAGTAGTATGGGATAAAACATGTGATAATGTAACACTTTCGGTTTGCTTTTTACTTGAGAGTTTAAAGTCAGGAATATAATCCTTAACCTTATCCTCCCAATTTATCAATCCTTCTTCTACATGAATTCCTGCTAATATTCCTGCAAATCCTTTGGACACAGAACCGATTCTAAATATGGTTTCTTCGTTAATTGTATCTTTTGATCTCGAATTTTTATTTCCATAACCTCCTAGATAAATAATAGAGTCACACTTTACGATCGCAACTGAGGCGCCAACAATTTGATTTTGGTCTAAAGCCTGATCAAAATAGGTTTGAATTGAAGCTATTAATTGTTGTTTCTGTGATGCAGGAAAATGAATATCAGGTAGTGTTTCAGGTACTTGAACAACTTGAGGTTGTTGAGATAATTCTGAATGCTCTCCAGAAGCAAAAGAGAAAAGCAAAGCAACAAATACCATAGATGGGGCAACTATGACTAGTAATTTTTTCATAAGTAGGTTTATTACGACAAACAAAGTAAATTAAATCCATAAAAGCAACAAAAATCACTTCTAAAGACACACTTACTTTAATACCGTAATCAGATTTAGGGTATTATTTTAGGTTTATGTATTAGGTAACGCATACTTAATCAATTAATTGTGCACTAAATCCGAGTTTTATATCAAAAAGTACTTGTCTTTTCAAGATATACATAAAAAAAACCTCCTTTTACTACGATATAGTAAAAGGAGGCTATTTTATAATTTAAAATTAAAATCTTTTGATTCAACTACATGTTTAATTGGTAAAGGTACTTACAAAAGAGCTTTCATACTTCTTCCAGGCATCTGCACTGGTTAATTTCTTGTAATCATTCTTATGAATCATCTTAAGGTAAATCTCTAATTGTTTAGGAGTTTTATATCCAACTACAGGAGCGATAAGATTTCCTTTTTCATCAAAAAACACCATACTTGGATATCCAGTTATCTTTAATGCATTAGCAAAAAAGTGCTGACTATTTCTTCCCTTCTTATCTGGATTATGATTAGGATTAGTGTATGTAAAATCATTATAATGAACCTCTTCTGTGCCTTCTGCATTAAATTTTACTGCATAATAATTGGTGTTCACATAAGATACTACATCTTTATTATGAAAGGTTTTCTTATCTAAAAGCTTACAAGGTCCACACCAGTCTGTATAGACATCCATAAAAATCTTTTTAGGTTCTTTTTTTTGAGCCTCTAAAGCTTCGTTCATTGACATCCATTGGATTTCTTGTGCCTGGGTAGAAAGGCAAAACAAGAACGCTAACAGAAAAAGTAGGTTTTTCATCTTTTTTATTTTTTTATAACTAGTCGGAAACAAAAACTGTTCCTTATTTAAAACTTCACTTATCTTGGGAAACGAGTTTAGCTATATATTATTATTTATCGCACTCCATGCATTAATTTCTTTAACACTGGATTAAGTAATATCATTAAAACTCCTGCAGCAGCAGGCACAACTGTAAATATTAAAAAGAAGGTGGTTAATGAATACTTAGAAGTAATTTCATCAATCATACCTCCTAATTGACCAGCAGACCAATTTCCTATAAAAATTGCCAAGTACCACACTCCAAACATTAAACCAATTAATTTGGCAGGGACTAATTTACTAACATAAGACAATCCAACGGGAGACAAAAATAATTCACCTAAGGTATGAAATAAATAAGCCAAAATTAACCACATCATACTTACCGTTGCCGTCTCTGCACCTTGTGGAATCGAAATAGCTCCAAATGCTAACAATGCGAAACCAAAACCCAAAAGGATTAATCCTAAACCAAACTTTACAGCTGCAGAGGGATTATATTTACTTTCCCATAATTTGGAAAATAACGGAGCAAAAGAAATTATAAATAACGAATTTAAAATTCCAAACCAAGAAGCTGGGACTTCTGTTGTATCTGCATTAAATTCACGATATAACTTCCATATTACTATTGCCCATATAATAGTAAAACTTCCTCCCAATATAATATTAGAGAGTGAGATTTTTTTAAATGTTTGAACAAATAATTTATAAAGTACCCAACTAATAATCAGTAAAGGTGCTATAGTAATCACTGCATCAATAATTTTAAAAGCACTTGCGGCATTTCCTACTAAAACCCGATTAGTATATTTACTAGCAAAAATAGTCATCGAACCGCCTGCCTGTTCAAAAGCAGCCCAAAAAAACACAGTAAAGAAAGCTAAAATCCCTACTACAATATATCTATCATTTTGAACTTTAGTACTTACTTTTACTTCTTCTTTTATTTCCTCTACAGCATCTTCAATTTCGTCATCTATATCATCTAACTCATATTTATCTTTTGGAGGTAATCCAACATTTTCCAAAATACTTCTTCCAAACCAAAATTGAAGCATTCCTAAAAACATGAAGATCCCTGCTAAACCAAACCCGAAGCTCCAGCTAACCTTTTCCCCAATATAACCACATAACATTATACCTAAAAAAGCACCAGCATTAACTCCCATATAATAAATAGTATATGCCCCATCTTTCTTTTCTTCATTCTTATCATAAAGTCCGCTGACAATAGATGTTAAATTTGGCTTAAACAAACCATTTCCTAGAATTAGACAAGCTAATCCTATATATAAAAATGTAGGAGTTTCTAGAGCCATTGAAGCATGACCTAAAGTCATTAATAAAGCTCCAAATGCTACTGCTTTTCTATATCCAAGAAACTTATCGGCAATAAAGCCACCCAATATTGGTGTAAGATATACCAAACCTGTATACCATCCATATAATTTTAAAGCATCTTCGTTACTCCAAGCCCAACCACCGTCAATTATTTCACTTGTTAGAAATAGAACAAATAATGCACGCATTCCATAATAGGAAAAACGCTCCCACATTTCTGTGAAAAAAACCATAAACAATGAAGGCTTATGTCCTAATAAAGTAAATACTTTAGAATCATTTTTCGAAGTCATACCAAAAAGTTTTTAGTGGTTATCCGCTAGTTCAAAACCTTCAGCTTCATCATGGATAACACCTTCTTTATCTTCTACTCCATGCGTAAGTACTTCTAATGGTTTTCTGAACAGCATAACAATCAACCCAAATATCACACAAAAAACTGCTATCCCTGTAAATATTGCAAATTCTCCTTGACTCTCAGCCCATTCTCCTAATAATCCAGCCAATTTATTTCCAAAACCAGTCATTGCAAAATATACCCCCATCATTAAAGCTCCATATTTAACAGGGGCTAATTTGGTAATAAAAGACAAGGCTACCGGCGAGATACAAAGTTCTCCAATAGTATGAAATAAGTATGCTAACACTAACCAATACATCGCAGATGAACCGTCAGCATTAAACTCCATAGAGGCAGCTGTCATAAAAAAGAATCCAGTACCCATTATAATAAGGCCTACAATCATCTTAAATAAAGAGCTGGAAACTTTTCCTTTTAACTTTCTATTTGCCCAGAATAAAGCTACAGTAGTTCCTAAGAAAATTATAAACATTGCATTTAAAGACTGAAACCAAGAAGCAGGAACTTCCCACCCCATAAGCATTCTATTGGTTTTTTCTTTGGCGTAGATATTCATTAATCCTCCGGCTTGCTCAAAAGCTCCCCAGAATACAATCACTAACAAGAATGAAATAAGAAGTACTACGATTCTATCTTTTTCTATTTTGGTTAATGGTTTTTTCATTGCTTCTTTATCTTCTGTTTTTTCAGAAGTTCCTAAGAAGTTTCCAACAGTAGCAAGATATTTTTGCCCTAAAAGATATTGTAATAATCCTAGTGCCATTCCGATTCCAGCTAACCCAAAACCATAATGCCATCCATGTACTTCTCCTACATATCCAACTATTAAACTAGACAAAAAGGCTCCAAGGTTAATCCCTATATAGAAAATTGTGAATCCTTTATCTCTTCTTATATCTCCTTGTTTATACAAACCTCCAACCATGGTTGAAATATTTGGTTTTAGCATTCCTACTCCGGCAATAATTAAACCAAGACCAGAATACCAGGCCCACATTTGTTCAACTGCTAAAATACTATGTCCAGCAACTAGTAAAACCCCTCCTACTAAAACAGATTTCTTTTGTCCTAAGAATTTATCTGCAATCCATCCTCCAGGGATAGATGCCACATATACTAACATCGTATACCATCCATATAGCGCTAAAGCTTCTCCTGAAGACCATCCTAAACCTGCGTTTTCATCCACAGTTTTTGCTGTTAGATATAATACAAAAATCGCTCTCATACCATAATATGAAAAACGCTCCCACATCTCTGTAAAAAATAATATGTATAGTCCCACCGGATGCCCAAAAAGTTCTTTTTGATGAGCTGCTTTAACTGTATTTGCCATTATGTAAGTTTAATTAATTATAAGTTATTTTTAATGAAGTTAGTCATCTTGTTGTATAAGTGTAATCGTGTTTTACCTCCATAGATTCCATGGTTTTTATCAGGATAAACCGCCCAATCAAAATCTTTATTTGCTTGCACTAATGCTTCAACCAATTGCATTGTGTTTTGCACATGTACATTATCATCTGCACTACCATGTACTAATAAAAATTTTCCTTTTAATCCATCTACAAAATTGATGGGCGAATTATTATCATATCCTTTGGCATTTTCCTGTGGAGTCATCAAATATCGTTCCGTATAAATGGTATCATAAAACCTCCAACTAGTCACCGGAGCAACAGCGATAGCCATCTTAAAGGTATCTGGTGCCTTAAACAAGCAATTACTAGACATAAAGCCTCCATAACTCCATCCCCATATTCCTATTCTGGAAGCATCAATATAATCTAATGCTCCAAAATATTTGGCTGCCGCAATCTGATCTTGTACTTCAAGGTTTCCTAAATCATTCTGAGTAGCCTTTTTGAATTTAGCTCCTTTAAACCCGGTTCCTTTTCCGTCTACACAAACCACTATGTATCCTTCTTGTGCTAACATCATATACCAGTAATCATTAGCTCCATACCAGGAGTTTCTTACCGATTGAGATCCCGGACCAGAATATTGATACATAAACAGTGGATATTTCTTTTTAGGATCAAAATCCTTAGGTTTAATCATCCAGGTATTTAGCGTTTCTCCATTAATTTCGATTGTCGAAAATTCTTTTGGTCTTACATCATATCCCGCTAATTTCTCTAGCAGCCCTTTATTATTTGTGATTTCACGTACTACCTTCCCTGTTTTCCCATTATTTAGAGAATATTCATAAGGTGTTGTTGCATTCGAGAAATAATTAATATAAAAACTAAAATCAGCACTAAATTCGGCATCATTACTTCCTTCTTTTTGACTTAATCGTTTTTTATCTTTTCCATCCAAAGTGATCGAATAGATATCTCTATTTATATTTCCATTTTCTACACTTTGATAATATATCTTCTTGTTCTTTTTATCATAACCATAGTAATCGGTTATTTCCCAAGTACCTTTGGTTACCTGACTAATCAATTCTCCAGTCTCAGCATAATGATAAATATGATTGTATCCATCTTTTTCACTAGTCCAAATAAAGCTATTATCATCCAGGAACGTTAGATTATCAGTAATATCGATATAGGCTTCATCTTTTTCATTAAGCACTACTTTTGGTGTCTTGGTCTTGGCATCTACAAAAATTAAATCCAGATTATTTTGGTGTCTATTCATTACTTGTACACTCAAAATATCTGGATTGGACGTCCATTTTAATCTAGGAATATAAAAATCTTTATAGGTTCCTAATTTGACCTCATCTAATGCCATTGCGCTAATATCTGCAATAAATAAAGAGACCTTGGCATTCTTCTCTCCTGCTTTAGGGTATTTAAAAACCTGTTGTTTTTGATATAAATCCTTACCATATACATCCATAGAAAACTCAGGCACTTCTCTTTCATCAAATCTTAAAAATGCAATTTTATTACTATCTGCACTCCAATCAAAAGCTCTTACAAAAGAGAATTCTTCTTCATATACCCAATCTGTTATTCCATTAATGATTTCATTTTTCTTGCCATCATCTGTGAGTTGAACTTCTTGTCCTGTTACAAAATTCAACATATAAATATTATTATCCAGAACGTATGCTATCTTATTACCATCTGGAGATAGCATTGGGGATTGAATTTTTTTATCGCTAACTTTAAAAATCCCCTTAGAAGGAACATCATATATGTGATAAATCCCTTCTGAAGAACGACGATATATTTGTTTTAATTCACTAGAAAGTAAAATTCTATTTTCATCCTTACTAAATGAGTATCCTTGGAATGTAGATAAATCTCCTAAAGAAGAAGAACTCACCAATGTCTTCGTTTTTTCTCCAGTTTCATAGCTATATACTTCTATATTGGTTGTCCCCGAAACCTGATCTTTTTCTAAAACAGAATACTCTGTTCCACTCTTCATTGAATATAAGGATTGTAATCCTTCTGTTCTAAAAGCTCCACCCCATATTTCATCCAGAGTAAAAGCTTTGTCTTGTGCATATGTTGTAAGCCCAATAAAAAATAAAATTCCAAAAAACAATTTTGTAATTTTCATATTATAATTTTAAAAATTGTTAACGCCAAGAATACTAAAAAATCCGTGAAAAATACAACAATTGCTGTTAAATACAATAAAATCATAGCCGCATAAGTGATTTTTTTTAACATATCATCAATAATGTTTCAACTCCATCTCTAAATCAAATTACAGAAAAGTGTTTTTACTCTTTCAAATTTCATTCGACTGTGTAAGTATGACAAAACAGAATAGTATATTTGAAGGCACTAAATAATAATAAATACAATGGCACCTGTAGTTTCTGGGTTTTCTAAACTCTCTAAAGCTGATAAAATCAAATGGCTAGCAGAGCATCACTTTAATAACGATCAAAATGCAATAGACACTTTGGTAACCTATTGGAATTCTGATAACCGACTTCAGCAACTTCATGATGAGTTTACAGAAAATACGATTTCTAATTACTATCTCCCTTTTTCGATCGCTCCTAACTTTCTAATTAACAATACGAGATACACCTTACCGATGACCATCGAAGAAAGTTCTGTGGTTGCCGCTGCAAGTAAAGCTGCTAAATTCTGGCAAACACGAGGAGGTTTTAAGGCAGAAGTCATATCTACTATAAAAGTTGGACAGGTACATTTTACATATACAGGAAATCCAGCCAAGCTAGAAGCATTTTTCTCTAATATTAAAACAAAACTTCTTTCTTCTGTATCCCATATGACTACAAATATGGAGAAGCGTGGTGGTGGAATTGTAGCAATTGAACTTCGGAATAAAACTACAGAAATTGATAACTATTACCAGTTGCATTGTACATTTGAAACTGTTGATGCCATGGGAGCTAATTTTATTAATTCATGTCTAGAACAGTTTGCTAAAACTTTACAATCAGAAGCAAAAAAATACTCCGATTTTTCTACAGCAGAAAAAGATATTGAAATCATCATGAGTATTCTCTCTAACTATGTACCAAACTGCTTGGTAAAAGCTTACGTATCCTGTCCTATAACAGATTTACCAAATACTAAAGAGCTTTCTTCTGAGCAATATGCAGAAAAATTTGTTAGAGCAGTACGCATCGCAGAAGTAGAGCCGTATCGTGCCGTAACCCACAACAAAGGTATTATGAACGGCATTGATGCTGTAGTATTGGCAACAGGAAATGATTTTAGAGCCATTGAAGCCGGAGCTCATGCTTATGCATCAAGAAATGGTAAATACAGTAGTCTTACTCATGCCGAAATAAAGGATGAAATATTTACATTTTCAATTGAAATTCCTCTTGCTTTGGGAACAGTAGGCGGATTAACTACCTTACATCCACTAGTAAAACTAGCATTGCAAATTCTAGAAAGACCTAACGCCAAAAAATTAATGCAAATAACTGCAGTAGCAGGATTAGCACAAAATTTTGCTGCTATAAATTCATTGATCACAACAGGAATTCAACAAGGTCACATGAAAATGCATCTTATGAATATTCTCAATCAATTTGAAGCTACAGAAATTGAAAAAAAATATCTCATTACATATTTTAAAACAAATCCAGTTACTCACAGTGAAGTAGTAGCTCAAATTGAAAAATTAAGACAATAGGATTAAATGTAAACTATTAGGTATTTCTATTTTTAGATAAATTTATTCTAGAATTCTACAAGTATATTATATTTACAGTATATACACGTATTCATGAAAAAATCATTTTATAGTCACGGCAAACTATTGCTCACTGCTGAGTACCTGGTACTTGATGGAGCTAACGCTTTGGCCATACCCACAAAAAAAGGGCAATGGTTATTTATTGAGGAAAGTGACAAGCCTGCTCTTCACTGGAAAAGTTTTGATGAAGATGGAAATCTCTGGTTTGATACAAACTTCATAGTAGAAGAGAATACCATTTGGTCTGTAAAACCCAATGAACAAGAAAACAAAATAGTCCAAACATTAATCAAGATTCTAAATACTGCGAGAGAATTAAACCCTAATTTTCTGTCTCCTGAAAAAGGATACAACATAGAAAACAGATTAGAGTTTCATCGTAAATGGGGTCTTGGATCTTCTTCAACATTGATTAATAATATTGCACAATGGGCCAAAATAGATGCTTTTAGTCTTCTTGATAAAAGTTTTGGAGGCAGCGGATATGATATCGCATGTGCTCAGCATGATTCTCCCATACTATATTCACGTAATGAAGGGAAACCAAAAGTTGTAGAAGTTGATTTTAACCCCTTATTTAAGGAGCATCTCTTTTTTGTGTATCTAAACCAAAAACAGGATAGCAAAGCCTCTATTAAACATTATCAATCTTTACCGTTAAAAGATTTTGATAAAGCTGAGGCAGCTGCCAACGAAATTACTTCTAAAATATTAGACTGTACCTCTATTGATGAGTTCGAATTATTAATTAACGCCCACGAAGAAATTATCTCGAAAATTATAAAGACGCCTACAGTAAAATCTACATTATTTAAAGATTACCCAAGAAGTATTAAGAGTCTTGGTGGCTGGGGAGGGGATTTTATACTTGTTACAGGCACTCTATCTGAAGTAGAATATTTTAGAACTAAAGGATATTCTACAATCATTCCTTATGGTGAAATGATTTTGTAAGAGAGATTACATAGAAATGGATTGTTTAACGTCATGAATAAGAATAGGTATTATAATTCCTAATATTTTTATACATGCTATTAGGTACAGTCATTTTTGTAAAACTTATATATCTTTTGGAATAATTGTATCAGCTTTACTCAGTGTATAATTAATTTGAGGGTAAATAAAATTTACATTTTTATTCTCTTCTCCCCGCAATTTATAGTATTCGATTTTTTGATTATCAGTTGCTAACTCTAATAATTTACCATTAGCAAAATAGGGTAAGTTATTCTTAAATTGAATAAATGTTTTAGATTCTCTAAAGGTTATTCCTAACCACTTATTCTCTGTTTTGAGAGGTTTTTGTTTTGGTATGGATTCTAAAACAATTTTATGAAAATACTTTGAATTTGTTGGTAATGAAAACAAAATAAATGAATTATGAGTTAAAGAAATCGCAAATTCTTCATTCGTTATTTTGTTCTTAATTTTAAGTTTTCTTATGTTTTGTTCTGTTAGTTCATCAGGTCTTTCATAGCATGAAAAAAGTCCGATATAAGAGTTAGAAATCAAATCTAAACATTGGTCTGAATGATATTTCATTTTAGTGTATTTAGAATCATACACCTCTATTAAAGCATTATTGAAATTTATTGAAGGCAAATATTCTAAATTCTCATTTTGGATATTATCTTTTATACTATCTACAATCATATTATGTATTGAAGAAAAATTATGTGCAGGAATATTATATTTTGTAGTTGTTCTGACAATTGGAATCCCAGAATCACAAACTTTAACTAAATGATTTCCTATTCTACCATTTCCAATATTTTCAAATTCTATTGTATTAAATAATTTATTAAACAAATTTTGACCAAAGGGTAGAGTAATTTTATAAAAGTCAGTATTATTCATCGATAATTCTAAATAAGTTCAGGTTAATATATTGGTTTTTCATAGTCTCCCGAATTCATACTAAAATGAATTTTACCGTAATCCACTATTTTTTCCGTTTTATTTTCTTCGTAATATGTATTTCGTAAATCCTCCATCGACTCATTATTCATTTGCTCTAGTTTTATGAGTTCACCATTTTCTTTAATATATGTTTGATTATTCATATAAGTAGCCTCCAGGTTTGAACAACGAATTACATACCCCATTCTTGTAGGAATTTTATCAATATTTAACACAGAAGGTCTTATCTCATGAGTATATAGCCTATTTGTCGAAAGGGGTATTAAAAATGCAGAATTTGGATATAGAATTACGCTAAACTCTTTTTCTAAAGAGTCATCATTAACCGAAGGTTTTAGCTTGAAATGAAGTCTTGTTAATCCACTTGCCTTTTTATAGCACCAATCAAATTTGTCAGTTTTTGAAGGCATCAATTTTTCGAAATTGTCTTTATCATAAAATGTACAAAAGACTATAAGCCCTTCTTTTGGCATATCCTTAGTTTTATCAGAATGTGCTTTGATTTTTGCTTTTACTTCTTTTGAATTATGTCCACTTTTCTTTTTGTTTTCATAAATCTGTGCCAATACATGATTCAATTTAGTTTCTTTTTCAAAATCAAATTTTATAGCATCATTTAATGAGTCTACAATATGGTGGTCGGTTTCACGAAAATTCTCTGTTGGTCCTGTTAAGTTACTAGAACATCTCAAAAGATGGAAATGTAATTTTTCTTTTTCGCCTTCGGCCTCCTCTTTGGTAATTTTGGTCAAATATATTCCTTTTCTTAACGCTAATGATTGCTTATTTGACTCGGTTAAATGTTGGAATTTATGTTCCGATTTAATTTTAGTGAAATAGTCATCATTATTGAAAAAATTTCTATAAAAAACTCCAGCATTATGAACATTTATTGGGACTTCACCAAGTTTTACTATTTGAAAATTTTCTTTATTTATGTTTTCATAATTATATGAGAGTTCTTCAATTATAAAATAAGTATTCTGTTCATTTTCAATTTGCTTAATATCTCCAATTGCATACACTCTAATTTTGTTTAGGGTATTTGGAATTTCTGAGATACTTTTCTGAACTACACCACAGAAATTATTTATTAGATATATCAAATCATCAGAATTATCATTTTCATTAGACAAGTCTATTAGAATGTTTTTATTCTTAGATATACTATTCTCAATATTTAATTTACTCATAATCTGTTCGAATATTCGTTGTTTTCTTTAAGAGTACTTTTTCTGTTTTACTGTAGTCATTCAACATTATCACCAAGGTAACTATATATCTCAAATATAAAGAATATAGTTACTTTTTTTGGGTAACTCTCTTTATTTACTATAGTCATTAACCCACAATAGCTTTTAAAATATACTTATGTTCATCTTCATCCTAAGTTAAAAAGTTTCCTGCATGCAATTTTAAAAATTTATACATAGAATTATGATGTATTGTTATTTTATGTATATTTGAACTATGTATTCAAAAGAACTGCTTAAAGGAACACTTTCTGTAATCATTTTAAATTTATTAGCAGAAAATGACAGAATGTATGGCTATGAAATTTTTAAGAAAGTCAAAGAACTATCTGATGAAAAGATCTTACTTAAAGATGGGTCTCTATATCCTGCTCTACAAAAAATGACTAAAGATGGATTGCTATCTTTTGAAGAAGTATACATTGGAAAAAGAGTGAGGAAGTATTATTTCTTAACTCCAAAAGGAAAAAAAGAAAAAATAATACATGTCCAGGAACTTATTGATTTTATAGCCACTTTAAACAAAGTCATTTTCAATCCATTAAAAACAATATGAAATTAACCTCTGAACAAGAAGATAATATACGTGATTATGTAGATAAGCAGGGATTAAAAATACAATCCTTACACGATGATATTATAGATCACTTATGTTGCGTCATAGAAAGTCAACTTGGAAAAGGAAAACAATTCGATCATTTATTAGAAGAAGCCATAAGAGAATTAGCTCCTAATGGCTTAACTGATATTGAACATAAAACATTTTTTTTACTAAACTCTAAACGAATATTACTTATGAAAAAATTAATGTATTTAATCGGTTTTATTGGCTCAGTAACATTAACAATAGGTGTTACCTTTAAACTACTCTGGTATCCAGGCGCCAATGTACTTCTAATGACTGGTTTTTTAGCGCTTTTACTTATCTTCATGCCTCTTTATGCTTTTGACCGTTATAAAGTTGCAATTTCTAAAGCAATTTCTGAACGAATGAAAATTATATTAGGTCTAACTGCTGCAATAATTACAGGACTATCTGTTTTGTTTAAAATAATGCATTTACAAGGGACAGAAATATTATTACTCATCGGGGCTTTTGTTTTTGCCATTGGTTATCTGCCATTTTTCTTTTTTACAATGTATAAGAAATCTATTGCTTAAAAGTTACTTGTTTTGAGTAATCATATAAAGACTAAATCAAATCAAAAACAGAATCTACAGCTACATATCGTTCTGTAGTAAAAGCCTCAGCATATTGCACTCCCGCAATCCGGCCTAAATCATAGGCTTTATACTTTATGCTTTCTCTATACATTTTAGTAGAGATAGGAATTTCTGGCTCAGTACTAGACGGATCATAAAATTGTGAACGATACGCAAGAATACTTTCCATTTTCACATCCATATAATCACTTATATCTACTATAAAATCAGGCTTTATATCATACCACTGGATATAATGGTATACATGCTTGGGTCTCCATGCTTCCTGTTTTTCTTCATTGACTAAGGTCTCTATTCTCCTTAATCCAGATAAAAAACAAGAATCACTCACCAATTTACTTCCTTTTCCGTGGTCTACATGGCGATCATGCACAGCATTACACAGAACAATTTCTGGTTTGTATTTTCTTATGATCTTAATAACCTCAATTTGATGTTTCTCGTCATTAACAAAAAAACCATCTCTAAATGCAAGGTTTTCGCGTACTGAAAGATTTAGAATTTCTCCAGCTGCTTTAGCTTCTGTATCTCTTATTTCTGCAGTACCTCTAGTACCTAATTCTCCTCTTGTAAGGTCAAGAACACCTACTTTTTTACCTTTAGCAATTTCTTTGGCAATAGTTCCCGAACATGCCAATTCTATATCATCAGGATGTGCACCAATTGCCAACATATCTAATTTCATGTATTTGATTTTAAAACTTTATGTATACTCTTTGTCATAAGTAAGAGAAGAAAATTACATTTTAATAAACCACTAAAATGTAGTACTCAGATAATAATTAATGAGTGACCTCATTTCTATATCCTCCTGGAGAATTCCCCACGTGTCTTTTAAAAAATTTTACGAAATAAGATGCATCTTCAAAACCAACTTTAAAAGCAATTTCTCCTATTTGTAAGGCTGTAAACCTAAGTAATCTCTTAGCTTCGAGAATAATTCGTTCTGATATTAATTGGGATGCTGATTTACCTACTACATTTTTAGTAATTGTTGTTAGGGTTTTTGATGATACATTGAGCAGTTCTGCATACTCGCTAACCGATAATCCCTTCTCATAATTCTCTTCTATGAGTTCTTTATATTTAGCAAACTGAAGTTCATAATGATTATTAAATTGAAGACTTGTATCTCCTTCAATTCGATGAATACGTTCCAAGTTTATAAGTAGTGATTTTAATGAAAACCGAACAATATCTTCATAACCAAACATATCTCTTTGTGAAAGCTCTTTTCTAATTAAATCCATATAGGAAGAAGCTGTTATTGCAGTTTCTTTATCAATTACATAACAAGGGTTTTCTTGAGAATTAAATATATTATACTTTAAAAAAACATCTACGTCGTTATGCATAAAAAAGCTTTCATTAAAATGAATGAGCCACCCTTTTACATCTAGATTATGATCAAATGCATGAATATGATCTTTGGGTATAAACAGAATTGTATTTTTTTTAATCACATAGGTTTTAAAATCTACAACATGCTCTCCCCCGTCTTCAAAAAACCAAATAATCTGATAATAACTATGAGAATGAGCAACAGCAGCTTTTTCTCCGCTTTTTTGACGATACTCATTTAGATCATACACCTCAAACTGAAGTTTTTCTGGATGCGCTTTATGAAGATGGTACTTTTCTATCTTAATATTTGAATCTTTCACTTGATTATCTATAAACGGTTTCTATCAAAAATACAATTACTATTTTATAGAAATAAGACACCTCTATACCTAAACTAAAAAAAACAACAATTAAAATGCTTATTTTGTTTTTACTTTAGAAACTACTTATTATTTTTTTTGCTGCAGAAATACCACTATATATAGCTCCATCCATATACCCTCCATAAACAGGAGAGGTTTCTGCTCCCGAAAAAAGTACTTTTCCATTCATATAAAAATGTTTAAAATTTGAATCTCCGTATCTGGGACTCATATAAATAGATTTGATGCTATCACAAGATGTATTCCTATCTAGTGACCAATCTTTTTCTTGATATGTAATATATTCGAGAACCTCTTTTCCCAAGTATTTTTGTAAATGGTCTAGAATTCTTGTCTTTCGTTCTTCCTTAGACACATCACGCAATCCTTCATTTACAAACCCCATTAATGAATATTTCTTTTCATTTGCATCACTATGGTCATATAATTCTGTAACTGCTCCTACTTGACCTATGAGTGTCCCCGAAAAGTTTTTATGTCTCCAAAATGGAGTCTTAAATGTCATTCCAACTTTTATTGCATTACTCATCCAGGTATGTGTATTTTTCATTGTTTTTACAAGCAGTTCTGGAAGTTCGGGAGAGAATAATATCCGTGTCGCGATACGAGGTGGTATCGTGACAATTACTTTCTCTGCTTTAAACACCCCATTATCCGTAACTACCTTAACTCCATCGTCATCTTCTTTAATTTCAGAAATAGTTGTTGATGTTCTTATTTTATTTTTATTCACCATTGCGAGTGATGCAATCACTGCATTGGATCCTCCTTCAATTCTAAAAGCAGATGGAGAGTTGGGGTCATTCTCAAAATAATGTGCTGGTGCCATTGTATTATAGACCAACACACTTTTTCCTTTACTATATTGATGAAATTTACCTACCTGTATATCATTAAGTAAATCAATTACGTTTTGATGATGATTCTGAAACCAGGTAGCTCCAAAATCAACCCCATTTTCTGTTAAGATACGACCGCCAATACGGTTTCTTGATTCTAAGATAAGGAAATCGGTCTCCCCCAGCTTATCTAACATATAAGCCGAGGTAAGACCTGAAAGACCTGCACCAACTATAATATATTTAGCGGTGTTATTTGCCATTATTTATCCATTAAATGAGTCCCATGTACTACTGCCGCACCAGCTCGTAAAGCTGCAGCTACAAAAGTAACTTCTGCCAATTCTTCTTGTGTGGCTCCTGCAGCAATAGCATGATCTTTATGTATCTCAAGGCAATATGGGCATTGTGTTGTTAACGCTACCGCTACCGCCATAAGTTCTTTATATTTT
This sequence comes from Aquimarina algiphila, assembly GCF_007489275.1. GTDB lineage: Bacteria > Bacteroidota > Bacteroidia > Flavobacteriales > Flavobacteriaceae > Aquimarina > Aquimarina algiphila. The sequence goes on from NZ_VLNR01000011.1 coordinate 85,257, forward strand.
TTTGGTATAACACCATCTGCAAGAGCAGCTTGATCTAATGCCTGAAAAGCCTTCATAGCAGATCCTGCATTTTTTCCTAAAGCACCTAATTGCTTTAGATTATTCATATCATACATACGTCTATAATTTAAAGTTAATAAAAATAGAAGCTACCTTGAAAATAAGGTTCTACAACAAACTCCCAATCGATTGAAGTCTAACAATATTTACACAAAGGACAGCTTCAGAATATTGCACTATTTAGTTTCTTCCTGACATTACACCCCCATCAGTATCCCAGATAGCACCGGTTACCCATCCCGCTTTATCAGAAAGTAAATATGAAATCGCATCTGCAACATCTTGTGCTTTTCCGTTTCTACCTATCGGATGAAATCCATGAAAGTTCTGTAGTGCATCATGTGCTTCTTGTTTTCCTCCAAAAACACCTTCATAAACTGGAGTCTCCACAACTGCAGGAGAAACCGCATTTACTCTAATCTTGTGATCTGCTAATTCCATAGCAAGGTGTTGTGTTAATGAATGCAACCCAGCTTTTTGCATAGAATATGCAGAAGAAGGCGTAGCTTTTACAGCTTGCTTAGCCCACATTGATCCTACATTTACAATAGAACCACCTTCTGTTTTACTCATTTTCTTAGCAGCTGTTTGGGTAATAAAAAAGAATCCTCTATTAAGATCTTGATATGAATCATAGTCTGCTACAGTGTGATCTAAAAATGGTTTTGGACCAAAAATACCAGAAGCATTTACTAGATAGTCCAGATTATCAAATCCTTCTATTTTCTGATTTAATGCAGCTACTTCTGAGCTGTTTGTAATATCCACTTTGTGAGTATGCAGATTACCTGAAACCTCTTTTTTGAATGCTTCAAGTTTACTGTCATTAGTACCTACAACATGTACCTCAACACCTTCTGTTAGTAAATTTTGCGCAGTTGCTCTTCCGATTCCACTGCTTCCACCTATAATTAATGCTCTTTTACTCATAATCTATTTTTCTAAATTGTTTAAATTATTAATAACAAGGCAAAGATATTTTGATCCTGTAAGGATATATAGTGTAAAAAAGAGAATGAATGGTAATTTTAGGAAACCGGTACTTATCCTAATTTAATAACAACGTTGTTTTTAATTTTTTCTAGATTTTAAAAACTATCGAGAATATTTTCAAAAAAAAAGATTTTATAGCACTTCTCATATGAAATTCTCTATAATCAAAAAGCCCCAAAGATTCTGAAACCTTTGGGACTTTTTTGTATTACTATATAAATTGTGACTACATCTCTAATGCCTTAGCCACATTATTATCCATTAATAATTCTTCTGGATTTTCTAACGCTTCTTTTACGGCTACCAGAAATCCTACAGATTCTTTTCCATCAATAATTCTATGATCATAAGATAACGCAACATACATAATTGGTGCAACTACAATCTGACCATCTCTTACTATCGGACGCTCAACAATATTATGCATTCCTAAAATAGCACTTTGCGGAGGGTTGATAATCGGAGTGGATAACATACTTCCAAATACACCTCCATTAGTAATTGTAAAAGTTCCTCCTGTCATTTCATCTACAGTAATCTGACCATCACGAGCTCGTATTGCTAATCTCTTTACTTCTGACTCTACTCCTCTGAAGCTTAAATTTTCTGCATTACGTATTACTGGCACCATTAATCCTTTAGGGCCAGAAACTGCTATACTAATATCTTGAAAATTATAAGAAATCATTTCTTTACCATCAATCATAGAGTTCACAGCAGGGAACAATTTCAATGCGCGTACACAAGCAAGAGTAAAGAAAGACATAAACCCTAAACTTACTCCATGTTTACTTTTAAAATCTTCTTTGTATTGACTGCGAAGATTAAAGATAGGCTGCATATCCACTTCATTAAATGTGGTTAGCATTGCAGTCTCATTTTTAACAGAAACCAAACGCTCTGCCACCTTACGACGAAGCATTGACAATTTCTTACGCTCTTCTCCTCTACTTCCTAGTCCGGGAGTTCCCAAAGAAGGTTTAGCATCTATTGCATCTGCTTTGGTGATACGGCCATCACGACCTGTACCTTTTACCTCTGCTGCATCAATACCTTTCTCTGCCAACACTTTTTTAGCTGCAGGAGAAGCAGTTCCTGTTGCATATGTTTCTGTCTTAACAGGTGCTGCTGCAGGAGCAGGAGTATCTTTCTTCTCTTCTGTTTTTGGAGTTTCTGCAACTGGAGCCGTTGCACCACCTTCAGGTTTAGGTGCATCTGTATCAATAAGACACACGACCTGACCCACAGCTACTGCATCACCTTCTTCAGCCTTAAGTGTAATAATTCCACTCGCTTCTGCTGGTAATTCTAGTGTTGCTTTGTCGCTGTCTACCTCGGCAATTGCCTGATCTTTTTCTACATAATCACCAGTTTCAACAAGCCATTGAGCTATTTCTACTTCTGTAATAGATTCTCCCGGTGATGGGACTTTCATTTCTAAAGCCATAATTCTGAATTTATCCTTTATATAATTTCCCTTGGAAAGGTTTTAATCTATAATTATTATTAAACTTCAATTATCTCTGATTATTCTTTGTCTTATCAAAAACATAATCGATTACTTCCTGGTGTCTTCGTTTAGATCTGGTTGCAGATCCTGCTGCTGGTGCCCCATACGCTCTTCTGCTTGCAAATCTAAATGTTTTTGCGCTGTCGTAGTTCATTATCATATGACTTAATGCACCCATATTACGTGGTTCTTCTTGCGCCCATACCACCTCATCGGCTTTATATTTCTTTATCAGTTTATCCATTTCGGCAGCTGGTATAGGAAAGAGTTGTTCTACTCTTACTAAAGCAACATCTTTTCTATCTTGCTTTTCTTTTTCTTCTAATAAATCATAATAGAATTTCCCAGTACAAAAGACCAATGATTTTACATGTGTAGCCTTAGCATCTGCATCATCAATAACCGTTTGAAAACTTCCAGTTGCAAATTCTTCTACAGATGAAACCGCTTTAGGGTGACGTAACAAGCTCTTTGGAGTAAACACAACTAATGGTTTACGATATTTTGCTTTCATTTGTCTACGAAGCAAATGAAACATATTAGCTGGTGTAGTCACATCAGCAACAAACATATTGTCTTTAGCACAAAGTTGTAGGTATCGTTCCATTCTGGCAGATGAATGTTCTGCTCCCTGTCCTTCATAACCATGAGGCAATAACATTACAAGTCCATTTTGCAATTTCCACTTATCCTCTGCCGAAGAGATATATTGATCAATCATGATTTGTGCACCATTACTGAAATCTCCAAATTGTGCTTCCCAAATCATAAGTGTATCAGGACTAGCCATGGCATAACCATAATCAAATCCTAATACTCCATATTCTGAGAGTAGGGAGTTATAAATATAAAAATCTCCCTGATCTCCTTTTAGATTATTTAATAGCAGTACTTCTTCTTCACTATCCTCTACTTTGATAACAGCATGTCTATGTGAAAAAGTTCCTCTTTCTACATCTTGCCCGCTCATTCTTACATCATAACCTTCTTTGAGTAAAGAACCATAGGCTAGTAATTCACCCATCGCCCAATCTAATTTATTATTTTCAAAGAACATTTTATGTCTTTGATCAATTAATCGCTCGATTTTTCGAAGGAATTTTTTATCAGAAGGAAGTTTTGTTATTATCTCTGCTATTTCTGTCAATTTATCTTTAGGGTACGCAGTATCAACCGTGACCATCATTTCATCTTCCTGTACTCTTTCAAAACCAGCCCATTCATCTTGCATAAATGGTGTTATCACCGTTTTTTCCTGTTTACGAGAATCTTCTAATTCCTCTTCCAGCGATGCTTTATATTCTTTTTCGAGCTTAGATACATAATCTGCATCAATGATTCCTTCTGTAATTAATTTTTCTGCATAAATATCTCTTGGATTCTTATGCTTTGCTATTGCTTTATACAATTTTGGTTGTGTAAAACGTGGTTCATCTCCTTCATTATGTCCATACTTACGATATCCAAGTAAATCGATGAATACATCGCGCTTAAAGTTCATTCTAAAATCTAATGCGAAATTTGTAGCATGAACCACTGCCTCTGCATCATCTGCATTCACATGTAATACTGGAGACAATGTTACTTTACCAACATCGGTACAATATGTCGAGGATCTCGCATCAAGATAATTTGTTGTAAATCCTATTTGATTGTTTACCACAATGTGAATAGTACCTCCTGTTTTATAACCATCTAACTTAGCCATCTGTACAATCTCGTACACCAATCCTTGTCCGGCTACGGCAGCATCTCCATGTACAATTATCGGAAGTACTTCTGATGTATTTTCTTGATAATGTCGATCTTGTTTTGCTCTGGTAATTCCTTCAACTACAGCACCTACGGTTTCCAAATGTGATGGATTTGGAGCTATATTCATATTTATATCCTTACCCGAATCGGTTTTACGCTTTGATGTCCATCCTAAGTGATATTTTACATCTCCATCGAAAACAGCTTCTTCATAATCCTTACCATCAAATTCGCTAAAAATATCTTTAGGGCTCTTGCCAAAAATATTGGTAAGTGTACTCAAACGACCACGGTGAGCCATTCCCATTACAAATTCTTTTACTCCAAGATTTGCAGCTTTTTCTACAAGAGCATCCAAAGCAGGAATAAGAGATTCACCTCCTTCAAGAGAGAATCGTTTTTGGCCAACATATTTGGTATGTAAAAAACTCTCGAAAGAGACCGCTTGATTTAGTTTTTTAAGAATATGTTTTTTCTGATCAACAGAAAACTTAGTTCTATTAGAATTAAAATTAATCCTTGCCTGAATCCACTCTCGTTCTTCTGGGTTACGAATATACATATACTCAATACCCACAGAGTCACAATATATTTCTTCTAAATGAACAATTATATTACTCAGTGTATTAGGACCTATCCCAATAATTTCTCCTGCATTAAAAACAGTATTAAGATCAGCCTGACTAAGGCCAAAATTTTCTAAAGCTAATGAAGGTGTATATTTTCTTCTATCTCTTACCGGATTTGTTTTGGTAAACAAATGGCCACGAGTTCTATATGCGTCTATTAATCTTACAACCTGAAATTCCTTCTGTACATTCTCGGGAACGGTAACAGTTTCTTCAGATGTCTTCTCAACATATATGGTCTCTCCTGATCCATCAGTATTTTCTACTCCAAAATCAAAACCTTGAAAAAATGCTCTCCAACTAGGTTCTACACTATCGGGGCTTTGCAGATACTGATCGTATAAATCTGCAAAAAATGCGGTATTAGCCGCATTTAAAAATGAATATTTATCCATATGTAAGTATTCAACTGTCTTTTAAATAATAAAACGCCACAAAAATACAACAATTACGGTATATTAAGTATTGAATTATTTATATTTATCTTACAATTTTTTATAAAATTAACAATGAAAGTAAACAGTTATCAAAATATTAGAATTCTTACGTTAGTGCTTTTTATTTTTTTTTCCTTACAAAAAGGTACTGCTCAATATGACGATTTTTGGTCTAATGTACGATTCGGAGGTAATTTGGGGATTGGGTTTTCTAATAATACTTTTAATGCAGTGATTGCACCTGCGGCTGTTTATGAATTTAATGAATGGTTTAGTGCTGGAGTAGGATTAAATTTTGGATACAGTAGTTTTGAAAATGATCGTTTTAATGAAGAAGGAAACAGCACTAACTATGGAGGCAGTGTAATTACTTTACTTAGTCCTTTTCCTGAATTGCAGCTTTCTGCTGAATTTGAAGAAATGGGAGTACATCGACGGATTGAGTTTCAGGACCAAACAATCACTGATGACTATTGGTATCCTGCACTATTTGTTGGTGCTGGGTACAGAATGGATTTTGTAAGTATTGGAATTAGATATGATGTTTTATACGATGATGATAAAAGTATTTATGGAAGTGCTTATGCCCCTTTTGTAAGGGTATTTTTTTAAGAAACAAAGGCTGATCTAAATAACCAGCCTTTTTATCTATAATTTTTATATGTTATCTAAAATTCTTCTGTGATTATTGTTAATCTTGATGTCGCAGAAGTACCATTTGCAAAAATTGCCTGTATACTTACCGAATCATATGGGTTAACATCACTATACAGATATAAATCTATAGCATTAACATCCTTAGGCAATTGTGCATACAGCGTTTCATTTACATATACAGCATAGTTAAAATCTTTACCATCAGGAGCACTAGGTGGATTCCATTCTAATCTAGCAATACCTTGATTAGCTGAAGCTTGATATGCATAAAATGAAATACTATTATCCTCTACTGGCTGTCCCGACAATCTAAAATCTGAATGTTTAGCCAAACGAGTACTATAAAGTTGATTACCTGCAATGGCTTCTACTATCACATGAATATCAAGAGATATTGGTGTTATATCATTAACTTGTATCGAAGTTTCTGTCGTAAAAAACTGCTTAGAACCAACAACAATTCGATACTCTAATTCTGATGTATTTGTTACAACAGGAGCTGTCCAAGATATGGATAAGCCATTAGTAGAAATATTATTTAGTGTCATATCAAAATTAGATATTGTAATGGCCTTAGGGGTTCTAAATGAAACATACCTAATTCGTAGTGAACCATCATCTGATTTTGCTATAATCTTTACTGCATAAAATGTATCTTGTTCTAATCTTCTAAATACATAAAGCGCCCGAGGATCATTTAAGTTTTCTTCTATTTTCTCACCTTGTAAAAAAATGTCATATCTAAAACCTGCAAAAGCAGTTCTGTCCCATCTTGCTGTTGCATATCGATCAGTAAGACTTGAAAACTCTATTTCAAAATTACTTGACTGTTGTACAGCATATCTAACTTCCATATAGGGTAACCAAGCCTTAGTATCTGTATTTTGAATATAAGCTAAAGCCAGATTATTAATACTCCAAGTAGGTAATGCAATGAGTTGATTGTTAGAAACATTTGTAATATAAGTATAATTTATACCCTCTAATGATATTGGAAATGTCCCAATCACACTACCTTGATTAGGATTTTCTAACACCGAGTTTCCTTGTTTTTCAAAATACGCTCCTTCGACGGTTCCCCAGGTAGCAATATTGTCTCCTAATGCCTTATTAGAGCTGAAAGATGAAGATTCAAAAGATTTTTCTTTTAATTCCTCTAAAGAAATCGGCAGAGGCGCCTCTGCTAACTGATTAAGCGGTTCAATTTCAGGATCATCACTCTCACAAGAAGAGAAAAATAATACTGCTATAAAAGCGCAGATTAATACATTGATTTTTTTTGTTGTTATCATGATATTTAAAATGATTTGTTAATAAAGAATATTGTCATAACAAACCTAAATCATCAAGAATATATAGGAATCACTTTTTGTAGGTAAAATAAAATCCCTGTTTATGGGGTATAGGTTTTAGCTTAATATTTCAAAACAGAGAATAAAATTTAAATTACACACAACAAGAAACCCTTACAGAGGTGTTCATGCTCTGTTTACAAGAGTGTTTTTTAATACTAATACTAAATTTCTTCTATATATTTTATTTTTTATATTTTTGAATCTTATTAAAAACCTCTACGCTCATAATATTGCTTTATGTAATTCTTATGTATCAAAGACGGTAGGGTTTTTCATTATATATTCGTTAGATATATACAAAGTATATACATGGTCCTTGGGATGGACTTATGCCCTAATAAATATATACTTTTCTTCCCCTAGTGTTTACTATACAGTTATGTAACTGTATAGTATTAAAAGCACCTAAGAAATGCTTTTAAGTGTATGAACTCAATACCTAAAACACAAACTATAGAAAATGAAAAACTTTACACTATTATCTTTTTTAACGACCCTTGCTTGTCTAATTTTTATCTCTTCCTGTTCTGGACCTAAAGAAGTTTTATCTGCAGACCCCAGTGCCACAAGCAAATATTATAAAATAAAGAAAAAAGAGAGTCCAGCTATAATCGTTGACAATAAGTCAAATCCTGATGAAATAGCGATACAAGTAAACCATATTATCGAAAAATATACTGGTAATCCAATCAATAATTTTGCTCTATCTAAAATTATGAAAACCGAGAACGGATACCATTGGAGATTTTTAAATGTAAAAACTGGAAAAAGCTATATTGGTTCTGCAAATAACAAATTTAAATCTGTTATTATTTACGAGAAACCTAAAGAAAAAAAACAAATTATTACTAATTTATAATACTCTGTTTTAATACCATTACCACATATGAAAAATACAAGCTCGTTTTCTGTTAGAATAATTCTGTAATCTTGTTTCAGCTTTTCTGAGCAATCTATATTTATAACGTATATCCTCTACATCTTCAATACAATTACCTTTTTCAAAAGCTAAGGCTTCAAAATACTCTTGATTCCATTCACTCATTTTTTCTCCATGCCTTCTTTCATAACATACCGTAACAAGATCCTTTTTAAAAAACATTCTGTTTTCGATAACTTCTACAACTTTTTCTATCGTAGTTGACGATGACCCTTGCGAACTTTTTAGATAAAGAGAGTTTAAATGTATAATTTCAGAAATTGAAGTCTTTAATCTTAATGTATCTTTTTCTATAAAATAATTTTCCAAAAACACATCATTACCAAACCCTTGCTTATAAATATGTTGTATCAGTCTTAATTCTTTTTCCTGAAAGTAAAATTCAATTCTTCCTGAAAAACTTTCAGAACACTCATAATATTTAGTCCTATTTTTAATCAACGTATCTTTCTTAGCTAATCTACTCAGAAACTCTTCATATGAATTATTTACTTTATCAAAAGTATCCTGACCATAACCAAAAGTCAAAAAGAACAAAAATAGAATACTAGCATATCGTTTCATAAGCCTTATGGATTTTATAACATATTTCGGTAACACACCTTTTGCCATTCTCGTTTTAGTATTAGATATGCAGCATATTCTGCAATGGCATTACTATCTTCTAGATTGGTATTTCTGATCTTTGCTTCAGAGACATCAACTGCGTATAAGAGATTTATATAATCATTAAATGTATTTTGTAATTTCTCGCTAAGCAAATCTCTTATTTCATGAAACACCTTTAATGGTTCGGTATTTTTAATACTATAATCTATACCTGCTCGATTAATATCTTTCTGTATTTGAACCAAAAATTGCGGATACAACTTAGAATTAACCACTTCATCCAATAATTGCTTTGCAGATGTTAAATTATTCTTTTTAGACACTTCTATTCATTAATGATGAGCCAAATAACTTAAGTATTGATTTTTTATCATTTGTAATCGACAAACCATCTAAAACATCAAAAGCTTCTTTAGTATATTTCTCAATTTCTAATCGCGTTTTATCTTTTGCTCCAGTAGTTTCAAAAAGATGTTTTACTGTACTTATTTTCTCTGAAGGATCATCTGGGTTAAGAGAAAATAATCCTTTTAATTGTTTTTGTTCATCTTTACTAGCAAATTCCAAGGCTTTTAGATATAAAATAGTCTTTTTATTTTCAATAATATCCCCTCCCACTTGTTTACCAAAAGTTTCAGGATCACCAAATGCATCTAAATAATCATCCTGAAGTTGAAATGCAAGCCCTAGTAATCTGCCAAAATCATAAATCGATGATTTATTATCCTTACTTACTCCGGCAACTATAGCTCCCATTTGCATTGCAGCTCCTACCAAAACAGCAGTTTTATATTCGATCATTTTGATATATTCGGGAATGGTTACATCATCCCTAGTTTCAAAATCAATATCATATTGCTGACCTTCGCATACTTCTATTGCAGTTTTAGTAAATAATTTAGCTAATTCCTTAAAAGTATCTCCTTCATAATTCTCAAACAATTGATAAGCATTAATCAACATAGCATCTCCAGAAAGAATTCCTGTATTTATATCCCATTTTTCATGAACAGTCTCTTTACCCCGTCTAAGAGGGGCATCATCCATAATATCGTCATGGATTAATGAAAAGTTATGAAAAACTTCTATGGCCAATGCCGCATCCAAAGCATCCTTATATGTTCCTCCAAAAATTTCGGAAGCCATTAACACCAAAGTCGGTCGTAATCGCTTCCCTCCTAAATTAAGAATATAAGAAATGGGGTCATAAAGATTCTTGGGTTCTTTAGTAATTGTTTTCTTAGATAGGTATTCTAAAAAGTACCCTTGATAATCAGAAATTGTATGCACAGTGATTTTTTTGTGCTAAAGTAATTCAAACTTTTTAAAAAAGTAAAACCAATCACCTCTCTGATTTAAAACATTTTGTTAACACAACATGACCAAACCCCATTTCAATGTTAAAAAATTGTGAAACTTAGGAAACTATTATTGTTTTTTTAGTTTCCATGTGTATTTTTGACCTCAAAACAAGCTCAACCTCTTATGAAAGAGAAAATAATAGAAAAAGCCAATGACCTGTTTTTGAACCTAGGTTTTAAAAGTGTAACGATGGATGATCTAGCCTCAGAAATGGGAATTTCCAAAAAGACTATATACACCCATTTTCAGAACAAGACTAAACTTGTAGAGGCTACAACTCATCATTTGTTCTGTACTATATCTAATGGTATTGATGATATTTTAAACGAAAATTTTGATCCTATAGAAGAATTATATGCCATAAAGGCCTTTGTAATGCATCATCTTAAAAATGAAAAAGCAGCACCATTATATCAGTTAGAAAAATATTACCCTAAAATACATAAAGGATTAAAAGCAAAACAATTTGAAGTTTTTAAAGAATGTGTAGTGGATAACCTCAAAAGAGGAATCGAAACAGGTGTTTTTAGAAAAAACATAGATATCGAATTTATATCTCGAATATATTTTATCGGTACCAATGGAATAAAAGACAAGGTAATGTTTCCCGATCAACTATTTCCGGTAGCTCAACTTATGGACAACTATCTGGAGTATCATATTCTTGGCATTACCACAGAAAAAGGACGTACAATTTTAAACAATCTTATTAAAGAACAATAAACATGAGAAACAACCTTTGGTTAATTTGTTTAGGTTGGCTATTCAGTGTCACAATACAGGCACAGCAACCACCAGTCAATTCTACATATTCATTCACATTGGATGAAGCTATCGAATTTGCACTTGAGAATAGCTACCAATCTATAAACGCCAGACGAGATGTTGCAAAAGCATTGAAAAGAAAATGGGAAGCTACCGCTAGTGGACTTCCTCAAATTGAAGGTGTTATAGATTATCAAAATCAATTAAAACAACCCGTTACTTTAATTCCTGGCGAAGTAGCTGGTGGAACTCCCGGTACTTTCGTTCCTGTAGTTTTTGGAACCAAACAACAGGCATCTGCAACTGCAACATTAAGACAACTTATTTTTGATGGCTCTTATCTTGTAGGCATTGAAGCTGCAAAAAGTTTTCTTCAATACAGCGATGATATTGAAGAAAAAACACAACTCGAAGTCCGCAAAGGAGTCATAAACGCTTATGGCAGTGTACTTGTTGCTCAGGAAAGTGTACAAATTCTTAAAAATAATGTAGAAGCTCTTGAAAAAAATTATCAGGAAACCAAAAAGATTTTTGAAAATGGGCTTGCAGAAGAAGAAGATGTAGAGCAACTTCAAATTACTTTGTTACAAATTAAAAATCAATTAAGTAATACAGAACGTCTAGAAAAAATTGCACTGCAAATGTTTAACCTTACCTTAGGAGTAGATGTGAATTCAAACACTGTTCTTTCTGAAGACTTAGATAGTTTGGCAATGAAAAACATGGATCAATCTGTAATCACTAAACCTTTTATTTTAGAAAATAATATAGATTACAGGTTAGCCTACCTTCTTACCGAACAAACACGATTAGAATTAAAATTAGAAAAGAGTAAAGCCCTGCCTAAGTTATCAGCATTTGTAAACTATGGTACTTCAGCATTTGATGATGATTTTGTTTTCTTTGACAGCCAGACGAGATGGTTTCAATCTTCAATATTAGGTGCAAGCTTGACCATTCCAATTTTTAGCTCATTAGGTAGAAGTTCTCGAACTCAACAAGCCAAAATAGCAGATGAACAATCAAAAACTGATTTTTTAAGAACTCAACAAGAAATTAAACTTAAATATGATACTGCTGTAAGTGATTTTAAATTTTCGATAGAAAGTTATGATACTGCAAAACAAAATTTAACCCTTGCAGAACGAATCGAGAAAAAGAATCAAATTAAGTACTCAGAAGGTCTAGCCACCAGTTTCGAATTAAGACAAGCACAATTACAATTGTATTCTTCACAGAATGATGCTTTAAATGCCATGCTTGATATTATTAACAAAAAGGCTGAATTAGAAACGATTTTAAATACACCAAATACTAATAATTAACCATATTATGAAAAAGATACTTACCATACTATCCATTTCTCTTCTTATCATTTCATGTGGACAAAATAGTGCCAAGTCAATCGATAAAGTCATAGAAGGAGGTGATTTGGCCGCAATTAGAGCTAAAAGAACAGAAGTTGTAGCAGAACAACAAGCCGTTGCTGATAAATTAAAGCAACTGGATGAAGCTATCTCTGCTTTGGATTCTGTAAAAAAACTTCCGTTGGTTACTACAATTATGGCAAAGGACACTTTGTTTAACCACTATCTAGAATTACAGGGAAATGTAGAAACTAAAAAAAATATTGTACTCTATCCTGAGATGAGTGGTATCCTTACACGAGTTTATGTTAAAAAAGGACAAAAAGTATCCAGAGGACAGATATTAGCCAGAATTGATGATGGTGGATTAAGTCAACAATTATCGCAAATAGAAGTACAAACACAATTGGCAAAAACTACTTTTGATCGTCAAAAAAGACTTTGGGATCAGAAAATTGGCTCAGAAATACAATATTTGGAAGCTAAGACTAATTATGAGGCACAGCAAAATGCTGTAAATCAAATCAAACGTCAATTGGCAAAAACAACAGTTAACGCTCCTTTTTCTGGAGTTATTGATGACGTTATCACTGAACAAGGAAGTGTTGCTGTTCCAGGACAAACAGCATTAATTCGTATCGTCAACCTTGATGATATGTATATCGAAACCGAAGTTCCTGAACGTTATATCCCCAATATTACTAAAGGTAAAAATGTAGAAGTATATTTCCCGGTTCTAGGAAAAACGATTACTACAAAAATCCGTCAGGTGGGTAATTATATTAACCCAAACAACCGTTCTTTTATGGTAGAAGTGGGTATTCCTTCAAACGGAGGAACTGTTAAACCTAACCTTACAGCCAAAGTAAAAATCAATGATTATACAAATGAAAAAGCCATATTGATACCACAAAGTATTATTTCTGAAAATGCAGAAGGAGATCAATATACGTATGTTACTTCTGGAAAAGATGCACAAAACATAGCACAAGCCAGAAGAGTAATCATAAAGACCGGAAAAACACAAGGAGACCTAATAGAAATTATAGAAGGTATTAATAATGGAGACGCTATTATTAGTGAAGGTGCCAGAAGTGTTAAAGACGGTCAAAAAGTTAAAATTTTAAACTAACATACCCTATGGAAGTTAATAAGAAAAAGGTAGATAAAGAATTTGGGTTAGCGTCTTGGGCGATAAACAATCCTACTACCATATATGTAATGATCGGTATATTCCTGGTCTTAGGGCTTTCGGCATATTTCTCTATGCCAAGAGAGAACTTTCCTGAGATCAACGAAACCAAGATTTATGTTAGTGTCCCTTATCCCGGAAACACAGCAGAAGATATAGAACGATTAATCATCGACCCTCTTGAGGACAAGTTAAAAAATGTAAGTAATGTTGTAGAAATTCTTTCTACTTCTCAGGAAGATTATGGGATTATCACAATAGAATTTGAAGAAGAACTTACAGTTGCAGAAGCCAAACAAAAGGTTAAAGATGAAGTAGATTCTGAAAAAGCAAACGAAGACTGGCCTACTTTTAATGGAGCCAAGGTAGAACCTAATGTTTTTGATTTGAGTATCTCTGAAGAGACTCCAATTATGAACATTAATATTGCTGGTGATTACCCTGTTGAAAAACTGAAAGAATATGCAGAATATCTTGAAGATGAAATTGAAGATCTAAAAGAGATTAAAAAAGCTGAAATTCGTGGAGCACAGGAAAAAGAAGTAGAAGTCGCTGTAGATATCTATAAAATGATGGCTGCAAAGGTGAGCTTTGACGATGTTATTAATACCATTCGTAACGGCAATATGACTGTTTCTGCCGGTAACATGATCACCAGTGGGCAACGTCGTACCATACGAATACTTGGAGAAATAGATCAACCCAAACAATTAGACGGTTTTGTTGTAAAATCTCAAGATGGAGCGGTCTATTTAAGAGATATCGCTACGGTCAATTTTAAAGAAGAAGATAAAACTACATATGCCAGAGAATTTGGACACAGTGTAGTGATGTTGGACGTTATGAAACGTTCTGGAAAAAACATGATCGAAGCTGTAGAAAAGATCAAAGTTATTATTGCTGATGCAGAAGAAAATATATTCCCACGGGATCTTGATATTACTGTGGCAAATGATCAATCAGAAAAAACAAATAACCAGGTAAGTGATTTGGTAAACAATATCATCTTTGGTATTGTCTTAGTTGTTGGTGTTTTGATGTTCTTTTTAGGCTTTAGAAATGCACTTTTTGTTGGATTTGCTATCCCAATGTCGATGTTTATGTCCTTTATGATTTTATCTCTTTTGGGGTATACTATGAACACCATGATCTTATTTGCCTTAATTATGGGATTAGGAATGTTGGTGGATAATGGTATTGTAGTTGTTGAGAACGTATATCGATTAATGGAGGAAGAAGGCATGTCTCGTATAGAAGCTGCAAAAAAAGGAATTGGCGAAATTGCCTTTCCTATTATCATTTCTACAGCTACTACCGTAGCTGCATTTATACCTCTGGGGATGTGGCCTGGTGTAATGGGACAATTTATGATCTACTTCCCAATTACACTTTCTGTAGTACTGGGGTCATCACTTTTTGTTGCCATTTTTATCAACTCAATGTTGGTTTCTCAATTTATGGAAATCGGAGAAAAGAAACTTACTCTTAAACAACTGATTCGTTTAAGTATTATTTTAGGAGGATTAGGTATTTTTATTTTGGTCGTTGGTGGACCTGTACGTGGCTTAGGAAGTTTAATGATTTTTACTGCCATTATGTTTTGGATATATCGATATGTATTGAAAGGTGCTGCTAATTTCTTTCAACAAAGAATATTAGCGTGGCTAGAAAATAGATATCAACGTTTTTTAACTTTTGCCTTAAAAGGCTGGAGAGCATACACCTTCACCATTGGTACTTTTCTATTACTATTTGTGGTATTTGCCATGTTTGGGGCTTCTGTAGGTAGTCAACGTACCAAATTTGAATTTTTTCCAGATAACAAACCTAATCAAATTGTGGTTTATGTCGAATATCCTCAAGGAACCGATATCGATAAAACGAATGCGATCACCAAAGAAATAGAACAACGAGTATATGCTGTTGTAAACGATTCAGAATATATTGATAAAGGCGATGACTTTAATTTTCTTGTAGAATCTGCAGTTTCTCAAGTTGGCGAAGGTGCAGGAAATCCACAGACTGATGGGGGAAGTAGTGCAGAAATGCCGCATCGTTCTAAAATTACCGCTACCATGCGCGAGTATAAATATCGAAAAGGGAAAGATTCTGAGGTGTTGCGTCAAAAAGTACAAGAAACTCTTAAAGGAATTTACCCTGGTATAGCGATTTCTGTAGAAAAAGATCCAGTTGGCCCACCCGCTGGATACCCTATAAATATAGAAATCGAAGGGCCCGATTATAATGAGTTGATTAATATTGCAGAACAAATGCGAAACTTCATCAACGAAAAAAATATTCCTGGTATTGAAGAACTCAAAATTGATGTAAATAAAGGGAAACCTGCCATGCAAGTGGTAGTTGATCGTGAAAAAGCCGGAGAATTAGGCGTTGCAGCTGGACAAGTTGGAAATCAGTTACGTCGTTCTATTTTTGGAGAAAAAGCGGGAGTTTATAAAAAAGATGGTGAAGATTATGATATCTATGTTCGTTTTAACGAAGAAAACAGATATAATACGAGTGCTCTTTTTAACCAAAACATCACTTTTAGAGATCAAGCAACTGGACGACTAAAAGAAATCCCTGTTTCGGCAGTGGCATCGCAAAAAAACACTTCTTCTTTTAGTGCTATAAAACATAGAGATACCAAAAGAGTAGTTACTGTATATTCTGGTTTAGAACCAGGTTTTGTAGACGCAGCGGCCATTGTTTCACAAATTCAAACAGAAATGGCTAGTTTTCCTAAACTTCCAAGAGGTGTAGACATTGATTATACTGGTCAAATTGAAGAGCAAGATAAACAAATGAAATTCTTAATGGGCGCTTTCTTTTCAGGATTAGGTCTTATTATGTTAATTTTAATTTTTCAGTTTAGTTCGGTTTCTAAACCTACTATTATTATGATTGCCATCTTCTTGAGTTTTATAGGAGTATTTGGTGGTATTTTGATTACCGGTGCCTCTTTTGTAATCATGATGACCATGATGGGTATTATATCCCTTGCTGGAATCGTTGTAAATAACGGGGTAGTACTACTCGATTACACACAACTCCTGATTGATCGTAAGAAAGTAGAACTTAATGTACCTGAAAAAGATCTACTCCCAAATGATGAAGTGATGAAACTTATTATCAAAGGAGGACGAGCACGTTTAAGACCTGTACTACTAACTGCAATTACTACCGTATTAGGGTTAATCCCGTTAGCAATTGGGTTTAATTTAGACTTTTTCTCGTTATTCAGTACTGGAGATCCTAAAATATATTTAGGTGGTGATAATGTAATCTTCTGGGGTCCATTGGCATGGACCGTCATCTATGGATTGATTATAGCTACCTTCTTAACCTTAATTATTGTACCATGTTTATTCTTTATCGTGAACAGAGTCAAAGTAAGGTTCAGTAAAAAAAACGTTGTAGAAGTACCCGTAACTCCTGCGACAGTTTAGTGTTATGTAAAATTGATTAGAAAAACGTCGTACAATGTGTACGGCGTTTTTTGTTTACTACCTTTCTGTAGATACAATTATTCTTTCTTTTGAATATATTAATAATCACAAATAAAATCTAAATTTTTCTGTGTTGATCATATTAATTCTACCTTTAATATAATAGTATTAACCATTTAAATATTACATAATGAAGAAAAAGAAATTCTCAGGATTGAATTTGGATAAACAAACTATTTCCAAATTCCAAAGCATAAGTGTTCGAAACCTTTATGTTGAGTTTATTATTTCATTAATTTTATTAGGATCTCCGCCACATTTTAGGATGATATCTTTGATTATTAATACTTCCAGTTCATTTGCAAATTTTAATTTTGGAATTTTATATCCTTTTAAATTGTTTAATTTTTTATAAACTGTTATCAGAATTGCTATAATTAATGTCATATACATAATAACCTTAATCCCATTTGTTGTTCTAGATAATAGATGATTAAAATTTAAGTTTTGTTTGATAAATTTGAAAAAGACTTCTATTTCCCATCTTTGTTTATAGATTTCTACAATCTCTTTTGAGGTGAATTCTTTGCTATTACTTAAAAAATAAAAAACTTCTCCATTTTGTTTTTCTTTTGTAATTATCAAACGTAAATAAGAGATAGTTTTTTTATTATGCTTATTAAATAAGCTCACCTCCAAATCTTGCTCTATTAGTAATCTATCTGTTTCATTTTCTTTAATTTTTAACTCCTTGATTATTTCAAAGCGGGTGTAATTATTAAGTCTAGTTACGAAAATTAGATTCGATTTGTTAAAATCATCAAATGTAGCTCTTGATTGGACTCCTCTATCAAAAACTAAAATATTATTATGACTAAATGAACACTGATTTATAAGTTCTTTTAAAGCAAAATCTTCTGAAACAAATCTCTGTTGCATAAATATTTCTGAATGCAATGGAATATTAGAAAAAGCCATACTAAATTTTACATACTTCTTACTACCTTTCTTATTAATTCGCATTCCTTGTTTTAATAACTTGGATGAAACGGCCACTAAAGTCGAATCAAAAGAAATGATATTGTGTTTCTTTTTTAAATATTTCTTTTGAAATTTTAAAAGACAGCTATTAAATATAGCCTCAAAATAATCAGGGGTTATTGAAACCAATCGGTCTCGTATTGAATTATATCTTACTCCTTTAAAGCTAGTATTTGCAATGCTTTTAAAAGCTAGAGAATGATAAAATTCTTCCATGACTCGCAAACTATTCTGCTTTACATTTAGCATGGAAAACAACAATAATTGAAACATGGTCTGACCATCAAGCTTCTTAATTTGATAATCCACTTTATAGTCCAATGATAATTTTTCTAATTCATCCTTTGGAATATAATTTAAAACTTCTGAAACCTTCATAGTTTCTCCCTAAATTACATAATTTTAAGGTTTCGAACACTTATGATTCCAAATCTGCTCCATCGGATAAGAGTATATAACTTTTAGTTATGTACTCCGTTTAGTATGGTAACAAACTCTATACAGTCTTTCTTATTTGGTTGAACCTTTTCTAAGATTTTCATTAGTACCTCTAATTTTTTAACTGATAAATAATCTCTCAAAGAACGCCTCAAATCATTTATACCTGTATTATTGATTATTGTATCTGAGTGAGCATCTCCTGTATTACCTAATAAAATATTGTACGCAGTTTTAATAAATGATTTATAGTCGTCTTCAGTGAATTCTGTCTCAAAAACATTAGTTCGATGATCAACAACAGCGGCTCCAAAGTCTGTAATCTTTACGTCACCATTCTTACTTAAAACATTTTTCTGTGAAATATCATTATGAATAATGTTATTAAAATGCAACTTCGAAAGTCCATTCCATAAACCTCTAACCAAAAATATCCTTTCAACTAACTCATCCGGTAACTCCTTATTTAATGAGTGGTCTGCTTTCTCTAAAACTATAACCTCTTTTTCTTCATTATAACCGATCCCAGATATCCAGTTTTTACTCTTTATGGCAGACTTTTCCATCTTCTCTAGTGCGTCCTTCTCTTCATCAAAACTATTATCTCTGATCACTTTCACTATTACGTCTCTATCATTAAAAGAACCAATGTAAATGTCTCCATTAGCCCCTGCACTTATCTTTTCGAAATAAAAAAAAGATACATCCCCTATATTAGTATCATTATGGAAAGATTTTATTGACACTTTATTTGGGGTATTGTCCTTTACAAATTTCTTTGCGTCTGCCCAAGTGTGATTCCCTTCCCCCATAGTATCCATTATTCCTCCTATACCAATACATTGGGCCACTGATGAATTCTTTTTTATTTTTGTCTTAGTCGTTCTTTTTTTTTGACAATTCTTATTTTGTAAAGCTTTAGCCCCCATTACATCCGCTTCTCTTTCTAATCCTGCATCATCATTAATGTTCACTTTACTTTTTAGCTGTCTTGTGGGCTTTACTCTTCCTTGTTTCTGCTGTACCACGTGCCAGGCTTCGTGAGGTAAATGTTTTTCTTGACCGGATGCTAGGTGAATATCCGTTCCTTGTGCATAGGCATGCGCTTGTAGCTGTAAGGGTTTGTTGGAGTTGTAATGTACCTTAACATCATCCATACTGTATCCTGATAGGTTTTCGATACCAGATTTTAGATGATCTGGTAGTCCTGTTTTATTGGTTTTTCGCTGTACTGGATTTGTGTTACTCATAGAACTATTTATTGCACCTTGTAACTTACGCTGATCGATAGTAGAGGCACGGTTATCCATAAGTTGGGCCGTGCCTCTGGTACTAGGCTCACTAGCAACACTTGGGGTAATCGGATTTTGAAGTTCTTGTGTTTTATCTGCTTGTATTTTCATGTTTTTTCATTTTTAAACTTGAATACTAATATTATACTACTTTGTCATGCTGAGCCTTTCGAAGCAAACTATATTTAAAAACCCCTTCGACAAGCTCAGGGTGACAATCAGAATGGTATGCGATGGTGGATCCCGATACCTTTTTCTACAGGTATTCCTCTGCATACTTTATAATCAGTACCGGGATAATTCCCCCTTATTCCCCACCATCTATTAAAATATTTATGTTTCTTACATAGTATTCTATCGTTTAGTTTAAAATAATCCCTTCCTTCTGTAATTCCTTTCGTATAGCCGTTTCCAGACTTTGCTGAGTGATCGTTTTTTCGTTATTAGTTACAGCTTGTAGCGTACATTTGCGCACTACATTCATCATTAATCCACCAGAAATACCATAATTCTCGGCTATCTGCCATAGATCAGCTTCTTCGTCCAGTGGTAATTTCTCAGCAAAGGATTGTTTCCAAAGTTGATAGCGTTCTTCTACGCCTGGCATCATAAACTCTATCATCGATTGAAATCTTCGGGTAAAAGCATCATCTATATTATCCTTTAGGTTACTTGCAAGGATCACTACTCCGGGAAAATCCTCGATACGTTGTAATAAATATCCTATTTCCTGATTACCATAGCGATCATTAGCACTGCTTACCTGAGTACGTTGCCCAAATAAAGAATCTGCTTCATCAAAAAACAAAATCCAATCGTGTTGCTGTGCCTGATCAAATACTTTTGCCAGGTTTTTTTCGGTTTCTCCAATGTATTTGGAGACCGTCATGCTCAGGTCTATTTTATAGACTTGTCTACCGGTACTTTTGCCTAGTAAAGCAGCAGCCATACTTTTACCGGTCCCCGGCGGACCAAAGAACAGGCTTTTATAGCCCGGCTTTAGTCTCTTGCCCAGTTTTAGTGCTTCTAAAACAGTTTGTCCATGAGTCACCCAATCCCTGATTTCCTGTAAGCTACGGGCTGTGGATCTAGAGACGATGAGATCCTGCCACGATAACTTCGTATGCAACTGTTGCGCAGGAAAATCAGGGCTATACATTGCTTGATAGGGTGTGCCAGTTAATATATTGGCTACATATTCGTTAGCAATCATCCAGATACTACTCAGTAACGGGTTATTCCCTTTGGTTCTGGATACGTTGATCATTCCTTGTCGTATTGGTAAAAAGTCCTGCGTAATCAAGGTATGATATTGTAGACGCTTGTTAAGATCATCTCCAGCTAGTAAGAACATTGCAGTTTCTGCTGTAGGAATCAAGCCTAAATGTCCTTCTAACAATAATCCTCCGAATTCACTATATCGGCGGTCATAGTCTTTGTTTTTTGTCAGTAATATGTCCAGAACTTCTGGTTTAATATGAGGAACCAATGCCAGAATCAGTAACAATCTTTCTGCAACCTTGAGTTTGTGTTGTTGTATAAAATGAGCGTAGCTTCCTTCTTTACCTGATAGGTTTGGCGGCACTAATTCCTCTATAGACGTATATGGGGTTTCTTGCTGAAAATGTAGTTCTAAACGAGTTTGAAGCACTAGGCTTAGCCATGAGAGTTCTGCTACTAATACCTCAGCATTATAATCACTAATATGCCTATCAGTTGACTTCTTTATATCATTGTTTTCAGCGATGACCATTTGTTTTTTCATAGTGCTGTTTTTTTGTTATTTCTTTTATATTGTCTACCCTTCGACTCCGCTCAGGGCAGTACCCTCAAGGGACGGAAACAAAAAGGCTATTTCTATTAGGTCTCGATGTCAGTCTGAGCTTGTCGAAGACCTTTTTAAACACATATTTTACTTACGTTTTATAGCACTTCGACAGGCTCAGTGTGACATTCATTTTTTATACATTTTATTTATAACCATTCTACTACAATAATATCTTGCATCCAGGGAAGCTTTACGGTATGAAAACCCCAAGGCAATTTTTCTAACGTAATATCATGAGTTTCTCGTTGTACTTGCAATAACCAATGTCCATCTCTGGTGCGTAAGGACCCCGGGCGACATAGATAGGAAGTTCTAAAACCATCTATAGATAAGTTTTTCCAATGCGGTCCTTGTCCTATCACCGCGGTTAGCAGTCCTTCTGCAATTGCTGTTTCTTCTTTAGATAGTGTGATTGGCGATATAATTTCTTCTATAGCGACACCACATAACAATTTGTTTAATGGTAGTACTCCTTCAAACAGTTCCTGATCATCTCCTTCACACAAATACTGCAATGCACATATGGCAGTATGACGAGTCGTTTCATTAATAAAGGTTTTATCGGTTATCAGTTCCAAATTCTCAAAAAAGCGTTCTAAAAATGGCCAAAAGAGTACCAACCCTGCGTTTTTTATGGGAATAAAATCAGTGTCTTCAAAAGGAGAGGACAACTGTTCTATCTCCATTAATGTCGGTTTTGATGCTACTTCTTGCAGTTCTTTTTGTATTCTCTGTATATAGGTTGCTAAGGGTTTTAATACAGTATTGGCATCTACCGTTTGCTCTTGTGTGTCACCTATATCTTTTAGCAGTTGTATGCATTGTTTCATCGTATTAACAGGCAACTGATCGAAAAAAAGATTGTTTATGATGGTTGATAGTTGTCTAAAAAATTCTTGCCATACGATATTCTTAGCTTGCCTGGTTGTATAGCTAGCTACTAAAGATTTGATCTCATAGATATCCTGTGCTTGATATTTTTTGCTACTTCCTTGATGATCTATTCCTAATGATACCAACGTAGCTTGAAAACACTCTTGTTCAAACGACTTATAGTCTTTGGTTGTATCAAACTTCTGAAACGCTGTTTTCCAAAAAGTAGCCTGTATCTTTTGCGCTGTGATGCCGTATTTTTTGTGAATTCTATGTTGAAATTTTTCTAAAGCAGTCACTATTTGTTGTACAGGAATCTCCGAAATCAACTGAAAAGATTGAAGCAATTGTGTCGCCGTACTTATATGTACAAAACGTTCTAGCTGCTGGGTACTCCATCTCAATTGTTTTAGCAAGGTGATGAAAGTGGTGTTCGGCTTTTGCAACAATTCTTCTAATTGTTCCAAAACATATGCTTTGGTTGTGTCCTTTGCCCACCACGGCAATATCCCGGTTTTCAGATAATATGCTACTGTTCTAATAAGTGTTTTTTCTTTGAGTTGACTGACCTCATCTTTTTGTTCCACTTCATCAGATTGCTGATATCCAGTGCATACTTCTTGAAGTTTTTCTTGTAATTCTTCCTCAAAAACAGTCGCGAAATCTTTTACAGATACCTTTCCTAAATCTAATGTAAGTCGATCAATCTGCAACGGTTGATCACCCATATTATTAGTAGTATTCCCAAATATACGATCCATAACCGTTGTTAACTGATGCCGACACAGCGCACTTAGTTCTTGCTGTACAGCAAAAGTATCTGCAGTAGAAGGCAAGTGAATTTCTAGAATCTGTTTATTAATGATATGTTTTTGCTGTGTCATA
Source organism: Aquimarina algiphila (assembly GCF_007489275.1). Lineage (GTDB taxonomy): Bacteria > Bacteroidota > Bacteroidia > Flavobacteriales > Flavobacteriaceae > Aquimarina > Aquimarina algiphila. Next base: position 108,694 of record NZ_VLNR01000011.1, read on the forward strand.
ATACTAATTATCAATTGTTGATTTCTTCTAGAAAACGATGATGGGCATGGTCAAATCGTTGCATTTCTTCTTGATCCAACCATTGAATATTGGTCTTGATATGTACCGGGGTCTCCTCACGTATCGTTAATGCAATGAATTTCTTAAAATCTTCATCTTGATATTGTTCTATCCACGCTGGCAGTACAAAAGTTAGTTGTAATGAATACGGATCTTTTGGAGCGGTTGTATGCATCCATCGACCTACTTTCTCCTCTTCTATAAAAGGCTCTGCGATTTCGAACCCATCTTCCAATATTGAAACTACGCTATGTACCCCATTATAATTTTTGGTTCTGGTAATTTCTATCTCATCTCCTACTCGTAACGTATGTGTTCCTGTTTTGTAAAATATGTGATCTGATGCTGTAGAAGACTTTTTAATACCATAGATACAAGAAGATTGTAGATAATATCGAATATCGGGCGTACGTTGAAATAAACCTCCAGTTTCTGACTCTTGAAAAGGAGCCTTGATTTCAAAAAAATCATCTCCGATCGCTAACACAGTATAAACCCCTTCGAATTGTGCATTACCAGTGATACGTATTTCTTCTCCAAGTTCTAAGGTATGATTTTCGACGATGCATCGTGTAAATTCCTCTGTGATGGCTACTTCGGATCTTTCGATTTGTAATGGAATATACGTTGCGGTAAACGAATAAGGATATTTTTTTCTAGGTCGTAACAAGATATGTTCTACCATATGTATTCCTGCAGTATTGCTATTACCTAAGTTTCTACTGCTATAGTCCTCGATCCCTATTTTTAATGCAATTCGCTTTTCTAATCCCGAAATGTTTCGAGTATCCCAAAAGTCTTTTGTGGTATCATACGCTTTTGCTCTACAGGCACTCACCACAGGATATTCTTTAAGAAATCGGGCTTTATCCTTGATTAACTTTTTATCCGTACTAGACTCATTATCCGTAAGATCTTTTAATACCATACCATAGCCTGTAAATTTCTCTGCAAATCGTGCCAACAAATGGTTTTGAAACTTATTTTTTCGTAATAATCCGGCATTAGCATCAGCTGTCATTTCGCTTAAATATCCTTCATAACTTTCTTTGCTTCCGATCACTTCAGATACTCCGGGAACACAATCTAACAAGGACTGATTAAAATAGGTTCTGGTATCTTCTCCATCAAAACTCATCAGTTTTTTAAAGTGCGCTAACTGCGAAAAATAATTGGCCAATGTCTGTTCAAAAAACAACAAATACCCACTTAACTGCTTTGCCTGTGCTTTTCTTTCGGGAGTAGCTGAATCCGGGAGTCCTATTTCGCCAATCCCATAATTAGCAGGGAACTGATTTTGTATCGAATCATAGTTTTCTAGTTGCTGTGCTTGAGTTTCTGGCATGATCATATCCAGTTCTTTACCTGATACAGCTCTGGAAACACTTTCAACTCTTTTTTGATTGTATAGTGTTTTTATTCTTTCTGTATCGATGCCTACGGCAAGTCCTTTAGAGGTAAATGATAGTTGTGATAAGGTGCCTTCGATATCCAAAATTGGAGTTTTGGAAGTATCCAATGGTAACAACCAATTTTTTACTGTATTGGTTCCCGTAGCCAGTGCGATTTTGTCAATCGCTAATACTTCGGTTTGATCCATAATTTCTTTAATCACATCCGAAGTCTGGATTTCTTTTTTTCTATAGTGATTTATGAGATCCTGATCATCAATAAAACCATTTAATAGTCCTGGCCCATCAAAAATTTCATCGGTTCTTTTTCCTTTTTCTAGCTGTTGTTGCAAAGTATAGAAAGGAATACGAGGTGAAAAATGTGTTCCCACACTACACAAAATATTAGCTACCATCTCATTAACATCATCTACCGTATCCGCAATTTCGATAACACCATGTAATCGGATTCCCTGCGTATCTAATAATTTTATTTCTTCGAAATCCTCACAAATCGTACGACATCCGTAGAGCCTTTCTTTTACATCCTTAATTATTGTACTCCCAGGGATATCAAACAACCCATCTTTTTCTATAAAAACTCGGTACAATCCTATTGGTGTACTATCCGTTTCTGAGATCTCACCAGCTCTTTTTTGGGTTACTTTTTCAATCCAGGCATTTTTGACCCCATCCACATCAATCGCTACTTTACGAATATCCAATACCGTTACTGGATTTGTGGTTAAAATGGTAGCGGGACTATAGAGGTTTTCATAAGTGCTGGTGGTATCACTACCTATGATATCCTGAATATCATAGTCCATCCGATACGCTAGATCAGTGACTGCATAACATACTTGCTCTAAAATCGTAATACCAGGATCATGGATATTATGATCGGTCCAGGTATCTCCAGCCATTTTTTGGATCAGTTGCATTCCTTCTGCTCTAAGGAATTCATAGCTTAATGCACTGTTTTGAGGTACTTCTTTAGGTATGGTGATTGTATCTGTCATTGTAAAAGGTAATTGTTGTTCGTATTTCTACAAAATAATATGTATCTATTGCTGTAGCTTTTGAAATGATTATAATTTCATGATGTATGCCAGAACGAAATATGGAGGTCGGTTTTCATGAGCTTTATTGCCACCTGTTGATTGTAAATTTGCTTTGGCAGTTTTAATAGAAACACCTGTTTTATTGCTCTGAATTGTTCCAAAATTATTTAAGGCAAACTCTCTACCACTGCCAGTATTATTATCCATTGTATCCGTGGTATCCTTATTGGTAAATCTTACTAATCCATTAAAATTTCCATGATTATGGTTATGACCTGGATCATTTACTCCATGTGTATGACCATTATCTAAATGAGTATGACTTGGCATTTGTGCTTGAGTAAGGGTTACTTCATTTGCTCCTCCTTTTTTCCCAATTTGGTATTCTGGATTGTTCTTTTCCATTCCCACAATAAATCTCCCGGATAAATCTGGAGTGTTATTAGTTCCATCACACAACACCCAACCTTTTGGGATATCTTGTCCAGACCACATAGAAATGAGACCTTTAGGTAAACGTGTATCTACATATGTTTTTACTGCTTTTTGTGTGGGAAGTTTATCATGACTAGTTGCTGTATTATCTAGTTCGTCGTTATCAGAAATATTAGATGCTTTTAGATCTCCTTCTACTTGCAAAGTACCTTTTACAGCAACTCCTTCTTTTTTAGAAACTTTAAAAATAGTAGTAGGCGTATTTGTAGTATCAGTTATAGAAATTAATGGAGTTGTATCTTTTCCCTCAATTGTAAGTTTGGCAGTTGGTTCTATGGTTCCTACACCAACATTTCCATCTCCTGATTTAATAAACAGTCTACTTTGTCCAGTTATATCTTTGATATTAAAACCTGGTTGATTGCTATTGGGCGCATCAGAATTTACTCGAGGATTTAAGTTAATAGACCATTGCGGATTATCATCGCTTAAGTTTTCATATATATCCAGCACCTCTTGTGTACCTACAGTCTCTCCTTCTGCTTGTACAGATAGCGGATTGCCCTGTACTTTGGCAATACCATCCTCTGCCTGGTTAAGCCCTGCTTCTATAAAATCAGCAAACTCTTCTTGTGTAGGTTTGTCATTGATCTTAAAATATGATTTGAGCTCTGTTCGGTTTTTCTTATTGATTTCCACGATGTATATCTATTTTGATTTATGACTATTTGATTGCAGGGATCTGATTTTATATTTTTTTAGTGTCACTATAACTTCATGATATATGCCAAAACAAAGTAAGGAGGTCGGTTTTCGTGAGGTTGATTTCCTCCGGTTTTGTTTGTAGTAAATGAATGTTTGTGTTTACCAGCAGATTTGGTTTTAGTATTTAATGTGCCATGTGTTTCCCCGTCCATAGTAATTGTTTTAAGACCATTACCGCTATCATTTCCTGAAGCTGGGTGCGATATGTTATGTACGTGATCTCCAATTTCTGAAGTGTTTCCTGTATGATTGTGGGCAGGCATTTGACTTGCATTAAGTGTTATTTCATCCTTTCCTCCTATTTTACCCACTTGGTATTCCGGATTTTCCTTATCGAATCCAACAATGAATCTACCTGATAAATCAGGGGTTCCCTGGACTCCATTACATAAAGCCCATCCTGTGGGGATGTTTACTATATTTCCTGACCACATAACGATGACACCTTTGGGCATCCGAGTATCTACATAGTTCTTTACGGCCATTTGCGTAGGAATTTTTTCGTGACTTGCTTCTTCTTTATCCAGGTCTACACTTGAAGAAATATTATCTGCCTTTAGGTTTTTTATGGTAATATCACCTTCTACCAATAAAGCTCCCTTTATAGTAACCCCTTCTTTTTTTGAAACCTCAAAAATTGTAGTACGATTGTTTGTAGTATCAGTTACCGATAATAATGAAGGTATATTTTTCCCTTCTATGGCAAGTTTAGAAGTTGGTTCCAAGGTTCCAACACCTACATTGCCTTCTCCTGATTTGATAAATAATCTACTTTGCCCGGTTGCATCTTTAATATTGATTCCGGGTTGATTGCTTGTCGGTTCATCAGAATTTACTCTGGGATTGAGGTTAATAGACCATTGCGGATTGTCATCTGCAAAACTTTCATATAGATCTAGTACCTCTTGCGTACCTACCCGCTCTCCTTCGGCCTGTATGGATATGGGATTTCCCTGCACTTTCGCTATACCGTCCTCTACCTGATTTAATCCGGCTTCTATAAAATCGGCAAACTCCTCTTGTGTAGGTTTGTCATTGATCTTAAAATATTCTTTGAGTTCTGTTCGGTTTTTCTTATTGATTTCCATCAGGTTATTTTTTTTATTCTTTCTATTTTTTTATCAATTATCCATTGTTTTAAAGTTGATAAAACAAGTCTAATTTAATTTTTGACTTTTCTTCAAAATATCTTCGGCAGCAATTCGACAAGCTTAGTGTGACAAATCAGACTAAGACGAGCATTTTCTATTTTTACCTACTTAATAATTTTATCGAACTATAAAATCTTTATTAATTTCCATATAGTTAATTCCCTCGAAACTGTCTTCTTCAAATCCACCTTCATTCACTACGTATACTTCGTGTATTTGCGCAGCAACCATGATCATATTAGGTTTGGAGGGGATAACAATAGTTTTTCCGTCATTTAGGCTTCGTACATCGTTAAAGGTCTCTCCATCCTCACTCTGAAACAATTTAAGATTAGCTACATAATCGATATACGGTCTTTCTGCAATAAAATTGATGATCACACTGGCATGAAGTGATCCTCCGATCTGTATATCTCTATCTTCACCATATGCCCATGGTGACATAAAGCGTTTGATCTCTTCTATCAACTTGTCTTTATAAAAATCTTCATCGTATCCTTCGTAAAATTTCACAATACACTCTGTAGATACTTGCAGGTACAAAGGATTTGTTACTACTATATCTGCATAGCTAGGCGCATGCATTTGTGCATATTTTTCAATCTGAAACAGGGTGTCAGCCGCTACCTTTGGAGCAAAGGGGTCGAAGGGTAATTTTCCTTTAATATCTGGTACCACAATCACATCTACTCCTCCTGTTCTATCTTCTGTCGGAAGACACTTGGTTTTGTATATCTGAGGAAACTGATTCAATATTAAATGTTCATAATCCCACATTGTAAGTGCCCTGTTTTTATGTCGTAACCGTTCGCTAACACGTTTGTATAATGCATCTCCGTTTTCGGCTGGTTTTCCTTTGCTAGAGGTAAAGGGTTGTGTAATCTTGGCAACCTCCCGTATTGGATTAAGCACTTCTGTAATCGTATCGATGGGTAAGGGATTTTCGAAATGTGCGGGATCTACTTCTACACCAGAAAGTGTAGCACTTAATACTTGACTTCTAATATCAATAGTATCCGATATACCATTTATATCTTTAAAAGCACATATTTTAATCCAATGCAAGTTGTTAGGCATTAAGGTACCACCAGTAGTCGTATCTGAAGGTATTTTTATTTTTACGACCCCTGTATTTACTAATCCATTAGTTGTATCTTCTAAAATTTCAGTAGGTGTTAAATCAATCCATTCATTATTTCGAATATAACTCCACTGCAATTCAGGTTTTTGAATATCGGGATCAGCACTCCCTTCTGCCATCTGAAACAAAATAGATAGTATCTGTGGCGCTTTCAATTGATCGATTCCCAGATACAACGAACCTTCATCTGTATAAACAGGTATTAGATTTGCCTCGTTTCCTGGGGATATAAGGTCATATCCAAACGGATGTATATGCCAGATCTTGTTTGTGCTTTTTGAAGACTGTACATCTGCTGTGATATCTGCACAAGCTATATAAGAAACTCCTAGTTTTTTTAGCTTAGGCTGATATGGCAAATTAATCCGTAAATTTTTTATTTCTTCTTTTCCGGATAATGCTTGCTTTGTAAATAAGGTATTATATGCTGTATGCTGAAAATTTACAGGTGTTAGTTCTATTCTAAAATATCGCTCCCACGATACTACCTCCTCTTCATCCATCTCGATATCAAAACGCTCTTTGTATTCATAATCCGGACTTGTTTCTTTCATTCTAGAAGGTATATCCGTAATCGGAATGGCACCTTCTTTTGTAAACAAAGGGAAACCTTCTGATACTTTATTTCCTTCAGTATTTTCTATCATAGTAGATAATAACACTTCTGCATTGCGATCATGAAAAAATACATCCGCTTTAAAATCACTGTCATCTTCAATAATTGCAGCATTTGTTGCCAGTCGTTGTTCGATGAGTTTAGAAAGCTCTTCTTCATTAAGTGCTGCAAGTTCTTCTTCTGTATGATTGGCCTGTATTAACCAATAATTTTTATAATATTCTGTAAGAGATTTGGGTTGTTGTACCCATTCCAGCTCCAGATGTAAGTCTTTTATTCTTTTCTGAGCTATTTCGTCATTTGCAATATAGAAACTACTTTCTATTTCTGGTTGAAATCCAAAAGGCTCAAAAGGTTTTTTGGTATCAATGGTATTTTGATCGTTCTGTAAAATACTCTGTTGCATTCCCTGTACATCTACCTTGATATGTGCTTTTTGTAATCCAAGGTTTATTAAATGTTGATAGCCGCTTCGGTAGTATTCTTCCCCTTTATTTTCTTCTAAAAAATGATGAAGTGTACATACCAACGTTGGATGCTCTGATGCTACAAAAGAAGAAGATCCTGACCCAAAAGGTGTAACTGGTGAATCATTATCCTGAAGTTGTATTTTAATTTTTAAGGAATTCAGATACACCTGATCTGGTGCATATTTTTGTGCTTTCTCGACATTCTTGTCAATCAATCCTACTTCTTGAACCTCTAGTATCGAAGTATCCTTAATCCCTATAATTTTATATATTTTTTGAGTGGTATCTACAATGTATTTACCCACATCTGTGATATCAAAGCTTTGATTATCGATGCTAGTAATCGTAGTGTCATTTACTATAATATCTAAAGGAATTTCTGAAGTCGCCCCTACATAATCCCCTAAGGAATAGGCTACTTTATTAGGTGTAAACCACTGTTCATTACTACTAAGGTAGGTCTGAAAGGGATCGTTTTTATCAAAAATCGACTGCAAGCTTTCTATCGTACGATTTTCTTGTCCCAGATCTAGTAGTATCTCAATAGTACGTTTACCATCTTGGAGCAGTAAGGTAGGAGAACTTATAGCAAAACCAATCTCAGATGGTTTTAGGGAATGATCAGATATACCGGATTGTCTATTACCAAACGTCTTAAATCGCTTACTTTCGGCTTCTTCATCGTATTGGCTAAAAACAAATTCTTTTGCATCTGTTGTTGCATAAATATCTGATAACTTTTCTATGCTAGGTGGAAATATAGAGACCGATCGTATCTGACGTTCAGCGAATTCTAAAATACGATACACTTTATCCCTATCTTCTTTAGGAGCCTTAGGATCTGCTTGGGTTTGCATGACATGTATAAAATCAGGCTTCTCTAATTGCAGTTCTACTTTCACATAGTCTAATGCTCTTTCTGCTTTTTCATCTGTAGTCTGTATATCTTCAAATATCTGCTCTAACAAAGCTTTTTCTCCGTTATATAATGGCAATGCATCTCCTGGATTTGGATTTCCATATACTTTTCTCAACATTACATCAAATCCTTCAATATCGTTTAATTCTCTAAGGTTTTGTTCTCTTTGATGTATGATTTTGTTCTTATAAGCTTGTTCTAAATGCTTATATACAGGCTGCCAATCTGTAAGGCCCTCTTCTTTTTCTTCTTGATGTTTTAGAAAAATAGTATCAAAATGATCTTTCTTTAAAAATAATTCTTGGGTTACATAGGTAATCGCAGCTGTATTTTCTTTTTTTACTTCTTCATTCAGCTGAAAAATATCAGTAATCCGATCCTCTGGAAAATCCGGAAGGGCATCTCCAGGGTTCGGGTGTCCCAGAGCCATTTCTATCATATCAATAAACGCTGCATCCTTGGTCTTATCACGTTCTTGATGTACCTTTTGGATGGTAAGAAATTCTTTTGTTACAAAAACATTTTTAAGCTGTGTGATTTGAGCCTTGCTAATTACTGTATCTTCATTAGTGATGTACTGCAATTGATTACCCGAAGCATCTTCTCCAGCCTCTAATACCGTTCCCTTGTTTACTTCTAAGAATTCAGTATTCTCTTCTAACTCTAATAATACATTGACCACATCTGGCACTGCTCCTTTTATACTCAATCCGAGACGTTCTCTAAAATAAAAATCAAGATGTCTTCCTGTAAGTCCATTCATTTTGGATTTCACATGATTTAATAACTTTAAGAAAGTCATAAACAGTGCTACATGAGGTTTGGATAGTTTGGCTTTCTTTTCTGAATCGTTATAAAAACGTTCAGGATTTTCTACATATGCAGCTAATAGATCAGCCCACCGTTTTTGTTGAATCCTTCTTTCTTCCGGAGAATTTTGGTTAAATGTTTGCGGATCGTCAATTAAAAAAGACTCCCAAGTAGTAGTAGGTCTGTTTTCTGTATCAAAAAACTGAAGTTCTTTGGCTATACGTTGTGCTTCGGTAATCAGTTCTTCGATGCTACGATCTTCTATCGCTACATAATCTGGACGAATCGCATCTGTATTACGATCCTGCTGACTGGTTCCGTCTCTAAGGAGTATATTATCTGAATTTTGAATATGAGTCATTGTTTCTACTACTTTACTAGGTTTAAGTGGCTTGTATTTTTGTATTCGTAGGTATTAATTCTCCTTGTCCGGGATACATCGGCACAGGGTCTGGTGCGTTCGTTGGAGGCGGTTGTTTTGCCTGTGTTGTAACTTTGAACTCAGCTATAAACATATTCCCTTTCAGAATAATACTTTTAGTACCACTTTTACTTTTTTTTGTTAATTGATCTGAACCTAATTTTTTTATGATTAAAGTTCCTTGACCTGGAACTATAAAGGGAGGTGCTACATATGAACAATTGGTCACTTCTACTTTTGCTTCATCACCGTCTACACAAACTTTTTTTCCTTTAATGGTTGCCTTTCCTGAAGCTACCATTTTTCCTGGTTGTACACTTACCAAGGCACTCCCAAATACAGGAAGAAAATTAACCTGATCACCATCTATAATTATTGCATCCATTTTTTTGTTTTGTAATTTCTTTTTAAAGATCAAATGCCACAGTGGCTGCTTCATTAACATAGAAGGGATACACCAGATTAAATCGATTGTTAGTCGTTCGGACTATATAATCCACAGCGATCTGCACCATGCCTTTTTCCGGATCTATGTCTGCGACGTCTACTGCATTTACCTGAATTCTTGGTTCATGTAATAATAGTGCCCGGGATACCATATTGCTCAATTCGGTAGCAAATCGCTGATCCATTTCCTCAAACAAAAACTGAGTAAGATCACATCCAAAATCAGGATGCATCATCCGCTCATTTAAAGAAGTAGACAGTAAAATCTGAAGACTTTGTTTGATATCTTCTTCTCCTGATGTAAGTCCAACATCTGCACCACCTCCTGAAAAAGATGGAGGGAACGCCCAACCGTTTCCTAAAAATTTATTGTCCATCTTTTACCGATATTTTGGATGATTCACTATTTGCCATCTGGCTATTATCATCATAGGATTTTAATTGCGAAGCTCCTTGTTGTTGTATTTTCTCTATAAGTCCTGCTACCTTGATATACGGCTGTTGACCAAGTACAGCAAGTACCGTATTGGTTTCTGAGACGGTTAATTCGAGTTGTATATTATTTTTATCCATATGTATACTTATATTAAATCCACCTTTTTCCCTTTGATTTTAATTTTCCCTTTAGCATTAATACTAAGATCTCCCTTAGCATCTATCATGAAATCTTTAGCACTCATCAACTTGACACCATTTTTGCCTAACTCTATTATATTTCCGTGAGCATCTTCTATATTAATCTTCTTTTCTTTTTGGTTGATACAAATGGTCTGTTCATTTGTATGGTCTGTATCTGCGGTAGATAAGGTTACAGTCTCTTTTTCTTTATCAAAAAGAAGTTGAAAATTAGACTTAGTAAAAATTCCCTGGTACGTATTTTTTTTCTTTACTGTATTAGGCACTTTATTACTATGCATTGCTCCCAATACAATGGCTTGTCTAGGATCATCATTTAAGAAACCTATCACCACACGATCTCCTTTTTCTGGGGGGAAGAAGATTCCATGATCTGCTCCCGCATCCAACGAAGTAAACATCGCCAACACCTCACTAGGTTTTCCTTCTTGATGAAATGCCGGTATATGTACCTGAAGCCTGAAGCCATGATCTGCATCTTCGATATGACCTAAAACAGTACCAATCTGCAGACCATTTACACCTGGAAGCAATCCGGCTGCTTGTGTTTCTATAACATCTGATTGAGCGCTAAACCAGTTTGCATCCATACCTATTTGTAGATAGGTATACCATCCTGAACCCATAACAAACGCATGACGAACACCTGTGGTGATGTGATTTCCGTTAAATCGACTTACATTTTCAATTTTTATAGTCTGTCCTACCTTAAGCTTTCCATTTCCATCAATTCTAATGGTTCCCTGTACTGCAGAAAGTCTGGATTTTATAAGCTGTGCATCCGACCAGGATTGAAGTTCAAAAGGATTTGCGGGCACCGGATGGATCAATTGTGCTTCTGTAGCTCCCACCGTATCTGATAACATCGGTACATCATACCCTATGCTTCCTAACGTTTGTTCTTCGGCTTTTTTAGGAAAACTTAATGCCAATTCTTCGCTCTTGGTATCTAAGCCAAACGTATGAATCTTCTCATATTGCCCCTGACTACTCAATTTTAAATCAAAATGTGCTAAATCGATACCAAAGGTTAAGGTAAGATCTGGATTATTGATGTTTGGTGTTTTTACCGATAGTTCCCCATTATCAACCGCTACTAGCTGCCCATTAGCTTCTGCTCTTGATATCATAAAGTCCCAATCCGACACATAGTATTGTACCATTTGCGGATGTGTATACAACGTATCATCAATTTCGTTTACTTTTAGATCTTGGTATTTGCTAATTAGATCTTTTATGATTTTAGTGTCTGTAAGATCTTTATAAACCCTATTTTTTCGTAAACTGGTCATTTTAACACAAGGATCACAAAGCTCTATGGTTAGCTCTGATTGATATTCAGATCTTTCTATTTCCTGATTAATAACAATACCTTCAAAAATCTTTTCTTCAGTAGTGTTTTTTCCTTCATATCGCATAAAGATTTCTATCAGGGATCCTGGTAAAAAAGCATCTCCATCCAGTGTTTCGAACTTTTGTTTCGCCACACAACCATCATGCAACTTCAGTTCTGCCATGGGTATTTTATTAAACTCTTTACTAGTATCCAAAGACATCAGTTGATACGTCCCCAATGGAATAACCCTTCCGTTGCTTTTGATGGTATTTGTTACTACTGTTGATGCCATATGTTATTTTTCAATTGGTGGAAAATAAATTTCTTGTCCCGGTGTAAGATTCCTAAAACTCTTAAGTTTATTAACCCGTGCTACTAATGGATAATACATAGGTGAACCATATATATCCTGACACATTAATGGTAACTGATCACCTGCTTTTACCATTCGATAATGTGTTAAATCGGGAGATTCTAATCCTAATTTTTTCTTTTGTTCATCAATTGCATCATCTTCTACAAAAGAAATATTGAGCTCTGCACGTAACGGATGTCCGCTCCTATCAAACAGGGTATAATTAATATCTAAGCTAGCCAGTCTACAATTAAAGTTTATTGTTTTCCCCCAACTCAATACCAAAAAAGGTGGTTCATGAAGTTTACCTTTGACTTTTACAATGTTTGTCAAAAAATAATCTATTTGATCTTTTACACTTTTTTGGATTCCTAATGCAAGTTTCGCTATAGTTTCCGCTCCATATTGATGTACATTAGTTCCATCAAAAATCAATTTCATTCTTACGGTAGATAATGCACTGTAGGTAAACTCAGCATCTTCCTTATTCAGAGGATTGTTAGGGTTTCTAGCAAACTTATTAGTAAAATTTTGCTGCACTGATTCTGGGTTATACATCACCTCAAAATCAAGTCCATTCGCTGTTCTTTCCTGATTATCAAAAGAGGAAATTTTAAGTTTTTGGAGTTTAAAGGGTCGTAATTTATCCAATACTGACATAGCTATCTAAGGTTTTTCTTTTTCAATATTTTTAATACCTGTTGTACACATTCCTGTACCAAAGCGTTCTGTTCTTTTCCTGCAACCTGGGATGTTTCCGTATTAGATTGCTCCGTATCTGATACTACGGCTCTAATAACGATTTCTTTGATCTCAACAGCCATCTTTTATATCCTTATAATTTGAAATCGTGTATAGGCTAACTCCATAGTGTCAATAGCTACGGTATTGGATTGCGCATCCAGATCAGATACGGACCATTTTACCGGATATGCTTTTAGAAACATCCATCCTCCTATTGGAATACCTTCTTCATTAAATACAGTAACTAATACATTGGAAGGATTAAACTTAAATAATGAAAATGTCGCATTGAATTCTAAATTTAAAGGAGAAGGAATCTCACTTGTAACATATCCTCTTTCTAACACCAAATTGTTATAATTCATCATTTTTGGTGCGCGATGCATATGTAAATTTTCTCCACCTTCATTAATAGTTTCTAACTGTACATCTGTGCTGATACCACTCACTTTTTGAAACCTGAGATCAATAGGATTGGGAACTATCCCACCTGCCAAAAAGAACACTCCAAATCTGTGTGATAACGTGGGTTCCCGGTCTGCAAAATTGATTGCTTTTAAAACATCTAACATAGTGTAATCTTTAATTGTGTTTTATTCTTAAATCGTGAGCTATCAAATTCAGACTTTCAAAGGCGATTTCACTCGCACTTGCACTGAATGATGGTGCATCTAATTTGAAAGGTAATGCTCGGGAAACCTCCCAAATTACGATGCCCATCCCAGCTTCATCACATAGTTCTATTCTGATATCTTTTTTTTCTCCAGACTTGATCCAGTCATACAGATCACTGCGACGTTTGACGATCCCTCTTTTTAAGGTGATATTAATCGGTTTTCGTTGACCTCGAATCAAATGATCCCCTACAACCCAGCTAAAGCCGTGTCTGTATAATACATGGTCATGATCAATTTCTAATCCCGAAATCTCTGAAAAAGACATGATTTCAATCCCATTAATAGTTACCTGATAATTATAAGCGGGTAAGGGATACTTTTCTATAATTCTTTGTTTGTCAATTGCCACGATTTGCTATCTTTTAGATATACATTAACCCTACACCTTTCTGAGTTGGTCTAGTATGAAATTAGAATATTACTTGTTTTACTATTTTGCTACGAATGACTTTAGCGACTATGCTTCTTCCATTGTGACTCTAGATGCCATTAGATCCAAAGATTCTATAGCCACATCGTTAGAACTAGCGTCGAAAGAAGGCGCTGTAAGTTTGGTAGGAAATGCATCGATGACCTTCCAGCTTACCACGGTACTCCCAGTTTCGTCTAAGAGATGTACTACAATATCTCTTTTGTCGATTTGGTTGAGTTGAATATCATTGATCCAATCATAAAAAACAGGAATACTTTTTCCTTTTACCAGTCCTTTTTTCATAGAGATGTTTACCGGTTGTATCTGCCCAGGCATATACATAATATTAGGCCCTACTTTACCTCCTGTAGCAAAGCTTTCTTTATAGGTATGTGTTTCGAAAGATAGTTCTAACCCTGATACTTCAGAGAAACTAATTGACTCTCCATTAATATCTACCCTATAATTATAAATAGGTAATGGATAATCTGTTTTTATTTGTGCTTTTGTTAACGCCATTTTTTTATTTTTTATATGTTTTCTTCTCTATAGATTAGGCCTCCTGTAGTTTGTGGGAGAATTTTAATATGATAAACTCAGCAGGACGTACCGCAGCAAGTCCTATTTCTGCAATCATTCTTCCATTGAGAATGTCTTCTTGTGTCATTGTTTTTCCTAAGCCGATATTTACAAAATAGGCTTGTTCTTCTGTGGCTCCTGCCAGACCACCTTGTTGCCAGATCCCGTAAAGGAAACTTTCGATCATGGCCTTTACCTTTAACCAGGTTACAGCATCATTAGATTCAAAAACAGCAAACTGAGATGCTTTTTTGGTAGATTCTTCAATCATATTGAATAATCTTCTAACTGGTACATATCGCCATTCATTAGAATTTCCGTCCAACGTACGAGCACCCCATACCAAGGTTCCTTTACCTACAAAACCACGAATGGCATTGATGGATTTACCATTATTGGAATCTATATTCAATTGTTCCTGATCCTTGGATGTTATTTTCTTTACAGGTGCTATTACTCCATTTAAACTTACATTTGCAGGAGCTTTCCATACACCTCTTTCTCGATCTGTAGTTGCGTAGGCACCTGCCACTGCTGGACTAGGAGGTAAGATGATTCGTTGTTTTGAGACTTCGCTCACTATTCTATTGTATAACTCGGATTGCGTTTCTTTGATAGCAAATAAATTAGTGTCTGCTCCATCACCTCCACTTACGACTAGATTCTCTGCTCTTGTATTCGATTTTACGAGCGCAGCGCTCTCTATTACAATAATGTCAAAATCACCCTTACCTGTAGAATCGTCCCAAGCTTCAATAACTTTAGATGCTTCTGTACCATCTCCTACATTGGTAATTGTCAATGTTGCTTCCTCAATACTAAAAGAGGGTGTATTACCAGATCCTTTGTTAATTTTTACTTTAGGATTATCTTGTGCAGCTCCGTTATATACGATAGTAATAGCTTCATCTATTTCTAGCTTAATGGTTTCTTGTGCTGAAGAACCAGAGATGATCACATTTTCTTCTTGATACTTGTACGTAAGTGAAGTCTGTAAATAGGGTGTATATGCTGCCCCGTATTTTAGGTTTTTAGTACCAATACCGTTTCTAAAAGTTGCAGCTCTTTCATCCTTATTTTGGATATCAAAAATGCAAAACCTGTCTTTTAATTCCTGGCATTGACTTAAGGCAGTTTGGCATACCAAATGATAATCAGCTGGTTCTAATTGAGTGGCTTCCCCTAACATAATTAAGGTAGGTTCATCTTCTTTACTTACCGCTTCTAAACCTGCCATAAAAGAAGCCGAGTTAGGCGTATCCTCATAGCTCCCGATTGATACAATATAACAATCCCCTCCGCCGTTTTTAAAATATAAATCAATCGCATGATACAAAGTATGCTTCGGAGGAGTAACGGCTATATCATTTATTACTCCTTCGTTTACAGTTACATTAAAAGATGCAGACTGAGCACCTCCAAAAAGCTCTTTGAATTCCAACAGTGTGGATATTCTATAGGCGGTATTTTTGATACTCTCACCATTTTTTTCGGTTTTCTCAGTATATCCAATAAAAGCAGGTACTGCTGTGGAAACTTCTGCTACAGATTGTGGTAATAGAGGTACTTCCTCTGTATACACACCTGGTGTTGAAAATTTAGACATATATTTAAAGTTTTAAAATATTTATAATTAGCATCACGTAAATCGATGTGATTCTTTCGGTATGCTTTTTTCTTACTTAATTTTAATTATTTGAATACCGTTTTGTTCTTCTTTTGGATTTGGTAAATGGCTCATAAGCACATCACCATTTTTGATCAATTTGATATTTTTTATAGGTTTATTGCTGTAGGGAACCAAATCTTTAGACTCAAAAGCCTTTATTTGAGTATTGGGGAAATTTAATCGTAAGGAAGTTACAATCTGATCTGTAGTATTTTCGCTAATGATCATTTCATTAAAACTGATTTGCTCGTCTCTAGATTCTAATGTTATGTTTGGATCATCTGTATTAGAAATAAAGTAATACTTCCATTGTATAGCCTTAGCAGCAAACTGGATCTGGTATGTAAATGACATGCTATCTTCCTCTAGCTGCATTTCACTTCCTTTGATTTCTACTTTTGCCAGAGCAGGAAATCCCTGACAAGTTCCTTCCTGATCAATTGCACTAGCAACTAATCCAACTTGTTTTTTATGTAGTTTTTCATTGGTAAAAAGCATCATTTTACCTTCTTCTACCGTAGACATATCTGTGAATTCCCGAACCGTATCTGAAGTAGGAAAAATGTAAAAAGCAAATACATCATTCTGGATCTTTTCAGAAAAATCTGTGTTTTCTTTATCAATTCCAACGAGGCAACGTATTCCTGTAGTTGTTTTTTTAAGAAGCAATCCTCGTCTTTTTAAAAGCTCCTCTGTTTCTACTACCGGAGTGAGTACCAAATCGGCTGTTTCTCCCGTAAAATAAGAGTGTTCTATAGTAATAGAAAAGAATTTTTGATACTTCATCATCTTGTTTTTATCTCAGCTTTATCAGCTATTTTCTTATGCTTGGTTATTTATACTATTTTCTTGTTCTGTTTCCTCATCTTCTTTGGTTTCTGGAAGAGGGTATTTTTCGCCAATTGCCAGATTGATATCTTGCAGAGGAGTTCCCACAAATTCTATACTTTGCTCATCAATAAAGGATAGTAATCGTACTCTATACAGTACTGATGGCAAATAAGAAGTGTTTAGAGAGTGCCAAACTTGATTTTGTTCTTCTAAAGGAAGTGAAATTAGTTCTACAATCAATTTCTCTATATTTTCCTCAGAAAGTTGCGGGGAGTTAAGTGGATTAAAAATCCTATTGACTTGAAAAAATTTGATTACGTGGGATAAAAATTTTAGCGCCTGATCATATTTACTGAACTTGGATACAAAAAGAATCAAAAGCTCAATTCTAATTTCGGGATTGGTTTGTGTTCTTATACCATCTCTTACAATTCCTGAATATTGATCGGGATTTCTAAATTTTCTATCTTCTGAAATATTGATAAGAAATGGAGTAATCTTATCATTAGTAAAAGAAACTGGATCATTATTACTCGTACTAATAAATTCTATTAAATCTGATTCTGTAGTTCCTACTACATTTTTAAAATACTCATTGAGCTTATCCTTCAAAACGCTTAATACAACATCAACCATAGCACACTATAAGTTTATTAATTTTTTGTTGTATCAAAAGTAGCCCACGATGTCTTGTCTCTACTAGAACAAGTCCGCCAAATCCATAAAGATTTCCGACATGGCGATGCTAAAAATCCGACATGCTATAATATTTACGACGTTTGGCAGTGCGCTGCACAAATTATTTTATCGAAGGGTTGTGAAACGGAAGATATTGATCGATGATTAGAAGACAACGTATATTCTTAAAACACTCCGACCTATTGTTAATTTAATAAACATAAGTAGGTTAAGAAAGCCCTTAGAACATTTTGATATATAAATTTCTACATCTTAGAGATTATTTGAAGGGTACAAACTTTTATTAGCTATAAGCATAGCGTTTTTTGTCAATTTAGTAATCGTTGGATAATCAAAATTACCATTTTCATCTTTGATCATTAAATTAGATCCGATCCCTACACAATATGCTCCGGCATTAAACCATTCTCTGATGTTACTTTCTTCTGTAGTAACTCCACCACTAGGCATAATATTTGTCCAAGGACACGGAGCTTTTACTCCTTTTATAAAACCTGGACCTCCAATTTGGCTGGCTGGAAAAATTTTCACGACTTCTGCTCCTAACTCTTCAGCATAACTAATCTCTGATAAGGTTCCACATCCCGGAATCCATGCAATTTTTCTTCGATTACATACTTTTGCCATATCAGAGTTCAAAACTGGAGATACTATAAAATTAGCTCCGTTCTGCATGAAAAGAGAAGCTGTTCCTGCATCGACTATAGAACCAATACCTAATATCATTCCTGGAAGCTCTTTATTAACCCATTTGATTAATTCAGAAAAGATTTCATGTGCATGATCTCCTCGATTGGTAAATTCGAACACTCTGGCACCCCCATCATAACAGGCTTTAATAATTTTTTTTACAATCGAAATGTCTTTATTATAAAATAAGGGGATAATCTTAGTACTTCCCATTACTTGTATTGTTTCTATTCTAGTATATTGTGACATGTTATCTTTTTATTCTTCCTGTTAAACCACCATTTACAACCAATTCAATTTCATTTTCTGTAACTAAATTAGCATCGCCTTCTATAGTATGTTTTAATGCACAAGCAGCATTAGCAAATTGTAATGCTTTTTGATCTTTATAATGCAACAATCCATGAATTAATCCAGCGGCAAATGCATCCCCTGTGCCAATTCTATCCACAATATGAGTCATCTCTAATTCTTCAGTCTCATACAACTCTTTCCCATCCCACATTCGCGATTTAATTTTATGCCAATTGGCATTAACAGAAACTCTTGTTTTATCAAAAACTCGGTTTATACTTGGAAACGCTGATATCAGATGTTTACAACTTACTACAAATCCATTTACATCATTTTCAAAATTAGTATTTAATAATTCATTTATTTCGTTTGGGCCGCCTATAAAAGTATCTGATAACCCTACCAATTCTCCTAATATTTCTTTAGAATTACCTCCATATTGCCAAAGATTTGCGCGATATGCAGGATCTGCAGATATAGAAATATTTTTATCCTTAGCAATTTGTAATGCTTTCTTTAATCCCTGGGAAGCTCCTTTTGACAAAGCTGGAGTAATTCCCGTCCAATGAAACCAATCGCAATCATCAAAAGCTAAATCCCAATCTATTATTTCTGAATTCATCATGGCAAATGCAGAATGAGATCTATTATAAGAAATCGTACTAGATCTCATAATTGCTCCAACTTCTAGGAAATATAATCCTAAGGGATAAGTAGAAGTCATAAGCATACTTGTATCTACTCCATATTGGTTTAAAAAACTTTTTGCTGCTTCACCAACAAAATCTTCTGGAACAGCAGCAACATGTTTAACGTCATTTCCTAATTGAGCTAATGATATTGCCACATTTACTTCGGTTCCTCCAAAATAATATTCTAATTGATTGGACTGAACTAGTTTTTTGTTCCCCAGCGGTGAAATTCTCATTAGAATCTCACCAAAAGTCATTATTTTTTTCATTCTATGTTTATAATTTTACAATCACCTTTTTTCCCTAAAAAAAGATTCTTTAATTCGGCTCAGTTTTTATTAAAACCCCACTCAATATATCTTTCTATTTTTGATATGAGACATACAAAAGTTTAATTGTATTCAATTCCGTTGGGGGAAGAATATCACAAATAAATAATGCTTTTATACTTATGTTATTCTACATATAAATTTTAAAAACTACATAAAAGTGGGGTTAAAAAAATTAGTTATTTATTCATTGTATACATTAGTTTTTGATCAATTTTAAAGTTGATTTACTTTTATCTAAATTATCTATTACAATAAAATAAGCTCCTTTTGGTAAACGTTCTATATTGATCATATGATCATGGCTCAGTTTTTCCTCAATATATTTGGCTCCTTTTATATCATACACATGTATATCATGCTTAATTTCTTTGTTCAATCCTCGAATAAATACTGTTGCAGTAGAAGGATTAGGAAAAAGACTTAACGTTCTCAAATCTTTATTTTTACTAAGCGTTCTATTATTATTTATTCTGGTTAATGTAATTTTATCCAAATTCCATTGCCATGGATTCGTCCCAGATGCAAGTACTCGTACTGTATGATTTCCTGATGTCAAATTTGTTATCATATTAGAAGATACTAGTGTACTATAATTATCCCACTGACCACTATTAGTAACATTATCAGTAGCTACTACAACACCATCGATTAATAACTGAACCTGAGCATTATTAGATGGAGTAGATATCTGATACTCAATTTTATAATTCCCAGAGCTACCTACATTGATTGTATATTCTGCCCAATCACCAGTATTGACATAATTGATACTAGTTCCTGTGGCGTTTACACCAAAGCCAGGACCTCCCGCATTACTATCATTATAAGTGCCTCCTGTATTAATAAAGTCTTCTGCCTCTATTACAATATCATCTGTAGTAGGGTTACTTGTTACTGTTACCGTAGCTGTCGTTGTAAATCCTCCATCAGTAGTATTCAGCGTAATTGTTGCAGTACCGTTTCCTATAGCGGTTAAAACACCGCTTTGATTTACGGTAGCTACAGAAGTATTACTGGAAGTAAAAGTCATTGTTTTCACAGAAGCATTCGCGGGAATCACAGCACCTGTTAAATAACCGGTTTCACCCACAGCCAAAGACAAATTATTTGGTGTTACAGTCACTCCAGTTACAGGAATAGTATTGTTAGATGAGATAGGTTTATATACCCGCAGCCAATCCACTTTCATAGTGTTTCTTGCAGGATCATTTAATTGCGCATCGGTTGGAGTACGACCAGCTAATACATGCCAATCTTGAGATTCTACATTAATAATAATATCCATTTCTTTTGTAAATCCATTCCCTCCTTGATAATTAAAAGGGTCTATAACACTTACAGAAGATGTATTACTTGCTGCTTGTAAAGTTTGAAATGAATAACTACTCCCAGTAGCATATTGTACCGCTAACTGAAATCCATCACTACCTGTATCCAGAGCTCCATTAGTCATGGTCGGATAGGTATAAAACCAGGTACCATTTCTTTTTGTTGCAAATGCTTTATCATATAAAACTCTTACTAATTCTCCATCTACATAATACTCAAAATGAAAAGGACTGATCCAGTTTACCCCAATACGCACATATCGTCTATTACCATTATTCCATGACCATTCTCCCCAATTATTTACATCTGATCTACTCCACCAACTATTACGATCTCTTGGTTGGTAATCTGTAAATGGATTACGAACAAAAGAGTGGTGACTTAAGTGAATAAATTCAGAAAAAAATGCATTACCCTGCTCATCACCACCATAACATTCTATAATATCAATTTCTTGTGTATCATCAGGGCTTAGCAACCAAACATCAGAAGCCAATACAATATCTGCTACACTTACATTTGCTTCTACATAAACCGGAAATTTCACTCTATTATTAGATGTTATACATCCTGCATTAACACCTGGTACTCCTAATTTTGCAGTACTAGGGTTTCTAGAGGCTCGTAGTACTAAATCGCTTCCATTAACCGATACATGATTATATTGCCAGTAGGTTGTACCTGGGCCATCCCATCCGTTATGATAGAAGTTATACCATTTATTACTTCCGAAATTTGAACGTTGATTCGTTTCATTAAACGTATAATTAAAACTATCTGAAGGTCCTTCTTGAAGTTCCCATGTTTTACCTTGACCTGCATTGGCAGGGACTGAAATCCCATTCCAATCTTGAGCTTGTAGTTGTAAAAAAACCAAGCAAAACGCAATTAATAATGTTTGTGTTTTCATATAAAAATGATTTGTGTTAGTTAAAATTTATTTTTGGTATTAACGGTTTTAAAAGTGTTGATATCGTTCTTTGATGATATCAACACTTTTAAAATACCTACTATGCCTTATGGGTTTCTTAAATCTGAAAAATTATATCAATTAGTTTTTGATCAATTTTAAAGTCGTCCTTTTTCTTTCGGAATTATTAATCGTAATAAAATAGGCCCCTTTTGGTAAACTCTCTATATCTACCATATGGTCGTGACTAAGTTTTTCTTCAAGATATTTGGCTCCTTTTATATCATATACACGTATGTCATGCTCAATTTCTTTGTTCAATCCTCGAATAAATACTTTTCCTGTAGAAGGGTTAGGAAAAAGACTTAGCTCTCCTAAATCTTTATTTTTGCTCAGTGTCCTATTATTATTGTTTATTCTGGTCAATATAATTTTATCCAAATTCCATTGCCATGGATTCGTCCCAGATGCAAGTACTCGTACTGTATGATTTCCTGATGTCAAATTTGCTATAGTATTAGAAGATACTAAGGCAGTATAACTATCCCACTGACCATTATTAGTAACATTATCGGTAGCTACTACAACACCATCGATTAATAACTGAATCTGAGCATTATTAGATGGAGTAGATATCTGATATTCAATTTTATAATCCCCGGTAGTGCTTACATTGATTGTATATTCTGCCCAATCCCCATTATTAACATAATTTATGTTCGTTGGGGTTCTGTTTACACCAAGACCTGGTCCGCCGGCAAAACTATCACTAAAAGTTCCTCCGGTATTTACAAAATCTTCTGCTTCGATTATGATTATGTCATTTGTAGGAGGTGTGTTGTCATTTACAATAACATTGGTAGAAGAAGTAAACCCGCCGTCTACAGTTGTTGCTGTTATAATTGCATTACCATTAGCGTTTGCAGTTACTATACCATTAGTGTCTATAGTAGCTATTGCTGCATTATTAGTACTCCATGTTACATTTTTATTAGTTGCATTGGCAGGAGAAATGGTGGCATTAATTGTTGATGTCTGCCCTTGATTTAGGATAATAGTATCCGGAGAAACATCAACTCCTGTAACAGCAATAGGGTCGGGATCAGTACTACCATCTGATCTACCAGGTTTCTTAGAGAAATCCCATGTTAATAAATTAACTATGTTAACTTCTCCAACATGCTGAAAATCTACAACAATAGTGTTATTTGTTTGTACCAAACTTGCCGGAACCGGAATTTCTAAAGCTCCAAACCATTTTGATCTATTTTGAGTTTCTCCTCTCCAATCAAAAGGAGTTTCTACTTCAACTCCATTAAAAGTTAATTTATTAATAGATAAGAATCCATTCTCGGTTTGAGGTGCATCAAAAAGAGTAACGGTCATTTTTATCATTGCTTCGGCTTTGTCTGCATCAATAGGTACCGTAACATTATTTACAAAAAATGTATTATCTCCACTATTAATAGCTACTCTTTGATTGTTACTAACAGGTTCTCCGTAAAATTTGTTTTCTACTGAAGTTTGATTGATTGCAACGGCATTAGGCAATGTATATTTTAATATCATTGTTGCTTCTGCCCCTAACGTAACTGATGATGGAATATTATTAGTAGTATTATCATCTAAAACAATATTTCTAACTCCTTCTAAATAAAGATGCTTTATACGAACACTTGTTGGATTATTATCATTATCCTCGAATAAATTCAGACTAATAGTCGTATTTTGTTCTTGTAGGTTATTTAAAATTAAGTACACTTCATTACCATCAACATAACTATCCACCTGTATATCAGGGTCTGAGGATTTAGTATCAACTCTTGTTCCATCAACATCATCCCATAGTTCGTACCATTTTACAAGCTCACTATATTCCCAAACACCATCACCGTCGTCATCACGTAAAGTTTTATAATGATATACAACTTCTGGTATACCATCACCATTATTATCGATATCTCTAAACTGCGCTTTTAATAAGTGAAAAGGCATTGATAATTCGATATAATCAGGTCTTTCTAAAAACTGCATCATCATTGCACTAAAAGGTTTTAGGTTTTCCCAATCAAATCGGGTATCGTGTGGCATTGGATCCCATGAATTAGCAACTGCTCCATATTCAGAAATAATAACAGGTTTTCTATTATTTTTCCCATTCCTAAATACATCATACCATTCTAACATTTCTAAAGTAGCTTCCACATGTCCACCTGATCTTCTTTGTCCTCCTTGATTCTGATATTGAGGCCAATCATAAAAGTGCACTGAATAAAAATCCATATTATCACCAACTCTGTCAATAAATTCTTTCCAAATTACATCCCATTGGTACCATGGTGTATCTCTTGGACGATTAAATAATGGTGTATCCACCTGGCTTCTTGCATATGCCTTAGCTACTTCATCTGCTGCTGTATTTCCATAAAAACCATCTACATAACTAGCTGTTGCAAAGCGAGAAATACCATCACCCCTAAATAGATCATGTAATCCCCAAGTCATACCTCCAATTTTAGGAGCACGATTACCTAATCTTTGTTTAATACCTTGAGCTACCAAATTGTGGTACTCCATAATATCTTCCCAACTTGACATCATAAATTGCCCGGTATTTAAAGGGAAATCAGGTTCGTTGATTACTTCCCAGTATTCTGGCATAACAACACCTTCTTGACTTGCGTTTTCAACAAAAAACTCTTCTAGATATTGAACCATCCAAGCTGCAGAAGTTTCTATGTCTTGAGGAATCCAGGTGAAACTATTTTCTCTTCCCCATGTAGATCCATTTAATCCATTTTCAAAATAAGAAAGTGTTGGATAAGTAGGATGTGGGTTAGTTCCCATTATTGCACCTCTAGATTGCTCGTTCTTATATTTAAGCAAACCTCTGTCTGTTATTCTTTGCTGATACTCACCTTGCCAAAAATCTAATAATACAGATAAACTATCAGGATCATGATGTTGTCTGTTATTTTCATCTTCTGGTGAGAATTGATGTAAAAAAGATGCAACTCCGTTATCACGACCTAACTGCACATCTAGATCTTCGAACAAGCGTTCAGCTTTATCTAATTCCCCTTCCCATGCGTTTTCATAAAGACTGGAGTGCATGGTAATATGTCTTTCTCTTCCAAAATCAGATATTCCTCCTACAGAATGTTTGATATTTAGATTTACATCTACTTCTACGTTTTGGGCTCTGTTTACTATGGGATATAATAAAATGAGGCCCATTACTAAATAATGATTAATTGTTTTCATGTTAAATACGTTTGTGTTTATATAATTTAAAGGGTTAATACGCAATTATGTGATATACATTGATTGTTAGTGAACTCTAGGTTGTTTATAATTCACCGTCTAAAAAGCGAATCGCTTTTTACTAAAATGGATACCATGGATAAGCTTGAGATTACTAAAAAGTAACTTCTGCGCTCTATTTTTTAAATCATTAAACAGCTAAAACCAAAAGTAGATTTACTTCAATTTGCTCTCTAGTCTAGTTCAGAATAGACATTAGTTTATATAAACTTTTTATTCCAAAAATGGATAAAAGCAAATTATAAGAGTAAAAAAAATGAAGTCTTGTGGATTGGTTAACGTGCTATATATAGCCTGGTCCATAAGCCTTTTCTTAGGTTATAAGTGTTTTAAGAGTTTGTGTTAATAGGTTAATAATTTTATCAGTACTTATATCTTATGTATTTTATAAATAGTAGTTTTTAAATCAGACATATATTGATTCATGATAAAAATGAGGTCACTTATAGTAAATAGTTTTTCTAATAAATAACCTCATTTTTCAGTATTCAAAATTGACTAAACAAATTTTATTTGATTAAGGCCTAAGAATTACTTCACTAACTGATAAATCATCAATATAAACTCTAAGATCATTATCATTGCCTTCATTTAAGAACCTAATCATTATCTCTTTAGGTCCATCAGAAGCAGTAGTGGTAATAATTATTGAATTAAATACCCACTCGTTAAGAGGAATATTAAGGAATGGAATTACTGGTCCTGCAATACTATAATTAGGCCCCCCTGTTTGATTAAAATAATATCTAAACTCTGGATCAAATCCTGTAGTAGCACGATCAATACTAGTTTCTAAATACGACCAAACCCCTAGTTGATATGTTTTTCCTGTTTCAAATGGAAATTCTTTCCCTTGGTTATATATAACACTATTGGTATTAGCACTTGCAGTAACAAGACCACTGTTTATACCGGTATGAGCTCTTGTGTTATTCACTGTTAAAGTTGCATCAAGTGAGGTTCCAAAAGCAAATCCACCATCTATCCAATCCGAAGAAAGTGAGTTTTCAAATCCAGGATCTGTTGTAGCAGCTGTTGCCTCTAGCAAATTTGGACTTTGCTCAAATACATTCATAGATACCTCGGTAAAACTATCTGATTGGACTCCATCAGCAGTGGATAGCCCTCCCGCTGTATATGAGACCGTTACCGTATCGTCTATATATATCAACTCTCCGTCTAAAGTAATATTCAAAATATTTCTTTCAGTTGGGTTAATACTTACACTACTAATTGTAGCAGGTATTACACTACCTCCATTTTCAATAGCAATAGAAAAATCCGTCGCATTAATTGTTGTTTCATCCATTTCTCTACTAAATTCGAGGGCTAGAGTACCATCCCTTTTCCCTTCAACATTACCTAATGTTACAGGGTCTGTAGAAGGAATAACTTTAATTAATTTTTCAAACGATATAGTATCACCTCCAAAAGGTCTTGGTGTATTCGCTATTACTGTGAAATCATATACTCCTATGCGTTTATAAGACACATCAACCTGATTCATAGTACCTACCACTTCATCCGGATCTCCTCCATCCAGTGTCCAAGCAATATTTTGTGGTAAACCTACAGGATCAAAAGTGTAACGAACAGATCGACTTGCGATAACTTCATTTTCTACATTATTTGATAAATTAAGAGCAGCCCCAAGAGAACCATCTGGATTAATATAGTTTGCTTTTAGGTCAATTTTAATAGGCTCTAGTACAGTAACTACTATCGTTGTATCTAATTTGGTTCCTCTTTGTACACCATTTACGAATGCACTTTCTTCAAAAGTTTGAGTTAATGTTACATTATGTTGCCCAACTCTATTAAAAATGGGTTTTATCCTACTTTCACTAGATTCAGTAATATTAGCTACACCTTCTGGAATGCTCCAGGTTCTAGAGATAACACCCGAAGAAATGTCTCCAAATGAAAGAGAAGTATTCACACGTATAGCATTACCTTGAGTTTGCTCTGAAGTAAAGATTACTCTTTTACTCGGAATATCAGTATCAACATCATCATTTTGACAATTGGTCATCAAAAGAATTGTAGTGACCAAAAGCATTATTATTTTTAAATATTTTTTCATATCATCAATTTTTTATTAACCACCAATTTGATCGTTTGTTTGTAATTCAATAGCAGGTACAGGTAAATAATCATGAATTTGTGGGTTATAATTTTCACTAGGAGTACGAAAATCTGGTCTTACTTTCTCCCTAATGAATAAAGGGGCAACCCCTGCACCACTGCCAGGCACATTAGGATCTGCAATTACATCTAAAATTCCTGATTGATTTTGAGTTCTCCACAACTCATCTTGGGCAAGCTCATTCAATACACTTCCTGCAATTCCCCAACGTACTAAATCTTTCCATCGAAAACCTTCAAAACATAATTCTAATGGTCTTTCTACTCTTCTAATATGAGTTCTTACACTTTCTACACTTGCAACTGCAAAAGATCGTGGCCTTGATGCTACCTGTTCACTAATATGAAACTCAGGAATGCCTCCATCATCTGTTATGTATTGTCTTAATGTAATTACACCTGCTCTTGTTCTCACTCTATCTATGAAATCAATAGCAGTATCAAAATCTCCATTAGCTTCTAAAACAGCCTCTGCATACATTAAATAAACATCAGCCAATCGAATAACTCTATAATTAATTTCGGATCTTCTATTACCATCTTCCTGTTCGAGATGATACCAGTTCGAGTATTTTTTAACATAAGAACTTTGTCCAAATACCCATCCAGGTCTACTTCCTATTGGCAAACCATAATAAAGTCCATCTCCATCAATAGGTACTATACTTGCTCCCATTCTTTTAGACTGGATATTACCATCATTAATAGGGTTACTGGGATCAATTTCATCCCTAACAAAAAGTTCATGCATGTAGTATGTGGGCAATATAGTATTAAAACCACCAAACCTTAGATGGCCAGTCGATAGCGCTACATCAGCTGTTTCTGAACCTGCTACACCTGGGTAATTGTCTACAACAATACCATTTCCTCCTGGATTAAACTCTACAGAAAAGGGTACTTCAAAAATAGATTCTACATTAAAACCTTCTTCATGAGAGAAATTATCTAGGTTATTAGGAGCCAAACTATAAATACCAGCATCAATAACTTCTCTAAATTCTCCGGCTGCTTGAGACCATTCCTTACTATATAAATAGCTTTTTCCTAACAAAGAAGTAGCAGCTCCCCAGGTAACCCTTCCTTCTTCATTATCAGGCCATGACTGAGGTAAATTTGCTTTTGCGAATAAAAGGTCTGGTAGAATCACCTGATCGGTAATTTCTTCTATTGAACTAAATGGAATCGATAATTCTTCATTCGTATTAGGAACTGAAGTTCTTATCACACCGCCACCATAAGAATGTGCTATCTCAAAATAGAAATATGCTCTTAGAAAACGAACTTGAGCCTCTACCAAAATAGCTTCTTCTTGAGTAGGGAAAACATCACTATTAACTTCTAACTGGTCAAGGATCTGATTTGCTCTAAAAACACCAATATATAATGCACTCCACTTATTAACGACATGAGCATCTCCATCATTAACATTTAAATTGGAAAGACGAAACCATGGAATATAAAAATCCTCTGATCCAGCCTCATCTCCACGTACCATTTCCAAAGGTATCCCTGCTCCACTAATTGCCTGAAATTGTAATGCACCATATGTAGCAATTAAAGCGGCATCAAAATCTTGAGGAGTCTTCCAAAAAGTAGCTTCTGTAACTGCATTTGGGTTTTCTATATCTAACACATCTTTATCGCAACTTATCGTAAGAAGCGAAATAAAACATAATATCAGAAAAACTTTAATTTTATTATATTGTATCATAATACTTAATATTTTTTTTAGAAATCAAGTTGAAGACCAAATAAAAATCTTCTTGTAATAGGATAAGACACGGCATCTACTCCTCTTGTAAAAATTCCATCTCCAGCTACTTCGGGATCAAAACCTGTATAATCTGTAAAAGTAAAAGGATTTTGTGCTGTAGTGTAAATTCTAACTTTACTGAAAAAATCAGGTAATGAAGTCTCTGGAATAGAATATCCTAATGTGATATTACGTATACGCAAATAGGATCCGTCTTCTAAAAAGAAGTTTGATCTAGGCCTAACACTACTAGAGATTCCGTTATCTCGTGCTGGAATGTCAGAGGTTGGATTTGACGGTGTCCATTGGCCAAATTGCTCTAAATGTCTACCATATACAAAAGCTACTAAACGAGAAGCATTATAAACTTCGGCACCATAAGCCAAATAGTTTTGGATAAAAAAATCAAAGCCTTTATATTCTAAGTTTATATTAAGACCCGCTTCAAATTCTGGTTGACCCGAACCTGAATATACTCTGTCATCATCGTTAATCAGACCATCTCGAGCATCAGGAACACCATCCCCATTGGTATCAACAGTAAGTTGATCTATAAAAGCAAGGTCGCCTAGCTGTGCTGCGTTACCACCAATTCTACTATTATAATCATCGACCCGTTCCTGGGTTTTTAAAATTCCATCATTTTGAATTAAGAAGAAGGCACCTGCTTCGTATCCTTCAGCCAAGAAAGTTGTTAAATCATTATTCGCTTGACTAAATATAGTCTGTCCCCCAGCAAAACCTCTTGATACACCATTAAGATCGGTAACTTCATTTTTATTTTTAGTAAAAGTCCCAGATACACCCCACTTTAAACCATATTTTGTTTGGTCTCTATACGATAATGCAATTTCAATTCCTTTATTGGTAAGATTTCCTGCATTTACAAGGCGAGCTCCAAAAACATTACCTTGGACAGGCGTATTAGCTCCTGCAGAAGCAGGTAATCTCTCTTGTAACAAAAGATCTTCTCTATCATTTTGATACACATCCAATGTAAGGTTCAATTTATTACTAAACATTCCCAAATCAAGACCTATATTTTTAGATATTTTAGTTTCCCACTTGATATTTTCATCAAAAAAGCGTCGGGCAGTTTGACCAAATTCTAATTCACCACCAAAAATATAATTTACCCCAGTTTCAATTTGTGGATTAAACAGATACGGGGGAATATTTTGATTTCCAATTTCTGCCCAACTGGCTCTTATTTTTAAATTGTTAATAGCGTCTAGGTTTGCATTCCTAAAGAATGGTTCTTCACTAACATTCCAACCTACAGAAAATCCAAAAAAGTTACCAAATCTATTATTAGGCCCAAAATTAGAAGATCCATCCCTTCTATAACTTCCAGAAATAAGATAACGATCATCAAAATTATATTGAATCCTCGTTAAAAGTCCTGTTAAAACGTTCTTGGTATCAATTCCAAGTGGGGTTGTACCATTTTCTCCTTGTGAAAGCACGCTAGTAGCATTACTGGGTAAACCTATTATACCGGTTTGAACATTTTTTGAATCAAACTGTTCATAGGACGTCAATGCTAATAATTTTAAACCATGCTTCCCAAAATCTTTAGAATAATTTATAGAGTTTTCTATAGTACTTCTTTCAGAAAATATAAAACTTTCGTCAAGTAATGCATCTACATTAGAACCATTGGGGACAAGTGCCCCAGTATTATCGAATAACAGATATTGAGGTCGAAAGAATTTACGCCTGAAATCAAATGTGTTTCTACCCAAATTAGCTCTATAGGTTAACCCCTCAAGAATTTCAAAATCTACACTAAATGCAATATTAGAAGTTCTTGTCACTCTATCATCTTCATTATTAAGTAATCTTGTTAAAAAACCTAATAATACTGGATTTGAACTACTACCTTGATTTAATTGAACAACTCCGTTTACAGGACTTATATCTGCAATTGGAGCCTGAAAAGGCCTTTGAGATATTGCAAATTCATATAAGCCAAATGGTTCTTGTTCTCTATTTTCTTCGGTAAACCCAATACTAGAGAATATTTTAAGCCTGTCCTTTTTGTATTCACCAGTTATCCTGGTAGTTAACCTATCAAAACCCGAATTAATCAAAACACCATCTTGTTCAAAATAAGAACCATTAAGGTTAAGTGTTAAATTTTCGCTTCCCCCTGAAACGTTAATACTATGATTTTGCATTAACGCATTATCATTTTGGATATCATTAACAAAATCACTATCAAAATCTAAGGCATTTGGACTCAAAAACAATAATTGGTTTGTAGTTCCTAATCTTTCATTAACTGCTAAATCAGAAAAATACTGTTGATCAGTATTCATTAAAGGAATTCCCGAGGTGATATTTTGGGCAGCAATGTACGTATCATATTCTACTCTTAATTGTCCTTTATTTCCTCTTTTGGTAGTAATTAAAATTACACCATTTGCAGCCCTTGTACCATATATAGATGCAGAAGCTCCATCTTTTAATACATTTATAGATTCAATTTGATTTGGAGCTATGTTTGGATTACCTTGAAAAGGTACTCCATCAACTACAAACAAAGGCCCTAAAGACCCTGGACTCAAAGACCCGACACCTCTAATCTGAATATTAGCGACATCGCCAGGACGGCCATTAGCCTGTATGTTAACACCTGCAATTTGCCCTTGTATCGACTCTCCCAAATCTGATACAGGAGCTTTGGAAATGATATCTGAGCTCAACCTTGTTACAGCTCCAGTAACTTCAATTTTCCTTTGAGTACCGTATCCAACCACAACAACTTGCTCCAGCTCTTGACTTGATACCTCCATAACCACATTAATTGTAGTTTGCTCCTCTGTCTTAATGGATTGCGTTATAAATCCAACTGATGAAAAAACTAAAATTTCACCTTTGTTGACTTTAATAGTATAATTTCCATCAAAATCTGAAACAGTTCCCCTGTCAGTCCCCTGTACTAAAATATTTACCCCAAGTATAGGAATACTACCATCTGTTATTGTACCTGAAATATTTACTTTTTCTTGCGCTTGTGTAGTCGCAGAAAAAATGATCAAAGTAAACATCCATAACAAATGATATTTTCTTTCAAAAATTGTTTTGTTTTTTTTCATAAATAAAATAGCTTAATAAAAATCTGTGTCTTTTGAAGATTCCGCATGTTTTTAAAAAACCTATCGCGAAATATTCAAAACAAACATATAAATCTTAAATTTTTATTAAAAAAAAACAGACTAGACTAAAACTAGACGGTCATTTCTCAGGTATAAAACCAAGTCTAAAAAGCTAAAAAACAACTACTTAATTTAAAACGAATGATCTCGGGAATTTTGGATTTTGTGAATTTTTAAAAATTTGTATCCCTTATATTTTATCTGTATCTAAAATTACATAGTAGTTAAACATACTCACCTATTATTAATGAATTGACATTTTTAGATATTTGATATTATTAAAATCAAAAAGCTCTTTTCTCAAAAAAAACATATCTGCTTATTTTTTTATCACTTGTGTTGATCAAAACAATTTCAATAGTTTTTTGAACACAATAATAAATGAAGACTTTATATTATTTCAATCAAATAAATCCCAGTATACCATAGTAAAAACCTATAATTATACGATAATGCATAGACTCATCATCAATATAATCTGTCTTGTTAATTTGTCTTTAAAAAAGGATAGATAACGTAAAGGGGATAGGGGTTCTTTTAAAGTCTTTTTAAGTTTTATCAGAGTATTGTATAGTTTTTGTCTAGTGTCATTTTTATTCTTAAAAAATAAAGAGTACTAATTTTAAATCATCAAAATTCTCGGCAATACCGTAGTCTTTTTTGTTTTAAAACCTCGAAAATGATTTCTAATACTATTTATAGTATTCTTTTCTTCGGTTTTTTGAATCTTTTATTAAACAAAAGACAGATTATTTATTCATAAATCTTTATGCTTTATAATCGTCTTTGCGCTTTACAGTATAGACTAAAGAATAGAGTGACGACTAAAAAAATCCATCTCTTAAAGCCCTGAATAAAATAATTACTTAAACTAAATTCTTATGAAAATGAAACTGTTTTTATTAATCACTTGTGCCTATGTTTTTATTAATTCCTGTTCTAGTGATAATACAACTACCGAAACTCCAATAACAGAAGCAGAAACTCCTGACCCAGAACCAGATCCTGATCCTGTAGATCCAGATAGTGTTGGCACTGATTGGGAAGGTATCTCCGTTCCTGCTTCTGCGGGTGAAGGTAAATCATGGAAGCTACAAAGCGACTCCTCTGATGATTTTAATTACTCCTTTGCAGCAACCTCAGCTGAAGCTACTTTTGGAAATAAGTGGACTAATTTTTATCATAACAATTGGGAAGGTCCCGGACCTACAAAATGGGTAAGACAAAATGTATCTGTTTCTGGTGGCGAATTACAAATAAAAGCATCTAGAAATGATGGTGAAATGAAATCATTTGATGTAGATTGTGATACCGACGGAGTAACAGAAACCTGGACTTTACCCACGACAAGAGCCGGATGTATAACCTCTACCAAAAGAGTCTTATATCCTGTATATATCGAAGCTCGTGTAAGAGTAGCAAATGCAGTAACTGCTTCTGATGTTTGGTTATTAAGTCCTGATGACACACAAGAAATTGATATTATCGAAGCTTATGGCGGAAAAGGTGAGGATGATCGAAATGTTTGGCTTGCAGAACGCGTACATTTGAGTCATCATACTTTTATTCGTGATCCTTTTCAGGATTATCAGCCTACAGATATTGGTAGTTGGTGGAGAAAAGACGGAGTAAATCAATGGGGAGGAAAATGGGTACGCGTAGGAGTATACTGGAGAGATCCTAAGCATCTTGAATATTACATAGATGGAGAACATGTAAGAACATTATCTGATAATGCTTTTGCAAGTCGTGACATAAATGGTAATTGGCAATATACCTATCCCAAACCTTTAGAAGGAGGAGTAATTCCTAAGGGCGGAAATGGGTTTCAGGCGACAAATACTGCTACAAGTCTTGAAGAAGCTCAAAATTCATCAACAACAAGTGTAATTGATCCATTAAATTACTTGGCAAATGGAATGAACTTGGATAAAGAAATGGATATTATCATCAATGTTGAAGATCAAAACTGGAATGCTTGTAACGGACGTACACCTAAAGATTCTGAGATTCAAAACACAGATGACCATACATTTAAAGTAGATTGGATTCGTGTTTATAAACCAATAGATGCTAATTAATCTTTTTATCTAAATATAACAACAAAAAGCAGCCTTGTATTCTTACCAAATACAAGGCCGTTGTTTTAACGTATTTGAAATAGTTAAAAAAGTTTGATTATAAAAAAATAGAGAGATTTCTCCTTAAAAATCAAACTCAGTATATTTTAAATTATATAAAATTTATAAGTATCCTTATAAAGAATGGTACCTTTAAGATCATAGTTAAATCTTGACTTCTATAATCAAAATTTTCGATCAAAAAATTCAGCTAAAAGAACAACAATTTTATTGCATTCCGTTTCCTACTGCAATAACAACAACTCCTATAGTCATAGTTATCAAACCTAGATATAAAAACATTTTAGGTTTTGTACCGGTTTTACTCCATTCACCAGTTAAGAGTCCTGTAATTATAGCAACTGCTACACATGATGTATTAAAAATCGCATAACCGACTGTATTACCCGAAGACCCAAGTTTATAAGCTGCAAAGGCAAACGTTCCTGAAGCAGCAAAATTCAATAAAGCCATTATAAAAGTAGATATTATGTTTTTGCCTGTATGAGAAGAACTAAACTTACCCCATAGTTTTTTTACACTCAATTGATACATAAAATAAGGTATAACAAAAAGACCTCCAGAAACATATATAACAATCATCACCATAACGGCAGTTACCCATTCTGGATTTCCTGCTTGTTGACTAGCTTCATGTAAATAAGGTCTTCCAAAAGCATTAGCATAGCTAAAGCCTGTTGCTAATAACCCACCTGCAACAGCTATAATAATACCAATGATCATAGACGAATTTTTATTATTACTGGTATCTTGATTTTCTGTATTTTCATTTTGTCTAAGAATACCTGCTTTTCCGTTAAAGAACACACCTAAAAGCACAATAATAATTCCTATTAAAATCACGCTAAACACATTGGAAGGTGGTAAACCATCTACAAGAAATGGCAGCAATGAACCTACTAAAATTACAGTCCCTATGAATATAGAAAACCCTAAGGACAAACCAATATGATTAATTGCTTTACCCCACATCATTGCTCCAACTCCCCAAAGAACACTAGCAAAAACCATTTTCCAAAGAATATCTGTAGGGATATTAGTAATAATACTATTAAATCCTGTAACTAATAAAAAACCCGCCGCAATCGGAATGATGAACATGTTAATTAAAAACATCATTCCCCAGGTATTCTCAAATTCATAGCCTTTGGTGTATTTTTCTGGTAATGCATATAAACCTAACATGAGACCTGCAATAATGGCAATTAAAACTCCTAAAATCATAATATTGAATTTTACTTAGATGAAGTGTGAATATTTATTTGTTGTATGGTATTTATTAAGTAGTGTAAAATTTAAAGATTGTTTTACTGGTGTATGGGTCTCCCGGATATGTGATTGCTTTTGGAGCGATATCAAGATTTGGGCCATTAGGGTATCTATGCGTCTCACAACAAAAAGCTTTATATCTACCATA
Source organism: Aquimarina algiphila (assembly GCF_007489275.1). Taxonomy (GTDB): domain Bacteria; phylum Bacteroidota; class Bacteroidia; order Flavobacteriales; family Flavobacteriaceae; genus Aquimarina; species Aquimarina algiphila. The sequence goes on from NZ_VLNR01000011.1 coordinate 144,510, forward strand.
TTGATCTCCATTTTCTCTTTTTAAATGGTCTGAAGTAAAGTATCCCGAATAAAAAAGCATTCCAGGTTCTGTAGTTAAAACATCCATTGCTCTACCACTTTTAAAATGTTCAATAGAAGCTACTTTCTTTAGTTGGAAATCTTTTTTAAAAAGGAAGTACGTATCAAAACCTGTTTCCATCTGATTCAAAGCTTTACTAAATAGTTTCCCTTTTCTAAAATCTTCCGGTCGATCAACCACTTCTATTTTATTACCTTGCGGAACTCCTTTTTCATCTCCTTCAAGAAATGCTTCAGAATGTATCGTTACTTTATGGTTGTGAACAGTTTCTTTAAAACCCGACAAATTAAAATAAGAATGGTTGGTTAACGAGATAGGAGTGGCTTTATCTGTCTCTGCATGGTAAGAAATAATTAATTCATTGTTGTTATTAAGGGTAAATCGTGCTTTTACATTTACATTTCCAGGATAACCCTCTTCCATGTGGCCGCTGTGAAGAGTTAATGCTAAAAGAACTTCATTTTCTCCTTCTGTAGATTCATCTATTTGCCACATACGTCGATCAAACCCTTGAATTCCACCATGCAAATGGTTTCCTCTATCATTTCCTGCAAGAGTATACTCTTCGTCTTCTAATCTAAATTTACCTTCATGAATTCTAGAAGCATATCTACCTATTGTTCCTCCAAAATAAGGAGCATTATTTTTATACTCCTCAGAAAAATACCCTTCTATATTTTCAAAACCACAAGTAATTTCCCTGACATTACCTTTTGCATCAGGAGTAAGAATAGATGTGATTGTAGCTCCATAATCTGCTATTTTTACCACCACACCATTATTATTAGACAATGTATATAGGGATACTATATCTTTTTCGAAGTTTCCAAAATTTGTTTTCTCTATTTTCATAATGATCAAAATGGGTGGTTATTATTGTTGTTAACTGCGATTTCGGTTATACTTATTTTTTTTCGAAAGGATTTAGCTTTTTCCAGTCAAAAACTACCCCTATCCCAGGAAAATCTGGAGCCACTGCCCTGTGATTTTCAACTACCAAAGGTCTGGTTGTGTATTCATCAATTGGGAAACTATGTACTTCAAGCCAACCTGCATTTTCTTGTGAAGAAACCAAACTAACATGTAGTTCCTGCATCCCATGTGAACATACAGGAATACTATGTTCTTTAGCCATTTTTGCAACCTTAAGCCATCCTGTTACCCCACCACAATTAGAAGCATCTGGTTGTATAAATGATAGCCTGGATTGTTTAAAGGCATATTCAAATTCATGAATGGTATGTAGATTTTCTCCCATTGCGAGGGGAAAACCTGTTGTATTTACAATTTCGCCATAACCTGTATAATCATCTGGTATTATAGGCTCTTCAAACCAGGTTATATCAAACTCTTTGAACCTTTCAATAGCCTCTATTGCCTTTTCAATACTCATCGAGTAATTAGCATCGACCATAAAAATTATGTCAGTACCTATGTATTCTCTAACCGCTTTGATTCTTTCTATATCCTCATCCAAATTTTCTCTACCAATTTTAATTTTGACAGCATTAAATCCTCTGGACAAATATGTTTTCATATTATTAAGGAGTTTCTCTATAGGAAACATTAGATCAATCCCCCCACAATATGCTTTACACGTATTATTTGCTCCTCCTACTGCTTTCCATAATGGTTGTCCCATCTTTTTACAGCGAATATCCCAAAGCGCAATATCAATAGTAGAAATTGCAAAAGAGGCTATTCCTCCTCGGCCTACATAATGTATATGCCACTCCAGAAAATCATAGATTCCCTCGATATCAGATCCATCTTTACCTAATAATACATTTTTAAAATCATGTTCGAGCATTGCTTTAATGGCATGACCGCCTTTTCCACCTGTATAGGTATATCCAGTTCCTGTACTGCCATCACTAAGGGTAATGGTAGTTGTGACTAATTCAAAATGATAATGATCTCCATGTTTAGCATCCGATAATACTTCTGGTAAAGGCACTTCGAATAACCTAATATCAATTTCTATAATTTCGTTATTCATATATTTATATATTCGATTTATTTATAGTTTAGGTAAAAAGTCTTCTTTTCTAAGTATTGTTCAAAACCATATTTACCATCTTCTCCACCACTTCCAGATAATTTATATCCGTTATGAAATCCTTGATGTTGCTCACCATGCCCTCGGTTTATATAAATTTCTCCATATTCTAATTCATCTTTACATCTCATTATAGTTTTCATATCTTTTGTAAATATCATTGCTGCTAAACCATATTCACAATCATTTGCACATGTTACAACCTCTTCAAAAGTTTTAAACTTTAGGACTGGTAAGATTGGTCCAAAAGATTCTTCATGAACAATAGTCATATCCTGTGTTACATCAGTAAGTACTGTTGGTTCGAACCAGTACCCTTTTTCAAATTCGGATCCCTTTGGTCGCTTTCCGCCTGTGGCTATGGTTGCTCCTTCTTTAACACTAACTTCTACCAGATGCTCCATGTGTTTTAATTCTGAAGCATTTACTTTAGGTCCCATATCTGTATCTTCTAACATCGGATCCCCAACCTTAAGAGCTTTTGTAGCTGTTATAAATTTATCCATGAATTTATCATAGATTCCCTCATGCACATACATGCGTTCATTACATGTACAAACCTGACCGCAATTATCAAAACGAGAATGTAAAGCAGAAGCTACGGCTGCATCAATATCTGCATCTTCAAACACTATAAAAGGTGCTTTTCCTCCTAACTCGAGTTGAACATGAGTTAAATTTTGAGCTGCATTTCTAGCAATTTGTTGTCCTACAGGAGTAGAACCTGTCATGGTAATCATTTTTGTAACAGGATGTTCTACCAAAGCATTCCCCATAGCTCTTCCCGGTCCTGTTACAATATTAATTACCCCATTAGGAATCCCTACTTCTTTAGCTATATCTCCAAGTTCTAAGGTAGCAAGAGGTGTTTCTGAAGTGGGTTTGATTACCAAAGTATTTCCCGCGACCAAAGCTGGTCCTAATTTTCTTCCGGCTAGAGCCAAAGGAAAATTCCAGGCGGTAATAGCTACTACTACACCTCTTGGTATTTTTTGGATCCATATTTGCTCATTTTCATTATCTGAAGGTAAAATATCACCTTCAATTCTTCTAGCCCATTCGCAAGCATATTGAATAAAAGTAGCAGTAACTTCTACTTCCATTCTAGCTACTTTAAGTAATTTTCCTTGTTCTTTTACTAATAATTCTGCTAAATATTCTTTTTTAGCTAATATTTTATCGGCAAATTTATATAGTAATTCAGCTCTTTGTCGAGCAGGAATTTTTTTCCAGGACTTAAATGCTTTATCTGCTGCTTCAAGTGCATTAATACCTTCTTCAGGAGTTCCATTTTGTATCTTGGCAATCACTTCTTCTGTTGAAGGACTTATAACATCAATAGTTTCTCCAGATGTTGATTTAACCCACTCCCCATTAATAAACAGTTGATATTCTTTTACGTTGCTCATTTTATTATTTTTTGATGTTGTTCACTAATTATCTCCCCATCCATCCTCCATCAACAACTGTAATGGAACCACTCATATAATTTGCAGCTTCGGATGCTAAAAACACTACAGGGCCAGCAAAATCTTCGGGATTCCCCCATCTACCAGCTGGAATTCTAGAAAGAATTGAAGTAGATCTATCTGGGTCATTTCGTAAGGCTTCTGTATTATCTGTTGCAATATATCCAGGTGCAATAGCATTTACATTCACTCCTTTTCCTGCCCATTCATTAGCAAAAGCCATTGTCATCTGGCCAATAGCTCCTTTACTAGCTGCATATCCAGGTACAGTAATTCCTCCTTGAAAAGTTAGCAAGGATGCTGTAAATATAATTTTACCATCCCCTCTATTAATCATCTCTTTTCCTATCTCTCTGGTAAGGATAAATTGAGCATTTTGATTCACCTCAATTACTTTATCCCAGTATTCATCAGAATGTTCTGCTGCTGGAGTTCTTAATATTGTTCCTGCATTATTCACTAGAATATCAATAACGGGAAAGTCTGATTTTACTAGATTAATAAAGTTGTACAAAGATTTTCTATCAGAAAAATCACATTGATATGCCTTAAAGTTTTTTCCTATTGCATTTATTTCTTTCTCTATTTCACTTCCTTCTTTTTCTAAACTAGCCGAAACACCAATAATATTTGCTCCTGCTTGTGCTAGACCAATTGCCATAGCTTTTCCTATTCCTCTTTTACAACCAGTTACCAGGGCGGTTTTTCCTTCTAAACTGAATTTATTTAAAATACTCATTAATTTGTGTGTTGTTAGTTTATGTTTATTGTTGACAATCCATTAATATCTTAAGCCCGTCAGGTTTTTTATCTATATTTTCAAACACTTCCTGAATTTTGGTAAGTGGTTGTATATCGGTTATTAATTTTTCAAAGTGGAGTTCATTATCGGTAATTAATTGAATGGATTTTTCATAATCTTCTTTTTCATATACCCTGGCACCGATAAGTTTAAGTTCTTTCCAGAAAAATTTAAATAAATCAACATTTTTCTTTTCTCCATGAATTGCTACCATTACAATTCTTCCTCTAATTCCTGCAACTTCTGTCATAATATCTAGAGCAGGTTGTACTCCTGCAACCTCAAAAACCACATCTGCTAATCGTCCCTCAGTTTTTTCTTTAACGTATTGTATCAAATCCATTTTTACCGGATTTACCGCATCAAGACCCAGATCTTTTGCTTTGGCAATTCTTACAGGATTCACTTCAGATACGATTACATTCGCTCCCGTATCTTTGGCTACCATAGCTACGAGTAGACCAATTGGCCCTCCTCCTAATATTACTGCTGTTTCTCCTGACTTCAATTCGCTAAGTCTGACATCATGCACCGCTACTGATAACGGTTCTATAAGCGCTGCGAGTTTTAAATCTGTAGCTGTTCTTAATTTATGAAGTGTAAAAGCCGGTACGTTCCAGTATTGTTGCATCGATCCAGGGCTATCTATCCCTATAAATTTTAGATCTTCACAAATATGATTAAATCCTTTATCAGAAGGCTTTACACCACGATCATCCAGAGGTCTTACAACTACTTTATCTCCGACTTCGTATCCGATAACATTTTCACCTAGTGCATCAATAGTACCAGACATTTCGTGACCAATAGTTATAGGAATATTTACCCTTTTATCCATCATACCATGATAGATATGCACATCTGTACCACATACACCAGAATATGCCACTTTAATACGCACATCACCTTTTACAGGTGCTTCAAGGTCTTTCTCTATTACATTGAAGGTTTTATTACCCTCGTATCTAGTTGCTTTCAATGTTGTTATGTTAAGTTATTAATTGTCTTTTTGTGTTGTTTCTTTTTTCTTCCCATCCGGTTTTTTGGCTCCTTTAGCTACGTGAGACGTCTTTCTGTAGGAATCGAAACGCATAATACTTTGTTCATGCCAGTTGTTATATACATGAGACAGCCCCCAATCAAAAATCTGAGTCGGATTATCATCCGGAGCATTTAAAGTTCGATTTAAACCAATAGCATGAGGCATATTTGCACCTTTTACAGCACCTTTGATTTCAAAATTTATTCCGTCTGGTGACCATTGTATCGTATTGCGTTCTGGTCCATCTGTAGTAATTAGAGAAGCAATACCTCCTTTTGTCGGCCATACACAAATTTCATGACCCGAATTAGAAATAGGGTTATACTTAGATTTGATATAAGGGCCTTTAGGGTTATCTGCTATAGCCACACCGTGACGGATTTGACGTCCTCCAAATAAGATTTCTTCTCCCATTTGTTCTCCTTTGTAATACAAATAAAATTTACCTTTATAAGGTATAATACACGGATCATGAACTTTATGAGAATCAAAATCTCCCTTTTTCTCGACTAAAAATCTATTTTGTTCTGTTCCTTTCCAAACTCCATTATCAGCGGGACTTAGAATAGGAGTTTCACTCTTTGTCCAAGGACCATTTGGAGAAGTAGACCAAGCTAATCCCACTTGATTCTTAACGCGAACGTTATATGGGGATTTTACCGTTTGGTAACACAGATAATACATATCCTCATGTTTCATGATTTCTACTGTAAATACTGATCTGTCATCATATGCCCCTTTTTTCCCCCTTGGTACTGCCATACCTTCTTCTTTCCATGTCCAGCCATCTTCTGATGTTGCAAACCATATATCGCAGCGATCCCAGGGAAAAACTTTGTCATTTTCTATATCTCCTCCAAAACCATCGGTTTTACCCACACTTTTTGAGTACCACACATAATACTTACCATTTTCTTTAATCATGGCTGATGGATCACGACGTACTACCCCCTCTTCATGTGCTAAATCTCCTTTTAATGGTTTCATTGCATTAAAGACTCGATACCAATCATTTTCTACATATTCCCATTGCAAAGCTCTTTTGGAAGCCGCACTCAAATGATCTTTATCTGTAATACCAAATCGATCTAGTTTTTCTTGTGACACATCTAATCCTAGGTCATTTATATTTTCCTTAGTTTTAGTTTCTTCTACTTTTGGAGTTTTGATTTCTGCTTGGTTACTACAAGCAATCAAAAGAACAAGAGATAAGAAGTACACTATGCATTTATAATTTAAGTTCATGAGAATATTCTTTTTGAGTTTTTAGTTATTCAATGGTAATACGAATAGTATTACCGGTTAAATTTTTTGAAGTTGCTTTAATTGTCACATCAGCTTTTTTGGTTTTTGATTGTAAAAGCAGCAAACATCTGCCTTTATGTGTTACAATTTTGTTTGATTGATAATCTTGCACATTACTAGCCCAACCATTATCCACACCGAGAATCTTTGCTTCTCCTTCTACTGTAAAGATCACTTCTTCATCACTGGTTGTAACAGGAATACCATGTTTATCTACTAATTGTGCTACCACATGAGCTGTATTATACCCATCAGCTTTTAGCTTTATTTTATCTGTTGTAATTTTTATATGTTCTGCCTTACCTGAAGTGTGTATTGTTCTTATTTCTTCAACTTCTCCATTGTTTAATCCAACAATTTTTAATTCACCTTTGGTATAAGGAACTATCCATTTATATATCCTGTCTTCAAAATCTTTTAGTCTTTTGATTCCTAAACTCTCTCCATTAAGACACAATTCGATTTCATTACAGTTTGAATATACTTCTACCACAACCTTATCTTTCTCTTCATAATTCCAATGATCATTTACATCATGCCAAACCCACAATGCTTTTTTCCATGCATCTTTTACTTTTTCTACAGCTAATCCAGTGTTTTTTTCTTCTATGTATATTGATTTATCCAGAGTTTGCGTAGTGGCGTATATATGAGGCTCTTCGTTCCACAATGTCTTCATCATATGGTACGAAGGTTTTTCGAATCCAGCTACATCTAGCATACCACTGGGAGTAGCTTTTCTTGGCCATTGATCGTTTGATTCTCCCATATAATCAATTCCTGTCCATAGGAAAGTTCCAGAGATAAAAGGTCGTTCTTCAACAGCTTTCCATTCATGCCATTGCACAAGGTTTTCTGTACCCATGATGGGTTTTTCCGGATAATTTTTATGCCCATAATCATACAGAATTCGTCTATAACTATAGCCAATAACATCAAGCGCATCCGCATAACCAGAAAGATGACTTGCTGAAGGTAAAATACAATTGGCTGTGATATATCGAGTAGTATCCATTTCTCTGGTCCACTTCGCCAATTTCTTAGCCGTTTCACCAATATCATATTTCCCTTTGGGTAAGGTTTCTAGTTTTTCTTTAATCTGATCTATGGTATGTGGAGGTTCTTCCCAAAAGTAATTTCCATTCCAGTTCATATTATTAAAAAAGCCTGTTGCATCTGCATTTCTTGGATAGGTCCATTCTATCTCATTTCCTATACTCCATTGAAAAATAGAAGGGTGATTGCGATGCGCTAACATAGTATTCTTAAGGTCTCGTTCTGCCCATTTTTGAAAATGTTGAGTATACCCTCGAGTTACATCATCTACACTTTTCTCATTTGTATTTAATCTTTTATCTTTTGGATTATCCCATTCATCAAAAAATTCATCTTGAACCAAAAATCCCATTTCATCACATAGGTCCAGGAATTCTTGTGAACCGGGATTATGAGCAATTCTAATCGCATTACATCCTGCATCTTTAAGTTTTTGCAATCTTCTTCTCCAAACATCTTTGGGTACAGCGGCACCTACAAGTCCTGCATCATGATGAAGGCAAACTCCTTTTATAGCAGTACTAATATCATTTAAGAAAAAGCCTTTATCTGCATCAAATTTTATGCTTCTTACTCCAAAGCGTACATCATTTTTATCTATCAATTTACCCTCTTGTGCAATGGTGATAATTGCTGTATACATTCTTGGTGATGTTATACTCCACAAAAAAGGTTTTGGTATATTAAGAATGTTTTCCACGTCAATTTTCTGACTAGCTTTTACCTTGTATTTTTTTGAATATTCTGAAACAGACGTATTCTCATCATCATAAATCTGAATTTGTAAATCAAAATCTTGTTCTGATATGTTATTGTTTTTTATAGTTGTTTTTATATGAGCCTTAGCATTGTCTTTAGATATTTCTGGAGTAGTCACAAAAACTCCCCATACTGGAATATGTAGATTGTTTTTATGTATTAGTTTCACATTTCTATAGATCCCAGACCCTGTATACCATCTACTGTCTACAAATCTGCTATGATCAACCTCAACTTTTATAGTGTTCAATTCACCATTATCTCTTAGTCTTTTGGTGATGTCAAAATAAAAAGGAGAATATCCATATGGATGAGTTCCCAGCAACTGATCATTTAAATAGACTTTGCTATTGTTATAAACACCATCAAACAACACATACGTTGTTTTAGAATCATCTATATTTAATAAAAAATCTTTTTTATATATTCCGATACCTCCAGGCAGATACCCAGTTGCTCCTTCTCCTTTTGGATCAAATGAAAAACCTACACTCCAATCATGAGGTAAATTTATGTCTTTCCAGTCTGTATCTTCAATTTTTACAGGTGTTCCAGAGCGTTCTAAAAGTTTGAATTTCCAATCAAAATTAAAATCATGTTTACCTATTTTTGAATATTTTTGGGCACTACTTACAAAAAAAACGCACAGCAGAAGTAACGTAAGGAAGGATCTCAATACCATATCTAAATTGTAGAATAAAATTTTCTTACAAAGATCAATACTAATATTAGAACCTTGTTTTAACCACAACTAGACATAAACTAGACATTTCATTTTTTACCCCTTAAATAACTAGACAAAAACACGATTTTATAGGTAGGGGACAATACACAAACATCACTCCTCTAATAATTTTTGTTAATTTATAAGAAAAAATTACTTTTTTAAACTTTTACCTAAACATTCCTCAACCAACAACTAAACAATTATTTAGTTAGATTTGGTTCATTAGATTCATTGTTTGGAAGATAATTTCTGTTAATTCTAGATTATGGAGCGTCAAAAAATATTGAAAAGAATCAAAATGATGAAAAAAATATTATTAGTATCCGGTTTTTTAATATTTACTTTATCTCAGAATTTTATATTCGGACAGGTACCATATCAAACAAATCAATATTTAGAAGAAGCAAGAAAAAATAAGTTTGTCAATTTTGATAAGGCCGTACATAATTATGAAAAGAGTATTGACTATTTTACTTATAAAAAGGATACTTTAAATCTTATCAATAGTATTCATGAATTATCTGAATTATACGGACACAATCTAAATTATGGTAAATCATATGATGGATACTGGAAAGCCCTATTTCTAGCAGAAGAAAGTAATGATGAATTTTCTAAATCAAGAGTATATCAATCTTTAGGTTGGTTATACAGTTTTTACAATAGAAATAAAAAAGCATTAGAAAATTTTGACAACGCTTTACGCATCAGTAAAAATCTGTTCTCAAAAAAAGAAATTGATGCGGGTTATCTTATCAGTGATTATTTCTCGATAGCTAGTTTTTATCGATATAATAGGGACTTTGAAACTGCAAAAAAATATGTAGATAGCTGTTATATCCACTTTCGTTCTCAAAATAGTGACGTTCAAAATTATTTTTTAGAATCAGAACGAGGATTTTTATTAGCTACTAGCGGAGAATTTGATATTGCCGAAGAGATGCTTACAAATTCTTATGAGTATTTTAAAAAAAATAATGAATCCTATTTGGTTATTGTGCACTACTTTTTTGCACAATTATATCAAATGAAAAGAGATGTAGATAAAAGTAAATTTCACTATACACAATCTTTAGAATTATCTGGCAAATACAATAGCCATATGAATTATCAAATCATAAATCATAAAGAATTATCTCAAATCTATTATGGTTCTGAAAAATACAAACAAGCTTTCTTTCATCTCAATAAAGCCATTGGCTTAGAAAACAAAATATTTGGTATCAATAGTAAAAACAATGAATATTTATTTGAGATAAAAGACAAATATCGAATCCAAAAAAACAAACAAGAACAGATACTAAATGAGCAAAAATTATTAAAATTAGAACATAAACAGAAAATATCAACACTAAGATCTATATTATTGTTTGTTACACTATTTTCACTTATTGTATTTGGTTTTATGGTATTCAAAAACTTAAAACGAAAACACAAAAGAGAAAAGATTTTATTAAAACAAAAACAGAAACTCAAGCTAAAAGAAAATAAAAAGGCAATAGAATTAAAAAACAAAGAATTAGCAAAATCTGCTCTACAACTCATAGAAAAAGATGAGTTTATTGCTGGTTTAAAAAACACTCTTACCGACAATAAAGAAGATCTAAATCCAAACTCGATAAATAAAGTCATAAAATCTATTAAGTCTGGTGTTGGTAGTAACTGGAAAGAGTTTGAAGCAAGATTTATAGATATCAATCAAGATTTTTACAAAAAAATCAAAAAGGATTTCCCACCATTAACCCAGACAGATTTAAAAATTTGTGCACTAATAAAACTTAACTTTTCAAGTAAGGACATGTCTTCACTTCTTGGAATCTCAATAGAAAGTGTGCACACCTCAAGGTATCGACTAAGAAAAAAACTAAAATTAGAAAGAAATGATAATCTAGTTGAATTTGTTTCACAATACTAATCTCAGCATGTTTTTTTATTGAACAAAATCTAAAAACAAGATTAAGGGAGTTTTTATTTTTTGTTGTCTGTCATCAAATCTTCTTTGCGATACTAGTAAATCATAATGTATCATGATGATCACATATATATTATCTTTTAGTTATTGTAGCATCAGAATTCATAATCGTACTAGCAACAACTGCATTTGCCGCTATCATAGGGAGGTTTTCATTTTCTTGAAAGCGGATATCTCCAGAATTTAACCAACCTCTTGCCTTATCAATATTTTCTGTAAACTTTTTAAATTCCTCATTTTGTAACTCCATCAACAGTTGTAATTCTTTTGTTGTTATCGTCTTTCCTGTTAATCGTATATACGCATCGCTAATTGCATCTTCAATACTCAAAAACGAAGTCATATTTTTACCTATTACTTTTGCTGTTTCTATATACGTAGGATCATTAAGGAGTACCAATGCCTGTAAAGGAGTATTGGTTTCTTGTCTTCTGGTAGTGCAGATATCTCTTGTAGGGGCATCAAAAGTAGCTATAGTAGGATTGGGAGCTGTTCTTTTCCATATAGTATACATACTTCTTCTATATAGATCTTCTCCAGACCCTCTTTCGTAAGTTATATGTGTCATTTTCCATAATCCTTTTGGTTGGTATGGTTTTACACTCTCCCCTCCTATTTTTTGATTTAGTAATCCGCTCGCGAGTAATACATTATCTCGTAACATTTCTCCCGACAATCTCTTTCTGGGACCTCTAGCCAGTAATTCATTATCCGGATCTATCTCTCTTAACACATCTGACACATTAGAATCTTGCTGGTACGTATTAGACATTACAATTAACTTATTTAATGTCTTAAGGTCCCATCCTGTTTTAATAAATTTTATTGCCAGCCAATCTAATAATTCAGGATGTGTTGGCAAGGTTCCCTGATTTCCAAAATCTTCAGAAGTTTCTACAATACCGGTACCAAAGAAATTCTGCCAGTATCTATTTACCGCTACTCTTGCCGTTAAAGGATGGTTGGGGTCTATTAACCATTTAGCGAGACCTAATCTATTTTTGGGTAATTTTTCTGACATGGATGGTAGACTTTCCGGAGTATCCGAAAATACCTCTTCACCGTAAACATCATATTGTCCTCTTTCTAACACATAGGTTTTACGTAAATTCAGAGAGTCTTTCATCACCATAATTTCCTTGATATTATCAACACTATCTGCATATTGAGTACGTAATTCTTGTAATGATGATAATGCTTTTTTTACAGGCTTTGATTTTGTAGACAAATAATAGTTTACTAATTGATCTTTATCTTTTTTAGACAACTCACTTTCGTTTTTTGATAGTATTGGATCAAGAAATTTGCTATTTGATATTTTAAGAATTTCCAGATTGGTTAATTCCTTATCAAAGACCATAAGATCATCTACTATTGATTTAGCAATTCCTTTACCTCTCCATCTTGCTCCAATTTGTAATCCAGGTTCTATAGGTTCAGGATAAATATAGTCTTCATAATTGTGAAAGATAATATCCTTATATAGGTTATCTATTTCTACATTAGACTTCATTTCCTGACCGTCAAGGTATATTTTAAAGCCTTTTGCTTTACTGGAACCGTCATAGGTTAAGGTAAGATGTACCCATTGATCTCTGGGTACTTCTTTAATAGTTCGTTTTACAATAGCATTGTCTGGCCATACATGTGCCATCAAAAGTTCTAGTGTATTATCGGGTTTAATAGTTAAGTGGTACCCTCTATAACTATGCAATCTGGTTCCCTGTGCTTTATGAAAAATCACTCCTTCTTTTAGATCTTTGGGTACAAATATTCGTATTGCGATACTAAAAGCCTCACTACGTTGAAAAATACCAATATCACCCAAATCTAACCACGCATCCCCATCAAACTGAAGTCCTTTGCCAGAATACCCCAGGGTAAAAGTTGTTTTTTCATTGTTCGTAAATTGGGTCTTCATCGTACCATGTTCTCTACGATTAAGTTTATTTTGTAATGAATTATTTTCAAAGTCAAAATAGGCTGATAGATGATCTGTATCTTTAAATGAATCTGTTTTATATTTTTCTTCTGCAATCCAATCCTTTGCATTTTGTAACTGATTACTTTTTATTTCCTGAATGTTTTGAGTCTCTTTATCAATCAGAGTATTGATATAGGACATCATTTTTTCTTCTTCTTTTGTTGGGAGAAGTAATGTAGGTACGGGCATAGACCAATCCCATGGAATTTGGCCAGACTCATTTATCTGATTAAAAAAACTATACAACTCATAATAATTTTTTTGTGAAATAGGATCGTATTTATGATCATGGCATTTTGCACAAGCTACCGTTAATCCCATGATACCCTGTCCCATAACATTGGTTCTATCTGAAACGTATTCTGATCGAAATTCTTCATCTATAATTCCTCCTTCAAGGTTTTGAGGGTGTAGACGATTAAATCCTGTTGCTAATACCTGTTCTTTTGTGGGGTTATCTAATAAATCCCCTGCCAACTGCCATGTAATAAATTTGTCATAAGATAAATTTTCATTGAACGATTGAATTACCCAATCTCGCCAGGGGCTCATATCTCTATATCGATCTACGAAATATCCATGGGTATCGGCATACCTGGCTAAATCTAACCAATCAACAGCCATTTTTTCTCCGTAATGAGGAGAATCTAAAAGACGATCTACTTGTTTTTCATACGCATCTGTAGATGTATCATTTGTGAAATCTAAAATCTCTTTTTTGGTAGGTGGTAATCCTGTGAGATCAAGTGAAACGCGTCGTAATAGTAGTTCTTTATTTGCTTTTTTAGAAGGTGTGATATTATGCTCTTCTAATTTGGCCAAGACAAAATTATCGATCGGATTAGCTACCAGGTTCTCATTATTCACTTTGGGTATTTTAGGTAAAGATGCTGGTATAAAAGCCCAATGATCTTTATATTCTGCTCCTTCATCAATCCATTTAACCAGTATTGCTTTTTCTTCTGGAGATAGTGACAAATATGATTCTGGTGTTGGCATTACCACGTTAGGGTCATTTGATAAAATTCTATGAAAAACTTCAGATTTTTTTAGGTTGCCCGGAGTTATAGCAAATTTTCCTGGAGACTCTTTTAACTCTATAAGTGCGGTCTCTGGATCATGCAATTGAAGCCCTCCTGATATTTTTGCTTTATCTGGTCCATGACAGCTAAAACATTTATCAGATAAAATTGGTTTTACATGAATATTATAATCTAGTTGCTCTGGGAGTTTTTCATATGCATGAGCTACATCTTCTGGTAATGAAGGGGTACAACCAACACATAGTATTAAAAGCAAAAATGCAGAAAGAAAGAATTTTATTTTCATAACTAATTTAGAACTAAACTTCAGTTACAAAATTAGTGCTTCACTCTTTTTTTGATTTTAATTGAACTAGACAAAAACTGTACAAGTACCCTCTAAAAACTAAATCATTGAAGAAAATATATTTTTTTAAGTAAATGAAGTAAGAAGTATTGAAACAAAAAAACAGCTACAGAAATGTAGCTGTTTCTTATCTATTTATTTTCTTACTCATACCGCCGTTAACCAATCTTTGAGGCCACTAGCGAGACGCTAGCGTGACAGACTAGCGAGAGCAGGGTCACGGAAAATATTTCCGCGCTATCTGGATATTTCACCAACAATTTGTAAAAAACACTATATATAAATTGATCATTATTAACATTACTACTAAAAACAATATTATTTTATTGTTTTTTACAAATAGAAGTAATAAATAAACAATTAATGGAAATAATATCATAAATATTATAGAATCTAATTCGATGAGCAATAAATAATCACATTTACTTTCAGACAAAGCAAAATATGTTATCATAAATATTGCCCAAATTATAAGTCTTTGATACCTAAATAAAAAATTATTATTCATCATACATTTTTGTTCTTTGTATGACAGGTAACTTCATTTTTTCAATATTTGAAGTTGAAAATTTCAGTGTTAAACCTGCTGTAAAAGGAACTAAACCTATTAATTTACCTGCTAGACTTTTAGGTGTTTTCATCTTTTTTCCTGGCTTAATTGAATAACCAGAAGAGCCAATTAATGCAGTACTAATTGCCTTATATGATCTTTGTAAATCCTTCATAACTGAATGACCAGTTCTATTTCTATGATTTTGAACAGCTTGAGCAACAATGAAAAATTCAAAAATCCCTTTATTATTTTTGTTTTTAATTTTTTCAGGATTAAAACCATTAGACACATCAACTTCTGATACACTAAGTCCATGATCTACAATCTCTCCATCATCATTCCATATAGTTTCAACTGCCTGAATTTGAATTGAACTTAACCGTCCAGAGGATTCGATCACTGCTGTCATATATAAATTTTGTTTCTTATAAATGTATTTTCCATTTTTTAATCTTTCACGACTGTTCACTTGATTATTCAAATATACAATATCGGATCCATCTTCTCCTTTTTTACCATTCTCTGACACATTAGTTCTATGCATAATAACAATATCAGTATTCTCTGTTTTTGTTCCTGCAGTTCTCCCATTACTTGCTCGGAAAGTTCCATCATTATTAGATTTCCATACAGAAGAATTATATCCAGAAGATTTATTAATAATTTCATCCACCAGATTTTCTGCATTAGCTCCACTAGGATCTGTCCAGTAAATAGGGTTATTATCAAAAGCAGTATATGTCGACATAGAATGATGGGTAACAGGATCAATAGCAACCCACCTTGCAATAGCAGGATCGTATTGACGAACATCCATCTCATATAGATTAACTCCTAAGCTTTCTTCTAACTCAATACCATTATACTTAAATTTCTGTGCTGTACTGTTTGTACGGGGACTTACTATTTCATTATATCCTTTGTGCTTCAGCCCAAAAGGATAGTAGTTGTTCTCCTCTATGATCTCATCTTGAACAATCGCACCATCTCGATTAGCATCTTTATAGGACAACCTGATATTTCCTAAATGATCTTTGTATTGATATATATAATCAAATGATGAGATTGCAGTACTGCCGTTCGCAATGACAGGTTCTATGTATCCTTCTGCATGATTAAAGAACTCTAACGTACCATTCTTATAGATATAATTACCAGCGTATTCAGTTTCTATTAAAGAACTTCCACTTGGCGATATTTTTTTCAACTTGGCGCCAGTAGCGTCGTAAATATAAGTAATATCTCCTGTTCCTTCACTATTAGATATAGAAACAGTTTCTGGTAGATTTAAATGATTGTAGGTAATATTTGTAATCCCTTTATTTTGGTCAATCGTCATATTACCATTAACATCATAGGTATAATCATTGTTGGTATTGGTACCATCTTCAAATCCACCAGCTCCAATCCATTGATCTTTTACCTTCAATAATTTATTACCATGATCATAGCTATAGGTAAGGTAATCCATGGCTGCTCCAGCTACTTGACTTCCTTTTTTAGCTCTGTTCAAGGTCAACAAATTTCCATTTTTATCATAGGAAATATTAGTAACATTAAACCATCCTGGTTCATCTAATAGTTCTGTATTATATCCTGCCGATTGTATTCTATTTAATGCGTCATAACTATAGTTATAATATCGTTTTTTATTGTCATTTTGAGTTTCCCATTCGGTTCTACTAATATTTCCATTATATAAAGGGTTGTTTCCTTGATTATAACCGATACTAAATCCAAATAAATCTCCATTACTCGTAGTCCCTTCATTAATTGATGTTAACCACCCTCTCACATTATGGGTGTAATCTATGGTTTGTAGTGGGGAGCTTGCTTCACTTGCGTTCGCAATGCCACCTACTTTTTTACTCGTTAATTGTCCTAATGCATCATAACTATTTTCTGCAATAACTTCTTCTGCTTGCGTATTGATCTTTTGGGTTTGTTTTAATAGTCGCCCAGTATGATCATAAGTAAATTTGTCTACTGTTACGATAGCCGCATTAGTACCTTTAGTATGTGTAGTTTTGGTTTCTTCTACTCTACCCACAAAATCCAACTTGCTTTCTACGATATCGGTAGTATTGAGATAGTCATTTTTACTTGCGACATAAATTGGTCTTGCTTTGTCATCATAATAAGTAACGGTAGTGATCCAATCATTAGTTCCTAACACACGTACTTTACCACCCGTGGCTAGCGATCGGGTACGATCTGTGGTGCCTACTCCGTAGACCGTTCCCGGATTCGATAGCCCATTGATATCAAAACTATAGTTGTCATAATAGTTAACAGTTAGTATTTCTAGATCTGCAGTTGGAAACGCTGCATTGCTATAATACACTGTAGTTCCTCCTAAAGTAGTAGCTGGTTCTCTTGTTTCCCAAAACGTACTCAATCCGCTCATTGCCAGGAGTAAAGTTCCTCTATTACGTGTACTCTTGTACTTACCAGTATATGCTACTCTTCCTAAGGCGTCATATTTGGTAAACAACCATTCTCCTTTAGCCTTTTGATTAGCATCTTGAGTTAATATCGGTTGATCGAGTTTATCATATATGATATACTCCCATCCTTTGCCTGGGATTTTCTTTTCTACCAGGCGATTTCTATGATCATATTTGTATTGATAACATAACTCAGAAAGCTCGATATTATATACTGGATCATTGGTAGTCACCTTTGGCGGAATCACATAGGTTAGATTGTCAAATTCATCATATACATAATACGTATCATGAGGGATTCCTTCATTAAACGTTTGTTTTAAAACCACTCTCCCTCTTTTGTCCTTGTATTCTTTGCTTGTATGATCCTTAGGATGCGTTTGATTAAGTTGCCAGTTTTCATCTTTGATTATCGTAACATATAATTCCCCAGCGGTATAAAATCCATCTTTTACCAATTGCGGTTTTCCTGTATTTCCACCAGAAAAAGTAACCTTAAAACGTACTACCTCATCAACAATATTAGTATCCCAGTCAAACTTGATCGTATGATCATCATTATTTGTTGGGTTTGCTTTCCAATCCTTCCCCGGAGCGCCTTGTTCTGCTACTCTATTTAAAGGTGAAGGTTCAAAAATACTTTCAGAATACGCGTTAACATCTGCCAAAGCCATTCCTATAAAGTCATCGCCATAGGTATTTTGGTAATAACTATTAATAGTCGTATTTACATTTACAGTTCCATAACTTCCCAAAGGAGTAGTTGTATTGGCTGCTCTTTCAAAGGGTAAATGTTGTTTTGCCTGTCTGCCATAGATATCATATTCGATATGGGTAACAATATCCTTTGCTGTTGGTGAAGCTTTGATTCCTACTTGTTGCTTTGGTCGTCCTAATCCGTCAAAATAAGTTATGTTCTCGATCACATCTCTATTAGTAGTAACCCCTGTCATCGATTCCATCTCATTTTGATATACTCTGGTAAAGACATAATTCTCATTACTAATAGTAATCTCCTGATAAGGAGTACCTGCACATCCACTATTTTCTCCTGGCACTTCTGGACACTGATCATTGGCATTGGTGACATATCCTGCAGGAGCAATACTATAATATACACTCTGGTTAGGATCTCCAAATCCATCACCATCGCTATCCAAATAAAATGTTTGTGGCGCAATATTGATAATATTAACCGTGCTATCGTCATAATCATCATCATTACGTACAAAACCTAAAGGTTGATCACATTGTTTTTTAGTCATACTTTTATCCCCCCAGGTATCTCCATCTGCATCTTTGTACCATACTGTGTTGGGAGTTAAACTTGCATCGTTATCATTACAATCATTTGCATTGGTAACATATCCGGCGGGTTGGGTACTTTGATATTTTTTATCAGCCAGGTTACCAAAAGTATCTCCATCTACATCTCTATAAAAATTCCTAGGAGCAATATTGGTAATTAGTCCTGTACTATCATTATAATCATCATCGTTACGCACATAACCCGCTGGTTTAGTACATTGTATTTTAGTCACATTCTTATCTCCAAAAGTATCTCCATCCCCATCTATATACCAAACCGTATTTGGATGTATACTTGCATCGCTGTCATTACAATCTCCTAATGGTTTTACTGTGAGACTATAACCAGATCCAGGATTTATACATTGTTTCTTTGTGGTACTTGCAAAACCATCTCCATCACTGTTCTTATACCAAACTGTATCGGGGTGGATCGCAGCATTACTATCGTTACAATCTCCTAATGGTCTTACTGTAAGACTATATCCAGATCCAGGATTTGTACATTGTTTCTTTGTGGTACTTGCAAAACCATCTCCATCACTGTTCTTATACCAAACTGTATCGGGGTGGATCGCAGCATTACTATCGTTACAATCACCTAAAGGTCTTACTGTCAGACTATACCCAGATCCAGGATTTGTACATTGTTTCTTCGTGGTACTTGCAAAACCATCCCCATCACTGTTCTTATACCAAACTGTATCGGGGTGGATCGCAGCATTACTATCGTCACAATCACCTAAAGGTCTTACTGTCAGACTATAACCAGATCCAGGATTTGTACATTGTTTCTTCGTGGTACTTGCAAAACCATCTCCATCACTGTTCTTATACCAAACTGTATCGGGGTGGATCGCAGCATTACTATCATTACAATCTCCTAAAGGTCTTACTGTGAGGCTGTACCCAGATCCAGGGTTTGTACATTGTTTCTTCGTAGTACTTGCAAAACCATCTCCATCACTATTCTTATACCAAACTGTATTGGGGTGAATCGCTGCGTTATTATCATTACAATCTCCTAAAGGTCTTACTGTCAGGCTGTATCCAGATCCAGGGTTTGTGCATTGTTTCTTTGTAGTACTCGCAAAACCATCTCCATCACTATTCTTATACCAAACTGTATCTGGGTGGATCGCTGCGTTATTATCATTACAATCACCTAAAGGTCTTACTGTAAGGCTATACCCAGACCCTGGATTTGTACATTGTTTCTTTGTAGTACTCGCAAAACCATCTCCATCACTGTTTTTATACCAAACTGTATTAGGGTGAATGTTTATATTGTTATCATTACAATCACCAATCTTTCTAACATATTTTGAAGATGGCTGACTACATTGTTGTCGAATCGCACTTAAATCACCTTCATTACCAAAACTATCTCCATCATTATCATAGTACCATACGGTAAGGGGATTCAAGGTGACATCATTATCATTACAATCTCCTAAACCTGTTACACTTAACTTATACCCTGCCCCTGGACTGGTGCATTGTTTTTTACTTGTACTAGCAAAATTATCTCCATCACTATCCTTGTACCATACCGTGTTTGGATTAATTGCGGCACTACCATCATTACAATCATTCGCATTAGTAACATATCCTGAAGGTTGTGCACTCTGATACTTTATATTACTTGGGTTTCCAAAAGTATCTCCGTCGCCATCTCTATAAAAGTTTCTAGGAACAACATTTGTGATTAACGCATTACTATCATCATAATCACTATTGTTGGTTACATACCCATTAGGTCGCGCACTAGCGTATATTGTACTATTCGGATTACCATAAGTATCTCCATCTCCATCCCGATAAAAGTTTCTAGGCGCTATATTTGTAATTAGTGCATTGCCATCATCACGATCTCCGTACCTACCAACATATCCTGCAGGTATTGTTAGTTGACATGTTTTATTATTTATATCTCCCCAGCTGTCTCCATCAGCATCGCGATAGGAGGTAATTCCACAATCCCCGAGAACATCTCCGTCTCCTATTTGTGAAAAAGCACTTGCTGTACCCATCATTACAATGATAAGTACTATATAGTTTTTTATTATATTTTTCATTGTCTTAGTCCTCATTAGTTCTTATACCCATATTTGTTTTCAGAAATCAATTTTCCCGCAGCATCCTTTACATGTTCCAGGCGATTAAATATGTCATAATGATATGTCATCGTATACCCTCTTGGGTCGGTCACGCTAGTCACTCCAATTAATGGATCATAGGTAAAAGAAGTAATCTGTGCGTTAGCAAAATATGTATGTGACCTTAAGTCATCAATTAAGCCACGAATCGTTGCTTCTTGTGCTGGATTGGTTTCCTGATTTGTATTGGTTTTTAATTGAGTAATCAACGTATGTACTGCAGCAGGCATATCGATATAACTGGCATGATCAATCTTGGCAATTGGATACCGATCATTATACCCCCAGATATAGATGGTATGGCTACCATCGGTTTGAGTAACCTCTAAAGGGTTACCTTGACTATCGTAATTCAAATATTCAATACGATTTTCTAAATCTCGACTCCCCTTAGCCACTTGTACGCTCTTAGGTAGAGTAATGCTTCCAAAAATCTGATACTTGGTAAGTTGTTTTGTTGCTAATACATTATTGATACGGGTTTCCTGCTGAATAGGTTCTGTAATACGATAGTACACACTCTTTTTCAGATTAGAAATTGCACTATATTCTGTAGCAGTTAATGGACTCCCCAATGCATCTGCAGAAGACACATCATCAGGATAATAAGTTTTTGTTTCGACACTATCCCCATTACTATCTGTTGTAGTTATAGTTGTTGGAAATGTTCTTCCCTGATATCCTTCATCAAAGGTATATTGTGTTGTTATCTTTACATTTCCAGATGGGTAATAACTTGTTTTTTCGGTTCCTGTCATCAGGTATCGATCACTAAAATTATTGTACATTGTATATTCAGGGCTAGCACTACCGATATATCCCATCGCGATATTCCCTGACAAGAACTCCCCTTTTCGAGTATAGATATTGCTCAGTTCTTCTACGATAGAGAAATTCTGACTCGATGGATTGAACTTATATACTTTTGTTCCTAATAACAGCCCTCTTTGGTGAGAATAATCTTTTGCTGGAGCAAAAGGGTACCCTTCTCCCGGGAGAAATTGATTGTTTTCGCTATACCTATGATCATCTGGAATAAATCTATAGGTATACTCTGTTTTCCCTTGTGAATTATCTGTATTAAATTCAGTCACATTCGTATATCCCACATGATACGAGCTCAATCCGTTTTGAGGAAAGAGACTGTTGGATTGGATAATATTAAATGTGCAATTTAAACTCCCATCAAAAAAAGGAGCTCTTAGATATATGAAAGAAGGAGGGTTAGACGCAAAACCACTGGATAACTCAGGATGTGCAAACTGTCTATACTCGTATTTTTTAGTATTTATAAGTGAACCATTGGTATCTTTAAATCTCATCTCCTTGATACGAAGTCCTCCTGTAAAAGCTATAGAAGTACTACTACCATTATTATCCACAACCTCTTTTTTATAGAAATATAGACTAGCCGTATTATCATATCGAGGAATTCCATTCTCCAGACTCGTAGGAATTAGTCCGTTTTGAGCATTCACTGTATACGTCCCTGCTTCTAATTCAAAAGGTTGCGCATCACTACTGTTTCCTCTAAAAGTTCTTAATGTATTCCCGTTAGCATCGGCAAGCCATAGCGTTGGACAATCATTAGAACCAAGATTATTATCACAAGCGGCAACAGCAGTACTTCTGTAATAGATCAACGTTTTTTCTGGCAATGTGAAAGAAGAACTTAACACTTCACTAGAATCTGGAGAAGTCGTTATTTGTGAACCAGTAATGATTACAGATTTTAGTGTATTTCCTGCAAAAAATGCTTTCCCTCCAGTTACTGTATTGGATTCATAAATAAATTCTGTACTCCCTTTAGTGGGGTATACGATTTCCTTTAATAATAGGGTCTGAGCAAAATCGGAATTGACTGCACGATCTGCTCCATTAACATCAACCGGATTTCCATACCCATTGGTATACACTGCTCCAGGATATAAAACATCGTTATCAGCTCCATTAGAATAATCCCAAAAATCTTTGTTAAATGATAATCGCTCTGGAAAAGCATGATCCTCATAATAACTAAAACTGTGTTCTTTATTAATTACACTCCCTT
This sequence comes from Aquimarina algiphila, assembly GCF_007489275.1. Classification (GTDB taxonomy): domain Bacteria; phylum Bacteroidota; class Bacteroidia; order Flavobacteriales; family Flavobacteriaceae; genus Aquimarina; species Aquimarina algiphila. The sequence goes on from NZ_VLNR01000011.1 coordinate 167,651, forward strand.
TTTGTTGTTTGATTTTTTTAAGGTATAATTTCTTAGTACGTTGATCTAAATCGCCATATGTTCCTAACCTCTCCCAAGGAGCAGTAGTAAAATATCCATGTTCAAAACGGTAACTATCAATAACATTATCATTAGCATCTTTAAGCGTAACCGCGGTTAAGGCTTTATCATTCTTAAGATCATTACGTGAAGTATCATAATTAAACTGAATACTCCCTTGTGTTCCTTCTATAGTGGTAAGGTACGTTGGTAGATAACGATCTTCAGAAAGTGAAGTAGATACATCTGGGACATTACAGTTCCCATTTGCTCCCGGTACAATTGATGGAAGATATTTTTTTTGATCCAAAAGACTATAATATACTACATCTGTAGTCCCTTTGGAATAGTTAAAACGAACACTATTCCCTTTATAATCTCTAATCTGAGTTAAATACCATCCAGAAGTATGAAAAGTAAATCCTGACGGAAGTTGTGAGTTTTCTCCATAAATCAGATTGCGTTTAACTTCTGTCACTAACTCTGAAGATCCAGGAATAATCCCAAAAGTATAGGTCATTCCTTGAGGAGTAATTACTTCCCAACCCAAAATGGTCGTAATATTATTTACCTGACCCGTAATTTTTCTAATCTGGTGATCATTTTTAGGGTGGCTATAAATTGCACCTTGTTGATCAAAAAAGAATTTCCCGCTCCCTCCCGGAAAATTAAAATAATATAAATCAGACTCATAATCCTGAGTTTTACTGCGTACTGCATCATCAAAAGCCAGTGCTTGTTGTTGTGGAGTTAAATTAAAGAAAGCATCTACAGTATTAGTAGTATTCAAAAACCCTTCTTTTTCATCATCTGGGATACCTCTTACTTGTCTGGTAATCATCCCTCCTGCAGCAAGACTCCAGCCTATACCTATACGTGAAGCAATTTCGTTAACCTTAATACCAGAAGCATGATAATTTACCGATACGGGAACTTCTATCCCAAACTCGGATAAACTCATCAAAGGAATTGAAATATTAGGAGTTCCTGTATTTAAACCTACAGGGATGTCAGTATATTTCCCAATAGCAGCAACCTCTGGTGTTGGTGGTGATAACTGTGGTAATTCCTGGCCAAAAGTGAAGGCATAAAACATGCCTATGACACATAGCAAGTGTTTTCTAATCATAATGGATTGAATTTTTTGTTTAATGATATTGCTTATAAACCTATACTGGGTTTCGTTTTCGTACTACTTAGGAGTACGTGTATCTCCCCAACTATTCAGCGCTTTTTAAAATCATTTGAATGAACATATAGTTTTACCTTGCAATACTAAGGCAGACCCGTCCCGTTTTTTGAGACTGAGGAAAAAATATTTTTAGTGTACTTATATTCTCTTCATCAAAACTGACAAATATCATACTTTCAAAAAGGGAGGTTGGATACTTTTGACCTATCAAAACAACACTAAAGAGTTAGACACTATAACATTACATACTATAAAATGGCGCCAAAATGGAAGAGATCAATACGGTAAGATTATATGGTGCTGGAGGACATGCTCAAATCATACATTCAGTTTTAAAGCAAAACAGGGTTGCTGTTACAGAAATATTTGATGACAATCCTTCTGGTTGTCATCCCAAGTTTAAACATATATCAATTTTAGAAATAGATAAAGACTTTTCTCAAGAAGGAGATCCTTTTATTATCGCTATTGGAGATAATTTTCAGCGATCTGAGATTGCTAAATTTTTACAAAGTGAATTTGCAACAGCAATACATTCATCCGCCATTATAGATCCAGATATAAAAATAGGAAAAGGCACTGTTGTTTATGCCGGAGCTGTAATCCAACCCAATACTACTATTGGAAAGCACGTAATTATAAATACATTGGCAAGTGTAGATCACGATAATGTAATTGAGGATTTTGTTCATATTTCGCCCAACACCACCCTCTGCGGACTCGTTCATGTGGGTGAAGGGTCTCATATCGGTGCCGGAGCAGTCGTTGTACCAAAAATTAAGATTGGCAAATGGTGTATCATTGGAGCAGGAACAGTAGTTATACGAGACATTCCAGATTACGCAGTCGTAGTGGGTAATCCAGGAAAAATTATTAAAATGAACTATCCTGAGGAGTCAAAGAAGTAAGAAAATAGTGCTTACTATATCAATAATTATTCTACCTCCATAAAATAGTTACTATTCAAAAAGAGATTGCACTCCGTTTTCTAATGTATACAGTGTTGAAATCTCCTTATCACTTAAGTTTCTATTAAAAATAGATAATTCATCCATTAGTCCGATATACCCTAAACCTAAATAGATATTAGATTTATCCAGTTCCCATGTAAATGGATCTGAAATGTTTTTTCTAGTTCCTTTTAATTCTCCATTCATATAAAGAGAAGCTTGACCATTTTCTGTATTAAGGTTAGAAAAATTGATCAGGATATGAGTCCATTCACCTTTTCTGAACGGTGGATTTTTCACTACTGGTTCTAATTGCTTTATAAAAATTGGATTTTCGTTATCAGGTCCATTAGGAGTTGGATTCCATACATCTCTATCCCCAATCACACCTAATCTAAAATCTCTGGGGTTTTCTTTAGTAAAATCAACCCAAATCGAAGCATCATTATAACTTACATCTGTAATTTGTATAGGATCGCAATATCCTGGTTTTAAATCTGTGGCTGGATCTAAACTTAGCCAAAATGAAATAGCACCACTCCAATCACTTGTGTTATACGCAATATTTTTTGCACTTGGGTAGTATATATTCCCACGACTTCTTTCTGTAAACAAAAGTCCATCACCATAACGTCCTTTATCTTTTGCAATACTAATATCTGGTTTATGTAAACCTACTTGTGCAGAATCACGAGCTTTACGCGAGGGAACGGTATAAAGGTTAGCATCTCCTAGTGCAAAATCTGCCTGTACACCTTTATCAAAAGAGGCATATAAGGTAAGTGATGATTTTAAATCTGCCTGGGTTGTATCCTTAGCGCAAGAAGCGAGCAACATAGGTAAAACACCAAAAAATATAACTAGTTTTATAAACGTTTGATTTTGCATTATAGTAGTCTTAAAAAATAATGCCTTAAAGGTATACAATTATAGTGTGAAAGAAATCCTAAAAACTAAAAGTGATAAAACACTATACTTTATTGATCATTTTGAGTTTAGAAGTAATCATTAGATATTTTTTATAAAAGCCCGAAAGTTTTCTATGTTTTAATTCTAGATGCCTACCTCGTTATGAATTATTTAGAATTTTCAGGATTTTGATCTTAATACAATTGATATCAACCGTTTATTATTAAATATCTTTAGCTATAAGCTTTTATACATGTTAATGTCTTAACTCATTAAAATGTTACCACATCCTGAAAAAAAAAATCATTGTCTTCTACTTATATACTTCTAGAATTAAAAATTTACAACAAGAGACTAGTTCTGGCTAGTTTAGAAATAACCCACTTGGATCTTAAAAGTGAGATTAATCCCCAAGCAGATTAGCTCCTAAGTATCAGATATGTTTATAACATATCTGATCTACTATGGTTCTAGATATATCAACGTTGGATCTGTTGGTGAATACCAAACAAAAGACTCTGGCGTTCTCGTGTTTTAGTTTTTGTATGCTTAAAGTAATTCGCATACTTTCTAATTTATTCGTCTTGATTCCACCTAAAATGTGAAGCTCTAAATGTTTTGTTATGTACTCGTAGTTATTTGGATTAGAAGTATTCAACATAATCAAAAAACATTTTAAAAAAGTTTTTACGACCTATTGGTAGCAAATGTAATGTTTTGGTCTTTACAAAACAAGACTTAATCATTTTGTTTACTACGTATAAATCTTCTATTTTTGCTAAAACCCACTTTTAATAGTAGTTTTAACTACGTAAGCGTATGACTATAGGTGAACATATTTTGATTTTAAGGAAGAAGCATAACCTTTCACAATCTGCGTTAGGTAAAAAAGTAGATACTTCTGGCGATATTATTGGACGTTATGAACGTGATATTATGATGCCATCTATTGAAGTGATTATGAAGATTGCTGATGCGCTTAATGTCTCTATTGATTTCCTTGTTGGCAAAACAACTTTAGAACTTGACAGTAATGTACTTAAAAGAGTGGAAGAAGTCTCTAAACTTAACGATGAAGAAAAAGATAAAATCTTTATGGTTATTGATGCGCTAATTCTTGATTTTAAAGCTAAAAGAGCGTATTCATAAAAAATATTAGTTCATGCAAAATAAGAATAATGAAGAAGATATAAAAAAAGCTATAAACCTAATAATAGAAAATGATGTTGAGTATGACGATTTAATAGAGTTTTTTATAGATAATGATATTGACTATAAAATTGTTGAAGATTTGTTTATATTCTTACCTATTATATTCTGTAGAATTATGCTACCTCAGGTTAATTTTCCTGATACTTTTATAGAAATGAAAGATAATAACGAAACTAGAAAAGTATTCAAATCAATGCCTATTTATAATTTAATTTACAAAACGGTAGAAGAGTATATTAAAATGCTTTCTGGTCAAGATATAATAAAAATAGCTGGGTTGAGTGCTGAATTTAAGGTAATAAGTGACCTTTTAATAAAAGAAGGTGAAGACGATGAAAACCTATTAAAAGAAATAAAATTAACAGAGATGGTCATAAATAGATAAAATGTTAACCATTAATAAAAAAGACAGAACCAGTTTAAGTTCTGTCTTTTTTATTTAGAGTAAGTTTATCATCAATTATCTAACTGTGGAAAAACTTTTTTACAATTATCACAAGGTGGAACAACTTTTCCTGTTCTCGGTCTAATTGCTTTTGTAAATCGTATTTGAGAAGGTATTGCATCTTGATGTTTTATTAAAAGCTCTGTCGCTACCTTAAATTCTGCACAACATCCAACAGGGCTTTTAGTTCCTGGATTTACTGCTCCTACACCTCCTGCTTTTTCTGCTGCTTTAAGTAAAGATGCAGGTATATCACCTGTTGCTGATGCTTTACCAGCTCCCATTATAGACGTGCTCCCTTTTAGTTCCCCACCAATAATGGTACTAACTTTCTTGCTAGTGTTTGATGCTACAGTTTTCACCTCTGTTTGTAAAGCACTGCTTGCGAGTTTAGTTTCAGCGCTACTTGCAAGACTAGACCCTCTTCCTGCAGGCGATAATGCTACCATTCCGTTCATTATCACTTGTCCTTGTGCCATAACATTGCCATCAGCTGCTTTTGAGATAGTTTCTCCGCCTAACAATTTATATGCAGCATCACCAAAATAGTTTCCTGTGATATTCTTGGTCGGCCCTGAACTTGTGGGCGTCATATCCAAATGGGTATTCATATCGCCACCACGTGGCTGCCCCATTAAACCATACCAAAACTTATCCTTAATCCATCCAAAAAGCTCTGCTCCCTCCAGTTCAATACCCATTCCAAGTTTGTTTTCTTGGAACGCATATGTAGAGTTATAAGCATAATCTTCTGCTAATGGGTCAACTTGCCAAAATCTACCAATTGCTGGGTCACTAACACGGTATTTCCATTCGTGGGTATTTAATCCTAAATCATCTGTAAATTCTTGTCCTTGATAAGTCTTCAAATCATTCTTTACGCCTTGGATAACATTGTTATATCCACGATGCTCTAATCCAAATGGATAGTAATTTTGCTCTCTCCTTATCTCGGAAGAGGCGTCTATGCTACCATCATTATTGTCATCTGCATAAGTTAATCTCGTATTTCCCCATATATCCTTATATTGATATACATAATCAAAACTACCATTAGTATTAGGTTCTACATACCCTTCAGAGTGTTTAAAGAATTGTAAATCTGGTCCTTCATAGACATAGCCACCATCGTAATGTGTAAATACTCCGTTTACCGATTTGGTTAATTTTGTTCCGGTAGCATCATAAGTATATCGAATTTGTTTCCCATTAATGGTAACCACAGTGGGTAAATTTAGATGATTATAACGTATGCCGGTAATGCCTTTATTACGATCAACAGTCATGTTTCCATTGACATCATATACATAGTCATTACCAGTATTCGTTCCATCTTTAAAACCGTAATTGTCATTACCCGTGTCTACTACTTTCGATAATCTATTACCTTGATCATAGGTATAGTATAAACGATCCATATTGGCAAAACTTACCCCATTTTGCCACCCACTACGTGTTAATCCTAGAATATTACCATTTTTATCATAGTTCACGGAACTCAAATTATATTTACCTGTGTTATGAATTCCTTTGGTGATTCTATCTAATGCATCGTAGATGTAGGAATATTGCCTTTTGATATTGTCGTTAGCAGTTTTCCATAGGGTTTGTGAGATGTTACCATTATATAATGGAGTAGTTCCATTATTAGCCGTATCATAATTAATCCCAAAAGCAAACAGGTCCTCTTCTAATGCTTTTTTAGGGTCATTAATCTGTTTTAGCCACCCTCTTACATTATACGCATAATCGATGGTTTGTAAACTTTTTCTTTTTGGATTAATAAGAGTAAAGTTTTTTATCCTGCTTCCGGTATGATACAATGATGCATCTCCTATCAGGTTACCACTTGATGGTATTGTAGATGTATAAAATACTGCATCATTCTTTTTATACACAATAGTAGTCCCTATTCTTTCTACGGAAAGAATATCTCCTATTTTATAGTTAAGATTTAAATTCCCTTTAGTGATTCCTTTTTCTCGTACCTGAACTTTTCCTGAGGACATTGTATAAATAGCATAATCAATGCTTCTGAAATTAACATTTTTATCTTCTTTTGATATCCCTACCATGAGGTCTTTATTGGTATGTACCACCTGAAAAGCTACTGCACCATTACCTTGTATAGCTAGTTTAGATGCAAAACCAGCATTCCAAGCATTTTGAGGGATTGTTTTTTTTATCGTATGATTCAGTTCAATCATAACGTTAATAAGATTGGTGATACTACTACCAGTGGATCCCCCAACCTCCTTTTTTGTTAGCATACCCATTTCGTCATAAGTATTATTAACGATCAGTTCTTCAGGTTGTTCATTGATTGTTTGGTTTTGGATTAATAATCGGCCCATGTGGTCATAGGTGAACTTGTCTTTAGTAAGAATAGGTGTTGCTTGTAAGCGTTTATGGCTTGTGGTACTTTCCAGTACTTTATCAGTAAAATCTAGTTTATTACTAATACTATTGGTAGTGCCTAGATATTCATTATAACTATAACCATAAACTAAACGTGCCTTTTTATCATAATAGTTTACAGAAGTAATCCATTTATTAGTTCCTAATACACGAGTTTTGCTCCCTGTAGACAAGGTTTTAACATCAGTTTTTATTGCCTGCCCATACACTTGACTTGGTTTCGCGCCACCAGCTAAGTCAAAATTATAATCATCATAATAGCTAATCGTCATCAAGTTATAAATGTTCTTTGGCTCGGCATTGTTGCTGTAATACAGTTTAAACCCAGTTCCACCTAAATTAAGTGGGTTGATTACACGTTGTTCAAATACAGGAGCTGTACTGTTATTGTATAACGTCTGCATGGTTGTTCGATCTCTATTGTCGGCAAAAATACCAGTATAGGCAACTCGCCCAAATATATCGTATTTAGTAAATGTCCATTCTTTTGGAATCTGTCTACGTTGCCTAGCATCTTGCATGAGAACAGGGCGGTCAAGACGATCATAAACGATGTATTCCCTTCCTTTACCGGACACTTTTTTCTCGACTAGACGATTTTTTGTATCATATTTATATTGATAACAGAGTTCGGCAAGTTCATCCTGACTAATTCCATTTTCGATGTTGACTTTAGGAGGAATTACATAGCTTAAATTATCATAATCATCATATACATAATAGGTGTCATGGGAAATGTTTTTATTATACGTTCGTTTTAAGATAAGCCTATCATTCATATCTATAAACTCTTCTGTGGTATTATCTTTATCAAATTCTTGTTCAGGCTGCCAATTTTCGTTGTAAGTGATATTTTTATACAGTTTATCTACATGATAATATCCATTATGGATAAGACTAGGTTTTTCTTTATCTTCATTATCAAATTTTATCTCGAATAAAGCTACTTCATTTTGGGTGTTAAAAGCATATTCGTGCCTAATTGTATGATTTTTTGAAATTCTTTTCGCATAGTCCTGCCTACCTTTTATAACAGGTAAGTTAATATTCAGATCTACAGATAACCTCTCTGCTTTTAAAGAACCACGATTAAATGTGCGATAAAACTCTAAATAATTATTACGTATTCTTGCTCTAACGGTTAATCTCCTAACCCCTCGACTAATACGTATGATTGTACCAAGTTCTGTATCTGGTAATGATGTAGGAGAGGAATTAATTTGTTTGATGCGGCCTAATTTGATATCACCACTTGAGGCCCATCCGCCATCAAACTTAAAATGTAAAATGTTGTTTTCAATTTTAATAAAACCACTACCACCACCAGAACTAGTAGTACAAATATCACTTAAACGTAAGGGTATATTGAGATCATCATAAACTATTCTGTCCCTTGTGATTGTTTTAAGTGATACTTGATTAGGATCATATTTCCAACTGCTTCCGGGGGCTGCTTCTTCTAGAACTCTCTGCAATGGGGAAGCTTCATAGATGGTCTCATTATATGGATTTAATGTTTGCTCATATTTTTCGGTATTATAAAAACTTAAATTATCGTCAATTGGGTTTGGGTATATTAACCCAAGTTGAGTTTCTGAAGAACTATACGATAAATACGCCTTAGGATTGTTACCATATGCATCATAAACATACGGAGTGATAACATCTTGGTGATTGCCACCTGCGCGCACAAGTACTTGCTGAGAAACTCTACCTAATCCATCATGATAGGTTACTTCTTCTATTTTATCATCTGGTTGAACATTACCGTCAGTAGTTGCTACATGATACTTTGTAGTTTTTATATAGTTTTCTGTTTGGGTCTGCCCAAAGACTAATACAGGCAAAAACACCAACAATAAGAAAAAATTTTTCATTTGCTATTCGTTATTTGATATGTTAAAGTGATATTCACTTTTCGTGATTAGATTTCCTTCTGAGTCCTTGGTTTCTTTTAATCGATTAAATAGATCATACTCATAGGATACCAGATTGCCTTTAGGATCTTTAATACTTGTGATTCCTATTAATGGTTTATGTAGATATGTAGTGATATGACATGTTTTGTCATAAGTTTGAATAGTAGTACGAAATTTATCTAACCAATCTTCAAGGATTTGGTTATCAGCAGGTTTGTTAGATATGTCTTTTAAGAAAAATAATCGTTTCCCATGTTCAGCCAAGAAACGGGCCTCTATTTCTTTATAGGATAATTTTCCTTCAATCTTAATAATAGGAAGTTGGTCATTATATCCCCATATATATACAGCTTTAGGAGTATCTTTAAACCTATAGGTTTCTCTAACATTTCCCTTAGTATTGTAACGAAATACACTTTGATCTTTTAAATGATCTTTGTTTATTCCGCGTTGAATTTTTTTGATTCTAACAGATCCAGGCGATCTTTCATCATATACGTTTCTTGTCACTCCGATAACATTATCTTCTTTTCGATTTTCAATAAAAACAGGTTGGATACGATTTTGTTCTTTTAAACGAAAAACTGCACTTCTCTCTGATGGTAATAGATTATCTGTAGGGAAAGTATCTCCCGGATAATAGGCTAATGTTTCTCTTTTTTTTCTGTCACTGCCCTGTGACATCATATGGGTGGTCTGCATATGCGAAGCACTGTTTTTTTGATATGTAACTTCGTTGAGTATATGATCAGGAGTATCAGAACCAAATGTTTTAATAGTACGCTTTTTTATGTAAGGGAAATAACTTTGAATCTGACTCACATTATAGAATTTGGCCGTTTGATGAGGAAATGGTGGAACAAGATTTCGTAAATCAGGATGCCAGATTCTTGTAGTATTTGCAAGAAATTCATTTTCAACGGTTAAGATGTTTTGTTCAATTTGATTATGATATCGTGGGTTTTCTTCATAGTCAATGTACTCAGCTCTAATTATTCTGCCATTTTCATCATAATCACTCTTCTCTTTTAGTAATCCTCGTAAAGGATCTTTAGATATATGTACTATATCATGGTGAGGATCAACGGCACTTTCAGATCTAAATGGAGATAAAAATCGTTGCCCTTGCTCATCTGGATTATCTTCGGGATTTGTAAATTCATATACACTTTTACCTAAGCCTGGTGTACTTACAGTTACCTCTTGGTAACCTACCCAACCACCTTTAGTTTTAAGTAGAGGATAAATAGATTGAGCACTTTTTCTGATATAAAAGTAGCGTTCTATAAATTTATTGTCATAATCAAAAGATGTCAAATACGCATCTCTTTGAAAGTTATGATACCAGTTACTATCTACAAAATTAACACTGCTGCCTGATGAAAACCCTGGTCTTCCATAAATGTAATTTTTGATTATTTTTTTTGAATCTGTACTGGATGTAGCTGTAATCGTTTTTTTAACTCGTAAACCGCCTATATTATGATCTAATCTTAAGTCTTTATCTTTGTATTTGTTTATTTCATATTCGATTTCATTATATCCCCCGGTAGGGTATATAATCTTTTTTAGCATTGCTACTTTCGTACGGTTTTCGTCAGGTTCTCGATTAGCACCCGGAAAATTTATTCCTTTTCTACGACTAGTTGGGATTAATGTATTGGCTGTGTTCGCATTAAAATATCCCCAATAATCTTGTTGATTAGATTCATAAGAAGGTAACTTCATATGTTCATGATATTCAAACTTATGCTGTTTTTTTTCATCACCTGTCGTGGCAATTTCAGAAAAACTGAGTAGTTTAAGTCTTGAACTTTTTTGTAAGTTTTGATAAGGAAGTGCTATGAAATAGTCATAAGTAAACCCAAATTTTTTAACGGTACGATTATCATTATTTGAAATAAGAATTTGCTCTAAAGCGAAATTTCCCGGAAGATCGCTTCGTTCTTCTGTACTGTATTTAAAGGTTACATTTCCATTACCAAAAGTAATTTTACTGATATATTTAGGATTTTTAATGATTCTTAAATTTGGAATCCAATAAGAGGCATTTGTGTTGGCATAAATGTCATATAATGTACCCGTAGGTTGATCAACAAAAGAAGTAGTTCTGCTATAAGGCCTTTCTGGTCCATCACAGTAATTAGGAAGAGTTCTCTCAAGTTCTTCGTATTGATCTTTATATGTTTTAATATAATGCATTCGTTGTTCGGTATTTTTGAACTCTTCAATTGGCTCTTGGTCTTTGTAGGTAACTACAATTTCTGTTTTAAATCGTGAAGAAGTGATCTTTGAGGGATACCAGGTATTAATCAAATGGTTTTTATCTCGTGGGTTTTTAAGATTAAAATTGCGTTGCCATTGTCTATAGTTTGGTCTGTTCATAAACTCCTCTTTTGTTTCTTTTGGACCTGCAACAGCTCCTACAGAAGCGTGAGGCATATAATTTTCGGTAGTTTCGGTATATGCATCTGTATGAGGAAAAGAATAGGTAATCCCATTGGGAGTAGTAATACCCCATTCTGGATTTATAGGATGCGCCTTAGGGCCAATTGCTGGTGTAATAACAACATCTGTACTTCCCGAAATAATAACCGGATTACCATTACGGTCTAAAACAAACGATCCCGAAGTAGCCGGAATCTGATAATAAAAAATATCAGGTTGCGTATCCATTATTCTCTGGAAATGATATTCTATTTGGGGATAAAGGGAGCTACTTGGTCGTGAAGGAACAGAGCTCAAAGCTATCAAATGGAACTTCTCTTCACTAGGAATACAAGTATTATTATTGTAGCTCCTGTTTTTAACCATTTTTACATAATCATCTATAATGTAGTCATCGATAATATCAACCAAAATGAGGGGCCTAAATTTTAAATTGTTAAACCTGCCATAGTTGATACGAATTTTATCTCCACGATCGTTGGTTCCGTAGATATCCTCATCAGGATTGCCTTTTACTTGTCTTTTGATATAACCAAGAGTGTTTAAACGCCAACCAAGCCCGATATCGCTCGCTTTTTCATCTACCAGAATACCGTCTTTTTTATAGCTTAAGGATATTGGGATTTGAAGATCATTGTCTTTAACAGTATATACGGGTATTTTTATGTTGACCATTCCTGTATAGAGGTCTACCAATTCTTGATTAGAATAATCATTAAACCCGGTTAGCGAAGGATTGGTTAGATAATCGTTAGGATTATCATTGCCAGGTAGTATTAACTTTTGCGAGTATGTCTGAAATGAGCAAATAAAGAGTACTAATAGTATTGCTTTTTTGGGCAAGAGTATTATTATTGTAGTACTTAAGCGCCCGTTCCTTTTTTTAACTATGCTCTCTGCAAAAGAGTTAAGGAAATAATGGAGATACTTCCGAATAAAAGATTTCTGTTTCATTTTAAGACTGATTTATATATTTTTAGTAATTGAACAGCCTTTATGTATTAAGTCTAAAAAATGTTACCCCTTGGTTATCTATTTTTTTAGACAAAGGAGCGAGTAGTTAAAACACTGAATCAAAAACACTGGAAATCCAGTAAAAAAGACTCGGTATCGAGTATAAAACACTCGAATTTGAACCAAAAACACTGGAAATCGAGTGAAAAACATTCAAATTCGAGTCAAAAAGACTCAAATTAGAGTATAAAAGATTCGATTATCAGTAAAAAATACTCAGGATTGAATATATTTTATCTAAATACATGACAAAAAAACTGTGTATTGATTTAATACTCTTGTTTTTTAATACAGTATGATACGTATTCTTTGTTTTTTGTCACCCCAGCCCTTCCACTACGTTCTGGATAAACTATAGGCTGGGATCTACTTCGGCATAGTGCAATTCATAAATGGATTCCGTTCTTCAACGGAATGACAAATAAACTCATTTCTATATCCTTTTACATTTTTATTATTTACTTAGATAGTATACTCAACAAAAAACCCGAGAGGTTCTTAATAGAACCATTCGGGTTAATAAGGAATAATATGAAGGTTTACTTTCTTGAAAAACGTTGTTTTAAATCGTCATAAATAGGTTTAGCACTGTTTACGCCTTTTTTATTCGCTTCATTTACCTGTCCGTAGTATAATAAAGCAGCCTGTAGGGCTTCACTACCGGCTAATAATCTGGTATCATCTACATCAGAAAATAATTGCTCTAATAAATTGGCAATAGGGGTTAATTGTGAAACCACAGCTTCGTCTTTTAGAAATTCTTCTTTATCCATATACCCTGGTACAAATTCTGGATTAGTTTCTGCATATGATTTTACTTTTTGTACTGTAGGTAACGACTTATCTCCCATTTTAAATAGTCCCGAACGATCATTTGCTGTTAAGGCTTGCAGATAGGGTGTAAGCTCTTGTCTGCATTCTTGTAATTTGGTCATAATTGTATTGATTACATCTTCTGGAATCACTATACTAATTTGATTTTCTTGTGCCATGTGCGTTTGTTTTAATGATTAATAATTTTTTATCACACAAGGATACAAGATGCCAGTTTCATTTTTCGATACTGAGATAAATTTTTATGAATAACCATAATATAGTTGTCACCCTGAATTTATTTCATGATCTTATTAATAAGAGCTTTATTATTAACAAAGTGAGATGCTGAAATAAATTCAGCATGACACCGATAGGCTGATATGACGAAAAACGGATAATTAAATAAATTTATTTTATAAAAAGAGCTCCCTGATCAGAGAGCTCTTTTTTAACCAATGTTTTTTTTTGAATACTAGATCATTTGACTATAAATCGTAAGGTATTATTCTTACCTCCTTCTTGTTCTATTCTTAAGAAATACATTCCCGTGGTTAACTGTTTATTAAACACAATTGTTTTTTCTTCTGTGTCTGATTTCACATTTTCACTATCAACTAGTACTGCAGTAGCGCTATATATTGTATACTTAAAATTATTTTTTACACCAGAAAGTGTTATACTATTTCCCTCTATAATCGTAGGATATAAGATGATCTCATTATCTGTATTTTTGCCAATCACGTCAATAAATCTTGATTCTCCTCCTTCTTCTCCTTCTTCTCCTTCTTCATTAGAAAATGGATTTCGGGGACCTTCCTTACATATAAATCCCGAAGGAACTTCTCTAATTATCATGAATTGATCTGATACATTAAACCTTACTTTTACTTGTGGAAACCGCAATACTTCTGATTCTGAATTTGACTTTGCTTGTGCTTCAGATCTATTTCCAGAACTTTTAGAAAATCCAATCAACGGACGTAGTATCCCTCGACATAAAAAGTAGTGTGCAATAAAATATGTATCTTCTACTGATATACTGGTATTACTATCCAGAACAAAAACTTCTTTTCCCGGATTAGTAAACTTTTGCAACTCTCCAATACCTGAAAAACTCTACAATCCTATATTATTTATGATATGTATACTTCCTACTTTTTTAAGGGTTTTCAATGCATCTAGATTAGTAATATTACCAGCTATTGATTCTGCTATGGTAATTCTACCTTTAACAATTTCATAATCAAAGTCATCTACTTCTGCTTGTGAAGTTAGCATGATATCTCCTACAAAAGTTTTGTAACAGGCTACTAGTATCGAATTTACAGTACTAGTCTGTGCTGCATTATTTTCTATTGTTATACCTCCTCCAACAGCATTAACGGTTTTTAATAGATGTACAACTCCACAAGCATTTTCTAAACTTCTATTATTTGTTATTTTTAAAGTTTTGGTAACAGTTTTGGTATTCTGTAATCCATCTACATCTGCTAATTGGGAATTATTAAAAATTGAAATAAGGCCATCAATTCTTTCTAGATTTTCTAATCCTGAAAGAGATCTTAAATTTGGATTACCTCCTATTTCAAGTTGAATTATATTCTTACCTATAGCATTAGAAATTCCTGAAATATTTTCTAAGTTTTTATTATTGTACAATACCAAGCTGTTAGCAAGAGAAGTTAAGTTAGACAAATCGTTGAGATTTATTATATCACAATTATTTAAAATTATTGCTCCTGCTTCTTTTAATCCCGAAAAACCACTGAAATTGCTTAGGTTATTATTTTTAATTCTTAATTCTGTAATTGAAAGGATATTAGCAAACACATGGATATCGCTTAACTTAAAATTGTTAGTCAATTCTAGGTTACCTTTTATTTCGTTAAGCTTAGTTAAGCCATCTAAATTTGACAAATCATTACCTATAATTCGTATATCTGTACCGATGGTAGTTAAATTACTAAGTCCTGTAAAACTCACCATACTTCTATGTCCTTTAATCTCTAGAAAACCTCCTATTTCTTTTAGATTCACAAAACCATCTAAATCGGTTAACCCTTCATTTGCAAGTAGGTTTAAGTTACCATTTAAAGTTGCTAACGTGTTGAATGCTCTTAAAGAAGTTATTTTTTTATTAATAGAAATCACCAAATTGCCATTAATTATTTCTAAACCAGATAATCCATCAATATTTGCTAAAATTGCATTTTTTGATAATTCAAGAGAACCATTAATCATTTTAAGGTTATGAAAAGCATCCAGATTAGTAATACTGGTATTGTTCTTAATATAAAGTCCTCCTCCCAAAGTCTCTAGTGTAGCTAAACTTGATAGGTCTGTAATATCTCCTGCTACATCTTCCTGGATCGTTAGATTTCCCGTTATTTCACAATAGTCAAAAGTATCGACCTGGGCTTGAGAAGTAAGTATTAAATTACCTTCATAGATCTTACAGGTATTACAATTAGCAATAATATCCTGTACAGAACTGGTATTAGCCGAATTACTATTAATTGATGGATATACCTGCACATAGCTAGGATCATAGGCTATAATGGGTATTATACCGCATGCATTGGATAACTTTGGGTTTCTTTTTACTTGCAAAGAAAAACCTTCAAACCCATCTAAACGGGTAACATTAGATAATCCATTAAGATTATCTAGCATAGCATTATTTTCAATGACAAGTCTTTCTGTTATTTCAGTGATTTTAGATAAACCATCAATATTATTTAATACTGTATTGTTTGAAATTGTGATAGATCCAAATCCAATATTTGAGAGATTAGAAAGTCCATCCAAATTTGATAATGTCTCGTTTGATATAACCTTAAGGTTTCCTTTAATTGATGTTAGCATCAAAAGTTCGTTTAGGTCTACAATTGCTCCTGGAGATTTTTCCTGGATAATTAAATCCCCATCAACAGAGGTATAGTCAAATAAATCAATATCTGATTGTTCATCTATAGTCAAGTTTCCAGGATACACCTGGGCAAAGGTTGTATGTAAACAACAAAGAATTAGAATATAAAGTAGTGTACTGTTTTTCATTTTCTATTTATTTTAAATTGTTAAAAATTTGATTTCGGGTTTAATGTATTTGTAGTTATAACTGTTACCCTAAAAAATTTAGAAATGCATAAAAAAAGTTCTCGATAGATGAGAACCTTTTGTATTATATGAATATTATTTACTTTATCTAATTATAAATCGAAAGTTAGAGTTTTCACTTTCTTCCAGTATTTTTATTATATATATTCCTGAAGTAAGTTGTTTTTTAAAATGTATGGTTACATTTTTTGATCCTTTGAGCATCGTCTTTTCTTCTATTAATCGACCTGACATAGTATATATTTTGTAGTTAAAATCATTTTCTAAACCAGTAATATGAATCTCTCTTCCATTAGAAATGGTTGGATATACATTTTTATTTATTTTTTGAGATAATAGCTGAGAAGGGTTGACCTTGGATCCATCTTCACCATCTTCATTTGCAAATGGATTACCTGGTGTTGAATCTTTATCACAACTCTCTTCACTTTCAGGAAAAAGATATAAAACAAAATCTTGTGTTGATTTTTTTCTAACCTTTAATCGCAATGCAATATTATCACATAAAAAGTATGATCTCGCTTCTTTAAAAACACCCTCTGGGAGAGCAGAGTTATTATCTAATTCTAAATCTCCACCAATACTACCTTTATTTTTTAATCTACCTAATACATAAACATCCTTAAGTTCTGTATTATTTTTTATGATTAAATTTTCACCTACTCCTTTAAGATTCCTTAATTTTTTTATATTTTTTATCTTACCCGTCATTTCATCTGATATGATTAAAGAACCTTTTATATAGCAATAATCAAAAGCATCGACTTCTTCTTGTGTTTTTAACCATACATCATTTTCGGGATGAGTACATGCTAAGGATTGGCAATTATTAATAATATCTATTACATTACTTGTAATTTCTGAATTATTTGCGACAGAAATTGATCCAATTGCGGCTTCGGTTTGGAACAACTCTACAATACTACAAGCACTGATTAATTTTTTATTAGCAGTCAAAATAAAATTTCCTTTTATTTTTTTTAAATTCAATAAAGAATTAATACTTACCAGCGCCTCATTATTCTTAATAATAAGGTTTCCTTCAATTACCTCAAGACTACTTAATCCTTCTAATTTTCTAAAACCACTATTTTGAATGTTTAAATCCCCATGAACAATCGGGATACTAGATAGTCCATTACTATTAGAAAGTGCTCTATTATTTATAATGGTGATATTTTTACCAATTTTTTTTATTAAACGCAATCCGTTGATGTTCTTGAGTGAATTATTACCTTTAATTTCAATACTTCCTGTTATTTCTTTAATCCCCTCAAGTCCATCGAGGTTTGACAACTTGCTATTTCGTATAATCTTTAAATCTCCATCCAGAAAGGTAAGTTGAGATAAGCTTTTAATATTTGTGATTATAGATTGAGAAGTAGAAATAACATCAGGGTTTTCTATATACTCTCTGATAATCAAATTGCCTATAATTTTAGTCCCTTTAAAATTATCTACCTCTTTTTGCGAAGACAGGACAACATCACCTTTATGAGTTTGTGCATAAAAAAATGAAGTTATAAACACCGCTAGTAAAAAACATAATTTCTTTCTCATTCTAATTTTTGGTTTAGTTCTGTTTTTCGTTTAAGACAATTAATTACTATTCCTACGCTTCAAGGTTTCTTAATCAAATTGCACCTTTAATGTATTTTCTAAATAAAATGTTACTGTATAGAGTACTCCAATTTTATTTAAGATTTATCCCGAGATATTATATATTTCTTTTTAAACCAATAAAAAAAACATAAAAGCAGAACTAAAATAAGTACAATACCTATTGGAAAAAATGCGTCCATATACCTATTACTCGCCAGATCAATGGAGCCTGTATCTCCTATCAAATAAAAACCTCCCCAATAAAAGGGAGCTGCCTGATAAACATTAGTTTCCTCTAGATACTGTAATTTAGCTTGTTGTAATGCCTCGGCCTTATTCATCCCTTTTTCAAGATTAACATAGAAATTTTTCATCAACACTGGAGTAGTCTCATCAGAGACTTCCCAATTGGTGAGCAATAAACTTTTGGTTCCTGCATATTGAAATGCTCTCCCCAGACTCATAATTCCTTCTCCTCCAGAAATTTTTCCTGCACCTGTATTACAGGCACTCAATACAGCAAGTTCTGCAGGTATTTCTAAACCATAAATTTCTTGATTATATAAGTAGTTGTCTTGGTTAGATCCTTCTACCTGAGTAAAATGTAGTTTAGAATTCTCAGGCTGTTTATTATCTATTTCGCCATGAACTGCCATATGTATTACCGCATAACGATTGGCATTTTTTTTAAAATTAGATTCTATCGCATGTTTCCCATAAAAGTAAGCTCCCCCTACAATATCTGAAATCGCTTTTATTTCTTTTCTTGCTCCTGGTAAATTGTCTTTTGTGTTTCTTAACGTATTCATAGAAATTACCTGATTTGTAGAAAAAGAATCATCATTCGAAAATGAAAAAGCTAAACATTCATTTAATACATCTGTGTTTCTGGTTTTATCAGTAAAAAATAAATCAGCAGAATCACCATAACTAATCACCTGATTTTTAACAAAATAAGGTAATTTTTTTGGATTTTGATTTTCGGAATCTTCTGTTAACAAGAGATCAAAATTAAGATGCCATAACATTCTATCGGGTATGATAATTAAATGTTTATTATACTTGTCGATAGGCATAGGAGCGATGAGTTGCAGATACAGTTCACGTCCAATTTTAGTATACCTCTCTATGTTTTTTGAAGTAATTGCATTTCTAAATTGAATTATTTTCTCTTTACTGCTTGTAGTTTGTATTTCTTCTACAGAAAATGTATGCTTTGATATCATAAAAGCATATGTACTGGTATCAGTCACAAAATATTCTAATAGTGTTGTTTTTTCTGGAATTCTTTTTTGGATTTCAGTAACAGAAATAACAGAAGCATCATACTTAAGTTGATGGTATTTGGGATACTGAAATTCAATTTCTTTCATTAATGAATCCTTTTTCTTAGTATATGAAAAAACCAAATCAGTAAATTTGTTTATCCTCGTAGAATCTTTAATTGTTTTTTGTTTATACTCATGAAGTTTTGAGGTATAATATCCTAACTTATCTCTCACTTCATCCATGAGTTTAATCTTACTCTCTTCTATTCCGACAAAATGCTTTGCTTTTATTTTTCTAAGTTGCTCATCTAATAATCGAGCTCTATTTTTTTCTGAAAAATAGAATGCCTTTTTTGCATATTTCTCATCTTTTGTTTTTGCATATAATAACAAAGCAACCTTAACTGCATCTTGATATACATTCACTGTAGTTTTTTCTAATGCTACTTTATCTGTAGCTAACATATATGAATTTCTGATTTTATCAATTAACGAATCGCAATACAAGAAGCTTGTGAGTGATTGTTGAAAATCTTTATCTATTTTATTGTTTTCAGCTCTTAGTTTAAGACTCTTTGCTTTTCCATAAACAGCTGACAACATGGTATAACTATTAAAATAGTCATCTAAAGACGGTAGTTTTTGCAGAGAAGCGTCTTTAAAACTTTTAGCCCCAGCAATAATAGCATTATGATACTCTTCTATTGCCATAGAATATTCCTTATTCATTTCATATATCCTAGCTTTATTATTATAACATTCTGCTGTATTTTGGTTTTTCTTTCCAAAGTTTTTGAGAGCTATTTTTAGATTTTTATCATAATACTCAATAGCATCTGGGTATTTTTGTTGCAATTCGTATAGTTTTCCCAATTCATCGTTAACCAACAACATTTCTCTATGATCTTCACCAAGTATTTTTTTGATAATATCTCTTGCATTCGTCAAGTAATCTAATGAAGTATTATAATCTTTTTTTAACGCATATGTCCCTCCAATATTTACCTTTACTGTAGCGGTTTCAAAATTATAATCACCATATATGTCTTGGTTAATCTTAAGCGCTTTATTATAATACCTAAGTGCTTGGTCTAATTTATTTAACCTTGTATATTGTGTAGCAATACCGGCATAAAACAATGCAAAACTTTCAGAGTCCTCTTTGTTTGTTTGCTTTAAAATATGTAATCCCTTTTGAAAATACTGTAGTGCTCTAAAATCCTCTTCTATATAACTATAATTAGCGCCAAGATTATAGTATTTCCGAGTTAGTTTAGCGTGATTTTCTCCATTGGTCTCTATGATTAGAGCGATAGCTTTTTCATAAAAAGGTACAGCCTGTTGGTAAAACCCAGCTCTGCTATACAGCACAGCCATGTTTAAATATACCGTATTAAGAATGTTTTTATCTTTCTTATTATAAAGTTGCTCATTAATATCTAAAGCTATAGAATAGTATTTTTTTGCATCGTCTACAAATCCTAATCTATCGTATACAATCCCTATATTATTATATAAAATTCCAGTTTTTATATGACTGAAACCAACGTTTACTTCTGTTATTTTTAATGCTTTTTCATAATAGCCTAAAGCTTCATAAAATTGATTTCTTTTTTTATTTACCTTAGCTATAATTAATAATGCATTTGCTTCTTCTAGAGAATTTTTATCCAATTGTTCATTACAAATGTTAATTACCTGATTAGAAAAATCAGTTACCTTATCAAAATCCCTGAGACTATAATGATTTTTGGCAATTTTATTAAGACTTTGTACATATCGCTTCCAAGCTTTATGCCTCATAAATATTGAAGCCGCATTTTCAAATGAATTAATGGATTTTTGATATGCTCTTTCCTTTAGAAGCGAGTCTCCTTTTACAAAATATTGATGAGCTTGTAATGTATCTTCTTTAACCTGTGCATGTATAGTAATATGGGTAAATATTAACATTGCACCCCATACCATCTTTAGTATTATTTTCATAAATGTTATTATATTTTCTCCTACCACAAAATTCACACCAAAATCAGAGCTTTATTTTACTCTTCTATTTAACTCTGCAAAAATAAATATATTACTTTTATGATCATTATTTTGCAAAAAAAAAGGTAACAACTTATGTATATTTAACATTAACCGATGAGTAACAGCAATCAAGACAGTATTATTGAAGGAATTGTTGTAGGAGATGAAAGGATTATAAAAAAATTTTATGAAAAACACTTACCTCAGGTAAAAAGCTATATCTTAAAAAATTCTGGTAGTGAAGCTGATGCTGAGGATGTTTTTCAAGATGCAATGGTTTTTGTGTATGAAAAACTCGAGAATAACTCTCTGCAACTTACTTCCTCATTAGGTACGTTTGTATATTCTGTATGTAGAAATTTATGGCGAAATAAGCTCAAAGGGAATAAAAAAACTGTACATAATGAAAGCATACTTTCAATATCTAAAGCTAATGATCTGGATATCATTGATCAGATCAATGATAATGAAAGGCGCTATGTATTTCAAAAATGTTTTTTAAAATTAGGGACAGGTTGTCAGGAACTTCTTTCTCTCTTTTTTGAAGGAGTATCTATGAAAGATATTGCAAAGCAAAATGGGTATTCTGAAGCTTATACTCGAAAGAAAAAATTTGGATGTAAAAACAAGTTAGTAGCGATGGTAAAAGAAGATCCTATTTTTGAAGAAATCAAAATAAATACTAAATAGCTTTTATTATGAAAATGACGCAAGAATTATCAGAACAGATCGAAGCCTATATTGAAGGTTCATTATCTGGTAAAGCATTAACAGATTTTAAACAGACTATAAAAGCTAATCCCGAATTGGAAGAAGAAGTTAAAATACAATCCGAACTCTTTAACAATCTTAGAAATAAAAAATCTCTTGACTTTAGAAAAAAACTAATTGAAATAAATAAAGAGATTAACGATGAAAAGGCTTCTGAGAAATCCAACACTTTTACTTTTTGGAAAATAGCAGCATCAATTTTAATTTTAATTGGTATTTCTTCTATTCTATGGTTTACTAATACTACTTCTGAAAATTTATTTGCTCAATATTATACCCCATATCCCATTGGAGATATCAAAAGAGGAGATCAAACTTCTATTGATGATAACTTTAAAAAAGTAGTATTGAATTATAAGAAAAAAGAATATCAAAAAGTTATTCCTTTTCTTGAGAGTACAATAGAAAAAAATTCTAATGATGAGCAATTAAAACTATGTTTAGGGAATAGTTATTTAAATACAAATCAGTTAAAAAAAGCTGAAGCATTGTTTCTGAGCTTTTCTGCAGAAAGTAAATACTATTCTGATGCAATATGGTTTCTATCTCTTACATATCTAAAAATGGAAAAAGAAGAGCAAACAATTTCTCTACTCGAAAAACTCAGTTCATCTAATAACATTCATACAGAAAATGCTGGTAATCTATTGAAAGATCTTGAATAATGAAGTAAAAATATCCTTGTATAAAGAATAATTTAGGAGTAAACTCTTAAATTACTTAATCTGCAATACCTGTTCTACTTATTCTAATGCTTTCACCATTATCATCTTTTTCTAACTTCACAGACATTCCACCACCTTCGCTTCGTATAGTATAGGTAATCACAAAATCATTTTCTTCATTTTTGCGAGTTACCTCTAGTTCATCAGACCAGCTATATTCCTTTTTATCGGGGTTTGTAATGATGAGTGTCTCCCCTTCAAAATCTAAGTTGGGAAAACCCAATTTTTCAGGGATATTAAACAATCGCTTTGCCAATAAAAATGCTTCTGACCATCTATCTGTTTTCAAAAATATGGTTTCTTCCCTTAGATAATACCCATCATAATCCCTTGTGATAGTTTCAAACAAAACTATCTTACCTGGACTGCTTGGCCTGGCTCTTTCTACATAATCAGATACTTTTTCTTCTACACGTGGAGGAGCAATATCGGTTAGGTATCCATCAAAAACATACCCTTCTTTGTTATTGTAATTCACTTTTACCATGACTCCAGAAATATTATCAGCTTTTAACCAATTCTTTTTACTACTGGTGTCTTTTTCTAGATCTTCAACATATACTTTTTCACCGTATTTTATGGTAAATAATCTTTCTGATTTTAATGAAGCTGTATTCCTAAGAGATAAGCCATTTTTTGCCAAAATATAATACGCTTTAGTCGGTTGAGCATGGACAACACCAATTATAAAAAGAGTAAGAAAGAATATTTTGTTTTGAATTAGCCTCATCCTGTTCTGATTTTATCGAATAAAAATAAGAAATGCTTCTCTTATGGGAAGCATTTCTTATTTTATATATTTAGTAAAACAGTTTATTTTACGATCTGTTTTCCTTTAAATTTCCATTCTGTAATTCCCCCATCCAAGTCATAAATTTTAGTGAACCCAGCCTTTTTCATATATGCAGAACATTTACCGCTTCTTCCTCCTCGTCCACAATATACCGCTACAGGTTTTGTTTTATCTACTTTGGCTATAAGGGCTTCAAAATTATCATCTCTAAAATCAATATTTGATGCTCCATCAATATGTCCATCTGCATACTCACTAGGAGTTCTCACATCAATAAGCTGTACTTTTCTCATTTCTAATAGTGAATCCATTTCTTCAACTGTAATTAACTCTATTGTAGAAGATTTATCTTCAACTTGTTTACAATTAAAAAGTAATAAAGAAAAGAAAGTAACTAATAAAAAAGGTTTAATTCTCATATATGTTATTCTGCGGTCTCGCCTTCCCATGCCATAAAACCTCCAATTAGGTTATATGTGGTCTCGAAACCCATTTGATTCATTAATGCACATGCTTGTCCACTACGTGCTCCAGAGCGACAATAAATATAATAATTTTTAGATTTATCTAATTTTTCAACCTCATCAAGAAACTCTTGCCCCAGACGAATGTCTATATTTAACATTTTTGGTATAAAACCTTCTTCTACCTCTTCTTCTGTTCTTACATCCAAGATTACCGCATTATCATCATTAACAATACGTTCTTGCCATTCTTCTTGAGTAATATCTGCCATTATAAAATATATTCTACGTAAAAATTAGACTCCTGTTATTTATATTCCTTACAAATATAAAGAGTACTTCGTAAAATGTATAAAAACTATACATTCATTTATAAAAAACTTAAAAAAAATAAAAATTATAGAAAGAGTTCTACGCTTTTATACTACATCCAATAGCTTTTGTAGTTTCTACTGGTACTTTTTCTCCTTTAAGTAAAGCATTTACTGCATCCTCAACATATTTTTCGGTGGCAGAAGAGGCATCTTTGTAGTTATTATCAATAGCTCCTATATATCGAACAATATTTCCTTTATCAGTTTTCTCAAGAACATATACATGAGGTGTTTTGGTTGCACCATACTGAGGATATATCTTTTGGCCATCATCAAAAAGGTAAGGAAAAGTGAAACCTTTATCTTTTGCCCGTATGATCATATTATCAAAACTATCATCTGGGTAAGCTTTTGGATTATTAGGATTTATAGCAATAACGGGGTATCCTTTGGTTTTAAAATTCTTGTCCAAAGCAATAATTCTATCCTCATAAGCCACAGAATATGGGCAATGATTACATGTGAAAATCACAATAAAGCCCTTAGCATCTTTATAATCAGCCAGTGCAATATCGGTATTATCAATATTTTTTAGTTTAAAATCTGTAGCTATGTCTCCAATTGAATATCCTCCATCAGTTTCAGGATTAGATACTTTGTCTATAGCAAAAGCACTTATAGCAATAATAAAAGCTACTCCAACAAGAATTTTTAACGTTTTCATATGCATTTAGATTTACAATAATAGTTAATAAAGATATTTAAAGCATTTTTTTGAGCTCTTTTTCCAATTCATTATAGGTAAAAGATCTTTCATAAAAATTAACGGTTCCTCCTTTGTATATAATTGTAGCTGGTATAGAACCAGACCAATTCTTACTTACTTTTGGTATCCAATTATTAGCATCTGGATCATCCAATAGGACTACCTTACTTTCTATTTTTTGTTTTTTAACAAAAGGAATTAATTTAGACTCTACATGCTTAGGCAAATCCAGACTTACCAAAATAACTTCTACTTCATTATCGGGGTACCTACTATTAATCAACTCAAAATAAGGGAGTTCTGCCACACAAGGTTTACACCAAGTCGCCCAGAAATTAATAACCCTAGTTTTTTCATCATTAATCGTTAATAAAGGTTTGAAGCTTTCAAAATCATACACTGGTATTTCTACTCCTTTACTTTTAAAAACATCTGTAGCATCAAGAGCAATTGTCTGCTCTCCTTTACAGTTAGCAAAAAATATAACCAGTACTATATATAAAATCCATTTTAACATGACGCCAATGTATCAAAACCATTGTTTAGGGAAAAGAAAATTAACAAGGTTTCCATGTTTTATCTAAATATTTTCAGAATTTTTCACAAATGTTTAACCTAATAGTAATACTATTCTTAATGGCAATAATACTATTTAACCTTGCTTTAAATTTAATTTTAACAAAGAATTAATATCATTTTATAATTTTAAAAAGAAAAACCGACATACATTTGTACATACAAATATTGTATATACAATTGAAAATAGAAAACATTATAAAGACAGAAGTTGAGCTTCCAATTTCCAGAAAGGCAATAGTTAATCTACTCTATACCGAAAATTGGATAATGGAAAAAATCAATCTTGAATTAAAGACATATGACATCTCCATTCAACAATTTAACGTATTGCGCATTTTAAAAGGTCAAAAAGGCAAACCCGCTAACCTTTCTACAATACAGGAAAGAATGGTAAGCAAAATGAGTAACACGACAAGATTGGTTGACAAGCTTATTCACAAAGGGTATGTAAAAAGAGATACTTGTCCGTCTAATAGAAGAAAAGTTGAAATTACTATTACTCAGGAAGGAAAAACATTTATAGATAACATAAGTCCGATAATGACCACGTTCGAGGACCAGCTAACATCAAATCTTTCAAAAGAGGATTTGACACATCTCAATGAGCTCCTCAATAAACTAAGAGATATAAATTAATCATTAACTATATATAACTATTTATTTTAAAAATCATGAAAACTAAACTTAAAACATTAATCTTAGCTATTGCAGCTATAGCTACCACTTCTACTTTTGCACAAAAAAAAGAAGTTAAAGCTTCAGAAAGTACAATCAACTGGACTGGTAAAAAAGTTACTGGATCACATACCGGAACACTTAATTTATCTGAAGGCTTTCTTGTATTTGACGGAGAAAATATTACCGGAGGAGAATTTACTGTTGATATGACCACACTAAAGGTTACAGATCTTGAAGCAGGGCAAGGAAAAGAAAAACTTGAAGGACACTTAAGTTCTGATGATTTCTTTAGTACCGCAAATCATAAAACAGCAAAACTAGTGGTAAAAAAAGCTAAAAAAACTGATAAAGGCTATAAAATTGCAGGAGATTTAACTATCAAAGGAAAAACAAACCCTATCGATTTTGATTTGGCCATTAATGGTAATGCTGCTTCTACTACGCTTAAAGTAGACAGAACCAAATATGATATTAAATACGGATCTGGAAGTTTCTTTGACAATTTAGGCGATAAAGCGATCAGTGATGAGTTCGAATTAGCTGTTAATTTAAAAATGTAAAATTTTATAGCTTCAAATTATAATTAATTTATATATTTGAGCCAAGAAATAAAAAATGAAAGTAATCTTAACAAATAATTGGTGGTGGTTATCTCAAAACGAAAACGTCGTGAGATAGTTCCTGTTATTATGTTAAGTAAACATATCAAAGGCTTGTCAAATCACGACAAGCCTTTTTTTTGTTACCTAATCAAAGACTTTAAATTATAAATCAGTAAAGTATAAAATGAGTTATAAATTAACCACACATTTCAAACAAATCCTGGCAGACACCTTTACTCCAGTAAGTGTTTATCTAAAGATTCGAGATCGTTTCCCCAATAGCTTACTATTAGAAAATAACGACTATCGAGGCAGTGAAAATAGTTTTTCTTATATCTGTTGTAATCCAATAGCAAATATCAAAATAGAAAACGAAATTATTTATCAATCTTTCCCTGATAAAAGCATTAAAGAAATTCCTATTACAGAAGACACTAATATCCCTGAAATTGTTGAACAATTTGGTAAGCAATTTGAAACCACAAAAAGTAACTTCAAATTTATTAACAATGGTCTTTTTGGATATATAACATATGATGCTGTTCGATATTTTGAAGATATATCGATTTCTAAAAAAGAAGGTGCGCTAGACATTCCTGATTTACAATACACAGTATATCAAAACATTATTGCTATTAGTAATTTTACCAATGAAGCCTATATTTTTGCACATTGTTACGAATCTGAAAGTAATATCTCTGAAATTGAATCTTTACTTAAGGTTAAAAACTTTGCTTCATATAATTTCGCCACTATAGGAGATACAACTTCAAACCTTAATGACGAACAATATAAAGAACATGTAACATTGGCAAAAAAGCACTGCCTAAGAGGCGATGTTTTTCAGTTAGTACTGTCCAAGCGCTTTTCGCAGAAGTTTAAAGGAGATGAGTTTAATGTATATCGAGCACTACGAAGCGTCAACCCTTCTCCGTACCTGTTTTATTTTGATTATGGAGATTTTAAAATATTCGGAAGTTCTCCTGAGGCTCAATTGGTGGTAAAGGATGATATGGCAGAAATTCATCCTATTGCCGGAACCTTTAAACGTACAGGAAATGATGAACAAGATGCAGAATTAGCAAAAAAATTATCTGAGGATGAAAAAGAAAATGCAGAACATGTAATGTTGGTTGATTTGGCACGCAATGACCTAAGTCGCAACGGAAGTGATGTTACCGTAGAAACCTATAGAGAAGTTCAATTTTATTCTCACGTAATTCATTTGGTGAGTAAGGTCACTGGTAAAAAACACCAGGATACAACTACCATGCAAGTTGTAGCTGATACCTTTCCTGCAGGAACTTTAAGTGGGGCACCAAAGCACATGGCTATGCAACTTATAGAAAAATACGAGACCGTAAATCGTGATTTCTATGGTGGAGCTATTGGTTTTATGGATTTTTCGGGAAACTTTAATCATGCTATTATGATTCGTACTTTTTTAAGTAAAAATCACCAATTACATTGGCAGGCTGGAGCTGGATTGGTTAACGAATCAAACGAAGAAAACGAATTACAGGAAGTATATAATAAATTAGGAGCATTAACCAAAGCATTAAAACTTGCTGAAGAAATATAGGAGCTTAGAAACTCCAAAATCAAAAAATGAGTAAAAAAATATTAGTGATAGACAATTACGATTCATTTGTATACAATCTGGTTCATTATTTAGAAGATTTAGGTTGTGAAGTTATCGTAAAACGTAATGATCAGTTACGATTAGAAGATGTTGAACAATACCAGAAAATCTTACTTTCTCCAGGCCCTGGTATACCCGAAGAAGCTGGTTTATTAAAAGACATCATTAAAACGTACGCCAATACCAAAAGTATTTTTGGAGTCTGTCTGGGGCAACAAGCTATAGGCGAAGTTTTTGGCGGGGATTTAGTCAACCTTGAAAATGTATATCATGGTGTTGCTACAAACATCACACTATCAGTAAAAGATGAACCTCTTTTTGATGGGTTAAATGAAAACTTTGATGTAGGTCGATATCACTCATGGGTAGTCGCTGATCAAAACTTACCAGACTGTCTCCAAGCAACATCTTATGACGAAAATGGTCAAATTATGTCTTTACGCCATAAAGAATTAGATGTACGTGGAGTACAATTTCACCCAGAATCGGTATTAACTCCTGATGGAAAAAAAATACTGGAAAACTGGATAAAGGATTAATTTTTTCTTGCT
This sequence comes from Aquimarina algiphila, assembly GCF_007489275.1. GTDB lineage: Bacteria > Bacteroidota > Bacteroidia > Flavobacteriales > Flavobacteriaceae > Aquimarina > Aquimarina algiphila. The sequence goes on from NZ_VLNR01000011.1 coordinate 196,913, forward strand.
CTCAATAATGAGAGACTCAATATTAAATAATAAAAGAATTTCTGCTTTTGTAGAAATGATAAGAAATAATTTTTAGATGAAAAATTTACTAAATCGATTAATCAATCACGAAACCATCTCTAAAGAAGAAGCAAAAGGTGTTTTGGTCAATATTTCTAAAGGAGAATATAATCAAAGTCAAATTGCATCATTCCTTACAGTATATATGATGCGTAGTATTACTGTAGAAGAATTAGAGGGATTTAGAGATGCCTTACTAGAACTTTGTATTGCTATAGATTTAAGTGAGTATAATCCGGTGGATCTTTGCGGTACAGGTGGTGATGGAAAAGATACTTTTAATATATCAACGCTTTCTTCTTTTGTTTCTGCCGGAGCAGGAATTAAGGTGACCAAACATGGTAATTATGGAGTTTCGTCTAAATGTGGAAGTTCTAACGTGATGGAACATCTCGGTATTAAATTTAGTAATGATAAAGATTTTTTAAGACGAAGTATTGATAAAGCTGGTATTTGTGTCCTACATGCTCCATTGTTTCATCCTGCTATGAAAAATGTAGCACCAATTCGTAAAGAATTAGGTGTAAAAACATTCTTTAATATGCTTGGCCCTATGGTAAATCCAGCATTTCCTAAAAATCAGATGGTTGGAGTTTTTAATCTCGAACTAGCAAGAATGTACGGGTATTTATACCAAAATACAGATAAAAACTTTACTATAATTCATGCATTAGACGGATACGATGAAATTTCTTTAACAGGAAGCACAAAAACCATTTCTAATCGTACAGAAGGAATGTTAACACCACTGGACTTTGGAGTATCAGCATTAAGACAAGAACAAATTGCTGGTGGTGATTCAATAGAAGAATCTGCTAATATATTTATGAATATTCTAAGTGGTAAAGGCACAGAAGCACAAAACAATGTGGTTTGTGCTAATGCAGGAATGGCAATTGCTACAGTTAAAGGCCTTGAACCAAAACAAGGGTTCGAAAAAGCAAAGGAGGCACTACTTTCTCTGAAAGGACTTGCTGCATTGAAAAAAGTACAAGAGCTTAGTAAAAATTAAGAAAACAAATTTTGTTTTTCAGGATAAACTGGAATTTAAATACTAACTATAATTAAGAAGATCCTGAAACAAGTTCAGGATGATAGGAAATGAACATATTAGACAAAATAATAGCCGATAAACACAAAGAAGTAAAGCTTAAAAAAAGTTTAATTCCGGTTACTCAACTTGAAAATTCTGTATTGTTTGAGCGTAAAACAAATTCGTTAGCAAACGCATTACGAACTAGTGCTACAGGTATTATAGCAGAACACAAGCGCAGGTCTCCTTCTAAATCTGTAATTAATCAAAATGTAAGTGTCCAAGATGTTGCAGAAGGATATGAAACAGCTGGCGTATGTGGAATGTCTGTTTTGACCGATGGAAAGTATTTTGGAGGTTCTTTGGATGATCTTCTTTTAGCAAGATCTTCTGTTAAAATACCTTTACTTCGCAAAGAATTTATCATCGATGAATATCAACTATTAGAAGCTAAAGCCCATGGAGCAGATGCCATCTTACTAATTGCTGCAGTATTAACACGCGATCAGATTAAATCCCTATCAGAATTTGCAAAAAGCTTATCTCTGGATGTGTTATTAGAGGTTCATAATCAAGAAGAGCTTCAGAAATCGATTATGCCTTCATTAGATATGTTGGGAGTAAATAACAGAAATCTAAAAACCTTTGAAGTGAGTACCGATATCAGCAAATCACTAAGTACACAAATACCAGATGATTTTGTTAAAGTTTCAGAAAGCGGAATTAGCAGTATCGAGGCCATAAAAGATTTAAAACAATATGATTATAAAGGTTTCTTAATTGGCGAAAATTTTATGAAGACAGAAAACCCGGGAGCTAGCGCTATAGAATTTATAAAACAACTAAAATGAATACAATATTAGTAACTGGAGTAACAGGAAATATAGGCTCACATGTATTGTTTGAACTACTGTTTGATTTGTATTCAAAAAGTGAAGAAGCAACTATTTATGTTTTAATTCGTAAACAACAGGTCAAATCTGCGAAACAACGTTTATTAGACGAGGTCTTTACAGAACAGCTTATTCCGAAAAAAATAACTCCTTTTTATAAAGGGTACTTAGAAAAATATGTACACGTCATCGAAGGAGAAATCAACAACTTTATACTTCCCGATGATGCCGGGAATGATTTGATTGTATATCATTTGGCCGCTTCTGTAAACCTAAGTAATACTGAAAAAGCAAAAAATGAAATTGCGCATGTAAATTATGTCAATACACAAGCATTTTTTGAAACTATTAAATTGCGAACAAAGAAGTTGGTTTTTGTGAGTACAGCTTTCTCCAGAGGTGAAATAGAAGGTGAAATTACAGATGATTATCATTCTGTCACGAATTTTGATTTTAGAAACTTCTACGAAGCTTATAAAATGAAAGTTGAAAAATTGATATTACAAATTGCCAAAGAAAATAATTTCAGCTGCACCATCGCACGACCAAGTGTTGTATCTGGAAGACTTATTGATTACCCAAAATTTGTGAGTAGTCGATATATTGTATTCTATGCTATTGGCGAGTTCTTCAAAAAAATAAAAAAGACACAGCCAGATTTGGGAAAAGTCAGAATGGTACTAAACATGGATGGAGGGCTTAATATTGTCCCTGTAGATTATGTGGCCAAAGGAATAATTCGCGCAACAAATATCGATGAAGAACAACTCAATATTACACTAACCCATAATGTTCCAACGCAACATATCATTAAAAGTATTTTGCAAAAATGTGGTGTAGAAATTGAATTGGTTGATGAAGAACCAAAAGACAAAACAAGGATTGAAAAATTATTTTATAAAACAATTGGCAGTCAATTGGTAAAGTATTCAACATCCAAAAAACATAATTTCGAGTCTAAATTGATACGAGAATTATTGGCTGATATCGAAGAACCTAATATGCTAGATAGCTTTAGTGAAGTGTATGATTTTGCCCATAATATTAATTTCGACAACAACAATATTAAGTTAGAACCAAATCTTTAACATTGAAAAATAAAAACATAAAAATAAAGGTTTGTGGAATGAAGTTTCCTGAAAATATTCAGAATGTTGCTGCATTACTTCCTGATTATTTAGGATTCATTTTCTATGAGAAATCTCCCAGAAATTTTGAAGGCGGTATCCCTAATATTTCAGAAAACATCAAAAAAACCGGAGTCTTTGTAGATGCTTCTATCGATTTCATTATAAAAAATGTAAAACAACATGGTTTCAAAGCCATTCAATTACATGGTAATGAAAGCGTTGAGTTTTGCAAAACATTAAAATTAGAGGCATCTAAACTACCAAATCCTATATCCTTATCAAAAACAGATACTGTATTGAACAAAATTGAGATCTGGAAAGTATTTTCTATCAAAGATGAATTTGATTTTGATACACTTAAACCATACGAAGGCATTGTGGATTATTTTCTTTTTGATACCAAAGGAAAAGAAAAAGGCGGTAATGGATATGTTTTTGATTGGCGAGTCTTAGAAGGATACTCCTCTACCACTCCATTCATTCTAAGTGGTGGTATTGGCTTAGCCGAAATTGATGCTATTCAAACCTTTCTAAACAAACCAGAGTCTAAATATCTATATGCTATTGATGTTAATAGCAAGTTTGAAGATTCACCCGGATTAAAAAACATAGAAAACGTAAAAAAATTAAAAAAACAAATAGTACCACTCTTAGGAGAATAAAAAATTATAGTATGACCTATCAAGCAAATGAAAAAGGATATTATGGAGATTTTGGAGGAGCATATATTCCCGAAATGCTATATCCTAATGTAGAAGAATTAAGAACTACATATCTCGATATTATGAATGAGCCTTCTTTTAAAGAAGAGTTTAATCAATTACTAAAAGATTATGTAGGTCGTCCATCTCCTTTATATTATGCCAAACGCCTTTCAGAAAAACATAACACAAAGGTATATCTAAAGCGAGAAGACCTTAATCATACCGGAGCTCATAAAGTAAACAATACCATAGGACAAATACTTGTCGCTAAAAAATTAGGTAAAAACCGAATCATTGCGGAAACCGGAGCTGGACAACATGGAGTTGCCACGGCAACAGTCTGTGCTTTGATGGGGATTGAATGTATTGTTTATATGGGAGAAATTGATATCAAAAGACAAGCACCCAATGTAGCTCGTATGAAGATGCTTGGTGCAGAAGTAAGGCCGGCCAAATCTGGGAGTAAAACGCTTAAAGATGCAACTAATGAAGCTATTCGAGATTGGATCAATAATCCTGTAGATACACATTATATTATTGGTTCTGCAATTGGTCCACATCCCTACCCTGATATGGTAACACGATTTCAATCTATAATCTCTGAAGAAATCAAATGGCAATTAAAAGAAAAAGAAGGAAGAGAACACCCTGATTATATAGTCGCTTGTATCGGAGGTGGAAGTAATGCTGCCGGGACATATTATCATTTTCTAGACAACCAAGATGTAGGTATTATTGCTGTCGAGGCAGCAGGAAAAGGAATACATAGTGGAGAAAGCGCAGCTACATCTCAATTAGGTAAAGAAGGTATCATACATGGTTGTAAAACGCTATTGATGCAAACTCCAGATGGGCAAATTACAGAACCTTACTCTATTTCTGCGGGATTAGACTACCCTGGTGTTGGGCCATTACATGCACATTTATACAAATCGGGACGAGGAGAATTTTATTCTGTAACAGATGATGATGCTATGACTGCCGGGTTAGAGTTATCACAATTAGAAGGTATTATTCCTGCCATAGAGAGCTCACATGCATTGGCTATTTTTAATGATAAAAAATTCAAGCCCGATGATATCGTTGTGATCAGTCTTTCTGGACGTGGAGATAAAGACCTTAATACATACATAGATTATTTTAAATTATAATTATTTAGTAGTAAGTATAAAGTACTTAGTATTGAGATTTTTCTTTTACTAACTACTACTTACTAACTTCTCTATACTAAAAATATGAACAGAATACAATCAGCTTTAGCGCAAGACAAAAAATTACTTTCTATATATTTTACAGCAGGATATCCATCACTTCATGATACTGCAAAAGTGATTCAGGATTTAGAAAAAAATGGAGTAGACATGATAGAAATTGGATTACCTTTTAGTGATCCATTAGCAGATGGCCCAACTATTCAGGAAAGTTCTACCATAGCCCTTAAAAATGGTATGACCTCTTCTACTCTATTTGATCAATTAAAAAACATTAGAAAAACAGTCAATATTCCATTAATCATTATGGGCTACTTTAATCCAATGATGCAATACGGCATAGAAGCATTTTGTGCTAAATGTCAAGAAATTGGTATCGATGGGTTGATTATTCCTGACCTACCCGTAGCAGAATATCATGAGCACTATAAGGAAATATTCGAAAAATATGGATTGATTAATGTATTACTCATTACACCACAAACTTCTGATGAACGAATACGATTTATCGATAGTGTCTCTAATGGTTTTATATACATGGTGAGTTCTGCAAGTACTACAGGAGCTAAAAACACTTTTGGAAACACACAACAAAAATATTTTGAACGTATCCAATCTCTTAATTTAAAAAACCCGCAAATCGTAGGTTTTGGAATAAGTAATAATGAAACCTTTATGCAAGCCACTAAAGCAAGTAAAGGCGCTATTATCGGTTCTGCTTTTATAAAACATTTGACTCATCATGGTGTAGATAAGATTAGAGATTTTGTAAAAGAAATACGATAATTGTACTACAAACAAGAATTGATATGCTTATGAAAAAGATCACAACATCTGTATTACTTAGTATAACGTTATTACAATTTAGTTTTGGGCAATCTGATTTCAAAACCCGTTTATCTGATGCTGGATTGGAATTAACAAAACAGGAAGTTACTTATGATCCTGCATATTTCTCTATTGACTACCCAAATGGAGACGTACCTAGTGGTAAAGGAGTCTGTACAGATGTGGTGATACGCGCATATCGAAAACTGGATATCGATCTACAAAAAGAAGTACATCTGGATATGAAAACTAATTTTGATCTATATCCAAAAAACTGGGGATTAACCAGAACTGATAAAAACATCGATCATAGAAGAGTTCCCAATTTAATGAAGTTTTTTTCTCGATTTGGAAAAGTAAAACCCATCTCCAAAATACCAGGCGACTATCTTCCCGGAGATATTGTTTGTTGGAATCTTGGTGGGGGAACTACTCATATCGGATTAGTTGTTGATAAAAAATCTCCCGACTTAAAACGGTATATGATTGTTCATAATATTGGTGGTGGTCAAGTACTAGCCGATTGTCTCTTTGACTATAAAATTATTGGTCATTACTCGTATGAAAAGTAAATATTCCAGAAATTGAAAATTTCCTCCTCATAGTATATTATATATTCTTAATATTCATAAAGGATCTGCTCGTCCCAGAACTCTAGATTTAAAAGTACTTTATTACTGTTTGTTATTCTGATTGGTCGTAAATCAAAAGAGTATGTTTTTAAAATGAAAGCATTACATAACTCCTCATTTTTGAGTAGAATTCTCAGATCACGTTGTTCTGGATTAGATTCGGCAATTCTATTTGCATCTACTAATTCTACTACCCAAGTTTGTCCACCACAACCTCCTGACCCAACTACAACTTCAAGACAATCTCCATTTATTTCAACGCGTTCCATCGAAAGTACAGCAGATTCTTTGTTGATATATTTAATGTGATCTATAATTGCTATTTGGTCACATTTTGAACCTACAAATTCATTATCATCTGAATCGTTACAAGACACAAATAACACTAAACTCAGAATAAGTAGTATAAAAGTATTTCTCATGTTCTTCTTTATACTATTAAGATGATACAATTTAGAAAAGGTTGTGTTAAATATGCCACAATATTTTGTGTATGAAATGCAGTTTGAACACACTCACTTTATTTTCGATTTAACATAGAGTCAAATTTTTGCATTTTTATCCTTTTCATTATTTGTTTAGCCAATAGCTATTTTTCATGTTTTGGAAATTCACATTCTATACCTTGTATTCGGATAATTGGTTTTTTCGGAACTATTTTTTTGATATGACTAAATGAAAATAAATGAATTTTGCTTAAATCAGTTTTCCATTTAAAATCTTCTTGTGGTTCAAAATCAACTTTTATTGGTATTTCGGTCATATATTTCTCTTGATCATCAATCAAAAATTCATTATTTACAAGAGTTATTACTCTTTTTATTTCATTGACAAATTCATCATCACTGTCAATTCCAATGAGCTCAATTTTTTCATTCCCATTACAGATCATTAATACTTTATAGGACTTATCCTCTTCATTTTCTATTGTTGATTCATAATAAAGTTTTTTGTAGATATTTCTGATATAGTTATAGCTGTTGGAAGTTTTATTTTTCACGAAACTTTCAAAATCTATTTTTTTATAACACTCTGATTCTTGAGAATATGAGGTCATCAAAATAAAAAATCCAATCAGAAAAGTTAATGTTTTATTCATACTACATATTTTGTACTTGTGCATCAGTAGTCGTAGATTTCTACTCCCTAACAATTCAGTTTAGCACTTACCATTGTTTTATGTTTATACTTTCATTTAAACGCTTAAACTGTTATTACTTATATACAATGTTGTCTGGCGTTTTTAATTCGGTTATCGTTTTTTTCAATCCTTCATTTAACCTCTTTTCCAAAATGAGTAAGTCTGATGTCATTAACTCAATTACCCCTATAAAATCAATAACTTTTGTCGATGAATTAGTTTCAATTGCTTTATTTAAAATAGATGTCCCAAAATCAGTATATGTCTCCTGCAATACATAAACACTCGATATTTTTTGAATTAATTCGATATCGAATTCTTTTAAAATTCCGCTAATTTTTGTTCCCTCAAATGCAGTCTTTTGTAATCTGGCAAATTGAAACCCATTCCATCCTTTTATATTATTGTGATTAAATTTATTATCAGTTGTGAAATTCGAAAGTTTATCTTTCTCACTCAATTTAAGAGCTATACTATCAATTTGAATTTTTATATTTTCGTGATAATTAATATGTTTTTCTAATAATAGTTGATTATTTTCTAATTCTTTTATAATTATTCTTAGAGATTTTTCTTTTTCTGCTTTTGTTTTATTTTCAGCATTTACATTACTAAAATATACTCCTAAAAATACACCAAATGCAACAATGATTATTTCAATAAGATATTTTAAAATATTCTTCGCGGTTTTATTCATTTTAAATATTTGTTCTTGAATGACATACAATGTATCGCATAAGAAACGTAGGGCAAGTAATAAGTGATACGTTTCAGATTGGTTGGTGGCTTTGCAAATAAACACAATCTTTCGGATTAGCACAAACGCCCTACATTTTTTAATACATTGCTACCTGCTTTTTTTCGTTTTCCAAGATTTCACTGCATGTAAATAGGCACTTGATTCTGAATAACCTAAAATATGAGCAACATCCTTAGTTTTTAAATGTTTTTCATTAGTTAGGTAATTAGACAGTTCTTCTTTTATCTTATTTGCTATACTTCTAAATGACATACCTTCATCTGTCAACTTACGTTGCATTGTACGTTTGCTATAAGGGAATTGTTTCTGGACTTGCTCAAAATTTGGAATCTCTGGCGAGCACATATTTAATGTCATATTACGTATTTGATTCGCGAATACCTTTTCATTTTCCTTGTTCTTATTTAACATTGCTATAAATTTTGGTAAAAGAAGCTCTATTTCTTTTACTTTATTTTTATTTATTTCTGTGCTTACAACTTCTAATGGTAACACTATTTGATAATTAGAATAATGTGTAACTGCTACTTTTAAGGAATCGAGATAAGGTTTTTTATTAGTAAATGGTAGTCTGATTTTTGGGATAAAAGAGTGTGGAAGCATTAGTTTTAGCTCTCTATAAATAATACTTAACACCATATCCAAAAGATGTCTTCTAAGCTTTAAATCTTTAACAGAGCTATCTAATTGTAAAATATAAAGTTGTGAATCCTCAATAACTCTAGCTGATACTATAGGAAACTTATTATCTAGGAAATTTTGAAGAATAAAAACACCTTGTTTTACACTAGAAGTATTTAAAGATATTTCCAATACTAATCCTAAGGCACCTAGGTTTAGGTAGCAACCAAAGTTTAAACCGCTATAATCATTTTTTGTAGCGTCTATTACCATTTCATAAACAGCTAAATATTCTTTGGCATCAATCATTTCCTCAGGATTGTTATAATCCATATTCGGATTAGCTAAAAGGTTTTTTAAAACTAAGCTATCTAGGTTTTGATAGTCTGCATAATCCAGTAAGCTATGTAAATAAGGTGCGCAAATTTTCATAATACGAATATATAAAATTGGCGCAAAGTATCAATAATATTGTTGACTTTTACTATAACATTGTACCATAAAACAAGTAAAACTATTATGAACAAGTTACAAAGGCACCTATCCGCAAATGCCGTATTTTCAATATTAAATGGGACATTACTATTAGTCTTTCAAGAAAATGTTGAACAAATATTTAATATAGAACCCAGCAAATTTTTCTTCATACTTGGTATTCTACTTCTAGTTTTTGCTTTAACTATTATAGTAGAGCTTAAAAAACAGAGAGCATTACCAGTGTTATGGATAATAATACAAGATGCACTATGGGTTATTGGCAGCGTCATCTTATTAGTATTCAACCCTTTTAACATCTCTACAGATGGGAATATAATAGTAGCACTAGTTGCGATAGTAGTTTTAGTGTTAGGTCTTGGTCAGGCAAAAGGCTTAGCTAGGGCAGATGAGCAGAGTAAAAAAGGACAAAAAGTATTTAAATTTAAGAGAAAAGTTAAAGGAAGTATATCTAAAGTTTGGGAAGTAATATCTGATGTGGCTAACTATCACGAAGTAGCACCAAATATTGATGGCTCAAAAGTAATCTCTGGAGAAAAAAAAGGTATGGTTCGTTCTTGCTCTCATGGCAAAGATAGTTGGATTGAGACCTGTACGTTATGGGAAGATGAAAAGCAATATTCATTTATAGTAGATACTCAAACACCAGATTATCCTTATCCTCTAAAGGCTTTAAAAGGGACTTGGATAGTTGATGAAATTTCTAAGAATGAAAATGAAATAACTATGATATTCGAGTTTGAATACAAAAAGCCGATACAGAATATTCTAGTACACCCTTTAATGAAATATAGGTTCACAAAAGTATGTAAAGAGCTATTAGATAACTGGCAAAATATGATTGAAAATAATAATTAATATCTAAAACTTAAATAAATGGAAACTCAAAGTGTCATGACAAAAGAAGCTATCGTCACACAATTCTTAAGCGGTTTTAACGACCCATCAAAAATTGCAGATTCATTTGCTTTATTAACGGATAATTACCATTTCACAGATCCAATGGAGAACATCAATTCTAAAGCTGAATTTATTGAGCTTTCTAAAGAATTAGCGTTAGTACTTACTGGTGTTGAAATTAAGAGATTAGCGGTTAATGGTAATTGGGTAGTTGTAAATTACATTTTCAATTCTTCAGTTAAAGGCTTGGAGATCAACACCGGAAATGAGTGGTTTCGAGTAGAAGATGGAAAAATTCAGGAATCCCATTTAATATATGACGCTTCTGAATGGAGGAAAGTATTGGAAAATATGAAGAAATAAAATCTTACTGTGCGTTCATCATCCTATGTGAGTCTATTTGTCACATTAAGATAATGTGTTTATTAAATAATTGGTGAATATGATTGGGCGAATTGCAGGCAACATATCGTATAAGAAACGTATCGCTTATCACCTACGCTACGTTTCTTATACGAGACATTACCTTCTGGTATTACAAAAATTTGATTAAGATAATCAATACCTATTATTTATTTATAAAGTAATCCCAAGTTGCTTTCGAGATATCTGATATCATTTTCTCGTTAGTTTCAAAACTTTCTGTTGATTCAGTGATAAATACACTTATGGTATAGTATTTCCCATTGGGGAGAAAAACAATTCCGATGTTGTTTACAGCGGCAGTTACCCCTGTTTCTTTATGTGCTCCGGACCAGCCCGTTTTATGCGCTACTATCGTTTCTTTAGGCAATTGTCCCCTTAATCTGTTCTTGCCTGTTTTGGTTCCTTTCATTACATTCCACACAAAGTCATGACTTTCTTGGGTAAGTAATCTATTACTGTTTTTATAAAACGTTGTTAGGATCCTATTAGCTTCTTTTGGAGTTGTCCAATTTAAAAACTGTAAATCCCAATTATTTTGCATGGTTTCTTCATTTATTTTAACAGAAAAATCTTTAAAACCGAGACTAGAAAAATAATTTTCAACAGTTTGAGGTTCTCCAAGAAGTCTTAGTAGTACATCACAACCTACATTGTCACTTAAAGCAACTGTATATTTTATAATTTCTGCAATGCTAAGTATGACTCCTTCAGAATATTTTTTTCGTATTGGACTCCATAGGCCAGGCAATAACTCACTTTTCTTGATATCAATTTTTTGATCTAAAGAAAGATTGCCTTTATCTATTTCAGATAAAATTGTCAAAGCAATTGGAAACTTAAACACACTTTGCATAGGAAAGTGTCTTTGACCATTGATATTCAAAGTATCTTTAATTTCCATCCCATTAATTGCGACACCAACAATTGCATTTTTGGAATTTATAATATCCTCAATTTTCTGTTTTAATGTTTCAATTTTTTGCGAATATCCTTGTGTGAAAACTATTAAAAAGAGTACAAATGTTATAGATGTTTTTTTTACCATAATTTTTTGTTTTGCTTGCAGGTAACGGTGAGTATAAGAAACATAGGACAGGAGACCTGTACCAAGTTTCGATTTGATACTAAGCCAAATATAATATTTTGCTTTTATTTTTTTTTAGGCCTGAATGGTTTTATTACATTTTCATTGCATTTTAAAAATGGGCCATTCATAAGATCTATACAATATGGGATAGCAGGAAAAACAGCATCTAAACATTCTCTAATTGACTTTGGTTTTCCAGGTAAATTAATAATTAAACTACTACCTCTAAGCCCAGCAGTTTGTCTAGAAAGAATAGCTGTCGGTACAAACTTCATAGATTCAGCTCTCATAAGTTCTCCAAATCCCGGCATCATCCTGTCACAAACCGCAGTAGTTGCTTCAGGTGTAACATCTCTTTTAGCTGGTCCTGTACCTCCAGTTGTAATAACCAAGCAACAATTATCATTATCAACCATATTAATGATGGTTTTTTCTATGATTTCTTGTTCATCTGGGATTATTTGATATACTTCTTCCCATTCCGAAATTAAATAATCGTTTAGTGTATTAATAATTGCTTTTCCACTAACATCCTTATAAATCCCTGCACTTGCTCTATCGCTTACCGTTATTATTCCAATTTTATCCATCTACAAATTTTCTTACTCTATTTAATTTTGTTATGTCCGTTTTGTTATTTTTTAGCTTGCAGCTAACATCCCGTGTAATAGTGTTTTAATACATTTTTACATTTTGTTAGCAAATGTAAATTTTACTTTGATCTCCTTCACTTTGTTTTTCGAATTGAAATAAAAATCCCATATTTCTTGATTTTTAGTACCTCTATTTACAATGACTTTATCATCGTCTATAAGATTAAAATTATTTATTTGAACCTCTTTTTTCTTCAAACCATAGTAAAATGAAAGAAAATCAGACAGCCCTGTTTGATTCTCATATTTAATTTTATAATCCTTAGTAAAGAAACTTACGAATTCATTATTGCGATTATCATGGTCGCTACCTAATTCTTCCTGTAAAAACCCCATAAATAATTTTAATATCGTTTTACGTTTCCCTTTTTTAGACTTTTCATTAGTACGGTTGTCAATATAGCTTTGAAGATCAAAATTAAATGCATTTTCTTCAATGTCACAGTTTTTAAAATTGACATATAGAGGCATGCCCAAAAAAGAATAAATCAAGTTCTTTGACTGATTATTCTCTATTCTACAATTCTGGAATAATAGATCACTTATATCTGAATAAATAACTGATTCACCCCAATCGTGATTTTCATAAATATCACAATCTTTAAACTTTATTTTAGTGGAATTTACCGTGTAAATGGCATAAAAAACGTTATTGAAAATTTCAACATTGTTAAATTTTACATTATTCGTACCTATCAAAGTAGCTCCGATACCACCACTCCCATTTAAATGACAATTATTTATAGATATATTATTGGATAATAAAACGGATAATACCGCCCCATTACAAGTTGGAAGTGTATGAAAAATAGAAAAGCCCTCCAATATAATTTCTTTACAGTTTTTGAAACTTAGAATATTGTCAAAGTCATTATTTGATATAATATCTGTGTGTTCTACACTTCGAATAATTAAATTTTCATATCCATTTAACACTATTCCTGATGCCAAAAAATAGCTTTTTGGTATTAATTTATAAGGCTCATCGTCTGTCCAATGCTCATAAAAATTCTCAATGTTTAATTCTTTTTCTAAATTTTCTAAAGTAAAATCAAGTACTTTACACTTAACGATAATTTCAGTATTATTATCCAATGCCTCAAAAAACTCCTTCACATTACTAACCATGACTTGTTTATTAGAAGAAAAAACGTTGATATAAATGAATAAGATAATTAGTGTACAGTAAATTTTCATTTTTAATATTTGCTAACGTTTAATACATGAATCGAAGTAAGGTAAGTACCTCATAACCCATCGATCTATCTGCATGTTTTTTTTATTCAATTTATAAAAATCTAGCGCCATTGTAAATAGGAAATGACCTTTCGACCAAACAAATTGCTCTGATTTCATATTTGATGTTGTAAGGCGTTTTTAATTTCCTTTGATTGAGTTATAAAATTAGAAACATCTTTCGCCCAAATTTGATATGTTGTTTTTGATGGATGAACTCCATCACTAAAAAAATCAGCCGGTTCTATTTTGAGATTAAGCCTTTCGATAAGATCTACACAATTAATCTCGCGCGCATAATAGTATACTTGCTCAAAATCTTTCACTATAGTTTCTAATTCTTTTCCAAGAATATTAACTAGATTTCCTATTGTAAATTTTATTAGAGAAGTAAACGCTGGAAATTCTTTAATTGGAGGCATATTTATAAATACAATGGGAACTCCTTTAAATTTATGCCTTATGCTTTTAATAAGTTCTCGAACATCTCTATTCCATTTTTTCGGAGTGTTTAATTCAAAGGCATCATTCCCTCCAAGACCAATTACAATGAAGTCAATTGATTTTTCGGTAATAAGGTTAATAATTTTTTCTTTTACTCTTTTTGCAGTATATCCACTTTTTGCATAAACTTTCCAATCAATATTTGTTTTAAGTTCATTTGCCAATTCATTCGCCAAAGATCCTGTAAAACCTTCTTGGTGGGTACTAACACCTACACCTGCAATAGTGCTTTCTCCAATAGTTAGCATTCGGAGTGTTTTTTCAGAAGAAGCAGAAGATAAGCCATTAATCCCTTTTGCTTCAGGTAATTTTGGGACGCTCGTCTTTATTTTTTTACCTTGAAGATACATTAATGGTAAAAGTGGAATCGCTAATATCGATCCAAAAATATATTTTATGTTCATTTTTTTTGTTTAAATGACTTACAACTTTTAATATATGTATCGTAGTGAGGTAAATTGTTACCTAACTTTGGATACTTCTGCGCAGATTTTATACTTTATTCAGCTTTAAAATTACTGCTTCCTCATAAATATACAAGAACCAATCGATTAATCAATAATCAGCTATGATTACATATTTGATGTTATATGTTTTCATCTATTTGTTTTTCATATATTCACTTAGTCTTTCCTTTCCGTTTCCAATAATTATTTCATAATGAAAGGGGTAAACAGTCATAAAATCATATTCTAATAATTTTCTACAACTTGCCATTCTGTCATCCAAATTTTCATAATCAGATTGACTTTCTTGGCTAAAATCTATTATTTCGCCTTTTTTATTACCGTAAAAAGTGTCGCCTGAAAATAAAGTTTTTGTATTTTTTTCCAATACACATATCGCTCCAGCACTGTGTCCTGGAGTATATATTACCTCTATATTTTCCGCAAAATCCGGCATTTCTGTAAAAAATACGTTAGGCTTCATTTTCAACCAAGGATGATTTATGTCTGCTTTATGTGCGTAAATCTTTAGTCCGATTTTTTCTTGCCATTCGGTACCATCTGATATTCCACATGAGCCATGTGAAATAATCGCAAAAACTGGCTTATCAAAAGAAAGTATAAATTTTTCGATCTCCTCAGAATATGCAGGGATGTCAAATAGTAATACTTTGTCCTTTAATTCAATCAAATATGTATGGACTTTTTCTCTGTAAAAATATTGGTTGTTTATTTCGTAAATATCCGTTTGCAGTTTCGTGTAAACTGGTTCATTGTTCATATTACAAAAACTGAAAAATAAGGCAAAAATTATTGAGTGTCGTTTTCTTTTTAACTTTAAAATTATCAAAAATTTTCAAAGTTTATCTTTCCACTTTTGGTGAAATTTATTTATTTGATGTTCCTGTAATTTAGATAACTTTTGTTCCTTTAAAAACCAAAATACCCGCCGGGCAATCAAAAAATCATTACTATACAAGAGAGCAAATAACTGAGAAATTCCTTCTTGTGTTATTCCGTTTTTTTCTATTAAAATTCTTAAAAACAAATCAATTTCCTGATAAGTCAATTTATGAACTGGTAGGTTTAATTCGTTAAAAAAATCAGGAGATGGATTTTGAGAGGTTTGTAATATTGCATTGAAACATAACAAGCGATTGGTTTTGTTAGCATGAGGAATTAATTGCTGCATTGCATTGAGATAAATCAATTTTGGAGCATTTTCCCAATAAGGTAAACTAGGTTTTAATAATTCTGTATTTACTTCAATGGCTCTTAGCATCAATTCATTTGTTCTTTTTGAAAAATCCTTTCGCCTTGTCAACTGCTCGATTGCAAAGTGTTGATGATTATTTTGCTGTAAAAGATATTGTAATTCTGAAATGGAATAGGCATCACCTGTGATATTGCGAATAATTTTTTTGGCTTCACTATGTGCCCAATGCCAAAGCGAGTAACAAGTCCAGACTGCACCTTGGACATAAGCTGATCTTTCTACCAAAATAGTTGCACCTGTCATTGCATCTATACCTTCACTAGCAATTGTTCCTACAATTTCACTTTTATAAACATCCTGTAAAGGAGAATTTTTATCTTTTAAAATTGTGTTTAATTTATCATAATCAATAGCTGAAAAAAATTCACCTCCTGCCTTTTCCAATTCTATCCCTTCGGGTAATTCAAGCCTATCATAACGCCCAAATTTATCCCAATAAATCCGTACTAAATCTACTCGACATTGCTTATCTCCACAAACCACCGATTCAACATCCATATAAAATTCTTGTGGTTTACCTTCTTCATCTTGTAATTCTACTAATATACATTCAGTATGTTCTGTTAAACTAATACCTTTATGTATGACTTTAATTTGATGTTTTATTTCATTAGTAGAAGATGCACTCAAATTAAAACATAAGTTGATTACAACTAGTATGTTAAAAAACGTTATCATCTTAAAAATTTTTAGCTGTAACATCTAGCTTCAAATAACCTACAATTTTTATTTCCATAGGTCTCTTTTAAATTAATACGAATAGCTGAAGTTTCAATTTTTTCAAAATAGAACTTAATTAATCGAGTTCTATTTTTTTCAATTGTTCCAACTTTTATCCACTTTCCATTTACACGTGCTTCAGCATCTAATGATTTTAGTAATTCTTTGGGAATTTGGGTGGTGTAAACATCATTTTCCAAACTATCTCTACGTAGCATTATATTGCGTTTAACATTGGTGTCACATTTGATTTCAATTTTAGAAATACTCTGGCGTTCATCCCATTCGATTTGTACTTGTGCTGGTAAGCCTTCAGATTGCCAATGATGATCCTTTCCATTATAATCTCGTGACCATCCATCATTTAATAATTTAGGATCACCCGAAGATGTGCTTGACGCAAATATTAATTTTGCTTTTTTAACCAGATTGTTTTTATCGTTTGCAGGCCTATAAGGAATAAAGGCATCATCTCTTAGTAATTGTTCTTGTAATTCTGTAATATTTTTTTGACCTAACTCACGAGGTAACACATTTTTTTTCGCACATAAAGCAGCAGCTGTTCCAACTGCTTGCCCTTCTAAGGCACATGTTGCCATAATACGAGAAGAAGACAGGGCAATATGTGTTTGGCTAATATTTCGACCTGCAAATAAGAGGTTAGGTACATTTTTAGAATATAATGAACGAAAAGGAATTTGATACGGTTCTTCAAAATATTGATGAAAATAACTTGGTGGTTCACTTAAATTTTCAATACCACCTGGGTTGTGTTCATCTAATGACCATCCTCCAAATGCTACTGCATCTGAAAATTGTTTATTACCTAACATATCAGGTTCACAAAGAATATAATCACCAATAAATCGGCGACTCTCACGTTTACCAGGTAAAGAAGAAACCCAATCTAAAGCGTAATTTTCGGTTTCTGGAAAATCACCTGAATTCTTCATGTAATCCCAAACTCCATAAGCATAACCTAAGAGTTTATGTTTATTATCCTCAAATTCGCCGATAATATCATTATCGCTCCCTAATTCGACCCACCAAAAACCTAATTCGAATGGTTTTAATTGTCTTCCTTTATGAGATTTTTCAGCATCATATTTTATTGTAAAATGTGGCGCTTCAAAAGGCATTGGACGTCCCATATCTTTTGACCCAAGAAGAACAGTAGAACCCATCTGCCAACCATCTTCTTTTTCAGGAGCATATTTTTCATTAAATTCTGAAGATGCTTCTCTACCAGTTCGATACAAGGCTCCTGCAGTAGCTCCTAATAAACCATCACCAGAACAGTCAATAAATAAATCAGCTTCAATAGTAAATTCTGTTTCTGTTGTCGATTGCCAACAATAGGCAGCTTTTATTTTACCATCATCTGACATAATAGCTCTTATTGCAGAGGTATTGAGTTTTACATCCAGATTTTTTTCTCGAGTAATGAAATCATACAAAATATGATCCCAAACGGGATACGCATCTTGTGGGTTATGAAAACGATTATGTAATAAAATTTCTTCAATAATGCCTGTTTCTCGTTCAGGTAGACCATTTTTTAAATGATTAACGCCGTTTAAATGTACGCGAATTTCACTTGAAGAATTACCTCCTAAAACTGGGCGATCTTGTACTAATACAACTTTAGCACCATTTCTTGCAGCCGAAATAGCTGCACACATACCTGCAGCTCCTCCACCAATAACAGCAACATCATAAGTTAGCGTTTTACGTCGATCAGGTCTAGGTTTTTTGCCAGTACCCATTTGATGCCATTGTTTAGGGTCGGTATTTCTATAAGGTTTTTCTGCTTCTGTATTATTTATATTGTTTGATGATTGAGCAGATATATCCGAAAAGCTAGTTAATGGAATTATACTTGCGCCTAATGCTCCTTTAACTGTGTTTTTGAAAAATTTTCTTCGCTTCATAATTTCATGTAAATATTAACTAACTTTTACTTAGTCATTTTATCTCCGTTAAAGAAAATGTCTTTCATTTTCAGGTTTAATTTTTATCTACCCCCATTTAGGTAGTGATACTCAACGTCTCGGCTATGATTAGTCCAGTAATTAAAAATAGTGAACTTTCAATTAAACACTGAGTCAATTTTTTATTTTTGTTTTATCTTTTTTATTGTAAAGGCCAAATTTAAAAATTTGGTGGTCTTTGCAAGTAAATACAAACGTTTTGATAGCACTTACAAGCTATGTTTTATACACCGTGTTAGCGGTTATTTTTTCTTCTCAGGTTAATTTGATGATTGATGCAAGGCAATTCTATTTCCTTCACTGTCTTCAAATTCAGCGACAAAACCTAATTCCTCGTTTGATGTTTTGGGATACAACATTTGTCCACCATTTTCAATTACTATTTTTAAGGTCTTGTCAATGTTTTCGGTTTTGAAGTAAATTACAACTCCATCATTTGTCGGTTTGTAAATTTCTCCCTTAGCTAAGGCTCCTGAAATTCCCGAG